>JAISWO010000025.1 GCA_031271045.1 Tannerellaceae bacterium
AAGAGGTTTGATAAACTTTTTTGCTCCGGGACAAATACATTCCTGGGATGAAAAAGCGGAAAATTCCGGCAGATGGGGTTGGATGTTGGCATTCCTTCCCGATTTTATCCGCAAATATCCTTTGGGCGCGAAAATCCGCAAATTAAAATTCTTTTCGTACGAAACGAACGAAGCTTTACATATATCCGACGCAGAACGCTCTCTAATTGAGAGTATAATGGAAAACATTTGTGACGAGTACAGCCGGAACATCGACGAACATACGCAGGATATTATCGTGTCCCAATTAGAAGTGCTGCTGAATTATGCCGAACGCTTTTATACGCGGCAATTCCGGACGAGGCACAACGTTGAAGCCGACATTGTAACACGTTTTGAATCCATGCTTCACCGCCATTTCGAGCAGGAACCCGACAAACTCATTGCGGCAAACGATATTGCTTCGGAACTGTTCATGTCCACCCATTACTTGAGCGACCTGCTCCGCAGTCTGACAGGAATGAATACACAGCAACATATTCATGCGCATTTGGTTGAAAGGGCAAAAAGTCTGTTGATGACGACCAATCTTTCCGTCAACGAAATTGCTTATTCACTCGGATTTGAATACCCGCAATATTTTAGCCGCCTGTTCAAAAGCAAAACAGGACAAACGCCGCTTGGGTTTCGGAAACAGGAGTTAAATTAGCATGTAATTTCTCGGCGACATCCCCGTATGCCCAGGGCTGACGCATCTAATTTTTTAGAAGTTTAATAAGGTATTGGTTATCCCATCCAGCTTTTAATCGTTTACCTCTAACTCCGACTTTTGTTGTTTTCTCATTTTTAAGCAGGTTCAAAGCGATGCGGTTCAGGATAGAATAATTTTGTGCAGCAAACCCGCTTTTTTTCCGATTATAGTCTTCATTAAAAGCCACGTCAAGCACCCAGTGCAGGGAGTTTTCTATCGACCAGTGAAAGCGAACGGCGTCGTTAATTAACTGTGCGTTCGGTTCAAGAGAGGTGATGTACAGGCGGGTGTCTTTTTCTTCCTATGAAGCTTTTTTCCAGTTCTTCCGGTTTCAAAGCAGAGAAAACACGGTTAAACGTACATGGGAAGGAGTACCGCTCGGCAGGCGCAGAAATGTTTTCAACCATTCTTCTTTGGCTTTGCCGAGCTCTTCCATGTCATACCAGCTCTCTGCTCCGCAGATGATCGATGCTATGGCGATAAACAATATTCTGCCACACTATGTTCGCGAGTACGGGCAACGGGGCCTATTAAATCCGAAAAATAACTCAGGAGATTTTTTATATGCTTTTTGGACGAAAGAAAACGCTTTTATCCCTAAACTGCAAATAAATTTAGATGCATCAGCCCTGTACGTTCTGGCAAACGGATTTTCTTCCACGATGCAAACATAGGTTTTTGCAGGTGAGCCAAAATGACCTTCGGGGAAGGCGTCATAAGCTTACGAAAGCTTCAAAATGAGTTGGGATGAGCAAAAATAAAACTGCCTATCCGTACCATCGTGCTTCCTTCGCTTATGGCGATCTCATAATCGCCGGTCATGCCCATGGATACTTCTGTAAAATCACCGGAGCTTTCGAAAAAAGATGACTTCAACTCTCCGAACAGAGAGTAAAGGCTCCGGAATTCTTTCCTGACCTGCTCTTTATCATCAGTAAACGTTGCCATCCCCATGAGTCCGCCAATGCGAATGCGAGGGAAACGATCCTGGATATTTTCGTTTGCCAGCAAGTCTTTACATTCTTCTGGCAAAAAGCCGTGCTTGTTTTTTTCTTCGGCAATATGGATCTCCAGTAAAACCCGGATGGTACGCGATTGTCTGGCGGCTTGTTTGTCTATTTCCTGCAACAGTTTTAAAGAATCAACACTTTGAATGGTGTGTACAAAAGGTGCAATATCTTTCACTTTATTACTTTGCAGCGGCCCGATAAAGTGCCACTCAATATCATCCGGCAATATCTTTTTCTTGGCAGTCAATTCCTGCGCACGGTTTTCCCCAAAAATCCTCTGACCGGCCCCGTACGCTTCCATTATATCCTCCGCGGAACGGAATTTAGATACGGCAACAACTTTTATATTTGCAGGAAGTTTCTCTTTCAGGAATTTTATTTTCGAACGGATACTCATTGCTCTTGTACAGTATACGGGAAAACGTCCATCAGTGTTGTTTCCGTTACAGTCGCAATCGTGTAATCAGCCATCGTGCCTTTCATGCCTTCTTCCATCACGGCAATCGCTTCTTTCAATGTGCAGGCCTGCACCAGCATTTGCGAAGCTGTCTTTTTCTCGGCCCCGCTCTTCTCATCCAAGGTAATAAAGTATACTTTGATCCGGTAAAAACGATCTCCGTTTTCATTGAAAAAGATCTCGGAAAGGCGCGCCCGTTTAATATCCGCAATCGTAAATTCCCCCGTGATATAAGGACGTATCTCCTCTATTATACGCGCTTCTGCTTCTGTAAATGACAACGCATCCACTAAATACGGTTCCGTCACTTTCTTTTGCATACCATTCTCAAGAATCTTCTCGTAAGATACCTTACATTCAAACCAATTGTGCATAATGTTTCGTCTTTATTGAATTGTTTATTAAAAAACGGAAGCAAACATACAAAATAAATGACAAGTATTGCTCTTTCGGATTAAATAATTACTTTTGCCCTGGTAAAATTATTATTAACAATAAAAAGACTATAAATTATGGCTAGACACAAAATGACTGAAGAAGAAAAAGCAGCAAAACGCTTGTCAAGAGAACAGGCTTTTGACGTCGTTGCAAAGCATCTGAAACACCTTTCTTTCGCAGAATTGGAAGAAGTTATAGCATTATCATTGCGTTACAAAAAAGAAAAACTGGGGAAAGAAGAACTCCGCCTTATCAAGGAAAAAGAAATCATCGAACAACAGTTGCAAAAATTGAAAGAGCTCGATGCCAGATAAAAGCGGTAAATCTGATTCCGGTGTAGTAAAAAGACAGTTCTTGAAATTGTCTTTTTCATTTTAAAACAGGTTTACTTCAAACACATACTCTCCGTAACGAATATCGAGGGAAAAGGATATGCTTGTAAATGCAGCGTTTTATCGAGTAGCATCATCTGAAATAGGTGAGATATTCAGGAAAGAAAGATAGGCGGAAACATCCGGATGAATGAGCAACAACTGATAGAAGGTTGTAAGAAGGGAAACAAACCGGCTCAAAAAGAGCTTTATGATACATATTCCCGCAAGATGATGGGAGTTTGTCTGCGTTACGTGAGTGACAGAGAAACAGCCCGGGATATATTGCAGGAAGGATTCATAAAAGTTTTTTGTAGTATAAGCTCATACGCCGGAGCCGGCTCATTCGAAGGCTGGATACGAAAGATCTTTGTAAATTGTGCGTTGGAATATTTGCGTAAATCGGACGTATTGCGGGATGCCGTGGACTTGGATCATACATGTGAAGTCACCGGTTCCGGTCATTCCGTAATAGCCGAAATATCGGCCAACGAATTAATGAAAATAGTGCAGGATCTGCCTACCGGCTTCCGCACCGTTTTTAATCTGTTCGCCATCGAAGGATATACGCATAAAGAGATAAGCGAGACGCTGGGTATTACGGAAAGTACTTCGCGCTCGCAATATACGCGGGCAAAACAATTGCTGCAACGTAAAATTAAAGACTTGTTTTAACAGGAATGATGAATAAAGAAAGAGACATTTGGGATGATTCCTTACGCCTGAAACTTCAGGATATAGAAGAGGATACAGCGCCCGGCGATTGGGAATCCATCGCCCGGCGGCTGCCGCAGGGAAAGATCGTTACTCTTCGCAGGCGGATGTACTGGGCTGCTGCTGTCCTTGCCGTTTTGCTTTCGGGAGGAGGCAGCATTTATTTGTCTTTACTTACGGATACGGATACCATTATATCTCAAGTCGGCCGACCGGATGTTCCGGTGGCGGCACCTGTCGTACCGGTTGATGCTCCCGGGGCACCTCCTCTTCTGGCAATGGTCCACAAAGAGATGACCGCACAACCGACGCTTGAAATAATACCGGACGCACCAACCACCGGAGAGGCAATCGGATCCGAAGAAAACGTATTATTACCCGCCGACCAGCAAATATCCGCCGACGTAACAACCATGCCGGCCGATGTGATAGCCATGCCGGCCGGCGTGGCAACCATACCGGCGGAAAGCCCAATCGTCTCTCGTCAGAAATGGGGCTTCGGGATGGGCCTGGGAGGTCTTACTCAAAATTCGGGAGAAGTAGTCAATACCTACGTACTCAGAAGCAGCAATTACATAGAAGATGAAGAACTCTTAGCCCTCAATGCCGCTTCGGATCAGAACCAGGGGAAATTGCCCCGCACCAATGTCAAGCATAAAACACCCATATCCTTCGGCCTTTCGGCGAGCAGGACACTGAACAATCGCTTCTCGATCCAGACCGGCCTCGTCTATTCCCTTCTGGTATCCGATTGGGAAACGCAAGGGGCTTATAACAATAAGACACGGCAAACGCTTCATTTCGTAGGAGTACCGTTGTCTTTATCTTATAAGATAGCCGAATGGAACCGTTTCCATGTATATGCTTCCGCCGGAGCGATGGGAGAGATAAATGTAGTCGGAAGGCTGAAAGTCAAACGATTTTCAAACAGTCTGCAAACTGGCGTGTCTTACGGAAATCAGCGAATGAAGGAATGGCAATGGTCGGTCAATGCCCGCGCAGGAGTCAGCTATCCTCTGATTCCTTACATCAGCGCATTTGCGGAAATAGGAGCCGCTTATTATTTTGACAACAGAAGTGACGTGGAAACGATATACTCCGATAAACCTTTGAATGTAAACCCGCAAATCGGGTTCCGCTTGAGTTTTTGATACACGATAATATAATAGTAATAAAATTGAATCGAATGAAAAAGTTATTTTTTGCCGGACTGATGTCCCTCGGCGCTTTGGTGATGATTTCCTGTCTGGAGGGCGGGAGTAATGTGCGGACACAAAACGGGATTCCCGGGATTGTCCGCTTTGACATGAAGAATATGAAGACCGTGATCAGCTCGCCCGAGTTTGGCGCGGCTAATTTTTATGACCCACAGTTTGAGACGCAGGGATTCACGGATGGCGACTGCATCTTATTCGGATATACGGTAGACCTCAGCGACGACGTCAATCTGGATTATGCGACGACCGGGCTCCTGCATGGTTCGGTGTCGGGTCCCGTGCTGGTAAACCAATATCCCTGCTACTCCTATATGCTTCGCGATACGGCCGTCCTGATAGACGGAGAACAGCCGGTCGCTTACGCTGTGTCGGAGAACGGGTATAACTTCTATTACTCCGACAAATGGTTTATGTCTTCCGATTTCAGACAATATACCGGTCAGGAAACAAACTGGCTCCTGTACTATGACGGCGAGCTCCCGACCGAAACCGTGGAGGGGAAAGAGGCTTACACCCTGTTCGTGCGCGCAGTCCTGACCAAGGAAGGAACGGCGCCCATCATCGAAGGAACCATGCTCAATACCTTCAATGCAAGCAATTTCTTCGATGGAATCCAGAGCCGGGAGAAAAGTAAGGGAAAGACGGAAGCCTACTTCCGGATCTGTTATATCAAAGAAATAAAGGAAGACGGCTCTTTCACTTGGGAACATTCGAATCTCTTATATAATACCATCTTTGAAACCGAAACGGATCCGGCATGAAGAAATACGGCTTCTTTTGCGTCTTTTTTCTCCTGATCCTGTCGCTGGTCACATCCTGTCTGGGTGACAGCGGGCAGAAAATATTCATGGGCAATTATCCGGGCGTCGTAGTGAAGCGGAACGACAGCGTCAAAATACACCTCAAAGGCGGCGATGTCGTTTATTCCTCCCTGATAAGCGCTGACGTAGATGATGGTGACGGCGTACTCATTGATTTCTCATTGGACTACAGTTTGCCGATAAATGCGGATTCCGGCAAGGTGAAAGGCTTTCTTACGGTCGATGTGTCGAGTCTGACGCCGGTGCCGGGTCACGATCTGCTGGCCTTCAGGACAGATACGTCGGCAGTCCTGCCCCATGAACATACCCTGGCGTCCATACAACAGCGAAATGCATTTATCCTGAATCGCTTTTTCCTCTTCACCGAACACCGTTCCGACACGCTGCCTTTGCATTTTGAATTATCATACGATCCGGACCAGGTGATAACCGATAAGGTGTACGACCTCTTTCTGCGCGTCGCCAAAGAGGTGGAATCGCCCTCCGCCCTTCAACTGAAGACTCAATACAATACATTCAATATCTCCGATCTGAGTCACCGGGAAACCGATTCCCTGCTCTTCAGGATCCACTATGTGACAGGCTTCAACAAAGATTCTACACAAATAAGCTGGGTCGCGACGCCCATCTACCGTTTCGCCTTATAAAAATGCAAGTCCGATAAAGAGACTTTCTAACAACCAGGAAACCCCTGTCTTCCCACACCACGAGAGGCAGGGGTTTCCTGGTTCAAAGGCTTATTGCCGGCGGCGAAATTCGGCGCAGACGATGGCGGTGGCGATGGCTACGTTGAGGGATTCGGAGGTGGCCTGCCCCGGAGGATAGGCGGGGATGTGGAGACGGCGATCCACTAAGCGTTCGATCTCCGGGCGGATGCCGTTCCCTTCGTTGCCCATGACAATGATGCCGGTAGGGGAAAGAGGCTGGGTGTAGAGGTTTTCCCCACCGAGAAACGTGCCGTAAAGCGGTATCGAGCGAGCGGAAGCGACCTTCAAATATGTCTCCAGGATAGTATAATACGTATGTACGCGCGCAAGGGCGCCCATCGTGGCCTGAACAGCTTTGGGCGCGAAGGCGTCGGCAGTGTCGGGACTGCACACAATATGCCGGATGCCGAACCAGTCGGCCAGGCGGATGATGGAGCCCAGGTTGCCGGGATCCTGTATGCCGTCGAGCGCCAGGACTAAATGTGCCGAAGCGTCGGCCAGGCAGAGGTCATACGAAGGTTTGCGGAAGACGGCAATCACGTCCTGGGGCGTAGCGAGGAAGCTTACCTTGCGTATCTCGTCGGCGGCGTCCACCAATAATCCGGCAGCCGGTATGTCGCCCTGCGTAGCCATCCACGACGATTTGGCCAGCATCCATTCACATTCGAAGGCGCCCATCATGTCGGCGACCAACTTATTGCCCTCGGCTACGAAAGCATTGTGCCTGTCCCGGAATTTCTTTAATTCCAGCGAGCGGATGTATCTGATTTTGTTCTTGCTGAGCATTTATTCTTTATTTACAAACAAATGTAAGCGATTTTCTTTGTTTTAATTACATTTGCAACCATAATCAAACTGAATCATGAAGGATACTTTCCGTTGTTGTTGTTGTATGATTTGTGCAGGAATGATCCTTTCCTGTAGTTCAACCAGATTTGTTAGTGATGGAGAATATCTGCTCGACGAGGTGATCATCGAATCCGATATTAGCGCTTACCGCTCTGCCGAACTCAAGCCATACCTCCACCAACAGCCCAACTTCAAGGCCTTCGGCCTGATGAAATGGCAGCTCTACGTCTACGGATGGTCGGGCAAGGATCCCAACCGCTGGATCAACAAACAACTCCGCAAGATGGGCGAAGCGCCCGTCGTCCTCGACACCGCCATGGTCAGCCAATCTGCCGCCGAATTAGATCGTTTCCTGACAAATAAAGGATATATGAACGCCTCCGTGACGGCCTCGATCGATACAACGCGCCGAAAAAAAGCGACCGTCGCCTACCACGTGACTGGCAATGAGCCTTACCGCATCCGACACTATACAATGGCCTTCGACGATCCGGCAATCGACAGCATCGCACACCTGAAACCTCCGCCGCGCACCTGGCTCGAAGCAACCTTCCGTTCCGCCGCCGACGATTACATCCCGGCCGTAAAAGAAGGCAACCTCTTCGACCGCGACCTGCTCGACAAAGAACGCCAGCGCATCACCTCTCTCCTGCGCCGCAACGGATACTATGCCTTCAACAAAGACAACCTCGGATACGAGGTCGACAGCTCGCTCCACCGCAACGAAGTAGACCTGCAAATGATTCTCCACCCCTACCGCCCGCAGGCGGCAGAACGTAGCACAAACGAACAGCCCCACCATCCGTATTACATCAATGACGTTACCATCCTGACCGATTACGACCCCCTGCGGCTCGACGGCAACCAGGTCTTCACGCCCACCGATACGGCCAGCGCCGGCGCCGTTGCCATCATCTACGGCCAAAGCGGGCGAATGCTCCGGCCCGAAGTCCTGCGCCGAAGCAACTACCTGACGCCCGGTAGCCGCTTCAACGAACGCAGCCTGGAGCAGACCTACTCCTCCTTCTCCTCCCTCCGCGCCCTGCGCAATATCAACATACGCTTCGACGAAACAGAAGATAACGATACCATGAAACTGAGCGCCACCATCCTCACCTCGCCCGCCAAAGTGCACGGCTTCGGCATCGAAATCGAAGGAACAAACTCGGCCGGCGACCTGGGCTCGGCCGCCAGCATGAACTACCGCCACCGGAACCTGTTCAACGGCTCCGAAGTCCTCTCGGCCCGCATCCGGGGCGCATACGAATCCCTGTCCGGCAACAAAGAGTACGGGCTGAACAGCTACTGGGAAATAGGCGGCGAACTCTCGCTCGCGTTTCCCCAATTCCTCTTGCCCTTCGCCCGGGAAAGCTTCCGCCGGAGGATCCACGCCTCCACAGAGTTCAGCCTGAGCTACAACCGGCAGACGCGCCCGGAATACGAACGTGCTATCGTGTCGGGAAAATGGGGATACAACTGGCAAAGCCGCCTCTATTCGCAGGCACGGCATACATTCAACCTCATCGACGTCGACTACCTCTTCCTGCCACGCATCAACAGCGACTTCCTCCAGTCACTCCCGGCCGCCACGCGGCAATACAATTATATCGACCAGTTTATCGTCAGCAGCAACTATTCCTACACATTCAACAACTACAATCCCCAGTACCGGCAACGCAATACCCACTCCATGCGCGCAACCATCGAACTGGCCGGCAACCTGCTCTACGCCCTCTCCAACCTCGCCGGCGCCTGGAAGGGGCGTAACGACCGCTATAAACTCTTCGGTATCGAATACTCGCAATATGCCAAATTCGACTTCGATTACAGCCGTGGAATCATACTCGACAACCGCAGCCGCCTGGCCTTCCACATCGGAGCCGGCCTGGCCATTCCTTACGGCAACGCCGACCAGATTCCCTTCGAACGGCGCTACTTCGCCGGCGGCGCTAACAGCGTGCGCGGCTGGTCCGTACGATCGCTGGGCCCCGGCAGCATGTCGAAAGATTCGGCCGACTTCATCCGCCAATCCGGCGACATCCGCTTGGACGTAAACATCGAATACCGTACTAAACTATTCTGGAAATTCGAACTGGCCGCCTTCGCCGACGCCGGTAACATCTGGACCATACGCCCATACCCGGCACAGACAGACGGCAACTTCGACCTCGCCCGTTCCTTCCGCGAAGTAGCCTTAGCCTACGGCATCGGTCTCCGTCTCGACTTCGACTTCGTCCTCTTCCGCTTCGACACCGGATTCAAAGCCTACGACCCCCAGCAGCGCACCGGCCTCCGCTGGACCATCTCCCGCCCCAATTTCACCGACAACTTCGCCTGGCACTTCGCCGTCGGCTACCCCTTCTGACCCTTACCGCCGGAAGGTCTTGTACCCGGCACAACCAGCCCAATTTTTCATTCTGAAGATCGTGACAGACTTGCGGTCTGTCACTGAAGCGAAACACTCGATTTCGCAGGTGAGGCGACAATCCTCGTAGGTCGTTGCAGGGAAAAGATGAAATGAAAAGCCTGTGTCAAGGGGAAATTTTGTACATTTGCCGGTAAACAATAAAAAAGACGCTGTGGGAAAGAAAATAACAGATACTCCGCTGATGAAGCAATACTTCGACGTCAAGGCGAAACACCCCGACGCTATCCTCCTCTTCCGGGTGGGCGACTTCTACGAAATGTATGGGGACGATGCGATCGTCGGCGCTCCCCTGCTGGGCATCACACAGACCAAACGCAACGGCGAAGAGTCTATCGAAATGGCCGGATTCCCCCACCATGCGCTCTATCTCTACCTCCCCCGGCTCATACGCGCCGGACGACGGGTGGCCATCTGCGACCAACTAGAAGATCCGAAGTTGACAAAGAAATTAGTCAAGCGAGGCATCACCGAACTGGTGACGCCCGGCCTCTCAATCCACGACCAGATCCTCAACCACAGGGAAAACAACTTTCTGGCCGCCGTACACTTCGGCAAAGAAGCCTGCGGAGTCGCCTTCCTCGATATATCCACCGGCGAATTTCTGACTACCGAAGGCACAACAGCCGACATGGATAAGCTGCTGCATAACTTTACCCCCAAAGAAGTGCTGATCGAACGAAGCAACCGCCACCGCTTCGAAGAAACCTTCGGCCCGCGATTCCTCACCTTCTGTATGGAAGATTGGGCCTTCTCGCCCGAAGCAGCAACCGACCGCCTCCTGCGGCATTTCGAGACGCGCAGTCTCAAAGGTTTCGGCGTACAAAACCTCCAGCTCGGCATCGTCGCCTCGGGCGCCGTGCTGCATTACTTAGACGCCACGCAACACACACAGATAGCCCATATCACTGCCCTGGCCCGCATCGAAGAAGACCGCTACGTGAGGCTGGATAAATTCACCGTCCGGAGCCTCGAACTGGTAGCCCCCATGAACGAAGGCGGAACATCCCTGCTCGACGTGATGGACAAAACCGTTTCGCCCATGGGATCGCGGATGCTGAGACGCTGGCTGCTCTTCCCCCTCAAAGACATCCGCCCGATAGAAGAACGACAGAACGCCGTGGAATACATCCTCCGGCATCCGGAAACAAAAACGCTGCTCGAAACGCAGATCCGGCAAACAGGCGACCTGGAACGCATCATCTCCAAAGTGGCCGCCGGACGCGTATCGCCGCGCGAAATAGTGCAGCTCAAAATCGCTCTCCAAGCCCTCCAACCCATCAAAGAAGCCTGCCTGCAAACCGGCGAACCCGCTCTCCAATGCATCGGCGAACAACTCAACCTATGCCCAACCATCCGCCAACGGATCGAACAGGAAATACAAACCGACCCGCCGGCACTGATCAGCAAAGGAGGCGTCATCGCCCGGGGCGTCAACAGCGAATTGGACGAATTGCGCGCCATCGCCTACTCCGGCAAAGACTATCTGCTCGAAATACAACAGCGCGAAGCAGAACAAACCGGCATTCCCAGCCTAAAAATATCGTTCAACAACGTATTCGGATACTATATCGAAGTCCGCAATACGCACAAAGACAAAGTGCCGGCCGAATGGATACGCAAGCAAACGCTCGTAAACGCCGAACGCTATATCACCGCAGAGCTCAAACGCTACGAAGAGACCATCCTCGGAGCCGAAGAAAAAATACTCGCGCTCGAAACGCGCCTGTTCGGTGAATTGACCCTCGCCCTGATAGACTATATCGCGCCCATCCAGACCAACGCCTGCCTGACAGGACGCCTCGACTGCCTCATCTCGTTCGCCAAAACGGCGGAAGCCAACCGCTACGTCCGACCCTTGGTCGACGACTCCGACCGGATAGACATCCGCGGCGGACGGCACCCGGTCATCGAGCAACAACTCCCACCCGGCGAATCCTATATTGCCAACGACCTCGCCTTAGACGCTGCACAGCAGCAGATCATCATCATCACCGGCCCCAATATGGCCGGCAAATCGGCCCTGCTCCGGCAAACGGCACTCATCACGCTCCTGGCCCAGACAGGTAGCTTCGTGCCAGCCGAAAGCGCCCGTATCGGCTTGGTGGATAAAATATTTACCCGCGTTGGTGCCTCCGACAATATTTCCGCCGGCGAATCAACCTTCATGATCGAAATGAACGAAGCAGCGGATATCCTGAACAACCTCTCCCCGCGCAGCCTCGTCCTCTTCGACGAACTGGGACGGGGCACCAGCACCTACGACGGCATCTCCATCGCCTGGGCCATCGTCGAATATATCCACGAACATGCCGCCGCACGCGCCAAAACCCTCTTCGCCACCCATTACCACGAACTCAACGAAATGGAACGCTCCTTCCGGCGAATAAAGAACTACAACGTCTCGGTCAGGGAGACCAGCAACAAAGTGGTCTTCCTCCGCAAACTCGTCCGCGGAGGCAGTGAACATAGTTTCGGCATACACGTAGCCAAAATGGCCGGTATGCCCAAAAGCATCGTCAAACGCTCAGGCGAAATACTTCGCCAACTCGAGTCGGCCAACTGCCGCGATGGCCTCAGCAAACCCGTCAAAAACATCGCCACCGCCGCCGAAGGCTACCAACTGAACTTCTTCCAGCTCGACGACCCCGTCCTCAGCCGTGTGAGTGACGAGATAAAAAAACTCGACCTCAACAACCTCACTCCTATGGAAGCGCTCAACAAACTCAGCGAAATACGGGACATCATCACCGGAAATTAAAACGCCCGCCCCGCCGGCCTGTGCAGCAAATAAAGACCGGCGCGCATCTTCCCTATCACAACGCAACGCAAAACCATATAAATAGATAAACAAATGAAACATGTTTTCCTCATTCCCGGAGTACTCCTGTTTAGCTTCGTACTCCTGTCGACAACCGGTTTCGTCGACACACAACCTTTCTACGGAGAATACCGTCCTATACTGATGAAACGTTCCGACCTGGAAAAGTCTGTCAGCTACCACCCGGACGGACGCGCCCTGACGAATCCCGGAAAGATATACAGCCACCCGCCGTATATCTACATCAACGAACGGTACAAAGGGATACACATCATCAATAACGCCGACCCGCGAAACCCCGTACAAGAGGGCTTCGTCGCAGCGCCGGGCTGCATCGACCTGGCCGTGAAAGACCGTATCCTGTATATCGACAATGCGGTCGACCTGGTGGCCTTCGACCTGAACGCCGGGAAAGTAACCCAGCGAATCAAAAACGTATTCCCCCAGCCGCCGGCGCCGGATAATACGACTTACATCGGCCCGGACCACGACCTGATCGTGGTGGAATGGAAAAAGAATCTCTCACTTTAAAAACAAACAGACATGAAATCCCATACATTAGTATATATCTCATCCCTGTCTCTCGCCCTCGCGGGCTCATGCGATCTTTATCCTTACTCAAGCGAAGGAGCCATGACAGACGGAGGAGCCACCACCGGAACGGGAGGCTCCATGGCACGCTTCGCCCTGGCCGGCGACTATCTCTATGCCGTCGACAATACGACGCTGAAAACCTTCGACCTCACCGCGCCCGAAACGCCCGCTTACCTGCCGGGCAAAGACCAGTACCTGGATTTCGGTGTCGAAACGATTTTTCCGATGGATACCCTCCTGTTCCTGGGTTCGCAGACGGGAATGTATGTCTTCAATATCACGCGACCGGAATTTCCGCAGCAACTGGCCCTGGTGCCGCATATCGCATCCTGCGACCCCGTCGTAGCCTCCGGCTCCTACGCCTACGTGACCCTCAACTCGCAGAATACCTGGTGCGGTCGCTCGACCAACGAACTGCACATCTATGACCTGGCCGACATCTACAACCCCAAGTTGGTCTACCGGGAAAACAGCTTCCGCAATCCCAAAGGACTGGGCATCGACGGCAAGAAACTCTTCGTATGCGACAACGGGCTAAAGGTCTTCGACGTAAGCAACCCTCTCCGCCCGATCTGGATTGACGACATAACCGACATCCCGGAAATCGGAGAGACCGAATCCTACGACGTCATCCCCCAGGGAGGCATCCTCCTGCTGGTCGGCGCCGGCGGACTCTACCAGCTCGATTATACGGGCGAGAAACTCTCGTTCGTCAGCAAAATAACCGTATCACCTAAATAACCCTCCCTTACCAGATGAAAAGAGATGCCATCATACTCATCCTTTTGTTCGTAACCTCCCTGCTGCCCGCAGCCAACGCACAGACCGAAACACCGGAAACCTTCACGCAGACCCTGGCCATCCAGCCGCTCTACCTCTTGAACAACGGACTCAGGATCGACTACGAAAGACAGTTGTGCAACCCCAATCAATGGCTCCAGATCAGCGCCATCGGATATTACATAGAAGACAACGACGCCCTGTGGACTTACTGGGACTGGAGCTCAAGCTATGGCTTCAACCGGGCCTGGGGCGCCGGCCTGGAAATCAACTACAAATACTTCCCCACCGAACGTCGGCAGCTTTATTTCTCCGGCGGACTGTCGGCCTCCCATTTCAACGTAGGATACAACGAATACCAACAGCAATACGACATTTACATGCAAGACGGCCTGACGTACTACGAACCACAATGGGTCAACCGGCACCTGTCGCAACGTTTCAACCGCATCGGGATGAATTTCTACATCGGCCGGCAGAACCGCCCGTCACGGCGTTTCCTCTTAGACTGGTATGCCGGCATCGGCCGCGCGCACTCCTTTTACAACGAAGGAAGACGCTCCCCCGAACGCTACTATGGTAGCCTAAGCTATAGCGGCGTCACCTTCACCCTCGGTGTCCGCCTCGGCTTCCGCCTGTAAGCCCCCCTCCCCCGAAACCCCGGAAGGATTCTCTGCTTTCATAGAGCACAAAGAGAATCCTTCCCTTTTTTCAACCCATATCACCTATATCACAAACACAGAATTTGCAGGTGATCAAAAAACAATCTTATTCACTATGTAATTTTAAAGGTAGCATGTATTGCATAGTACATAAACAATAACTATCTTTGCCGAAAATAATCTAAGGATATGAATGTAGAAAACGTGAAATCACAAATGAGGAAAGGAACGCTGGACTATTGCATCCTGTTGCTCCTCAAAAAAGAAGCCGCCTATGCTTCCGACATCATTCAGAAGCTACAGCAAGCAAAGCTAATTGTTGTGGAAGGCACCTTATACCCGCTTTTAACCCGGCTCAAGAACAGCGAACTGCTCGGTTATCAGTGGATAGAATCCACCCAGGGCCCTCCCCGGAAGTATTACAAACTCACCGAAAAGGGCGAGTCGTTTTTAAATGAACTGGAAGTTTCCTGGCAGGAACTGACGGATACTATAAATCACATTAGAAACAATTAAATATACACATTAATGAAAAAGACACTTACCGTCAATCTGGGAGGATCGGTTTACCACATTGATGAAGACGCATACCGATTGTTGGAAAAATACCTCTCCAACCTGCGCATCCATTTCAGCAAAGAAGAAGGAGTGGACGAGGTTATGAATGATTTCGAGTTGCGCATCTCCGAGCTGTTGAACGAACGGGGCCGGCTGGGTTATGAAGTCATCACGATAGAACATGTGGAAACGATCATCAAACGCATGGGTAAGGTGGAAGACATATTTGGCGAAGAAGCCACCGCGCCCGAATCGACCGACATTCCGCCACAACAGCCCCGCGAACGAGTAGGCAAACGCTTCTTCCGCAATCCCGACGACCAGATACTGGGAGGCGTCTGCGGCGGATTTGCCGCTTATACGGGATGGGATCCTACGCTCGTCCGCCTGTTGCTCTTTCTGCTGACGTTCTTCTATGGGATTACTATTCCCCTTTACCTGATTCTTTGGTTAGTAACCCCGCAGGCACAAACGGCTACCGAAAAGTTGCAGATGCGCGGCGAAAGCATAACGATCGAGAATATAGGAAAAACCGTAACCGATGGGTTCGAAAAGATCTCCAGCCGTAAGTTTGCCGACACAGCCGTAGAAATCATAGGTACTTTCCTGAAAGTCTTGGCGGTCTTGTTCGGTATTATTCTATTCCCTGTACTTTTGATATTCTTGTTCGTATTTGTTGTGGTTATCATCGCCTTGATAACAGGAGGCCTGGGAGGCGGATTGGGACTGTTATACCATCTGATGCCTTTTGCCGAATGGAATGTCTTGCAGAATTATCCCGAATGGATATGGGCAGCGATCAGTTTCTGTTCTATTTTAGTAATCATACTTCCGATCATAACCCTCCTTTACACTGTTTGCAGCCACATCTTCAAATTCAAACCTCTGCCTTCGGCTTTGAAAGTATCGTTGGTGATCCTTTGGTTTGTCGCCCTGGTTGCAAATGCGTTTCTTCTCTCTCATTACGGCATTTCGTTCTGGAATTGGGATCATTGGGAGCCAACGATCCAACACATCATAAATGAATTTTGATTAGATGATTGATGATCCGGTTCAATACCTTTATTATATGTAAAAAGGCCGCCCTGTCTCAGGGGGGCCTTTTTCTAAGGTTAACAAATTATGAGTAAAAACCACTAATGAATCATTATTATGTATACCCGGTATCTCAACCGGAATCGGTGACAAATATACGCATGTTTTGTGAAATACAAAAAAAAATATCCTTATTTATATTCCTTTCTGATCTTACCGGCTATTTCAGCCAGAGATTCCGGCGTAATCTCCAGTTTTTTTCTTCCAAAAAACATATCTGATTCGCGAGTCATCGGAATCAGGTGGATGTGAGCATGCGGTACTTCGAGCCCAATCACAGTCAGCCCGATACGTTTGCAGATAATGGCGGCCTTCTGAGCGGCGGCTACTCGTTTGGCAAAGCATATCATCCGGCCCAACAGCGGGTCGTCCAGATCGAAAATGTAATCTGTTTCCTGCTTAGGTACGACCAGCGTATGCCCGACAGCTACCGGATTAATGTCTAAGAATGCGAAAAATTCATCGTCTTCAGCCACCTTGTGACAAGGTATTTCACCGGCTATAATCTTACTGAAAATGGTTGCCATTGTTGTTTGTTTAAATAGATATATCCATAATTTCAAAACTCATAATCCCGGAGGGGACATGGATATCGACCTTGTCTCCTGCCTTTTTTCCCATCAAACCCTGAGCAATGGGAGTATTTACCGATATTTTCCCCTCCTTCAGGTTGGCTTCCGAATCCGATACCAAGGTATAGGTCATAACCGCATCGCTTTTGGTATTCCGTATCTTCACTTTGTTTAGTATCTGAACGACGTCTGTTTTGACTTGTGATTCGTCGATCAGGCGTGCGTTCGAAAGAAGCTGTTTCAATTGGGCCAGTTTGGCCTCCATGATACCCTGCGCATCTTTTGCAGCATCGTATTCGGCGTTCTCGGATAAATCGCCTTTGTCCCTTGCCTCGGCTATCTGAGCAGAGATCTCGGGACGTTTTACTGTTTCCAAATAGTTGATTTCGGCTAAAATCTTGTTGTAGCCTTCTTCTGTCATATAACTAACAGCCATAATAATTCCTCCTGATAATTAATTCTAAAATCCATCTTTATTATATTAGGGTAAAAAAAGAATCCCGACCAAAATATTTTGGCCGGAACTCAATTCAATAATTATTTGATTAAAAAAACCGTGGCAAAGATAATTCGTCTGCTTTGTTTTTCCAAATCTTTGATACGTGCTATACAACATAGAAACCTTCGAATTTCGTGATCGTGGAAACAGACAGACACGAAGAGGACTGAAAATCGCAAAATATCGTACCTTTGCGTCGAATGAAGTAATGATCTATATGTACATACAACGTTTTATCCTGTCTGCCATACTGCCGCTTATGATTTTCGCCGGACACGTACAAGGACAAAGCCCTACGCTCTGCCGCCTGGGATTTACATACGACATCAGTCACTCTCCCTCGTGGGGAAAGGATAAATTAGTGATCACACGCGTCTATCCTTATTCTTCTGCCGAACAAGCGGGGCTGAAAGTGCACGACATCATCGAGACAATCGACGGAATACCGGTTGACGGCGAAGACTTGACCGGACGGCTGAATCCTGCCGGAGAGAACGAAGTGATGCTGACTGTAACCAACCTGACCGACTCGGCAAAGCAGGTTAGCGTGAAAAAAGATTGCAAACGAACTAACGCCATCAATGAAGAACAACTGGCTACCGCCTTCGCCATGTATAGCCTCGAAACGACGAGCGAACGGCTGTTCGTCTGTCCTTTCACCACGACCGCAACCGCAGACTCGGCCGGCTATGCCTCCTACAAAACCTATTCCTTCGCCCCCGTGGATGAAAACAACCGCAGGTTGGAAGAAACAATAAACGCCTGCATAGAAAAGGAATTTAAACAGAAAGGACTCGTTTACGACACCGTCGCGCCGGATATGCTCGTCCAAACATATTATTTCTATAAAAGGAACCCCAACTACCGGACCCAAAACACTGCCGCGACTCCGTCCATCCCCGTCTATACCTATCGCTATGACTGCACGCTCGAACGGATGGAGAAATTCCCCTTCCTGAATCCTGCCGCAGCGGAAACCGAGGCCGAATACCTCCTACAGTTGGGAATCCGTCTCATAGACGTGCGCTCGAAAACCGGGCGCATCCTCTGGGAATGTGAATCTAACGAGATGATGAGCGCTCCCTTTCGCTTAGACAACTACGCCCGGAAGCATATCCCGCTGATGTGTATGCAATATCCCTACGTCAAGTACAACCGGAACGCACAATTCCTGATCAGTTGTAAAACGTACAACTACACGGGAGCAAACTACAATATCAACCGCCTGGAGCAAATCGTGGACATAGACCCTCAGTCGCCTGCCCACCTTGCCGGTCTGCGGATGCACGACATCATCGAAAAGATCGACCGGCACAGCATGAACCATACGGCCGAAGAATACACCGCCGCCTATAAGCAATTTATCCTGAATACAATGTCTTTGCGCGACCCCAGCACCCTCTTCTCCGACGTCAACGGATTTCCTTATTGCATGTATTGGGACAAGTTCAAGTACGCACAAGTAGCGGAGGCCCTTCAAAACCCAAGATCAACGGCCGTCTTCTCCTATCTCTACAAATATGCTCCTTACGTCAACCCCGCGGGCGTTAATACCTGCACCTTCCACGTCAAAAGAGGAAAAGAAAAGGTAGCCATCGTCGTACACCCATCCCTGCATAAGGAAACGACCCTCATCGTCCGCTAAAAAAAATATCTCCTACGTGATCTATCCGCAAGACTTTGAACAAAAGACGGGTTTCGACAAAATCCGCAACCTGATTGCCGGACGATGCCTGAGCCCACTGGGCGAAGAACGGGTGGCCGATATGGCCTTCTCGTCCCACTATCACGCCGTCGCCACTCTGCTGAACCAAACAGATGAGTTTGTTCGCATCCTGCATGGCGACAACGAATTTCCGGTCGCTTACTTCTTCGACGTAAGGATCTCGCTCAAACGGATACGGCCCGAAGGGACCTTCTTCGACGAAAAGGAACTGTTCGACCTGAAACGCTCGCTGCAAACCATTCACGACATCGTACGCTTCTTCCGGGCAAAGGAAGGAGAAGAAATCCCTTATCCGGCACTTACCGCCCTGGCCGGCAATATACAGGTCTTTCCCCAAGTCATAGCCGGTATCGACGCCATATTGGATAAGTTCGGGAAGGTAAAAGACAACGCCTCGCCCGCTTTGCTGCAAATACGCCGCGAAATAGCCGCGACCGTAAGCAGCATCTCGCGCAGCTTGCAATCCATCCTGCGCGCAGCCCAGGCCGAGGGAGTGGTCGACAAGGACGTCGCCCCCACCATGCGCGACGGACGATTGATGATACCCGTAGCTCCTGCTTCCAAACGAAAAATCCGGGGCATCGTCCACGACGAATCGGCCAGCGGGAAAACCGTTTTTATCGAACCCGAAGCCGTGGTGGAAGCCAATAACCGTATCCGCGAGCTCGAAGGCGACGAGCGGCGCGAAATAACCCGGATACTGACCGAATATACCAACCGTGTCCGTCCCCTGGCGCCCGATATGCTCCGCTCGTACGAATTTCTGGCCGACATCGACTTTATACGGGCCAAAGCCCTCTTTGCCGAACAGATCCACGCCATCCGCCCCGATATGGACGACGCGCCGCAGATGGACTGGATACGAGCCGTCCATCCCCTACTCTACCTCTCGCACCTGAAGCAGAAAAAGGACGTGACGCCCTTAGATATCCGCCTCGAAGGAGATAAACGGATCCTCCTCATCTCCGGACCTAATGCCGGAGGAAAATCGGTCTGCCTCAAAACCGTCGGACTGCTGCAATATATGCTGCAATGCGGGCTCTTAATTCCCGTCTATGAACGTTCGAAAACAGGCATCTTCTCCGGCATCTTCATCGACATCGGCGATGAACAAAGCATCGAGAACGACCTCAGCACGTACAGCTCGCATCTGATTAATATGAAGTTTTTCCTCCGTAACTGCAACGAGAAAACCATCCTGCTCATCGACGAGTTCGGGAGCGGCACCGAACCCCGCATCGGAGGCGCCATCGCCGAAGCCCTGCTCGACCGTTTCAATCGAAAGGGAAGCTACGGCGTCATCACCACGCATTATCAAAATCTCAAGCATTTTGCCGAAGAGACGACCGGCATCGTGAACGGAGCCATGCTCTACGACCGTCATCTGATGCAGCCTTTGTTCCAGCTCTCTATCGGCAATCCGGGCAGCTCGTTCGCGATCGAAATAGCCCGCAAAACAGGCCTGCCGGAAGAAGTCATCGCCGATGCCTCCGATAAAGTCGGAGCCAATTATATCAACCTCGATAAATACCTCCAGGATATCGTACGCGACAAGCGCTACTGGGAAACCAAGCGGCAGAACGTCCACCGGCAGGAAAAGAAACTCGAAGAACTCGCCGCACGCTACGAACAAGACCTCGAGGCCGTCAACAAAGAACGGAAAGACATCCTCCGCTTAGCCAAAGAACAGGCCGGAAGCATCCTGGCTCAAGCCAATGCACGGATAGAAAATACAATTCGCGAAATCAAAGAAGCCCAGGCAGAAAAGGAACAAACGCAACAGGCCCGGAAGGCCCTCGACGACTTCAAGGCATCCGTCCTCACCGAACAGGACGAAGACGACAGGATCGCCCGGCAAATGGCGAAACTAAAACAAAAGCAGAAGCAGAAACAAAACGCCTTCTCTTCGCCGGAAGGCAAACCCGAATCCCTCGTTCCGGGCGATAGCGTCCGCCTGAAAGGACAAACCGCCACCGGAACCGTACTCGAGATCCAGGGCAAACAGGCGACGGTGGCCTTCGGTATGATCAAGAGCGCCGTCGCAATCGAAAAGCTGGAAAAGATCAACCCCGCGCTGATCAAAAAAGAAATGAAGAAAAGCTCTTTCCTCAGCAGTCGCACGACCGACGATATGCGCGAGAAAAAACTGAATTTCAAACAGGAACTGGACGTCCGGGGAATGCGCGGAGATGAAGCCTTGCAGGCGGTGATCTATTTTATCGACGACGCAATCCTTGTTGGCGTCTCGCCTGTGCGTATCCTGCACGGAACAGGAACGGGAGCCCTGCGGACACTGATCCGCGAATACCTCCACGGCGTAGAAGGCGTCGCCCGCTATCACGATGAGCACGTACAATTCGGCGGAGCAGGCATTACGGTCGTCGAACTGGATTGAGGCTTATTTCTTCTTCTTGACCGACCAGCCGAACTGACCGATCATTTCTCCCAAAGCATAATACTTCCCGTGGGCATAAGCCAGCAATTCGGCTTTTTGCATGTCGAACGCCTGGCTTGAGGCGTCGATATATTGTTCGTCTGCCAGGATATTGACGACGTCGGCGATGTACATCTCGTGGCTTCCCAATGACAGGATTTCCCTCACCCGGCACTCGATCGAGAGCGGCGATTCTTCGATGGTGGGGGCGCTGACGATCAAAGCCTTGCCGGGCGTCAGGTTCATAGCTTCAAATTTACGATGATCTTTGCCCGAAACAACGCCGCACCAGTCCGTAGCATACGCCAGCGAGCGGGTGGTCAGGTTGATGACAAACTCCATATTCTTTTTGATAATCGAAGCCGAATTGCGCTCCGGACGGATCGAGATGTAGCACATCGGGGGATTGGTGCACAGCGTGCCTACCCAGCTTGCGGTGATGATATTGTATTCCGATGGTTCGCTTCCGCAACTGATCATGACGGCCGGCAGGGGATAGATCATCGTCCCCGGTTTCCAATTGATTTTCATTTTATCTGGTGGATTATTTAATGATGATGTCTTCTTTGTTGATTTTGCGTTCGCAGTAGCGGCAGCGGAGCGTTCCTTTTTCTTTGTCGATGACCGTGAAATGAGTCGGCATCGGTTCGTTGTTGGTGATGCAACGGGGATTATTGCATTTGACCAATCCCTTCAGCTCGTCGGGCAGGGAGACGGGGCATTTGCGGACGACTTCAAAGTCGCGGATCTCGTTCAGGATAACGTTGGGGGCAATCAGGGCGATGCGGTTGAGTTCATCTTCTTTGAAGAACTTATCGGCGATTTTGATCACTCCCTTGCGGCCCATTTTCTTGCTCTGGAAGTTATTCCCGATCGTAATTGTATTTGTGTCGAGCTTTTCGAGTTCGAGCAGGAAGGCAACTTTGAAAAGGTGTTCGGGCGGGATATGGTCGATGGCGGTACCGTTTTCGAGGGTGGCCACTTGCAGGGCTTTCTTTTTCTGTGCAGACATAAGGTTTTAAATTAGATGATTGATACCTAAAACATCGCAGAGGATGGCCTGGCGAACGAACAGACCGTTGCGCGCCTGCTGGATGAAGTATGCCTTCGGACTGTCGTCGACGTCGTAGGCAATTTCGTTCACGCGGGGCAGGGGGTGGAGGATGCGCAGGTTCGCTTTGCTTTGGCTGAGCATATCTTTGCGGAGGATGTAGACGTTCTTTACACGTTCGTACTCTTCGAGGTCGGTGAATCGTTCGCGCTGTACGCGGGTCATATACAGGATGTCGGAGTGATTGATAATTTCTTCCGTAAAATCGGTATGCTCGACATAGGGAATTCCCTGTTTGTCGCAGAAATGCTTTTGTTCGTCGGGCATGCGGAGTTCTTCGGGGGCGACGAAATGGAAGGAGGGGTTGAAGTGCGACATTCCGACGATGAGCGAATGTACGGTACGGCCGTATTTCAGGTCGCCGACGATGGTGATCTGAAGGTCGTGCAGGCGGTTTTGGGTTTGCCGGATGGTATACAGGTCGAGCAACGTTTGCGAAGGATGCTGGTTGGCGCCGTCGCCGGCATTTATCACCGGTATGCCGGTCACTTCGGAGGCATAACGGGCGGCTCCTTCCAGATAATGGCGCATGATGATCAGATCGGCATAGTTACTTACCATCAGGATGGTATCTTTCAGTGTTTCTCCTTTGGAGGAGCTGGTTGTCGAGGCATCCTGGAAGCCGACAACACGTCCTCCCAAGCGATTTACGGCCGTCTCGAAGCTGAGGCGCGTGCGCGTGGAGGGTTCGAAAAAGAGCGTCGCCGCCACTTTTCCTTCCAGCAAGACCCGGTTCGGGTTTGCCTCAAACCGGGCGGCATTGTCTAATATGCGCAGGATATCTTCTTTGGTGCATTGATCAATGGATACCAAACTTTTACTTTTCATCTTATCGTTCAAACTTTTCTTTTGTTGATTCACAGGATTATTCCCGTTTCATAGCCCAAAGGTGCGAAAAAAACAGATATTGAACTCCATAAAAGAGCAAGTTTATTCAAAGATGAAAAACAGAGGTCCGAAAAATCACTTCCCAGGCCTCCGGAAACCTATTGAGTTATTATCTCAAAACATGTACCTAATCATCTATTTTTTTCTGCCTTCGGTGATGCTTCCGGGATAGAAGGCGCCGGTGAGGTAGGCCAGGACGACGTCGTCTTTTTCGACCCAGGCTTGGCAGGGGCCGGCATTGTAGGTGGGGACGTCGAAGGTGCTGTTGGCTTGCGGGCCGACTTTCAATCCGATGGGTTTATCTGTTTCGCCGCTTTCCTGCGAGAGCTCAAGGCCGGTGATGGGGAAAATATCGAAGGAGGTGACGCCGGCTTCGGGGTCGAGCAGGAGGATGAGGGTGGCGCCGACGGCCTGGGCGAAGAGGTCGGCGGCAGAGTCGGGCTCGGTGAGGGTGACGTACATCGTCGATCCGTTCGTTACGCCTTGGGCGGCGATGGCGAAGATGGGAGTTTGGTCGCCGGGGACTTCGTCGTCGTCGTCGTCGTCCGTATCGGGTTTATTGGGGCGGTATTTCGGGTTGCGGCGGGAGAGGATCGTTTCGTACTTTTGGAGGTAGGCATTGATGAAATGGATGGCATTGCCGAGCGAGAGGCTGACTTCGGGGTCTTTGGTGGGCGAAAGTTCGTTGATGAGGTAGAAGATGTTGATGCCGTCGACCACATCGACAAATTTGTGATCCGTTTGCCGGCGTGCTTCGGTCTGGGTACCTTCTTCCTTTTGTTCGCCTTCGATCAGGGTGCGTTCGGTGTAAAGTTCCATGAAGGCATCGTTGTCGCGCTTGAGGTGTGCGAGGGCTTCGGCGGCGCCGGCGACGAGGGCGATCTGGGCGGTGTGCGCGCTCTTTTCCAGATCTTCGATCAGGTTGACGATCAAAGCCGAGGCCTCGGTCATCGGTGCATAGTAGGCGGCGGAATAATTCTCCATCAGTCGCAGAAGGGCTTCGGCGGCTTCTTTTATGGGCAGCGTTTCGCTGTAAGTGCTCGCTTCGTTGATACGTTTGAAAGCCATGAAGGATGTTTTACGTTTCTCGTGAAGTTCTTTAATAAAGAGCGTATCCTCTTGTTTGGCGCTCCGTTTGTAGAGATCGTCTTCTTTGTCGAAGAAGTGGAGGAACCTGTTCACCAAAATCATTAGTGGCGAAGGTTTCAATTCACTGGTACGAAAGTGCTTCGCGATGTTGAAAAACAGATCGTAATGCTCGGCATTCCGAAGTTTGCCTGCAAAGGAGGGATAAAAGATAATTTTGATCATAATCTCAAGTGTTTAACATTTATATTATGTATGTCATTTTCGCACATACGACTACAAATGTATGAAAAGATTCATATAATCCAACATTTTTCTTTAAAAAACATGTTTTTCTATCTTTCGAGAAAAATTGAAGAGCTGAAAAATCGCCTTTCAACCTTTCGATTAGAATGGATGAGGTCAAAAATCACTTTTCGGCCCTTCGATTTGAATGGATGAGTGGAAAAATCACTTTTGGACCCTTCGATTTGAATGGATGGGCTGAAAAATCACTTTTCAGCTCTTCGATTTGAATGGATGGGCTGAAAAATCACTTTTCAGCTCTTCGATTAGAATGGATGGGCTGAAAAATCACTTTTTGCCTCTTCGATTTGAATTGATGGGCTAAAAAATCACTTTTCGGCTCTTCGATTTGAATGGATGGGCGGAAAAATCACTTTTCGGCTCTTCGATTTGAATGGATGGACTGAAAAATCACTTTTCGGCTCTTCGATTTGAATGGATGGGCTGAAAAATCACTTTTTGACTCTTCGATTAGAATGGATGGGCTGAAAAATCACTTTCCGGCTCTTCGATTAGAATGGATGGGCTGAAAAATCACTTTTCGACCTTTCGAGAAAAATCGAAGAGCTGAAAAATCACTTTTGGGCTCTTCGGGGGGAAAAAAAGACAGACCATCCATCAAGCTGCCCGGCAAGAAGGGCGATATACATTATATTATATGTGGAATCAATAAAAAAAATCAGATTCTCCCTTGCCTTCGCCCTGCTTCCGGAGGAGGAATCTGCACTTCCGGATGCCTCCGGCATCTTTCAGAAAGCCCTTGGTGAATAATTCGCCGCCGGAAAGCAATTTACAGAGGAGAAGCATTATTTTTGCACTCTGCTTCGACAACAGGGAAGAACGAAGTGGGAAGGACAGTTATAATTCAAAAAAGATGCGGATACGATCTGTAAATACTTCTTTGCGCAAAACCGTACTCCTGTACCGGAGAATCGCCCGGCATAAAGGATATGGCGTACATTCGCCCTTCGTTTACGGTTTGATAACGAAAGTGATCAACGAACGGTGCCCTTATTACCACTTTGCCGGCATAGAGGCGTTGCGCAAGCAACTTCCTGTGCAAAAAGAGACGGCCGGCATCGTGGCAAGCCGGGCAATCAGCCCCAAACAAGGCGCCTTGCTCTTCAGGCTGGCCAATTATTTCCGGCCGGAACGCATCCTGCAAATCGGCGCCTCCGCCGGATTATCCACCCTGTACCTGACCTCCTACAAGCCGGGGGTGAAATGTATCGTACTGGAAAAGACTCCCGAACAAGCCTCCGTAGCCCGCTGGGTGTACCGGCAGACGGCAGCGCGGACGCCGGTCGACCTCCGGACGGGCGATTACCGGACGCTCCTGCCCGGTATTTTGGAAGAGATGCCGGCCGTCGACTTCGTCTTCTTCAATACCAGGGAGGAAACGGACAACGCAAGCCTGTTCGACGCTTGCATGAAATATGCACAGGCCGGCGCCTTCTTTGTCTTCGACGGAATAAAAAGCAACCGGGCGATGCGCGAATTTTGGAAAACCGTCTGCGCGCATCCCGAAGTAACAGTGACCCTCGACCTGTATTCGATGGGAATCGTATTCTTTAGCAAGAAATTGCACAAACGCAATTATAAAGTATATTTTTAAACAATAGAAAACGAACTGAAGATGAAAAAAAGTATGATCTACACAAAGACCGGCGACCGCGGAACAACCGCCCTGGTGGGAGGAAGGCGCGTATCGAAAGCCGATAAAAGAATCGAGAGCTACGGCGCTACGGACGAGCTGAACTCCTTTGTCGGTTTGCTGATGACGAAAATAGATGCAGAGGAAGATCTCGAAATCCTGCAATTTATACAACACAAACTCTTTACCGTCGGCGCATACCTGGCTACCGACCCCGAAAGCACCGAACTGAAAGCCGAAAGCCGCCTCACCCCCGACAATATCCTCCGCATCGAACAGGCCATCGACCGCATCGACAGCCAACTCCCCGCCATGAAAAGTTTTGTCCTCCCCGGTGGCTGCCCATCCGCCGCTCTGGCGCACGTATGCCGCACCGTATGCCGCCGGGCCGAACGGCAAATCTACCGCCTGCACGAAACGAGCGAAGTAGAAGAACCGGTACTTAAATTTATCAACCGCCTGTCCGACTATTTCTTCGTCCTGGCGCGCCGGGAATGTGTTAAAAATAACGGCGCAGAAATTATTTGGGATTATACTTGTGGCTAAGAAATAAAGTTCTATTTTTGCGAAAAAATTGAGCAGTCAATTACAATGTGGTTATTAAAAAAAACAGTTTGATTTTTAAATCCGTAAAACTATGTATTGGACATTAGAATTAGCATCAAAACTGGAAGACGCTCCCTGGCCCGCGACAAAAGACGAACTGATCGACTACGCACAACGCTCCGGAGCTCCGCTGGAAGTTATCGAAAACTTACAAGAGATGGAAGACGAGGGAGAAATCTACGAATGTATGGAGGACATCTGGCCGGATTATCCAAGTAAAGAAGACTTCTTTTTCAATGAAGAAGAATACTGAAAGAATAATAATATAAACATGGATAAAAGGCTACCTGTTAAGTAGCCTTTTTACATTTACAAATCAATTACACAATGAAAAGATTCTGTTTTTTCCTGACACTTATTCCCCTGCTTGCCCTGCCGGACTGTACGGCCCCGAAAGAAGGGAATTATGTGGCCGTAACAATCGAAACACAACGTTATTTTGCAGAAAAGATAGCCGGCGATAAATTTACCATACACACCGTCGTGCCGACCGGACAAAGCCCCGAAATATACGACCCCACCCCACAGCAAATGGTGCGCGTAAGCAAAAGCCTCGCCTATCTGCAAATCGGCCTTCTCGGCTTCGAACAGGCATGGATACCGCAAATACAAGACCAGAACCCCCGGATGCAACTGTTCGACCTCTCGGAAGGATTCACCCTGATAAAAGAAGAAGAAGATGATGACCATGACCACGACGGAGAGCGCCACCATCACCATCCCGGAGGCGTCGACCCCCATATCTGGAGCTCCATCGGCGGAGCCAGAGCCATTGCCGCCAATACGCTCAAAGCCTTCATCGCCCTGGATAAGGACAACGAAACGTATTACCGGCAAAACTATAACCTCCTGACAAACGTCATAGACGAAACGGAGCAAATCATCCGGCAGAAGCTGTCCACACTCCGCAGCCGGGCCTTTATTATCTACCACCCCTCGCTGACGTACTTTGCCGACGAATTTGAATTAATCCAGTTGTGCATCGAAACAGACGGCAAAGAACCTTCCCCGGCTCAATTGAAAGAATTGGTGGACCAGGCAAAAACATATCGCGCAAACGTAATATTCGTTCAGCAGGAATTCGACAGCAAAAATGCCCAACGGATAGCCGAAGAAACAGGCTGCCGCTTAGTAACCATCCATCCGCAGAATTACAACTGGAGCGACGAATTGATTTCCATAGCAAACGCCCTGGCGGATGAACAATAAACAGATAGAAATTGAAAACCTGTCGGCTGCCTACGACGGCCAAATCGTGCTGCACGACGTCTCGCTCACCGTACGTGAACGCGACTTTTTAGGCGTCGTCGGCCCTAACGGAGGAGGGAAAACTACACTTTTGAAAGTGATCCTCGGCTTGCTGCCGCCCGTCGCCGGACATCTGCGCTTCTACCGGGACAACCAAGCGGTCGCCTCGCTAAAGATGGGATACCTCCCCCAGATGAACCCGCTCGACAGGAATTTCCCTATCTCCGTACGGGAAGTGGTCGCCTCGGGACTGATGTCGGAAAAACCCCTCTTCCACTCCTTCCTGCCGGAGCAAAACCGGCAAATAGACCTTGTCGTAGAGCAAATGGGACTGGAAACGCTCTCCCGGCGCCCCATCGGTAAACTGTCGGGAGGACAATTCCAGCGTACGCTGCTGGGACGAGCCATCGTCTCCCGCCCCCAGGTGCTGATCATGGACGAGCCGGGATCGTACGTGGACAAACAATTTGAATCCCGCTTCTATCCCTTACTGAAAGACCTCAACCGGGAATGTACCATCATCCTCGTCTCTCACGACATCCGCACAGTTGCGTCCCTGACCGATCATACCGTTTACGTAAACCGAACATTGTCCCCCGGCCTGGAAGAAAAAGGCATAACAAATAATATATGAGAAAGAAAGTATTGATAACCGGCGCCAGCGGATTCATTGGCAGATTTTTAGTTGAAGAAGCACTTGCCGGAGGCCATGAAACCTGGGCCGGAGTACGCGCTTCCAGTAAGCTGGATCACCTGCAAGATCCGCGCATCCACCTTATCGACCTGCCGTATGATGATAAAGAAAAGCTGACCCGCCAACTGACTCAATTTGTTTCCGAACATGGCCCCTGGGATTACGTCATACATAATGCCGGCCTGACAAAGACCTTGAACAGAAAAGACTTCTTCCGCGTCAATGCCGGATATACGCGGCACTTCATCGAAGCGCTCGCCGCCGCAGGATGCGAGCCTCAAAAGTTCTTGCTGATGAGTAGCCTGAGCAGCTACGGAAAAGGAGACGAACAGACGTTTGCCCCCATCCGCCGGGACGATCCCCAACTGCCGGACTCTGATTACGGGAAAAGCAAATTGGAAGCGGAATGTATCGTTCGCCATCAGTCCTATTTCCCTTATGTTATTCTTCGTCCCACAGGCGTGTATGGGCCGGGCGAGAAGGATTATTTTATGGAGATGAAAAGCATACAGTCAGGATTTGATTTCACGGCCGGCCTCAGTCCGCAGCGTATATCCTTTATATATGTAAAAGATCTGGCCCGGGCAGCCCTGTCGGCCGTAAGGAATGAAGCAATCCTGAATACGCACTATTTCGTTTCCGACGGCAATACGTATACCGATACCGAATTTGCCCGCCTCATACGGGATATTCTTGGGAAGAAGCATCTGCTGCGCGTACGCATCCCGATGGGATTGGTATTCTTAGCCTGCCTCTGTTCCGAATGGACCGGGAAGCTGTCGGGCAAAAGCATGACCCTGAACCTCGATAAATATTTCATCCTGAAAGGGCGCAACTGGATATGCGAATCCACCCCACTTTGGCGCGACCTGGATATGACACCTGCTTACGACCTTCGCCAGGGCCTGCAGGAGACTATCGAATGGTATCGCAAAGAAGGATGGCTGTAAATGGTTGTTATTTTTGCTTCATTTTCCGATATTCTTTGGAGAGAAAACCCTAACTTTGCCGAAGAAGAATAGAAAAAATAATGAAAAAACGACAGGATGAAGCAAAGTGATGATCAATTGATATATAAGGAAAACAGGAAATTTATTTTAGGCATTTTATACTTAAACATCATTAGTTATTTTCTCTCCATGTTTCCGTACGCCTTTGGCTCTTCTTTTATACTGCAAATGACCGTTATCGGAATCATACTCAATCTTTTTGGCATCGTTGTTATTTACTATATTCCGCTGCAGGACATAAAAAGATTGATAGGCATCTACCTCATAGTGCAGATAAGTTTGGTGTTTATCAATTCAATCTTCATCATGATGAAGTGGCCCGTCGTGGTCCCGCTTGTCTATTACTTCAGCATACCCGTTTCCCTGTATGTGGTTTATCCCTGGAAGGATGTTGTAAAATGGTCTACCTTGATCTTGTTGCTGATGGTGGTTCCCTGCGTTTTGTCTTATATGGTCAATTATCCTTTTGCCACGGCTCCTTACCGGTCTTTTTATGAGAGTATATCTCCCGTTGCACCCTTCCATCTGACCGTGATGCCGGATATTATAATCATGTTCCTGCGTTTCTTCTATATTGGTTACAGTTTGTATTATATCCATCGTATACATGAGATAAAGGTGCAGCAGCTCGTGCAGGCGGTCGCAGTCGCGGCCAATAACGGGAAGGCGAAGGAGGCGCTCAGGTTGGAAGACGAAAAGGAAGAGAAAGGCGAGAAGTACGAAAAGATATATGCCCTGATTGCGGCATACATGGAAAGCCGGCAACCCTATCTCCGTCCCGACTTCACGTTGGCAACCATGGCAAACGACTTGAATATCAACACCCGCTACCTGTCGGAGGTTATCAACATCAAAAAGGAAATGAACTTCAACAACTACGTCAACCTGTACCGGGTAAATAACGTGAAAGAACTGATACGCAACAACCCTCAATACACCCTGCAACATATTTACCTTTCTTCGGGATTCAACAGCCAATCTTCTTTCAACAAAGCTTTCAAGCTCATAGAAGGGATTACTCCTTCCGAATATGCAAACAAGATAAATCAACCGGAAGGCGGCAGCTGAAAGTGATGTTGCTCATGCTACCATACCGCCGCCGCAAAAAAAATACAGATGCACAAAGCATCTGTATTTCCATTTAAAAATAGAAGCTAAAAAATAGAAGAAAATATGTGCGTATTAATTGATGGTTAAGATCCCATATTGCAATTTAAAATAACATGGAAGGTCTGTTACAGTCTTATAGCGCTACAATCTTTATGGATTTTGAAAACTGAGTGCCGTAGGGTACTACAATGCCGGCATCGGCATCATTGGTGTGATCACTCCCCAGGTAACCACTGGGGCTATTGGGAGGCCTTCGTAGAATCAGCCTGATTTTATCTCCCGTTTGCCCTTGTACCAGAGCCGGAGGGATGTTCAACGTATTGCGATAGGCGTTGACCTCCCCAACGTAAACACCCCGCACGGAAGAAAAGTCCATCCAAGTGGACGTATTGAATTTTTTCAGTTGCAGAGTCGCATTGATTACGATAGTAGTATTCGAGGTTCCAACACCTCCCCTGTAATTCACCATGCCGCTAATTTCAACTATGCCGTCTTCATTCAACTCAAAACTATCCTCGGTAGAGTCAAAATTCACCAAATTATTCGTTATCTGATCCGCCGCCTCCCAAGGAACGACGTAAGGATTTCCTGTATTGATGGAGGTGCCTATACTCCCTGTTTCTGTCCCGGACTGAAAGAATGCCATCATGGCGGGGATAACCGGCGCCACGCCCAACTTGCCGGTATTCACATCGGCCACCACCGCCCTTGAGTTGGCTTGCGTTTCCAGGCCATCAATAAAAAAACCATGCGTTGCATTGGTTGAGTTGTTGGCGACATCAATCTTCAAGTCCTGCGATGCCGCATTCACGCTGATAGTTGTCTGGCTCTGGGTGAGGGCACCTCCCAGGCGTATCGTACCGTTGCTCAGCAAAAGGGCGTTTGTTGCCTCGATCTGCAAATTCTCCCATCTGTCCCCTGTCCATGCGTAAAAACCTTTCCGGAAGATCAGATCGGGGTTTGTTTCACCCAGCGCCGATTCATAGGTGTTGTAAACCATCATACCGGCATGTTCCTTATTGACGGCTTGGATTTCACCCGGCGAATCATAATCGTTCGAAGGAGTGGAAACCGAGCCAAACATCGGGTAAAGCCGATTTCTTACGGAGAGTGCTACACGAGGGAAAGAGAGGCCTTTACTTGCGTTGGGGAGTTCGCCATTGACCTCATCCTGTTCTTTCAACTGGAGCAGGGCGCCTTTCAATGGCTCTGCATCCAAGCCTATAGTTACTTGTGCTTCACACAGGGTATTGCCAGTTAATACAATAACTCCAAACAGCACAATAGTTTTCGTAATACGGAAAGTAACACTTTTCATTTCAAATTATTATTTAGATTCAAAATCATTATTTAGATAGTTTGCTTAATTGTTTTTTAACATTGTCTTATATTTATAAGAAGGGTTAACCACGGAAGGTTACCGCAAATATAAAACTTTTAAGGCATGTCAAAGTTTCGCTTTTCCGCTTTATGGTAAGCTGTGCGGGCGATTAGGTAACGAAATTCTGATTTTAACTGCTATCCGCTACTGATATTAAGCTAAATATGAATTGTAATCAAATTCTGATAACGATTCATATATGGCATCTTCCGGAAACATTCTATTCCCCGGACTTACGCATTCGGCGATAATGAGACAGGGGACGATGATTCACATATTATTTGTATAGAGCGGTGTCGCATACCTCCAAAGCATAAGAGGCAGCAGTTCCCCCGATGTGAAGCAAGGCGTTGACGAGTGCATCGGCTAAAGAAATATTTTCTTTGTCGAGGTCATAAGCCTGCTGATAGCAGGAACAGGCGGCAAGTATATCTCCAAGGCGTGTATGTAGCAGTCGCCAAGTTTCGAATTAGGGCGCTATTGTTAGGGTATTGTCCAAGGAGATATTCATACTTTAGGATAGCATTTTCATATTTCTCTGCCTGATAGTAGAGGCGAGCAAGCTGGTAGTTTGCATGAAAGGCGGCAGTGTCGGCAAGCAGCATGAACTGAACTGCCAGCGGTAGAAAGAATACATATCTAATCATTTTAAATTCCTTTAATATTGTTGCGTCGGAACGGGAACTAATACCATTTTCCCTACTCAATCTGAATTTACAGTCGGTCAGTAGTGATTTTAATAATGGATAGTACCGGATTGGAATACTCATTTAAATAACAAAAATCGAGATTAATTGTATCAGGAAATTTTTTCTTTAATTCTAAAATTGTATTCGGACTTAAGACCGCACAAACAAGATTATCACTCAGTTGGTACTGAGGGAAAAACGATAATATATTGCCTGTTAAATCATCTGTAAATCCATAAAGGTCAGATTTGATGGATTTAGCAATCGAGAAAAACTCTTCATTTTTTTTGTCATAGAAATAGGGTACTAACCCTTCTTTGTTTCTGAACATGTTGACGAATAAAAAACGATCTGTTTCGATTATACTCCATGGAATAATATAATCGAAGTCAGTATTTGCAAATTTGTTTCCATCAGCCCTTAACTCATTACTTGCTTTATGATCTGATGAAGAAACAACATATTTAGGAATCAGTTTCTGCATATAACTTATGAGGTAAATCGTATCGTTGAAGTTTCTCATATAATATTTATTATTGCTGTTTGTATAAAAAACTGCCCTATTATTCAAGTTCAAAACCGATCCATTCATTCGAAAATGATCATCATTAGCTACAGTAGACAAGGTGTCTCCATTTAGCGATATAAATGCAGCTTTGGTCACTGAATTTCCTAAATAATTAGGAATATTTGAAACGATTATAGAATCGTTTAGGATTGTCCAGTCTGGTAAGCGGGTATTCGAAAGCAAAGTTTTTTTATAATTCCCCTTTTCATCAAACACTAATATTCCGTCTGCATATGAATAGGTAGAACTAATGAGTATACTCTTCGTTTTTTCATCATAAAAAACAGTTCCTATGTTTGCATGTTCCGCAGGCCCTTCTCCTTTGCGACCTACCTGTTTGATAAATCTACCGCCAGAATCGAACATATAGCACCCATTTAAATCCGCAATCAAGAAATTATTATTTACTACTCCAATGTACACAATAGAGGCCTCATTAATTAAACACTCATCTTTTGTTTCTAAACATACATATTCTACGGAGTTTGCGATAGAAGACAAATTAAATTGCTTAGAAGAGATTGTGGCTTTATCAATATCAAAAACAATAAGACTGTCTTCCGATGTCGAACAAGAAGCCACAATAAAAACACATACAATTTGAATTAATACTTGAATTAATGATTTACTGTTCATTTTTTTAATTTGTTAAATTGCTGCGAATATAAGAATAAGATTTTGTTTATTCCGTATCATTTATGTTAAAAAAATTGGAATAGCACAAAGACATTGTTGGCTTCCTCTTCGTCGGATGAGGCTACTATTTCTTTCAATCTGCCGCTGAGTTTGTTTTCTGCGTATGCCTGCTTCAATTCAATTATATCTAATTCAAAGGCGGCGCCGTTTTCATAATCTCTTCCGGTCTGTCTTGGACTTATGAAGACGGTTTTGTCTTTGTAATC
>JAISWO010000049.1 GCA_031271045.1 Tannerellaceae bacterium
GGAAATTTGCATAGGAATATGAAAGACTACCCCAAAGCAGCAGAAGCCTACGAAGAAGCCTTGCAGATCCGGCTCGAATTAGCCGCCGTCAATCCACAGGCATACCTGCCGGATGTAGCTATGACGCAGAATAATGTAGGCGTTTTGCATTGGAATCTGAATGACTACCCCAAAGCAACAAAAGCCTACGAAGAAGCCTTACAGATCCGGCTCGAATTAGCCGCCGACAATCCACAAGCATACCTGCCGGATGTAGCCCAGACGCTGAATAATGTAGCCGTTTTGCATAGGGATATGAAAGACTACCCCAAAGCAGCAAAAGCCTACGAAGCAGCCGAAGATATATACCGGGAATTAGCCGCCATCAATCCACAAGCATACCGGCCGGACCTGGCCATGACTTTAGCCAACCTGGCTCTCTTTTATCTGAACGGTGTCCCTGACAGGGAGCGATCTATCCAATATGCCAGGGAAGTTCTCTCCTACCGCTCATCCCTGGAAGATATCCCCAATGCTCAAGAGTTTATGGAGGCGGCCGATCGGATCCTGGACTATTGGGAAGAAATTCCTCCCCTCCCCGGAAGACCCATATAATAATATGGAAAAGCCGGTTGTCTGAGAAAAAAATGGCGGAAGTTAACAAAACAACCCCCGATTCATTACATTTGCCCTCCTTCCAAGTCTTTCCCTTCGCCTACTTTTGAACCATCATTAATCAATTAGTCTGTATACCGAAATGATCAACACCGCGCATATATATATATATACCATTATATAATAGCAAGCGTTTTCGCCGGCTACAAATATTCTTTAAACATCCCGATATCGTCCTCGCAGCTCGCTCTCCCTATACCAAAAAGGGAAAGCGGGCTGTTCTGTTATGTGCTATCGGGACAATCCCCTTTTTTATTAATCATTAAATCCAAATTTTGTATGAAAGAAAGATGTTCTACATTTTCTTCGCGCAAATCTGTCCCAACGTTTTTGCGATGGGCCGTAGCCGCAGCCTTTCTGCTGACGAGCGCCCTCCCGGTAATGGCGCAGACGGGTGTAAGAGTGAAAGGAGTGGTCACTTCCGACGCCGATGGACAGCCCCTGATCGGGGTCAACGTTGTGCAGAAAGGGACCACCAATGGCGTAGTTACCGACATCGACGGTAACTACGAGCTGACAGTCCCCGCAGGCGCTCAGCTCGAATTTTCCTACATCGGCTTCCTCAGCCAGCAACTCGCCGTTGCCGCCGGGAAAACCGTTTACAACGTAGTCCTGCGCGAAGACTCGCAGTCACTCGATGAAGTCGTCGTCGTCGGCTACGGAGTGCAGAAAAAGAAGCTCGTCACCGGAGCCACCGTACAGGTCGCCGGCGACGACATCCAGAAGCTCAGCACCACCTCCGTCCTGACTGCCCTGCAAAGCCAGACGCCCGGCGTCAACATTGTCCAGAACAACGGACAACCCGGCTCTGGATACATTGTCAACATCCGAGGCCTCGGCACCATCGGCGACTCGAAGCCCCTCTACGTCATCGACGGCGTAGCCGGAGGAGACCTGAACCACATCAGTCCCTCCGACATCGAGTCCATCGACGTGCTCAAAGACGCCGCCTCGTCCGCCATCTATGGAGCCAGGGCCGCCAACGGCGTCGTCCTGGTCACCACCAAGCAAGGCAAGGCCGGCAAAGTGCAGATCTCCTACGACGGATACTACGGCTCGCAGTACATGTACAAAAAGCCCGACCTCCTGACCGCCCAAGAGTACATGACTATCGTCGACGAACAACGCTTCAACGACGGAACACCCGGATACGATTGGGCCGGCCTCCTGCCCAAAGACCTCTACCAGTCCTTCGTCGACGGAAGCTCGAAAGGCTCCGACTGGGTCGATGCCTTCTACAACGAAGGCGCCGTGACGCAGAGCCACGCCCTGAACCTGACGGGAGGCAACGATGTCTCGAAGTTCTCCCTCGGATACTCCTACACCCAGCAGGACGGTATTCTCGGAACGCCCGTCGCCTCGACCTACGACCGTTCGACCGTACGACTCAATTCCGATCACGTCCTGCTCAAAGCCGGCGACCGCGAAGTCGTCAAGATCGGACAGACGATGAACTACATCTACCGCACCAACAGCGGCATCTCGACCGGTAACATCTACTGGAACGCCTTCCACAGTGTCTTGGTCGCCAGCCCCCTCTTGCCCATCTACGACGCCGAAGGCGATTGGTACGACTACTACGATAAGGCCGACAACGGATGGATCCTCGACGGCAATACCGGTAACCCCATCGCCGCCACTGCCACCTCGTCGCAAGGCCTCAACCTGTCGAAGAATCACAACCTCAACATGAGCGCCTACCTCCAGATCCAGCCCATCAAAGACCTCGTCTTCAAATCGCAGTTCGGATACAAGATGAGCGCCTCCTCCTACCGCGATTACAATATGAAGGTCCGCCTTTCGAACAACCTCAACCGCACCCTCGAAAGCATCGCCCAGAGCCAAAGCGTCGGTTACTCCTGGACACTCGACAACACGATCGCCTACAAACTCTCCGTCGACAGTCATACCGCCGACATCGTCCTCGGTAATTCGCTCGAACGGTGGGGCATGGGCGAAAGCGTCTCATCGGGAGGCTCAAACAATATCTTCGAAGGCGACTGGAAATACGCCTGGGTAGACAATACCAAACCCACCGAGCTTAGCCAACGTAGCGCCGGCGGAAGCCCCTGGGGTATGGGACGCCTGGCCTCCTTCTTCGGACGCGTCAACTATAACTACGCCGAGAAGTACATGTTCAGCGCCACCCTGCGCGCCGACGGCTCCTCCAACTTCGCCCCCGGGAAACGCTGGGGATACTTCCCCTCCCTCTCGGCCGGTTGGGTGCTGACCAACGAAGGCTTCCTCGAAAGTGCCGCCGGTACGCTCGACTTCCTCAAGCTGCGCGCCAGTTGGGGGCAGAACGGTAACAGCAACATCAGCGCATACCAGTACCTCTCGACCTTCGCCTTCAGCTCGTCCAACGTCTACTACTTCGGTACCGACAAGAAGACCCCCTCCACCGGAGCCTACGCCGACATCCTGAAGAATCCGAACGTAAGCTGGGAAACCGCCGAACAGATCAATCTCGGCGTCGACGCTCGCTTTCTCAACTCGCGCCTGGGCCTCGCCTTCGACTGGTATCAGCGAACCACCAAAGACTGGCTCGTCGACGCCCCCATCCTCTCTGTCTACGGACTGAACGCGCCCTATATCAATGGCGGCGACGTGGTCAACAAAGGCGTCGAGCTGGCCCTCAACTGGCAAGACCGGGCAGGCGCCATCGACTATGGCGTCGGCCTGAACTTCACGCACAATACCAACGAAGTCACCCGCCTCGACAATGCCGAAGGCATCATTCACGGCGATGCCAACGTACTGAGCCAGGGAACCACCGAAATGTATCGTGTGCAAGTCGGCTATCCCATCGGCTATTTCTTCGGCTACAAGACCGCCGGCGTCTTCCAGAACTGGGAACAGGTCAACAATACCCCCGTCAAATACGAAGGCTCCCAACCGGGCGACCTCATCTTTGTCGATACCGACGGCAACCAGGTCATCGACGAGAACGACCGCACCATGATCGGCAATCCCCATCCCAAGTTCCAGTTGGGCTTCAACTTCAACATCGGCTACAAAGGCTTCGACCTGAACGTTGCCGCCTCCGGCTCCTTCGGACAGCAGATCGCCAAATCCTACCGCAGTTTCGCCGACAGCCCGCTGCAAAACTATACCACCGACATCTTCGGTCGCTGGACCGGCGAAGGAACGTCCAACAAACTCCCCCGCCTGACGGCCGGCTCGCACATCAACTGGCAGAACATCTCCGATATCTATATCGAAGACGGCGACTACCTCAAGATCCGCAACGTCACCTTGGGCTACGACTTCAAGAAGCTCCTGCCCAAGCTGCCCTTAGGACAGGCCCGCCTCTACTTCACGGCGCAGAACCTCTATACCTTCACAGGCTATTCCGGAATGGATCCCGAAATCGGTTTCGGCAACGATAAGTCCTGGGTGAACGGCGTCGACCTGGGATATTATCCCGCTTCCCGGAGCTATTTAGTAGGTGTAAATCTCAAATTTTAAACGTATGAAAAAGATCGTATTCTATATCTTCATCCTTGTATTCGCCGCCACAGGCTGCGAAAGCTTCCTCGATACGGAAAGCTATACAAAGAAAAACTCCAGCAACTTCCCGCTCAACGAAGACGATGCGGAGCAACTACTGACCGGCGTCTATACAACCCTCTCGCGGGCCCAAGCCTCGCCGGGTAATACCTATTTCTTTACGGCCGAACTGGCTTCCGACGATCGCTACGGCGGCGGCGGCGAGAACGACAAAGACTTCCAGGTCGTCACCCACCTGCTCTATGCCAACCTCGACCGCTACAAATCCTTCTGGTCGGCCAAATACACCGGTATCGCCCGTGCCAATATGGCCATCAGCAACCTGGCGACCATCGAAAACGAAGAGATCCGCAACCAGAAGATGGGCGAAGCCCTCTTCCTGCGTGCCTATACCTACTTCGAACTGGTGCAGCTCTTCGGCGACATACCCTTCATCGAACGAGCGCCCGAAGACGTAGACGAAGCCCGCACGCCGCCCGCCCAGACGCCGGCCAAGGACATCTATGCCTACATCGCCGCCGACCTCAAGCAGGCCTACGAAACCATGCCCGCCTATCCCTGGAACCAACTGCAATCGGGAACGGTCACTAAATGGGCCGCCGCCGGACTCTTAGCCAGGGTCTACCTCTTCTACACCGGCTTCTACCAGGAAACTTCCCTGCCCTCCGCAGAAGGCGAAGCGATTACAAAAGACTACGTCATAGCGGCCCTCAACGACTGTACCGCCAATTCCGGGCACGGACTGATCGACGACTTCCGCTCCCTCTGGCCCTATACCAATTCCGAGTCGAAGAAAGACTATGACTATGCCAAGGATGCACCCACCTGGGTGCGTGACGGCGAAAACAAAGAGCATGTCTTCGCCATCAAGAACTCCCACCTGGCCGACTGGGGAACAACCATCGGGTTCTCCAATCAATACTGCCTCTACTTCGGCATCCGCAACGGTGGTAAGATCGACTACCATAACACCTTCCCCTTCGGACAAGGCTGGGGAGCCGGTCCCGTAGCGCCTAACCTCTGGAACGAATGGAAGGAAGATGAGCCGGACGACCCACGGCGCATCGCCTCCATCTACGACGTCACATCCGAATCGACCGACTATCCCTACGGTGAAGATGCACAGATGGAAGAAACCGGCTTCTGGCAAAAGAAGATCATGGCCACAGCGTCGTATAAAGCCAACGGTGTCGACCTCTACAACTCGTTCACTTCCTCTACGGCCTATTACGGCGACGGCGAAACGGACAACTTCCAGTTGGGCCACGAGGTCGACCTGATCGTCATCCGCTATGCCGACATCCTGCTGATGCACTCCGAGTTGACCGAAACGACCGCCGGCATCAATGCCATCCGTGCCCGCGCCGGCTTGCCGGCCATCGCCTCCTACTCCTTGGCCGCCCTCCAGAAGGAGCGACGCTACGAGCTGGCCTTCGAAGGCCTCCGTTGGGGCGACATCCGCCGCTGGCATATCGCCGAGCAGGTCTTGCCCCGGAAATACGGCCAACCGATCTGGAACCGCGGCGTCGCCACCGTCATGAAACCGCAGCAGGGAGGGCTTGCCGCCCGTTACCAAGCAACGCAGGGATTCATGCCCATCCCCCAGTCGGAAATCGACCTGGCCGACGGCACCCTGAAGCAGAACCCCGGCTGGGACATCCCGCCCTTTGTCAGTTGGATGGAATAACTTAGTATGAACACAAATTAATTAAGCAGTTATGAAAAATATATGTATATGTGCAATCGCCGCCTTGCTGATCGGTTCGGCCTGCGCTCCGATAGAAGACCGCGAAGAGATGAAGGGCGGCATCACGGCCGACCAACTGAATATCTCCGCCATTCCCGAAATACGCGACGGCGTGAACTCGAACTATGTCATCCTCAACAGCGACGGCAATCCCTGCCTCTCGTCCTGGGACTACGGCTCCGGCACCCTGCTCGGTACCGGAGGGCGCGTCCAACTGCTCCTCACGGGTGATAACGACATCATCTATATCGGCCTCAATCCCGACGGCACGAAGATCACCAAGACCCTGACCGTACACGTCGACCGCACCTACGACGTAGCTCCCGAATGGGCGCTGCTCTGCGGAAGCGGCGAGAAAGTATGGAAATGGGACGACCAGGCGCCCGCCGTCTGGGGCAACGGAGGCTACCTGGGCAACGTTGCCCCCGGATGGTGGACCGTCTCAATCGGAGATATGGAAGAACAAACGCCGGGCGAAGGCGCCGGCGCCAGCATGACCTTCGCACTCAAAGGCGCCTCGCTGACCAAGAACAAGTCCGACGGCTCTACGGAAAGCGGCTCCTTCTCTTTCGACATGAGCAAGACGACCCTGAATGCCGGCGGCGACGCCCTTTGGGGGATCGGCAAGCTGACGACCACCCGCGTCACCGTCCTGAGCGGCAAGCAGCCCAATGCCGACAATGCCCCCGTGAACAGTTACGACATTCTGAAATTAACCAACGAGGAACTGGCCCTTGGTTTCCCCGAACCCGGCGCCGGCGCCGGGGGAACGGCCTGGTACTGGCTCTTCAGGGCGGAATGAAACGTTGTAACCTCTCTCCGAACCTCTCCCGGACCATCGGGAGAGGTCTCTGTTTACTCCTGCTCTGCCTGCTTGGTTGCAGAGAGCAGGAGTTTGCCGTAATAGAAGGCCGGTTACCGGATGCGCGCTACGACGGCGAGTTCGTCTATCTGGTGCCGCTCCGGAACGCTACGGCTGCCAATGTCGACTCGGCCCGTATCCAGCAGGACGCCTTCCGCTTCGAACGTCCCACCGATAGGGTAGGGGAGGAGGTCTTTATCGTCCGCACGCGCCCCCTTTTGCGCCTTGCATTGCAGGAACTCCTGATCATCCTCGAACCCGGACGCTTGCACCTAACCTTAGACACCCTCAGCTCCGCCCGCGGAACCGCCCTGAACGATTCGCTACAACAATGGAAAAAATGGAAAGAGACCCAAGGACGCTCCGGACAGGATGATGCGCAGTATAACTACCGCTTCGTCATGCACAACCGTGGGAACGCCGCGGGCCGCTTAGTCTACGAGCTAAGCAAATCCTCTTTCACGCCTCAGCAAAGACAAACGCTTCAAATGCTCGACTGATGCCTGCCCTGACACATAGAAGAGCGCTGGGATGGATAGCCGCCGGATGGGCGGTGTGCTGTTTCTCCTTTTTCCAGTTCCTGCTTCCGTATCATTTGTTTTTCAAGGAACAGATGCAGCTCTTCCTGCTCACCTGGGAGTATTTCCTTTCCTACCAGGACAAGCCGGCCTGGCTGGCCTGCTATGCGGGCGATTTCCTGACGCAATTCTTCTACCTGCGTGGGGGAGGGGCGGCGACGCTCAGCCTTGTGCTTTTGGTTGAATACCTCCTGACGGTATCCGTCTTGCGACGGATAGGTTGGAAGCGGTATGCCGCTCCCTTCGCCCTGCTGCCGACGGGAGTAGACGCCTTCCTGCATTGCGGATTGTATTACGGCCTGGCGGCTTCGACGTCCGTCATCCTGACGTTGTTCGCCTTCCTGCTGTTCACGCAGATAAAGCCTCCGACTTGGACATTGCTTGGTGGCTTACTGGTGCTTCCCTGCCTGCATGCGATGGCGGGCGCTTCGTTTATCCTCTTTCCTGTATTGGTGGCGATCTATGCCTGGCGCAGGGGAGGGAGTGGGCTCCGGCGGTACGTCCCGGTGCTGCTCATCCCTGTGGCGCTCCTCTATCCGACCGTCGCGAGACCGTGTTACCTGCTGACGATCGGGCAGGCTTACCGCTATCCCTTTCCTTCGTCGCTCAATGTCCGGGGCGTCGATGCAGTCCGCGAAACGATCCTGTCCTTAGCCGTGGAAGCCGGACGGGGGAATTGGGGTGAGGTAGGCCGGCGGGCGGCGGCCTCCGGAGTGTCGAACGCCATCGTCGCGTATTACGCCAACATCGCTTCCTCCCAACAAGGCCGGCTGGCGGAGGATCTCTTAAGCCGCTACCAGCCCTTCGCCGGCGGACTCTTCCTCCCCGTCAGCTCGCAGTCTGGCTGGCTGACGATCTCGTTCAGCCACGAAGTCTGGTACCATCTGGGCGACGTGCAGATGGCGCAACACTCGGCTATGCTGGGCATGATCTTCTCGCCCCGGCATCGTAGCGCGCAGATGCTCCGCCGGCTGGCGGAGATACACCGTCTCGGCGGCGACGCAGCTGTTGCCGACAAATACGATCGCATCCTCGACGCCACCTTGTTCCGCCGCCGTATGGAGCGCCGCGAAGCGCCGTCCTGCGAACCGTCCGTCGTACGGAAGGACACCCTGCGGACGGCCTCCGACTATGTCGCCTCGCTCGAGCTCCTGGCCGACGCTCATCCCGGCGGCCCGGCTGTCGATTATCTGCTCTGCTATCATCTGCTGAACAAAGACGTGGCCGCCTTTGCCTCCGCCTACGACCACTACCGCAAGGGTCGTCCCGGCGATCGCCTCCCGCACATCTACGCCGAGGCTCTGTTGATAAGGCTGGCCGCTGGGCAAGCCTCCGTTGAGGAACTGCAAAGCTATGACATCCCCCGCGAGACCATCGTCGCCTTTATGGATTACACCCGCCTGTACGAACAAAGCGGCGGGTCGGCCGGCCGCCTCAGGGAACGCTTCGGGCAGGGATATTGGTTCTATTATCATTTTGCAACCTATGAAACGGGAGAATAAAGAATGAGAAACCTCTGCCTTTTGATCCTGGCCGCCCTCCTGGCCTGGGCCTGCGGGCGGCCAGCGGAAGACGTATCGCTCAGCGACGAACAGCCGCCGCTTTATCCGGACTATGCCGGCGTGACGATACCCTGCAATATTGCACCACTGAACTTCCTGCTGCGCAATCGCCCGGAGGCGGTGGACGTCCTCCTCAAGGGCGCCTCGGCCGAACTGCGCCTCCGTACCGGCTACAAGGTCTGCTTCCCCCCAAAGAAATGGCGCGCCTTCCTGAACGAAGAGCAGGGGCATACCGTCAGCCTCACGATAACGGTACGGATCGAAGGGCGGTGGATACGCTACGCCCCGTTCTCGTGGCAGATCACAGCAGACAGGATAGACCCTTACCTAAGCTACCGCCTGATTGAGCCAGGCTACGAAGTCTGGAACGCAATCCAGTTGAAGGAGCGCCACCTCGAATCGTTCGACGAGCGGGTGATAGCCGACAACAACCTGACGCAAGGTGCCTGCATGAATTGCCATGTCTACGGCAACCAGGATCCGGCCCTCTCTTTCTTTCATATCCGGGGAGCGCGCGGCGGGACGATCCTGAACCGCGGCGGCCGGCTACGCAAACTGACCTTCCGGACGGAGGAAATGATCTCGCCCATTGTCTACGGTGCCCTGCACCCTTTGGGGCGCTACGGCGTCTTCTCTACCAATGTCATCGTGCCGGCCTTCCACACCCTCCGGGGCAAGCAGATGGAGGTCTACGATACGGCCTCCGACCTGGTCGTCTTCGACTTCGATACAGACCGTATAATCCCTTTCCCTTCCGACACGTCCCGCGCACAGCCGTTGCGCAGCTTCCCCGTCTTCTCGGCCTCCAGCGATGCGGTCTACTACTGCGAAGCCCCTGCGACCTCATTGCCCGACAGTATCCACAGCCTGCGTTACAGCCTCCTCAGGACGCCCTTCGACGCCCGGAACGGCTCCTTCGGTGGGCCGGTCGACACCCTGGTATCCGCTTCGGCGACCGGCCTGTCGGTCTGCCATCCGAAAGCTTCGCCCGACGGCCGCTACCTGATGTACACCGTCGCCGCCTATGGAGCCTTCCCTATCTGGCATACGGAGGCCGGGCTCGAGATGATCGACCTCGAGAGCGGCGAAATCCACACGCTGCCCCAGGTCAATGCCCCCGGCGCCGACAGCTACCATAGCTGGTCGTCCGGCAGCCGCTGGTTTGTCTTCGCCTCCCGGCGCGACGACGGTCTGTATACGAAGCCCTATTTCGCTTATATCGACTCCGCCGGCGTCGCCCACAAACCCTTCCTCCTCCCCCAGCGCGATCCCACCCTGTACGACCACCTCCTCCACTCCTTCAACATCCCCGAACTCTCCAAAGGCCCCCTCCCCTTCACCCCCACCGACATCGAACGCCTCTACCGGAAATAGCAACTCGTAATAAAACATAAAAAGAGCATCTTGCGATGCAGATTTTATCAAAAAATCAATACCTTCACAGCCGCAATTATGCAGAGAATCACTTATTACATTATGGGAAATTACAAAAAAACAAACAACAACTCAATGAACCTCTCCAGGAGAGAATTTATTGGAACAATGGCAGCAGCAGCTGCATTTACGATTGTGCCCAGGCACGTGCTCGGAGGCGTAGGATACACGGCGCCAAGCGACCTGGTGAACCTGGCGGGTATTGGCTTCGGCAGTCAGGGAGGTGGTGATATTCAGAACATCGCAACGCCTGACGTACCCATCAAACCGAAGATGGGCTTTCAAGGGATGCTGATGCAACCTTATGCAGGTATCAGGCCGCAACGGGTCGGCGGGCCCGGCGGCGGAGGAAGAGCGCCCGCCGGGGGAGTGGCCAATTCGGACTCGCCCATACAAATGGGAGCCGCCGGCGGCAGGGAAACTTTCAAACATGCCAACATCTACGCCCTGTGCGACGTCGACCATGACTATGCCGGCCATATCTTCGCCGGTTATCCCAAGGCAAAGCCCTACTATGACTTCCGGGAGATGATCGACAAGGAAAAAGAGATCGACGCTGTCCTGATCGGGACGCCCGACCATACGCATGCCGCTATTGCCGCTTATGCCATGAATGCCGACAAACATGTGTTCGTAGAAAAACCGATGGCTAAGACGATCTACGAAGTCCGTTACCTGCGCGACCTGGCCAAAAAGACCGGCGTAGTCACCCAGATGGGCAACCAGGGACACAACGTGGAAGGAACGATGCAGACTGTGGAATGGATACGCGCCGGCGTCATCGGCAATGTGCGCGAAGTACGCATGTGGTCGAACCGTCCGGTATGGAAGCAGGGATACTTCCCCCGTCCCGACGGCCAACCCGTCCCGGCGAACCTGAAGTACGATCTCTGGCTCGGCCCGGCTCCCGAAAAACCCTACCATCCCGACATCCTACACTTCGCCTGGCGCGGACTCTGGGATTATGGCACAGGCGCCATGGGCGATATGGGTGCGCATACCTTCGACGCCCCCATCTGGGCACTCGACCTCGGCATGCCAACCCGCATACAGGCTACTACGACGCCCTTCAACGCCGAATACCTCCCGCTCTCCGAATACGTCGAATACGAATTCCCCGCCCGAGGCAGCATGCCCCCGGTGAAGGTCTCCTGGAGCGACGGCGGTATCAAGCCCCCCCGCCCGGCCGCCCTCGAAGCCAACCGCTCGCTCAGGGAATGTCTCTACATCGGCGACAAAGGGATGATCATGCACGGCACGCACGGCGCGCTGCCCGAACTGATCCCCAACAACCCGGACTTCAAGGCCCCGGCCAAGACCCTTCCGCGCCCCAAAAGCATCTATGTCGACTTCATCGAAGCCATCAAGGAAGGACGTAAGGCAGCCAACGACTTTGAAGTAGCCGCCAAGCTGACCGAAATCATGCTCCTGACCAATATCGCCGTCGTATCACAACAGATGAACCTCACGTTGGAATACGATGCGGCGAACATGAAGATCACCAATCTGGAAGAAGCCAACAACTACTTCCACTATGAATACCGCAACGGATGGAAACTTTCGTAGAATAATCACATACTCTGTATTATGGACAACACAAAGAACTTCTCTCAAACCAGGCGGGCGTTCCTCGGAACGTCGGCCGCCCTGGCCGGCATGACGATCCTCCCGCTGGGCGTATCCTCCTGTAAACCGGCCGCCCCGGTCGCCCCGGCTGACGGCAAGCCCCTGTCAAACTTCGGTGGCGTACAAATCGGCGCCATCACCTACAGTTGGCGTGACCAACCCGCCGGGCTGGAAAACATCATTAAGTATTGTGTCGAATCGGGTATCAACTCCGTCGAGCTGATGAGCGGCGACCTGGAAGACTACCTGGGCGCCCCCAAAAACCCGATGCAAGACGCCATCCGCCAGTGGATGCAGCAACAACGCGCCGCCGCTCCTCCCCCCGCGCCCTCTCCTGCTACCGGAGCCGCCCCGGCCGCACAGCGCCCCCGCATCCAGTTGCCGCCCGAACTGCAAGCCGGTGTCGACAGCTACAATGAAGCCATCAAGGCCTGGCGCCTCTCTGTCGACATGAACAAGGTCGCCTCCGCCCGGCAGCTACTTGCTGACGCAGGCATCGAGGCCCACATCGTCAAGTTCTCGCCCGGCAATTGGGAAGACGACCTGATCGACTACGCCTTCAAAGTAGCCAAAGCCATGGGAGCGAAAGGCGTCACGGACGAAATAGGTGAAGAAGCGGTAAAGAAAATGGCCCCGGTAGCCGAGCGCAACGGCATGTACGCCATATTCCACAACCACATGCAGTTTGCCGAGCCCTCGTTCGGGTACGACCCCTTCATAGCCGTCTCCGAAGCCGTCCGTTTCAACTTCGATATGGGGCATTTCTTCGGATCGACAGGCATTCATCCGAACGAGATCATACGCAAATATCACGACCGTATCTTCTCTCTCCATATCAAGGACAAGACTGGTCCGTCGGCGAAGGAGCCCAATGCCAACCAAGTATGGGGCCAGGGCGAGACACCCCTTGCCGACGTCCTTCTCCTGTTGAAACAAGAGCAATGGCCGATCTACTGCGACATTGAGCTCGAATACCCGGTAGCTCCATGGTCCACCTCCGTCAAAGAAGTAAGAACCTGCGTACAATACGCAAGGAATATCCTCATTTGAACTTGTTTTTTTGTTCTCTTTATTCGTTCCGGATCCCGCTTAGCCCCATAGACAACCCCTATGAGCGCAAGCGGGATCCTTCATTTGTAGAGAGGCTTTTTAAAGTCCTTTACGATGTTCGGGTAGACCGGCATACCGTGGGTGGAGCCGGTAGTCCCTGGTTTCTTCACCCGTGACCTAACCCTGAGACCATATCTGTCTACGATATCTTCGAAGCGGTCACAGCCTACCGGGCTGTTACCTGCAAAAGCCTTCCGGTACATGTACCAAAGTTTCATCCCACCTATGCCGAGATCCTTCTTACGGATGCCGCGAATGTACTGCAGCACAAACTCCTCCTGGGCTACCTTTAACAGAACTGCGTTCTCGTCATACTTATAATAGGCCTGCTTTGTTACGCCAAACAGCCGGTAAAGACCCACAACAAGATAATTCCGTGCGGCCTTCGCATGCAGGTTCATTATCGCTTGGCGCCAGCTTTTTTTCTTATCGGAATCTTAAACATGGACTCCGCTACATTAATCGTCTCATCATACGCATCCGCGCGGAGCTTCTCGTGTTTAAGTTGAGACTGCAAACGGGAAACCTCCACTTGAAGGGCTTTGAGATCGTCAACCCGACTGCCGCCAGGCGCCGGTTGGGTTTGTAGCTTCGCCTTTGATTTTGACATTTGAACGGATTCCCTTTCGTTTTCCACCGCAAAGATAGCAATCCATCTGGACGCTGTGCAATCACTTATTGGCAAAATCCGGGATATGCGCTCTGCTCCATATCCATGCTCGTAATGTAATCTAATTACTTCATCAAAATACAAACGTCGTTTCTTTGTGTGTAAATGCATCTTTAACTCTTTTGGGAGTCAACTTTTTATAGTGAAAGACACAGTTAATGTGCCGTTAAACAGAAGCATAGCGGCAATTTGCCGCAGGTCTTGTTCAATTAAAATACAATCCACTATCACTTCTTATATTTTGCAAGCACAATCACAGCATTGTCTTCTTCGTCCAAGTTGGCGGCGATTTCATTGAGACGGCCTTTCAACTCGCCTTTTTCGTAGGCTTCAACAAGGTTTGGAGCATCCAAACGTTGCCAGAATGCTATTTCAGCATTTACAGGTATCGTCCTCAAAAACATTTGCCTCTTATTTGAGAAATCGCCGTTATATAAGATGTATTCGAATGTTTCCTTTTCTTGCCTGTCGTACACCAAATCCTTGCTTGGGAATCCTTTCCTGGTTTCAAGGTCAAATTCTTTCTTAATGGTGCGCATGAAATAATAACGATCAGTAAAGACAACGGGAAAAAGATAAACTTCCGTATCCATGTGGTATATAGAAGGGGTTCTTGCAATCAGGGGATATATATAACCGTCAGGCGAATAGCGATACATTGTATCAGATGAGGCATTGATAAGCACCCAACTATCCTGATAGGGAAGTGTTTGATGATAAGTAGTCTCTAAAGTGGCTTCACCTATGATCAAGACCGGTGTTTTAATCCCTTTAGCAGGAACTTGAATTTCCCGGACGACACTTCCATTTTGTTTAGAAATAATCAAATGACATGCTTGTTCGCTATCTGCTGATATATAGCTCTTGTAGCAAATCAAATGATCCTTGTCATAATTAAACGTATATGTATAATAACCGATGTCTGCGAATTTGAA
>JAISWO010000071.1 GCA_031271045.1 Tannerellaceae bacterium
CCTCTCCCTCTCCCTCTCCGTCCCCCTCTCCGTCCCCCTCTCCGTCCCCCTCTCTACCGAGGCCACTGAAAAGCACCCCAGGGCAAACGTATTAAAAAATTGAGTAAGCGATTTCTGTATTCCATGTTGAGTGCAGCCTTAACCCTTTTCTATAGCAGCTTACCTTTGTCTCTTTATCTTTGGTCAATATTGTTAGTGCGATCTTGAGAATAATGTTGAAATCTCCAGGGGCATTACTCTTTCGTTTTCTGGAGTAATCTTCTTTAAATGTTACATCAAGCACCCAGTGTAACTTGTTTTCTACAGCCCAGGACTTATAATCCATCCTTTAAAATCATTGGCTGTAGTGTTCCTGTTGGATATATAGAAACGTGTTTCAGTTTATTTTTTTTCGCCACTTTCTTTGTTCTTGCCGTTTCTATCTCTACAATAGGGCTAAGATATTTCTTCAAGAAGGGATAACAGTTGTGGAAAGGCTGTTATTTCATTGCTTTTTCCCTGGATGGATATTTGTCCGATACACAGGTTGTCGTCCACAGTCAGGGTGGACACTACATATTGCACTGACGACTTCCCGGCTGGATGATGCACATTTTCCGTCTATGGCTACCTGTTCTTTTCCTTCTTCTTTCCGCTTACGCAAAGCACCAACCCAAGTGGAAAAACAGGCGGAAAACTCTGCGAGGGTCGGTGATCTCAATGAAAATACGGGAGAAAAGAGTTTCTCCATCTGATTTTATTGAAAAAAATGTCTGTCTTCTTAGGTTAATAGCATAACTGCTGCAAATAATCCATAAAATGTTTTTGCACATCATTTATTATTAGCATCTTAGCAGATTAAAAGGCGGAGAAGAGATATTCGTCAAAACCTCCGTCTTTCAAAAACATTAACAGTTCAAACATAATAAAGAATTATGACTCCTGCCCCCTCTAAGGGTTATTCTGTCTTGACGCTAACTTTTTTCGCCGAAATTACAAGACTTTTAATTGCGTTTGCCTTGGGGAGCACCCTCTAATTCTTGCAGAATTGAATGTTAAAACTTGTCCCTATGTGGAGATCAGGTAAAATTGACTGTTTGTTGTTTGACTTTATCCCGGAATTGTGTTCGATAGACTTTGTGCCATCGTTTGTTGAAATAGAAAATATTTTTATTTTTTAATTGATAACGTATAAAGATAAAATGGGATGAATATGAATATTGATATTCAACATCCAATATATATTATTCTATATAGTTTGAAGTAATTGTAAACATGTGTTGAAATAACAAAAACAAAATGTGTGATTGTACAGATTATCGTGTATAAACAAATTTAATTAATCGAAATACAGAAGGAGCGAGTGAATATTTATAGCTTATATTTCTTTCTTATAAGGGTTTATTTCACCAGCCAAAGGATGGAGCATTCGAAAGCCAATCGGATTTTGTTATTATTGAACATATCTGGACCGTATCCAGTGACTATTGCATGATTCGGGTGAATGTTTGCAAATGTACATCTATTTATGCGAACGGAGGTTTGCCTGCAACCAAAAAAGTTCGAAAACACACAAAACGATTCTTCCCGGCTTTTTTTGTACTTTTACGCAGAAAAATTAGGAGATATATGGCACATTTACCCGAATTTATCAGCGATCTGGCACTTATTTTGATTACAGCTGGAATTGCAACCGTTCTTTTTAAATGGCTGAAACAGCCTGTTGTACTGGGATATATTGTAGCAGGTTTTATCGCCGGACCTAATACTCCGTGGTTACCGACGGTGACTGACTTGGGCAACGTGGAAGTATGGGCCGAGATAGGTGTGATTTTCCTGCTGTTTGCCCTTGGGTTGGAGTTTAGTTTCAAGAAACTGATAGCCGTAGGAGGAACTTCTTCGTTGGCTACGCTTATCAATATGGGATCGATGATTGTTATCGGCTATATAGTGGGGCAATTGCTTGGCTGGTCGGCGATGGACAGTGTTTTCTTAGGCGGGATGTTGTCGATGTCGTCTACGACGATTATCATTAAAGCTTTCAATGATATGGGATTGCAGAAGCAGAAGTTTGCCGGTATCGTTTTCGGCATGTTGATTGTCGAAGACTTGGCGGCTATTTTAATGATGGTATTGCTCTCAACGGTAGCCGTGAGCCAAACGATTGCAGGCGTCGAATTGTTGGGGAGTATGCTCCGGTTGGTTTTCTTTGTACTGGTATGGTTTATTATCGGCATTTACCTAATCCCAACCATGCTGAAGAAACTGAAGAAATTCCTGAATGATGAGACCTTGATTATCATCGCCATCGGTCTGTGTCTTGGAATGGTTTTGTTTGCTTCGAAAGTTGGTTTTTCGGCGGCACTGGGCGCATTCATTATGGGATCTATTCTGGCGGAAACGGTCCGGGCGAAGCAGATAGAACATTTGGTTGAGCCAATCAAAAATCTTTTCGGCGCCGTATTTTTTGTTTCGGTCGGCATGATGATTAATGTGGCCGCTATTGTAGAATATGCAAGTGTCATTCTGCTGTTGACGGGCGTTGTACTTGTAGGGCGGGTTGTTTTTGCCACGTTGGGCGTACTGGCTTCGGGCGAGGGACTGAATGTGTCGATATTGGCCGGTTTTAGTTTGGCACAGATCGGCGAATTTTCATTTATCATCGCTACGCTGGGGATGAGCTTAGGCGTCATCAGCCAATCCTTGTACCCGATTATTGTCACTGTCTCCATCATTACGACTTTCACCACACCTTATTTTATCAAAGCCGCCCGTCCGGTATATGGTTTTTTGGAGAAAAAGATACCTGCCCGGTGGAGCTGGATTATCAACGGCTATGCCACCTCCGGCCTCAAGACCGTAAATAAACAGGACGACTGGAACCGTTTGCTGCGAAGCGTTCTGACATTTGTCGCCATCAATTCAGTTATCTGTATCGCTATCATTCTTGCTTGTGAAACCTTTGTCACACCCTTTGCTACGGCACATATACCAGGGTTGTGGGGGAAGATGCTCTCTGCCCTGCTTGCCTTGCTCTTGATGGCACCCTTCCTGCGTACGATTATGATGAAAAAAAACCGTTCAAAAGAGTTTCGCACCCTTTGGGACGATAATCATTTCAACCGCGGAGCACTGATTTCGCTTATTGTGCTTCGTATGGGGATTAGTTGCGCTTTGATCATGGCCGTGCTGGTACGTATTTTCCCCGCTTACACACTTGGGATGGTGATTGTTTCGATGGCAGTGATAGCCGTTATCATCTTTTTCCAGGGTTTCAAGAATCAATCGCGTAAGATAGAAGCCCGCTTCCTCCAGAACCTGAATCAGAAACAGCAGTCGGCCCCCCTTCATCCCCAAATGGCCAGTCACCTGCTCTCACGCAACATCCATATCGAAGAGATTGACGTCTCACCCGTTTCGCCCCGCATCGGCAAGACACTTCGTGAGTTGGATTTCCGCCATCGTCTGGGATTGAGTGTCGTCTCCATCCTGCGCGGTAATCGTAAGATCAATATCCCCACTGCCGACGAACGCCTTTACCCTTACGACAAGCTAATCATAGCCGGTTCAGACGACAATATCCGCCGCCTCATCCGCGAAATACAATCTTACGGACAAGCGCAGGCCGAAGACGAAGAAGCACAAGTTCACATAACCCTCTCGCAATACGTCGTCGAAGAAAACTCTCCCATGATCGGCAAAACACTCAGGGAACTGGATATACAGAGAAAAACAGAATGTATGGTCGTTAGTATCGATCGTGAAGGCGAACCGGACATCAATGTGTCTTCTTCTTTCCGGTTCGGGGAAGGTGACACCCTCCTTCTGGCCGGCGAAGAATCCAGTCTCTCCAATTTCCGCGAGAAAATAGAAGGACAAGGATGAGCGGGTGATTTTAGCTGCCGGGATAGTGACAAAATGAGTTTTATCAGTACCTTTGCAGTTCGATTGGAAGATTAATGTTAATGCCACATCAAATGGACAGATATTTAATAATAAAAACGAGAGATGAATTATTACGTATAAAGATAGGTCAGATTCTATATTTCGAGGCAGACCGGAACTATACGAAGCTCCTTTTATCTAATGGTATACAATTTACCTTTGCTATCAATATCGGGAAAATAGAAGAAAGTCTCGAAAAACAAGTGGCAGGCAGTAAAGACATTCTGATACGTGTAGGTAAAAGTCATATAATTAACAAGAACCATATATTACAGATAAACCTGCCCAAACAGCGATTGTTGTTACTCACTGCCGAAGGAAAACCCAAAGAGTTGGTTATATCCAAGGATCCGCTGAAGACACTGAAAGACTCGTTCGAGAAAGAAATGGGGAAAACAGAGAACACACAAAACCCATGAGAATCAAAATAGGAAAAGCAAATGATAATGATTACGTGGTGAATAACCCCTATGTCAGCCGGCATCACGCACAATTAAGCCGCGAACCTGGAGGCTGTTTGCTGCTGGAAGACTTGGACTCCGCCAATGGAACCTTCGTAAACGAAATCCAAATCATGAAAAAACGGATTACGCCGACCGATACGGTCAGACTGGGGGGAGCTTTTATCTTGAATATTTCCGAAGTATTGAAAAGCAGGAATGACTACAGCAACGAATTTGCCGCCTTAAAAGTTATATACGACACATATATCGAACAAAAGATAAAAATACAGTCCTCGAATCAATTCAAAACCCGCCTGTTTCAATCCTTACCTTTCGCATTGCCCGGAGTGATCGGAGTCGTCTTCGGATTTATGGGGAAAGGTAGCAGCACCTTGTTAGGAATCAGCCTTTTTGTTGCCGTCTGCGCCCCGACTATGGGTATTTATCTGGGAGCTAAACAATCGGCTAAGATACCCCGGCAACTGCAAGACCTTGCCAACCAATTCAAGATAGACTACGTATGCCCTAAATGCGGAACCTTCCTGGGCGAACTCCCGTGGGAATCGCTGGCAAATAAAAAACAATGCCCCTCGTGCAAGGCAAAATGGGTGATAGATGAATAATGCCTTTGGTATTATAAAGACATACCTTTCGTACATTAAACATGACCCCCGGATTATTCACAATAAATCCGGAAAATCAATCAAGCTTATTTTCTTACCTTCGCACCGGAGTATAAATTAAAAAAACAATACAGATGAAGGAAGAAGAATACACATTCGTTACAATAGACGATACCGATTCGTTGCTATCGGATGCCGTAGTCATTGATATGGACAATGATGATGCCGCCATTGATTTCATCACCCTTTCCGATGATACCATTATGTTATCGGACGCAGATATGATCGATGCGTATTCCAGTGACATAAGCGATATGGACATTGCGATTATGATATGATTTCGGTAAAATGTCCACACTGTCGCATAGGATTAAAAGTGGACGAAGAGAAACTTCCTCCCGGCATAACGTCCTTTAAATGCCCAAAGTGTAAATCTCTTATACCTGTTTCCTTACTTTCGGAGAAAGAGGGAACAGGTATTTCTACATCCGACACAGAGTTCCTTCAACCGGTAAAGAAACAGACCGGGACGCTGACTGTGATCCCCGACGACCATACTCAGGAGCAAGTGTTTCCGCTCTGCGAAGGAGTAACCATTGTCGGAAGACAATCGTCACGTCCATCACAGGCAACCATTCGTATTCAAACAACCGACCGCTCGATGAGTCGCGAGCACATCCGCATAGAAATAAACAAAGACGCCAGAGGAGGGTTTAAACATTATCTTTCCGACAATAATAGCAAAAACCATACGTTATATAATAGCAATTTCTTAGAAGACGACGAAGTAGTGATATTGAACAATAATGACGAAATCGTTATCGGACATACCGTACTTCGCTTTAATGAATAACGTTAGACTATTATGGATATAACAATTGGCAAGCCTTATGCCGTCAGTGAAAAAGGTCGCAGGTTGAATAACGAAGACTCTATTTTCCCTTCTCCGGAAACAGTCGACGGCAACCAGAAGCTGTTTCTGGTCTGCGACGGAGTCGGTGGAGCAGAGAAAGGAGAAATAGCCAGTTCCATGGCTTGCGATTATTTTTCGGCCTACTTTTCTTCCATGCTGGAAGAAAATCCTACCTCCGAATTTATACAGAAAGCAGTACAATATACCGAAGCACACTTCGACAGCTACGTATACGAACACCCCGAAGCCAAAGGAATGGCGACGACCCTGACGATGCTCTACGCCGGCGCCAATGGCATTACGCTGGCGCACATAGGAGACAGTCGTATCTATCAGTTTCGTAACGGCGAAGTGATCCATCAAACAGAAGACCATTCGCTTGTCAATTCACTTGTGAAGTTAGGGCAGATAAGCCCGGAAGAAGCCTTGCGACATCCCCGGAAGAATATCATCCTGCGCGCCATTCAAGGGACAGCCCAGCATACGGAAGCAGAAGTGACGCTGATACGGGACGTGCAGGAAGGTGATTACTTCTTCATGTGCACGGATGGGATCCTGGAAAACTTCACCAATGACGAACTGGCCGCTGTCTTTAAAAAACAGAAGGCTTCGGAAATAATAAAGGATGTTTTGATGGAATCCTGTGACGGAAAGACACATGACAACTTCTCTTTTTACATTATCCCTATTCAAAATGTACACGATACGGTAGGATATCGACAAAATCTTCTCTCTTTCCTTTATTCATTTATATAAATAATGTATTTTTGGCGTATAATTACGCTATCAATGAATTTGCATGCAGGTCACTATCTCCAAAACAGGAAGTACCGGTTACAGGAAGTAATCGGGCAGGGAGGGTTTGGCATAACGTATAAAGGCATACTGTTTACGGAAGTAAAGGGTCCCTTGGGCGCTATCAAGACCGAAGTGCCTATCAGTATCAAAGAATATTTCTTCAAAGACTATTGTTACAGAACCCCAGGATCTGCACAAGTGAACGTACATTCCGAGACAGGACGGCAAGTTTTCTGCAAGTTCAAAGAAAAACTTATCAAAGAAGCCCGGATACTGTCGGAAGTGCATCATCCGTATATAGTCAATGTCCTGGATGTCTTTGAGGAAAACAATACGGCTTATATTGCGATGGAATATATCGCAGGACACTCGCTCAAGCATATCCTCGAGCGAGACGGTATACTGCCCGAAGCCAAAGCGCTGAAATATATCCACCAGACAGGACAGGCGCTGAGCTTCGTGCACGGGAAAAATATCCTCCATCTGGACATTAAGCCAAGCAATATACTGGTAGACCCTAACGATAACGCCCGCCTGATCGACTTCGGTGTAAGCAAACGGTATGACGTAGAAAATACGGAAACCAGTACAACGATGCTGACCCTCTCGAAAGGATTTGCCTCCGTTGAACAATATGATAACGAAGGGACACATTTGTTTTCGCCCTGTCCGGACGTCTATTCCTTAGGCGCAACGATGTATAACCTGCTGACAGGAAAGATACCGACCGAATCCATACTGAGAGCTACACGCGCATTTGCGAACCCCTCGGAGCTGAATCCCGACATCAGCGAGCAGACAGAAAACGTCGTCCTGAAAGCAATGCAGATCAATCCCTCCGATCGCTATCAAACCGTAGACGATATGCTGGCCGACCTGGGTCAGCCGCCCATCGAAGCAGGGACAGCAGACAAACCGGCGGCGCAAACCTCTCCCCGCGACGAAGAAGCGGACGAAGAAACCTCCTATTACGATACCATGCTGCAAGCCCTTCATGCGACGCCGAAGTCTGAAGACGCTAAAGCAGGGAAAAAGAAAAACCGGAAAGCCTGGATAATCGCCTTGGCCGCCATACTGGTCGCGGCCGCCACATCGGCAGTCATCCTGGTCGGCAAAGAGAAGACGCCCCTCTCCACAACGATCGACCTGCCGCCCGTTACCCTCCAGGAAGAAGATCCCGTCGATCAGGCGCCCGCAGACAACGACAACACCACCCGGCAAGCAGAAAACACCCCTCCTCCCGTCCATCAGTCCACCGCAGATCCACTCACCCTCCGGACAGATCCGGCCACCCTCCGGACAGAGCCACTCCCCCAGGACGCAGAAGAAGACAACGGATATGCAGAACTGATCGCCTCAGGAAAAGAAAAAATGAACGCCGGAGACTATGCCGGCGCCGAAGCAGACTTTTACAAAGCCATGTCGCTGCAACCAACCACCGAAGCAACACAATGGATTCTCTCCATCAAGGAAAAAGAAATAGAAGACAGAAACGCACAGTACGAAGAAAAGAGATCGTTCGGGCGATACCGGATTGTCCGTAAAATAGCTACTGGAAAGTATGGAGCAATCGACAACAAAGGCGAAGAACGTATACATTGCCGTTACGAGTTTACGGAAAAAGCAGGCGAGAACCAGGCTTTCCAGCGGCAAGACAATCTCTATGACATCTATAATACAGACGGAGAATTGATACAAAGTGGAGTAACATATTATTGGTAATCATTGAATAAGAAATGTGTATGAACAAATTTTGGATATGGATCCTCTGTGCCCTGTGCCCCGCCTGGCTGCTGGCACAGCAAAATACGGAATATAACCGCAAAGGCGACGAAGCCATGAAACGGCTCGACTATAGCGACGCACGCTTGTTTTACAGCGAAGGCTTGTTTTATAGCGACGAAATGTCATATTGCGATCTATACAGCATACAACAGCTAACCGCCATCTGGACAGCCAACGAGTCCATGAGGGCATCCATGCACAACCTGATGAATCGCTGTCTCAGCTGCCTGAATGTCAAAGCTACCGAAAACGACACCACCGCCATCGCCCTGCTCGTCCGTTACTATACCGACGGCATCGGCACCAACCCCTCCGACGAAATGGCAGCTCACTGGAGCAAGCAATTGGACGACCTCGCCGCCCCGCCACCCGCCGAGATCCTTCCAACGACGCCGTCCTACGTCCAGCCCATCCCGAAAGAAGACCCCTTCCGCTTCTTTGCCGGATACACATTCACCACCTTCGCACCCGTCGGCATCACCGCCGGCATCATACGCGGCCAGTGGGGAGGATACCTCCGCCTCGGCACCAACCTCTCCTTCCAGGACTACGAAACCAGCTTCGAAGGCAAAGAACCCACCGACGTGCCGGATGAAACACTCCTCAAACCCATCGAACGCACCTGCAACGCCTTCATAGCCACCGCCGGAGTCGTCTTCAGTTACGAACCCTTCAACCTCACCCTCGGCGCAGGCTATTGGAAACGGGACGTACTCTTCCGCTACGAAGAAGTAACCGACACCGGCGCCGCAACAGGCATCTACTCGCAGTACCGCCAGATCGACGCTTCACACCAGGGCATCGCCGTCGACCTGAACAGCATCATCGAAATCGGACGCTGCTACGTCGCCATCGGCGCCAACCTGCTGAACTACACCAAAGGCAATCAATTCAAACTAAAAGCAGACTGGAATGTGGGCGCAGGCTTCTTCTTCTAACTCCCCGTCTCCCGGAACCCCTCCGAAGACATCCGAATCCCTTCCGGGAACATCCGGATCCCTTCCGAAGGCATTTCAAGCCCTTCCGGGAACATCCGGATCCCTTCCGAAGGTATTTCAATCCCTTCCGGGAACATCCGGAACCCTTCCGGGAACATCCGAATCCCTTCCGAAGGCATTTCAAAACCCTCCAAGGATATTCAAATATCCGACCCTGGATATTCAAATGCCCGCCCAGGACATTTGAATGCCCTACCCTGGATATTCAAATATCCGACCTTGGATATTCAAATATCCGACCCTGGACATTCAAATGCCCAAGGCCCCGGTTTACGCATCCAAAGAACAGATCCATACCCCCTTTCAACGAACTAATATACTGTTTTTAAAACAAAAAATGATATGAAACCCATCTACAACATCCTCCCGGCCATCCTCTGCGCCGGACTCTTATACGGCTGTCTGGACAATCCCGGACTGCCGGAAGGCATCGTCAACGGAGGCGCCCCCGAAATCGTCGCCGACTCCATCGTCGCCACCAAAGCCAACGCCATCGAAGCACACGCCACCATCGCCCGGCATAAAGGATCGGCAGCAACAGAATACGGCTTCTACGTACGAAAAGAAAACGATAGCGAAAACCGGGCCGTCAACGCCGAAGCCGTTCCCCTGGCAAACGGGACAATCTCGTACAACGTCCTCATCGACGACCTTGAACCCTACACCACTTACATCCTCCGGGCCTTCGCCCGTAACGACCTGGGCGAAGGTCTGGGCATCGAACTCAAACGTACCACCACCACCGGCCTCGGTCAGGTAGAAACCCTCCCACCCGACAGCATCCACGGAACATACGCCCTGGCCGGAGGACAAATCCTCGAACCCGGCGAAGGAAACCTCCTCCAGCGCGGCATCTATCGCTCCCTCCAAGCCGATATGGCAGACAAAGACACCCTCTTTGCGCCACTCGCCGTCGACTCTTTCGTCTTCCGCATAGCCAACCTCGATACCATGACCACCTATTACGTCCAAGCCTTCGTACACAACGACTACGGCATCTTCACCGGCAACATCGAAGCCTTTACCACCAAAAACGGACGACCCGAATTTGAATCCTTCACCCTCGTTGACTGGCAATTCAACGACGCTTCCTATGCCGCCGACCTCGCTTCCGAAGGCGACGCCCCCCTTACAGTCAAAGGCATCTGCCTGTCGGAAAACCCCGACCCCGATACGAACGACACCGTCAACCTCAGCAACGCCGCCGGACTCCATTTCACAGGACACATCACCGGACTCAAGCCTTTCACCAAATATTACATCCGCGCCTTCGCCCGTAACGAACCCTTCGGAACAACATACAGCAACACCCTCGAATTTACAACACACAACAACCAGCCAACCGTCGAGTCGATCGGCATCTTCAGCATCTACGACGGAGCAGCCGGCGTCGAAGGAGAAGTCACAAGCTCCGGCATGGGAACAATCACCAACGCCGGCTACTGTTGGTCGACCTCTACCAACCCAACCGTACTCAACAGCTACACCATACTCACCAACAGCCAAAGTTACTTCCGCGGCTATATCACCGGACTTCGCGGAGGCCTCACCTACTATATCCGAGCCTTCGCACAGAACAGCAGCGGACAAACTGCCTACGGCGCAGAACTGACCATCAATACCCCTCCCATCTTTACCCAGATGGCCACCTTCACCGGCGACGCCCGCATACCCAATTCGCCAACCTCCTTCGTCATCGGCAATACCGCCTACCTCACCGGAGGTGACAAAGGATTGGCTTTCACCAACGAGCTCATGGCTTACCATAGCAGCAACCAGTGGAGCCCTGTCGCCCCCTTCCCCTCAACCGCCCGCAAATGGCAAACAGCCGTCGCCCTTAGCGACGTCGCCTACCTCTTCGGAGGAATCGACGCCCTGAGCGTCCGCTCAAACGAGACCCACCGCTATCTGCCAAGCCAAAACCAATGGGAAGCAGTCGCCACCACCAATACACCCGACCCCATACACTCGCAAGCCGCCGTCGCCTTCGGCACAAACGCCTACTTCATCGGAGGCTGCCGCGACACCGTGACAACCGAAGTCTGGAGCTTCAACCCCTTCTCCCGCTACTGGGATGCCAAGCGCCCCCTGCCCGAACCGCAGTACGCCGGCATCGCAATCAACATCAACGGCATCGTATATGTCGGCCTCGGCCTGAACAACACCTCCGGCACCACATCTCACAAACGCCTCTGGTCCACTTCCTCTTTCGACACCTGGACCGAAGAAACCTCCCTGCCCGCTTCAGCCGGCCACGTCCGCGGAGGAGTCGCCTACAAAGGCGCCATCTACATCGTCGACAGCGCCGGAGCAATCTGGAAGTACAATCTCACGGAAAAAACCTGGACAAAGAAATCCACCCTCCCCGCCGGTAATGCCGGCGATTCGCAACACTGCATCTTCGTCCTCGACAATATGATCTACACCGGCCTCGGCGTATCCCAAAAGTCCTTACTCAAGTACGACCCCGTATGGGATAATTAAATGAAAACCTTTCTGACACTCCTCATTGCCCTTTTCTCCATCCCGTCGCTATATGCACAGACCGTCGGCCTCGTGCTAAGCGGCGGCGGAGCCAAAGGCGCTGCCCACATCGGCGTCATCAAAGCCCTCGAAGAGAACAACGTCCCCATCGACTATATTACCGGCACCTCCATCGGCGCCATCATCGGCAGCCTCTACGCCATGGGCTACTCGCCCGACGAAATGCTCCAGCTCATGCTATCCGACGAATTTGGCTACTGGCAAACCGGCGCCGTCGCAAGCGACGACATCAACTACTTCCTGAAACCGGAAGACACACCCGAAATAACAAATTTCACCCTCTCCATCTCCGACTCCCTCCAAATAACCACCAATATCTTCCCACAAAGCATCATCAACCCCATCCAGATGAACCAAGCCTTCATGGGACTTTTCGCACAAGCCAGCGCCCAAGCAAGTTGGAACTTCGACAATCTCTTCGTCCCCTTCCGTTGCGTAGGCTCCGACATCTACAACAAGAAACCCATCGTCTTCCGCAACGGCGACCTGGGCGACGCCGTACGCATCTCCATGTCCTTCCCTCTTGTCTTCAAACCCATCTGGCGCGACAACCTCCCCCTTTTCGACGGCGGCATCTACGATAACTTCCCCACCGGACCCATGAAAGAAGCCTTCCATCCCGACTTCATCTTCGGCTGCGCCGTAGCCGGAGCCCATGTCCACCCATCCGAAAATATTTACAACCAGCTCGAAACAATGGTCATGCAAAAGACCGAATACGACGTCCCCGAAGAAGAAGGCATGATGGTAAGATTACGCTTCCCGAACGTTTCCCTGCTCGACTTCCACCGCGTCAAAGAACTAATGGACATAGGCTATAATCAAACCCTCACACTGATCGACTCCCTGAAAAAACGCGTCCCCCGCGAACGCCCTTTAACCCAAGTAACCGAACGACGCAAAGCCTACAAAGAAAGCCTCCCTCCCCTTCTCTTCAAAAACATACACATCTCCGGAGTCAACCAAGCCCAGGAATCCTACATCAAAACCCAATTACAGAAAAACATAAACGACGTCTTCTCATTGGAAGAATTTAAACAGGCATACTTCACAATGCTCACCTATTCGAAAATCAAAGAAATCAAACCTCATGCCATCTACGACCGTAAAGAAAAACTCTTCGACCTCTACTTAGACGTAACCATGAGCGACGATATCAACATCGGATTCGGAGGAAACGTATCCTCCTACCAAGCCAACCAACTCTTCCTCAACATAGGCTACCAGAACATATCCTCTTTCGCTACCGACTTGAACGCAAACTTCCACGTCGGAAACTCCTTCGACGGCATCCTCCTGAATAGCCGCTTCTACCTTCCCACGCGCATCCCATCCTACATCCGGACACAAGGCGTCTTCTCCAATAAAAAATACTCCCAAAGCCAGTTCCTCTTCTACGAAGACATCGTCCCCTCCATCATCAAGCAAAAAGAACTCTACCTAAGCTTCTCCTTCGGCTTCCCATACAAAAGAATGGCCAAATCAGAAATAGGCTTTTCTTACGGAGGCCTGAACGACTATTACGTTCAAACCTTCCAAAGAACCGAATCCTCTATCCCCAACGAAGTATTCGATCACAGCCGCTATAATTTATTAAGCGCCTTCGTCAAACTCGAAAGAAACTCCTTAGATTACAAATCTTACCCCACGCACGGAAGACACTGGCAAATAAAAGGATTCTACGCCACCGGAACAGAAAAGTACACGCCGGCAATTGGATCGTCGCAAAGACGAGTTTTCGGTAACGCACATAACTGGTGGACAATACAAAGCAACTGGCTGCATTTCCAAGTGATAAACAAAAGTTTCAATATCGGCTTTACAGGTGAATTTGTCATCTCTAACAAGAAACTGTTCAACAATTATACCGCTTCCGTCCTGCAAGCGCCGGCTTTCACCCCGACTCCCCACAGTCGCATTGTCTTTAACGAAGCCTTTCATGCAAACCAGTATCTGGCCGCCGGCTTATCCCCTATCCTCAAGCTAAGTCGCCTGGTACACCTGCGCGCCGACCTGTTCTGCTTCGTACCATTGGAAGAGATAAAGAAAGAAACAAAACTCCTCGACAACAATCAATACGTCTATACGCCCTACTACGGCAGGTTCTTACGATCTTACGAAGTTATGGGAGAAGTAGCCTTGGTCGTCCAACTCCCCTTTGCCACCCTCAGCGCCTACTTCAACGGTTATAGCTATCCAAGGAATAACTTCAATTTCGGCGTAAACATCGGATACCTGATCTTTAATCCTCGCATGTTGGACTAAAAAAATTGCCAAATGATTTGCTGCATCAAAAGATAATAATACCTTTGCACACGTAATCAGGCGCTAATAGGCCGCGTAGCTCAACTGAATAGAGTAGCTGACTACGGATCAGCCGGTTACAGGTTTGAATCCTGTCGCGGTCACGTCTATCGCGAAAACGTAACTGAAAACCAATCAGTTACGTTTTTTTATTTTAAAATTTGCACCACATTTGCACCACATAACAACAAAGAAAAACGGGTCAAATGGAAACCCGGGTTGGAAGTATTATCTTTGCTACAAAAAAAGGATGCAATCACAAGAAGATCTACTGCGCTTATTTCTCCCCTCCTGGTTATTTGATTTTTTTGAATTAG
>JAISWO010000031.1 GCA_031271045.1 Tannerellaceae bacterium
ACTTAACAAAAGAGGGAAAAGTATGGTTAGCACTCTGTACTGCATCAATTTCGTCGCAGGTAAAAGCTGGTAACATCGAGATAGCTCGCAAAGGCTATAATAAGCGTTGGGTATATAGCCTGGAGGGTAATAAGTGGAAAGAGTGTGTCGGTATTGAATTAAAAGATGCAGAAAAAGATGTATTACGATTGTCTGCACAAGGTTATACTATGAACGAAATTTCAAATTTATTGTGTAAATCATTAGATACCATTAAAGGGTATAAACGGCAATTGTTTGAAAAATTAGATGTGGATAACATTACAGAAGCTATTTCTTTTGCCATAATTAGAAAACTAATATAAAGTCCGTCATTTAACATAACGGAACACTTTGGCAATTTCAATTTGTATCATCTATTATTGATGATAAGTAAAACTTTGGGTATCTTTTTCCTGACTTCGTCACTTTTCCTAAAAAATGGATCCTTCAATTTGTTAAATCGCATAGGATATCTCTCCTTCCAAGGGAAGGGGGGAGGGCCGGCAGAGAGGTCAAAGGCCTGTGGAGAGGTCAAGAGACAGTAGAAAAACCCTACCTTTGGACACATTTTTTAAACTGAAATAGGATGAACAAAACATTTCTTACATGTAACCTCTGCCTGCTACTGATGGCGGGAGGATGCACCTGGCAGCCGACGGGCTTTGTGACCGACAAAAAGGCCTGGGCGCAAATCGCAGACGACTTTGAACGCAAACGCGCCGCACTGCCACACGGCAATCTCTTTGCCGTCCTCGATACCCTCGCCTCAAAGACCGAACGCGAGGCGCTTATATTCTTATATGCCTATATGCCCATCGGCGATGCCGTTGACTATGACGGACAGTTTTACCTCCGCAATGTGCGGGCAGCCCTCCGGGCCAGGCAGGAAATGTCCTGGGGAAGGGATATTCCCGAAGATGTCTTCCGGCATTTCGTCCTGCCGGTACGTGTCAACAACGAAAACTTGGACGAAAGCCGCCTCGTTTTCTACGATCAGTTGCGCGAGCGCTTGGCCGGCATGTCGCTGTACCAGGCCGTACTCGAAGTCAACCACTGGTGCCACGAGCAAGTCGTCTACGCCCCTTCCGATGCACGCACTTCTTCTCCCTTGGCCTCGGTCCGCTCGGCCGTCGGCCGCTGTGGCGAAGAGTCCGTCTTCACTGTCGCCGCCCTCCGTGCAGCCGGTATTCCCGCCCGACAGGTCTATACCCCCCGCTGGGCACATACCGACGACAACCATGCTTGGGTCGAAGCCTGGGTGGACGGCCAATGGCACTTCCTCGGAGCCTGCGAACCGGAGCCTGTACTCGATATGGCCTGGTTCAATGCCCCCGCCTACCGGTCTATGCTGATGCACACAAAAGCCTTTGGGCGCTACAACGGGCCGGAGGAAACGATCGCAACGACCGATTGCTTCACCGAGATCAACGTGACAGGCAATTACGCACCCACCGCCCGGGCTACCGTCACAGTGATCGACGCCCAGGGACAGCCCGCTCCCGGCGCCCGCGTCGAATGGAAGCTCTACAACTATGCCGAGTTCTACACCATCGCCCACAGCGTCGCCGACGCCGACGGCAAAGCTTTCTTCACAGCCGGACGGGGCGATATGCTCGTCTGGGCCTCGCACAACGGACGCTTCGGTTTCAGCCGGCTATCTTTCGGACACGACGCATCCCATCACATTACCTTGGACAAACAACCCGGCGACCCCATCCAACTCCCGCTCGACATCGTCCCGCCCCCCGACGGCGCCATCCCGTCGAGAGCGACAGCCGAACAGACAAGCGAAAACGCCATCCGACTGCGCCGGGAAGACGCACTGCGCAACCAATACGTCTCGACGTTCTATACGACGGAAGAAGCCCGCTCCCTGGCCCGCGAATTACGCCTTGATGAAGCCCGTACCGCCCGCCTGATGACCGCCTCGCGCGGCAATCGCGCCGAGATCGAAGCCTTCCTCCGCCAGGCAGCCCCCGCCGAAAGGCCCACCGCCCTGGCTCTGCTCGAAGCCATCTCGACCAAAGACCTGCGCGACACGCCCGCCTCCGTCCTGACCGATCATCTCCGGCATACGCCCGGCCCCGGCCCCGGCGACAGTTTCATCTCTTTCGTCCTCAATCCCCGCATAGCCGATGAACTGCTGACACCCTATAAGACATTCTTCCGTGACTCCCTTCCGCAGGCCCTTCAGGAAGACGCCCGGCGCGATCCCCAGGCCCTGGCCGACTGGCTGAACCGCTCGGTCGCTATCGCCGGCGGCCTCAACCCCCAGCAGATCCCCATCTCGCCCGCCGGCGTATGGAAGGCCCGCGTCGCCGACGTCCATTCACGCAACATCTGCTTCGTCGCCATGGCCCGTAGCCTGGGAATCCCGGCCCGCATAGAGCCAGTCGCCGGCAAGGTGCAATACTTCCGCGAAGGCCGTTGGGTGGATACCGCCTTCGAAGCAACCGCTGCCGACCTCTCCCCGCGAGGCGCCGTAACCGCTGACTACGCCCCCATCCCCTCGCTCGACGATCCCAAATACTATACCCATTTTACCATCGCCCGCATACGCGACGACGGCACGCTACAAACCCTCAACTTTGAGTCCGGAGGCCCCGGCGATATGGGTAGAGGAGACGCCTGGAGCCTCCTCCTCCGCCGTCCACTACCTCTGGACGAAGGTCATTACCTCCTGACCACCGGTACGCGCATGGCCAAAGGCAATGTCTTGGCGCAGCTATCATCTTTCACCGTCTCTGAAGGCGAAACGACCGGGATCGACCTCCTGATGCGCGCAAATGACGACGATGTGCAAGTGATCGGAAGCATCGACGCCGAAGCTCCCTACCGTCCGGTAGATGCCAACGAGACGTCCACCATACTCCAAACCACGGGCCGCGGCTATTTCATCCTCGCCATCCTGGGCGTCCATCAGGAACCGACCCACCATGCCCTGCGCGACATCGCCTCCCTGAGTCAGGGCTTCGAGCAATGGGGTCGCCCGATGCTACTGCTCTTCCCCTCGGAAGACGATTGGCAGTCTTTCGCCCCCTTGGAATACGGCGCCCTCCCCTCCACCGTTGCCTACGGCATAGATGACAACCGCCGCATCGCTTCGATGCTGGCTGCCGCCATGCACTTGAGCGATACCCGCACGCTGCCGCTCGTCGTCATAGCCGACACCTTCGGTCGCGTCGTCTTCCTCTCCCAAGGCTACACCATCGGCCTGGGCGAACAAATCCTCCAAACGATCGGCAAACTCTAAAGCCGGCGCCCCTCGATACACAAAACGGTATACTGGGGAAAAGGGTTTTAGCCCAATTCTCCTTCTATTGACGTTTGTCTCAACAAACGACGGTCAGAAGATCAGCGAAAGGCCGGTGTTGAACGATTGCCGGCGGGCGCCGGAATAAAGGGTGGCTTGGTCGTTGTATGACCTGACGGCTGCGCCGGCATGGAGGCTCAGTAAGAAAGGGTAGGAAACCAGCGAGAGGGGCGTCTGCCAGACGACGTCGGCTCCGCAGGCGTAATGCGAACTGCCGGTGGCCTGGAAGGCAGGCTCCAGATAGGAAGCGTATAGCTTGGAGCCCTCCGCAACGAGGCTTTGAAGGGGGCTGACGGCATAGGTGGCCCGGAGCGACAGGGTGAGTAATCCCTTGCCAACGTGCAGGCGCCTGGTTATATCGCCGTCGAAGGTGAGTAAACTGTATTTCCGGCTATATAAATCGGGATATTGACGGATGCCGGAATGGGTAAAGGCTACCCGGACTGAGCTTGTAAGCCTGGGATAAGCGCCTTTGAGGTGGTCTATGCGGTAGTGGAGGGAGGCTTTCAGGGCCGTTTCCCGGTGGGTGACGGACTTGTCTCTGATGGTCCAGAGGGTGTTACCGTCGGTATCGGTCGATTGCGTTTGGAGATACCAGATGCCGTTGGATTGCAGATGCTCTGCCCGGAGGGTCAGGTTATGAATGAAGGCCAGCGTTTTGAGTTGGAAGCGGTCGGTCAGCATATAAGTAGTCGTCCGGTAGTCGCCACCCTTGAAGTCGAACCCCGTATCTCCGTCCTTAGCGTCTTCTGAAGCGGTGAAAAAGCCCAGCTCGGCAAGGTTACTCAACGTATGCGAGGCGTTCCATACGAGTTGGATGTGCCCCATATATTGGTTGCCTTCGTACCGGCGCTTATAACCGATGGCGCTCTTCGTCTCGGGACTGCCCAAGCCTTTAAATAGGAAGATTGTACCGACCTTTGGCTCGATGGAATTGACGACGGTATAGGTTGTCGATTCGCTCAGCCGGGCGGTACCGGCCGAAATGCCGAGGGTAAACGAGGGACTGAAGCGATAGTCCAAGCCCGGATTCAGGTAGAAGCGCATGCCTTGCGTCAGTGGACGCGGATCGGTCTGGTCGGCGAGTGTCCCGACAAGGTAGACGGCCCGCAAAGCCGCCCTCCAGCGCGACGTGACAACGTATGACAATCCTCCGGAGAGGGTAAACTGTTCCGTACCCTGGTCGCCGGCAATAGAATCGGCGATAAAGAACGGATTGCCGCCGGCGATAAAAAGAGCGTTCGACCATTTTTTGTCCGCCTGCATCCGGTTGGCGTATTCGATTCCCCCCTCGAAGGAGAGTCTGTCTATCTTACGGATACCGTATATATTACCTGTCCAAAGCGTTTCATGCCGCCCCCGGTCGATGGGCTTATAATCACCCTGCTCTGATGCGTAGCGGACTTCAAAGTCGGCCACTTCCTCCGGCGCATCCGATATGGAAACCGGGTTATGGCTGTCCTGCAGGAGACGGTTTACGTAGAGATGGTCTTTATACAGCGCCTTGCCTTCCCATCCGGCATCCGCCTGGGCGATGCAGCAGCAAGGAAAGAGTGACAGTAAAAACAGTTTATATCCGGATGACATCTTTTCTGAATCTGATGGAATATGTTCCGGAAGCCGGCCGTAACCGGCCTCCGGGACATATCCGGGGTTATTTAATCTATCTTGACGGGATGAACGCCCGGCGTGGGGGTCTGTCCGCCGATGATGAAGTCTTCGCTTGAATTGTTGGTGTCTTTGTATACCACTTTGCCCTCGGCAGTGATGGAGATGACCTTCCGGCGGAGGCTCTTGCCCGAGTAGGCGGAGGATGTTCCGGGGCCTCCCTTACCGTATACCCATGCCATACCGATGTCTTCGGAGGGAAGGAGGCGTTTGTATTGCTGTCCTTCGAGAGGATAAACGATGTCGACACCGTCGATCACGTATTCATGCGGTATCATCAACTGGTTCCACGTCCCGCTTACGGGTGTCTTTTGGAAACTGTTAGGATCTTCTATGTAATTTTCGACGGAGACGCCTTCCGGCAGTTTGGCCAGGATGAGCGCTGCGCCATTTACACCGGGCATGAAATCAAAGCCCCATAGGCTGTGTGCGACCTTCGTATTGGGTATACCTTCGACCTCGATGTCGGAAGCCTGCGCCGGGATGTAGATATTCCAGTTGGCGTGGCTCAGGTCGACCGGCGAGGCTTCGTCTTCGTCGGTCAGCTCGCGCGCCGAGTGGTTGATAGCGACAGTGGCTACGACGACACCCTCACCGGGCTGCACCGGATATTGCGTTCCAGAGCCGGGAAAATAGATCGCATGGTTGGTCAGCGGATAGCGATTGGGCAAATTGCCGCTTTCGTCCGCCCATGCGGAAGGTGCGCCAAAGCCTCCGTCTACGATGCCTACGATGAGGCCGTCGAGGTATTGCACCTCGTCGGAGTTGTTATACAGTTCGAAGAACCCGTCCTTCCAGTAATAGCTCATCACGCCGGTATAATAGATTTCCTTAAAGATGAGTCCATCGCCCGAAACGATGTTCAAGACAATACTCACGTTCTTGTCTTCATAAACGGGGACGCTGGTCAAACCGTTGAGCTTGAAGTCGTCGGTTGTGCCCGAAGCACGGAAGTCGTATTCGCCGGCAGTGAGGCTTGCTTCCATGGCTAAGCCGTCGCCGTTAAGGTCGGATAGCGTTGCTTCAACCCCGGTAGTCGTATTGACTGCCACGATCTTTAGATCCGTAATGTCTGTGATGGCGATGTCTTCGGGGGTAATCAGCGTCACGGTTACACTGTAGTTCTTTGCCACGTCGTCGTCACCGTCTCCGCAGGCCCAAGCAAGGAGCATAGTTGCCGGTAAGGCAAGTAAAAGAGCTGTTTTTTTGAACATAAACATTTGATTTTAATATTAGAATTATTATAGTTTTACAGTTATCTCTGCGCCGAAATAGAGCGGGATCGTCAGGTTGGCATATCCCGAAGAGGCGCTCAGTTTGTATTTCCTGGAGATGCTCAGGAGGTTGTTGGCAATGAAGGAGAAATCCAATATCCGGCTGAACTCTTTGGTGAGTTTGAAGTTCAGGATGGCGGTTACCGGATAGCTTTCCTTGCCGAAATAATTATTGTGTGCGTATGTCGTCACCATCTTCCGATACTGGAAGACGTCGTAATACTCGCTTTTCCAAGGAATGTAGGCGCCGCTTTTATCGATGAAGCCGATGGGATTGACGTGCGCTTTCAGTTCGCTGCTTCCGCTCTGCGGATCGACGGCCATATAATAGACCGGGCGGCCGGCGGCGTCTTCATACGTATGCTGCGAAGTCTCACTCCATACGATCTGGGCGGTTGTCGAGAAGACCATCTTCAGGCTGGGAATATGCGTTATGAAGCGGAAGTTGGTATTGAATCGGCTGTTTATAGATCCCGTACCGGCGGGCATGAGGGGCATATAGGGGTAATCCGTTCCTAAAGTTGTGACGACGTCCTGGTAAAAGGGTTCGTTCGACTTATGCCGGATATGCAACCAGGCTCCGTCGATGACGACGGATGTTTTCAGTGCCGGTATCTGTCCCAGATTCAGGGTGTATTCGATCCCTTTCTTGACGGTTTCGTTCCTGTTCGAGGGGCTCGAATAGGAGCGTATGTTGTGCATAAGGGTTTGGGAGGCCGGGCGAACGGTTCCTCCCTGTGTATAATAAACGGCGCCGTCGCGATAGAAGAAATCGTCTATCTTTTCTCCCGCTCCGGGCATCGGGATGGAGTAGGAGTAATAAGGCACGATCGCCGGGACGGTGGCAAATCCGTATTCGTCTTTGATATGTTCGTAGAAGAGGGTGATGTTGCCTGTTATTTTGCGGACTGTAGCGGCTATGCCGGCTTCGTATTTATTATTGACGGTGGCTTTCAGGCGGGGGTTCGAGGTATCGTTGACGATTTGGGTCGTCATCACAGCTAATCCTTTCGATAGATCGGACTTCAGATACGTCAGGCTGCTTTCGTCGAAATAGGCTTTGTCGGGATAGAGGTAAAGTAAGGAAGGCATCTTGGCCGATATGCCGAAGCCTCCCACGAGGCTGAAGTGGTCGAACAGGCGGTTGTTGGACTTGTCGAGGAGGCGGTATTCGGCATTGACGCGCGGTTCGAGCTTATAGATATTATTCCTGCCGGCGCTTGGATCGACGAAGAGGGTCGACAGGCGGACGCCTCCCTGCAACGTCAGTTGGGTGCGTCCGATGGGCCACTGTGTTTTGTCTTCGACGAAGACGGAGCCGATGCTCATGGCCGGGATCGACTTGTAGGAGCGCGGTCGGACGGTTTGTACGGACCTGACCACGGGTGGATGGAGCGGGTCGAAAACCAATCCATCCCCGTCGTTGGAATCATGTTTCCAGTCGCCGCCGATTTTCAGGTTGACAAAGGCATCCTCTCCCAGCGGGATGAGTTTATTGAGCTTGATCTGGGCGAAGATATTCAGGGGCTTTCCGTCGACGGTACGTTCCGAATAGTAGGAGGCGTTCAGGTAGCGGGATTCAAACTCTCCGTCGACGGTTGATTCGGCGATGGGAGTGATGCCTGTATGCAGTACAGTGAAGCGTTTCTCGTAATCCATCTGGTGGCTGCGGCTGACCATGAAGCTGTAATCGAGGTTGGAGACGAGTGCAGTGTTCAGTCGCCAGTTTCCTTCGAGGGTGAAGCGGAGGCCCTGGTTGCGGTTCTCAATCCGTTCTTCGGTACGGAGTTGGGGGTCTGATTTGCGGCTGTTGATATTGCGGAAGTAAGCGAGGCGCAGGTTGAAGGTCAGTGGCCGGGAGGATTTCATAAAGACGTTGGAGTATCCGGCATTCGATGTGATGCGGTCGTAGCCTTCGTATTTCCGCCGGGTGTCAGTGTAGGATTGGGTGTAGTCGACCGACAGGTTGACGGTGCCGGCTCTGGGACCTAAGGAGAACCCTTTGCCGCCGTAGAACATTTTGGAGAACTCGTCAGTTTTGGCTTTTATTTCGAGCGGCGTGGTGCCGGATTTGGTCTTTATGATCATAGCGCCCGATGTGAGGTTGCCGTATTCGACGCCGGCGATGCCGCGGATGACCTCTACCGATTCAACGTTATCGGGCGAGAGGGTGCGCAGGTCGTATCCTCGGCCGGCGGTTGTCTGGTAGACCCGATTGGGCGATTCGCTTTCCGAGAGGCTGATCCCGTTTCGGGCGGTGGAGAAGACTTGTATGTTGGCGTCGTTCGACAGCGGCGCTCCGTCGACCAGGACGGTTGTTCCCATGGCATTGTTAGCATTGACCGATATTTCGCGCACGTAGGCTTGTCCGGCAGCGGCCAGGTTGGGGTTTTTGGTCAGGCCTCCGGGAACCAATTGCAGCATATCTTCGACGGACTTGGCCTGTATGTGTTGGATGGCTGTCCGGTCGATGAGGGAGGCAGAGCGCAGTTTGGTTTCCTTTGCCGTGACGGTCACTTCCCCGAGCGCCAGGCTTTGTACTTCCAGGCGGATGACGATGCTTTTGCCTGCGGCTATGGCATCGTCATTCACTGTGAAGACGCCGTGATGGCGGCGGTAACCGATATAGGATATTTCGTAGTTATAAACACCTGCGCTCAGCTTCGGGATACGGAAGCGTCCGTCTTCGCTGGTGACGGCCCACAATTGCCGGTCGGGTATGGCGACGAGGCAGGCTTCGATGGGACGGCGGGTGTCGCTGTCGACAACGGTTCCGGTGAATTCGAACAGCTTTTCCTGAGACAGAAGCGCTGAGCAGTGGAGCAACAAGATCAGGAACGAGGTAAGTTTTAATATATTCACAACTTCTTAATGGCTTAGAATAATGATGGCAAAAGTACGCTTTTCGACCTACGGGTCAAATACCTAAAGATGGGTATTTTGTACCTTGGTGGGCGGTTGCATCCGGCGGCTGGTGAAGTAGGTTATGACGCCGACGACTAAGTTGCTCAATCCGATGAGTGTTTCGTACGGATTATGGATAAGTGCAAAGACGATCATCCAGAGCGAGACGCCTATAAAGAAGATCTGGAACAGGGGGAAAAGTGGGCTCTTATAGTCGGCTTCCCTCTGTTGGCGGCGCCTGAGGATGAAGACGCCGGCGACGACCAGCAAGGTGGACAAGGTCAGGAGGATGCCGCAGTAGACCATGATCTGTTCGAACGTCCCGGTGAGCAGCAGCAGCGCGCTGATGGCGAATTGCAGCCACAGGGCTTTGACCGGTATACCCCGGTCGTTGACGGTGAAGCGCCGCCATAGGTAATGCTCGCGGGCGATGCCGGCCGTTACGCGCGGTCCGACCCAGGTCATGGCACTGATGCCGGAGATGAGCAGGAGCGAGATGGCGGCGCCCATCAGTTTGGCCGGGTCGGCCCCCAGTATATGTTCGACGGCCGGCGTACCCACATTGATGGCTCCGGTCAGTCCGGCGGGCGATACGTGCTTGAGGAAGACGTATTGCAGCAGCGTGTAGAGGAGCGTCACGATCAGCGTTCCGCCGATCAGGGCGACGGGCAAGGCTCTTACCGGGTTGCGGAACTCTTCGGTGATATAGGCCGCCGCGTTCCAGCCTGAATACGAATAGCTAACGTAGATCAGGCTCACGGCAAAGGCGGCGGAGGTGATCTCCGAAAGGTATGACGCATGGAAGGAGAGGGCACTGTCCGGCGCCTGGGGCACGACGAGGCCGGCGGCGATCAGGGCGACGATCAGCAGGACTTTAAGCAGTGTGCTGACGTTTTGAAACCGCGCACTGGAGCGGAGGCTATAACTGTGGACGAGCGTGAGGGCGGCAATCAGCAAGATCCCGGCTGGTGCGGGATGAGCGACCTTCACCGGGAGGTATTCCATGAAGGCGAGGGTCGAAAGCGCCACCGGGGCGGCAAAACCTACGGTCAGCGAGATCCATCCCGACAGGTATCCGACCAGCGGATGGTAGATGTGCGACAGGAAGGCGTATTCGCCGCCAGAGCGTTTGATGGCCGTCCCTACCTCGGCATAACTGAAGGCTCCTGCCAGGGCCAGGACGCCGCCCAGTATCCAAAGCGAGAGGATGCTGAGCGTATGGTGCAGCTCCCCGACCTGGAATCCGAGGCTGGTGAAGGCGCCGGAGCCGATCATATTGGCGACGACGATCGAGATGCCCGTACAGGCGCTGATCTTTGCAATGCCGGCCTTTCCCATTATGGTTGGCTGAAGAAATCCTGAAGCAGGTGGAAGGCGCGCAGCGTGCTGTCGGCGTTCAAATATTGACTGCGAAGGGTTTCATACCGGTCCAGGACGTCTACGGCCCGGTAATAAAGGGACGAATCGACGTCCGAGGGGGCATAAGAGGCCGGATTGGCATAGACGAAGTAACCCTCCTGGCCGGCATAGACGGGGATATTAAAGAACGCGCGTTCGACGAAAGTGCCCGAGCGGTCGAGCGTTAGGGAGGCGTCGACGAAGAAGTCCACCGCATGGTCGGGATAGCCGAACAGGTAGCCGTAGCCACGGAAACGTTCATAGGAGCCGGTATTCTCTATCACGGCGGCCACCACGTTCGGGTCGGCGCCCGGCACAAGGCCAAACTGTCCAAAGAAGCTTTCCTGGGCTTTTAGCAGGCTGTCGAGCGCACTGATGCGGACGGCGCTGACTTGTATGGTGCGTTTGTTGCCGTAAGCGCTCCGGTAAGGGACGACGATGAAGCGGAGATCCGGGAAGTCGAGCTCGTTCATCAAGTCCTGTATGGCGCAGAGTTCGTCGAGGAAGCGGCCTTGTTCGGCGCGGTTCAGTACGTTTGCGCTTGTCCTCAGGGAGCTGTCGGCATTGGCGATGGGGTAGGTGAACGAGACGACGGAGCTCATCGGTTTGACGTCTCCCAGTATCGTAAACAGCGCTTCGCGATCCAGTCCGTATTGCAGGATAGAGTCCAGCAGATGCTGCCGGCAGGAGTCTTCCGTAGCGGCCGTCCCGGTCGCTGGGGCTGTTTGAGGCGTATGGCAGGATGCGAGCGAGCAGAGTGTAACGAGGTAAATCAGCAGATGTTTCATATCTATTTTATTTTTGGGGTGCAATAGTAGTAATTATTCTCTTCGTGTGCAAGCGATCGGAAGAAATGTGCAATACACAATCCCTCCAAAACGTCACCGGAAAGGAAAGGCAGTCTCTGTCACGAAGAAAGTGGGGCAAAAGCCCCCTCCTGCGTCGCCGGGCTTCTTCGCGCCGGGGGCGTTGCATCTTCGGCGTTTCGGCGTATCTTTGCCGGCGGAATAAAGTATCGGAAGAATAACTATGATAGTCTTAGAATGGAAAGAGCCTTTTATTACCATATCGGAAGCCGCTGCTGGGCTTCGTATGGAGGCGTATGTGATCGGAGGGTATGTGCGCGACCTGTTCCTGCGCCGCCCCTCGAAGGATGTGGATATTGTGACCGTAGGAAGCGGGATCGCGCTGGCGGAGGCCGTGGCTCGGAAAATGGGCCGTGGCGCTAAGCTGACGGTGTTCCGGAACTTCGGGACGGCGCAGGTGAAGACCAGGGAATGGGAGCTTGAATTCGTCGGCGCACGCCGGGAATCCTATGCCCGCAACAGCCGCAAGCCCATTGTCGAAGACGGGACACTCGAAGACGACCAGAACCGGCGCGACTTCACAATCAACGCCATGGCCCTTTGCCTCGATCGCGAACGCTATGGCCAACTGATCGACCCCTTCGACGGCATCCGCGACATAGAATACCAAACAATCGCCACGCCCTTAGACCCAGACGTCACCTTCAGCGACGATCCACTACGTATGATGCGGGCCGTACGCTTTGCCGCCCAATTGGGCTTCTTTATCGAACCGGAGACCTTCGACGCCATCGAGCGCAACAAAGAACGCATCCGCATCATCTCGCAAGAACGCATCGCCGGCGAGCTGCATAAGATTATCCTCTCGCCCCGCCCATCCATCGGCTTCGAGCTGCTCGACCTCTCCGGACTGCTGTCGCTCATCTTTCCCGAGCTCAGCGCCCTGAAAGGAGTCGAGACTAAAGAAGGCATCGGTCATAAAGACAATTTCGCCCATACGCTGATGGTGCTCGACCGCTTGGCCCGGCATAGCGACAACTTATGGCTCCGATGGAGCGCCCTTTTGCACGACATCGCCAAGCCGGCCACCAAACGCTGGGACAACCGCCTGGGGTGGACGTTTCATAACCATAATTTCATCGGCGAACGGATGGTGCCCGGCATTTTCAGGCGCATGAAACTGCCGGTGAACGAGAAGATGAAGTACGTGCAGAAGATGGTCAACCTCCACATGCGCCCCATCGTCCTGTCAGACGACGAGGTGACTGACTCGGCCATCCGCCGCCTGCTGTTCGACGCCGGCGACGACATCGACGACCTGATGCTCCTGTGCGAAGCCGATATTACGAGCAAAAACCCCGATAAGGTGAAACGTTTCCTCCATAACTTCCAACTGGTGCGCAGCAAGCTGGCGGAGATAGAAGAGAAAGACCGCATACGCAACTTCCAGCCGCCCATTTCGGGCGAAGAGATCATGTCGACCTTCGGCCTGCCCCCGTCACAGCCGGTGGGAACGCTGAAAGAGGCGATCAAGAACGCCATCCTCGACGGCATCATCCCCAACGAATACGAGGCCGCCCGCGAGCTGATGCACCAAAAAGCTAAACAGATGGGTCTGTTGCCGAACCATCCAGACGGACAACCGAACTGACGCCTTTCGTATTCTTTATCTTTCCCACCAATTGCGCCAGGGAGTTGGAATCTTTCACCCGCACGCCGAAGTTACCCTGGAAGAAGCCGTCGACCGAGTCGATGGCGAAGGAACGCAACGAGACGCCCTTCTCCTTGGCGATGACGGAGGTGATATTAGTGACGATCGCGATGTCGTCGCGTCCGGCAACTAAGAGATTCACCACATAGTCGTCGGCCCCCTTTCCGCTCCAGCGAGCGTCGACGATGCGGTATCCGAAACGGGCGCGCATCTGCGGCTCGTTGGGGCAGTTTTTCCGGTGAATCTTGATCCCTTGCGTAGAGACGAAGGCAAAGACGTCGTCGCCGAAGATGGGGTTGCAGCACTTGGCCAACGTATAGTCAATCCCAGTCAGGTCTTTGTCGATCACCAGCAAATCCTGCTGGGTAGCGGCTATCTCGGTGGCTTCGGTGACGGCCACAAAATCGCCGGCGCTACGCACTTCGCCGGGCTCGGCCGTTTCTTTTTCGCGGCGTTCCAGATCGAGGTAATCTTCGATCACATGGTTGGGGTCGAGATGCTCATCGGCGATGTCGAGGTAGAAGTCGGTCACGGTCTTATAGCCCTTCTTTTTGATGTATCGCATCAGCGTAGCTTCGTCGGGTTCGATTTTGCGGTTCCTGAAGCGGCGCCGAAGCATCTCTTTGGCAAAGTCGGCGTTCTTGGCCGCCTCTTCGCGCAGGGCTTGTTTGATTTTGATACGCGCTTTGGAGGTTGCCACGAAGGCGAGCCATCCGGGTTTGGGCGATTGCGTGGGCGAGGTCTGTATCGCCACCGTATCGCCATTGTTGAGCGTATACCGTATAGGGACATTCTTTTCGTTCACCCTGGCCGAGACGCATTTGCTTCCCAGTTCGGTGTGTATAGCAAAGGCGAAGTCCAGTACGGTAGCCCCTTTGGGTAGTTTGATGAGCTTTCCTTGGGGCGTGAAGACATAGATCTCGTCCTTATACAAGTCCATGCGGAAGCTCTTCATCAAATCGTAGGGACTAGTATCCTTCGATTCGAGCGCCAAGCGCACGTTGGACAGGAGTTCGTCCAGTCCGCTTTCTTCTTTGACGCCTTTGTATTTCCAGTGAGCCGCCAGTCCGCGTTCGGCGATCTCATCCATGCGTCGGGTGCGAATCTGCACTTCCACCCAGCGGTTCTGCGGCCCCATGACAGTCGTATGCAAGCTTTCGTAGCCATTGCTTTTGGGTATGGAGATCCAGTCTTTCATCCGTTTGGGATTGGGCTGATACATATTGGTGATGATCGAGAAGGCTCTCCAGCACTCCGAGCGTTCCTTGTCGATAGCCTCCGGCGGCGCTTCCATGATCACGCGTATGGCGAAGAGGTCGTAGATATTCTCGAACTCGATCTGCTGTTTCTTCAGCTTATTATAAATAGAATGAATGGACTTGGTACGTCCCTTGATGTCGAAACGGAAGCCCTCTTCTTCGAGCTTCTTCCTGACGGGCTCGATAAAGGCGTCGATGTAAGCATCTCTTGAGCGTTTAGTCTGGCTCAGTTTGTTTTTGATGAAGGCGAACTGTTCCGGTTCGGTATATTTGAGCGAGAGATCTTCCAGTTCTCCTTTGATGGCATAGAGGCCCAGGCGGTGCGCCAGCGGAGCGTAGAGATAGGAGGCCTCGTGTGCGAGTTGTTCTCGGTCGGCGGCGTGTACGAGCTGTTTGCCGTTGCGCATCAAGTAGAGGCGGTCGGCAATCATCAAGAGGATAACGCGTACGTCTTCGGCAAAGGAGAAGAGCAGGCGATGGAAGTTTTCGGAGTCGACAGCCGTATTGCGGGCGTAGAGGTCGGAAGTTTTCAGCAGCCTTTCAATGATCCGGGCCACGTCGTCGCCGAAGAGTTTTTCCACCTCTTCGATCGCAATAATCTTCTTCAGCGCCGGGCGGTAGAGGACAAGCGCCAGGACGGGCGTCCGTTTGAGCCCAATTTCGCAGGCGGCGATCAGCGCCGTGTCGACATTGCGCAGCAGTCCGTGGATACCGTTTTTATCCCGTCCGTAGCAATTCTGTGCGATGACGCGTTGCATCAAGGCGCGCACCTTGTGGAGGTCGTCTTTTTCAGGGAAAATCTCCGGCACGTGCAGCAACCGTTTATATTTAGCGAGGAAGTCTCGTTTTTCTTCGGGCGTAAAATAGGGCTCTTGGTTCATGTGTTATCATTATTATTTAACCTTATCCGCACAAAGGTAACCGAAACTAAAGGATTTTACCCAATCCATGTTGGACGGGATCATTATTTTGTTTATAGAAATGCTAAATCCCTATTATCATTCCTCTAAAAAAAACCTACAGGTTAAGCGGTTCTTTTTCGTAAAAGTCGATTACATAGGATCAAACGGAAGCCTCATAGTTGGTAAAGATCCAGACGACAAAAGGCGAAGCGTCTCAACACTCCACCGAAAGGGAAGGAATAAAAATTAAAAGACCTTCCTCTTATTCCAATGTGCATCTTTCACGTCGCTCTTGAGCTGCTTGATGAAGTATGGATTAGCCAGCTTTAACGAAAAATCCGATTCTAATACCCCCAAACAGTTCCAATAGATACTCGTGCTCTCCATCGCTACACGACCCGTACCGATTCTAACAGTGTAGCACGCAGCTTGTCAAGTTCCGGGGTGAGCGTTCTATAATGCTTTTCTGCAATTTTTTTGCCCTGTTCGTCCAAAATACAAGCATTTATGTACGTCAAGGCCACAACATCTGACCATAAACTTACATTTTAATTGTTAGACAATTATTGATTTATGCTACAAGATAGCAATGGTACTTCCAGTACGACAGTAAGCGAGATAGGGCGGCCTTGATTCTTATCTCACGCGCTTGGAAAACTGAGGGGATTCATCTAATTTTGCCATGTGAAGCAATAAAATAAATCACAAGTCCTCTTCAGGAGATTTGAAATAAATTAAAACGTTATGAAACACACACTCACAATTTGGATAATTATCCTGTTTATTATGACTGGATGTGGAGGATACAAACAATCCGGTAATCAAAATGATGAATTGATTG
>JAISWO010000063.1 GCA_031271045.1 Tannerellaceae bacterium
TGCAACCCACCAAGCTCCGGTTGCAACCCACCAAGCTCCGGTTGCAACCCACCAAGCTCCGGTTGCAACCCACCAAGCTCCGGTTGCAACCCACCAAGCTCCGGTTGCACCCCACCAAGCTCCGGTTGCAACCCACCAAGCTCCGGATGCAGTCCACTAAGCTCCGGATGCAGTCCACCGAGCTCCGGATGCAGTCCACTAAGCTCCGGATGCAGTCCACCAGGGCAGAGTTGCAACGCACCAGAGTGGATGGAAGAAAGCGGAAAGAAGAATTGTTTTGAAGTAAATAATAGAGCTAATTAATTAAACAACATATACATTATGACAAGTGAAAAGAGTGACTGGCTGCCGAAAGGCAGAGTAGAACTGTTGGACAGAGCCCAACAGACAGTCGATTTTGTCGACGCAAACATCGTCCGTATCGGAATGGATGAGTCGACACCCAGCGGCAAATGGTACCAGGGCTTTTACGACGGTATCTTTACCACATTCAAAACCCGCGTAAACGCATGGAAGAACCCGGCGACCCGCACCAAAGTCATCAGTGATAAAGTACGGGAGGTTGAGAAGGAATTCATCCGTCAGTATCGCTTATTAATAGCCATGCTGAAGGCCAACCAGGAAATGTCGGATGCCGACCTCGAAGCAGCAGGCGCCCCCAAGCGCCCCTCGGGCAAACGGACACCGGCCCCGGTAGCAACCGTCCCTCCGGGCTTTGAAATCGTCCCCATGCCGGGCCACCAACTGCGCATCGACTTCTTCCCCCTGGGAGAAAAAAGCGATGGCGGCAAGCCCGAAGGACAACACGGGGCCGAAATAAAGTGGGGCTTTTCCGACCTTGCCGTCGAAGATCCCGAAGTACTCGACCACTCCCACTTCGACACCGCCTCGCCGGCCATCATCACCTTCAAAGGAAGCGAAATGGGCCGCAAAGTCTACATCGCACTCCGCTGGGAAAACAGCCGGGCCCTCAAAGGCCCCTGGAGCATCCCCGTCGAAGCCGTCGTACCTTGATACATCCACTACTCCTACAGGCGGAGCCGTCTGGGGCCTGACCTCCCCGGGCGGCTCTATATTATTACCCCCCACCCGACCGCCGCCGCCTCTGCCGGCTCTGTTCATTTTTAATCAAAATGTCATACTTTCTACATCAAATAAAAAAATACCCTTCGCATGGTATCCAGTCGCTGAAAAAATGCTATATCTTTGCACTTCCAAATAACAAATCTAATTAATTAAGGAGATTCACGTATGAAAATGAAATTATCTTACCTGTTACTATGCTTAGCGATAAGCATAGGAATCGCAACGGCGCAGACCACCAGAGTCAGAGGCGTCGTTGTTTCTGAAGAAGACGGCGCCCCGGTCATCGGCGCCACTATTTTGGTGAAAGGAACAAACGTCGGTACCATTACCGACATCGACGGGGCCTTCGACATCCCCGGGGCGCCCGCCTCGGCCCGCACCATCGTCGTTTCCTACATCGGCCTGGTCACCCAGGAAGTAGCCATAGTCCCCGGAATCCTGCGCATCGTACTCTCGTCCGACTCCAAAGCCCTGGACGAAGTGCTGGTTGTCGCCTACGGGACGGTCAAAAAGTCCGCCTTCACCGGCTCGGCCGCCGTCGTGAACGCCGAAGCCCTGCGTACGCCCGCCGCGTCGTTCGACAAATCGCTGGCAGGGCAAGTAGCCGGCGTACAGGTCATCTCGTCCTCCGGCCAGCCCGGCTCCGCAACCTCTTTCTTCATCCGCGGCTCCGGCTCTTTGAGCGCCTCGAACGAACCGCTCTACGTCATCGACGGCGTAGCCACCACCACGACGGAATACAGCGAAGTTGCCTATAATAACAACTCGAACAGCAACATCCTGTCTGCCATCAACCCGAACGACATCGAATCCATCACCATCCTCAAAGACGCCGCCGCCGCCGCACTCTACGGATCAAGGGCCGCAAACGGCGTCGTCGTCATCACAACCAAAAGCGGACAGGCCGGCAAGGCTCGCGTCACGCTCAACGCCCGTTACTCCTGGGCCACATTGGGCAAAGCCTACGAAACGGCCGGCTCCGCCGACTACTACAAGCACGTCTTCAACGGCTACTTAGCCCAAGGCAGCTCCGCAGAAGAAGCCAATAAGCTCACACAAGGCAGCATCACCCACAATCCCTACAACGTAGCCAACCCCCTGGACGCCTCAGGGAATCCCGGCTCTGGGGCGCGTCTGGTGGTCGATACCGACTGGCAGGATGCCGTCTTCAAGACCGCACCGACAAAAGATTACAGCATCGAAGTGAACGGTAGCTCCGACAAGACGAACTACTTCTTCTCCGCAGGTTATACCGACCAGGAAGGTATCGCCCCCGCCGGAAGCTTCGAACGTTTCTCCGCAAAGGCAAACATCAGTACCCAGGCTTATTCCTGGCTCAAAACCGGGCTGAACATCACAACCTCGCACTCGATCCAAAACACAACCGTCGGAGGATCCGCCGGAGCCGGCCCGCTCAATAATGCACTCTCCTTCAACGCCGGCGTGCCGATTTATGTCGTCGACAACGAGGGCGCTCCCATCCTCGATGCCAACGGAGATAAACAATATAACTTCACGAACCCCGTCAACCTGGACTTCAACCCCTTAGCCATCCCCTATATGGACGTACACCGCAGCAAATTCTACCGCTTGCTGGCCTCGGCCTATATCGACCTGACGCTCTACAAGGGTTTGAACTTCAAAACCGTCTTCTCGCCCGACTTCGTCTCCACCGACGAACACCGCTACTGGAACAAAGAGCACGGTAACGGCCCCGCATACTACGGACGCTTGGACAAATACCATAATACCGACTTGATGTACACCTCGACCAACACCCTTACCTACAACACTACCTTCAACACGCTTCATACCATAAACCTCCTGGCAGGAAGCGAATACTGGCAAAGTACCTACGAAAGCCTCTACGCCGGAGGACGCAACCTGCTGGGCAATATGCAAGAACTGGCCGCCGCCTCCGGCTCCTTCTCTCCCTCGTCCAACACAACGAAGGAAGTGCTCATCTCCTACTTCGGCCGCGCCGAATATGCGTACTCCGAAAAGTATAACTTCTCCGGAAGCTTACGTACCGACGGCTCGTCGATCTTCGGAGCCGACACCAAATGGGGTACCTTCTGGAGCACAGGCGCCTCCTGGCGACTGAACCAGGAAGATTTTATCAAAGACATCGAAGCTGTCGACAACCTCAAGCTACGCTTCAGCTACGGTACCTCCGGTAATAAAAGCGGATTGGCCACCCTCTCCAAAGACCTCGTACGCTACGCCTCGCTGGGCCTCTGGACCGTATCGGCCGACTACCTCTACGGCCCCAATGCCGGCGCCGGACACACACAATTGGCCAACGCACTGCTGAGCTGGGAAAAACAGGCGATGTTTAACGTCGGCGTCGACTTCAGCTTCCTCAACCGCTTCTACGGATCGGTCGATTACTTCTCCAAAATCTCCGACGGACTGCTCTACGACTACCCCCTGGCCATGTCGAACGGCTTCGAAAAGATCACCCTCAACGCCGCCCAGACTCTCAACAGCGGCTTCGAGATTGTTCTCGGCGCCAACGTCCTGCAAGGACCCGTCAAATGGAACATCGACCTCAACGCATCGCTCATAAAGGATGAAATCAAAGACCTCAAGGGTGGTGAAGACGTCCGCATGACCACCTACCAGAAGATCTGGAACGTCGGAGGCAGCCAGTACGAATTTTATATGCCCACCTGGGCCGGCGTTGACCCCGCAAACGGCAACGCTCTCTGGTACGTCGTCGACGACAAGGGTAACAGGACAACAACCAACGTCTACGCCCAAGCAACTTACGAAAAACAGGGCAAATCAACCCCCGACATCTTCGGAGGACTGACCAATCGTCTCGCATATAAGAATTTTGACCTCTCCCTGCAACTCAACTATGCAATCGGAGGCAAATTCTACGACGGCCTCTACGCCTCACTCATGCACGACGGCACCAAATCGGGCTCCAACCTGCACATCGACGCCCTGAACGCTTGGACGACCGCCGGACAATCCACCGACGTCCCCCGCTTCATCGTCAATAATACCACCGGATCGGGCAGCCTCTCCAGCCGCTTCCTCTACGATGCAACCTACCTGAAGGTGAAGAATATCACACTGTCGTACACCCTCCCCAGCGTCAAATATGTCTCCAACGCCAAGGTATGGGCCTCCATCGACAACCTGTATACCGTCTTTGCCGACGACTACAAAGGATACGACGATATTGATATCTTCGGCGTACACGGTTACAGACTCTATCCCGCCATTCCGACGCCCCGCACAATCACGATCGGAGCCAATGTCACATTCTAATAAAAAAGTTATCCTATGAAAACGAAAAATATATTACTCCTTGCCCTTCTCGCGTTGACGGGCGTCTTTACAGCTTGCTCCGACGATGCGCTGTTTCAAAACCCGGCAACCTCCCTCTCGGACGAAACCATCCTCGAGACCAAAGAAACCGCCCAGACCGTACTGATGGGCGCCTACGCCCTGAGTAGCGACTATCGCTACCTCACCATCGGCGAAATCGCCCTCGAAGTCATGGGCCACGACATCAAAATGTCCGACGGCAACTACGGCTTCTCTACCTACAACTGGCTCATGTTTGCCTACAACTACGTGCAGTATCCCCGCACCGTCGACGGATGGTGGAGCGCCTACGCTCCTTACCTCTGGCGCTACGCTTACAAGGCCATAGACCAGGCTAACCTCATCATCAACAATGCCGACAAGCTCCCCGCCGGATGTGAAGACATCGTCGCACAGGCCTACGGCATCCGAGGATACAACTATCTGAACCTCTATCACCTCTTCTGCCACTCCTATACCTATGCCGGCGACGAAGGACAGGGCCTCTTCCTGCGTCTGACGCCCGGTAGCGCCGACGGGAACGACGTACCTCGCTCCAAACTGGGCGAATCCCTCCAACGGATCATCGACGACTTCACCTACGCCTACGAGCACGGTACGCAGACGAGCAACTTCTTCATCAACCCCAAAAATGCCGCCTTGCTGCTGGCCCGGACCTACCTTGATAAGGGAGACTACGTCAATGCGCAGAAGTATGCCGAAATAGCCAGCCCCGCCTTCGACGGCTCGAACCTGATGAGCAAAGAAGAATACCAGTCGGGCTTCAATACCGCCAACGATGAATGGCTCTGGGGCTTTAACTTCACCTCCGAAACATCCAACATCTACGCTTCGATCCCCTCCTTCTATCACGCGGCCACCTACAAAGACCCCGAATCCGTCTTTGGAACCGAAGGATACGGCGCGAAAGTAACCTACAACTATCTCGCCGAAAATTCCGTCGACTGGATGACCGGTTACAGCACCGTGCGCATCACCTGGTCCTTCGCCAACCTCTTCGGCCCGGGCGACAGCCGCGCGCTCTTCCCCTTCTACATCGACGAGAAAGACGGATTGTTTACCTCCAAATATTCCTCCAAAGGCTCGCTCGGTATAGCCGACTATCCCCTGGCCCGCATCGCCGAAGCCTACCTGATCGAAGCCGAATGTCTGGCGCGTAAAAACGATCCCAAAGCCCTGACCGTCCTCAATGCCCTCCAGACCAAACGCGGAGGAACCATCTCTACCGAAATATCCGTCGACGAAGTATGGAAAGAGAGACGGCGCGAACTCTACGGCGAAGGTTTTGCCCTGCCCGACATCAAACGCCTCCAGAAACCGCTCCAAAGAGTAGGCGACGAGCACTGGAGCAGCGTCAAAGAACTGCCGGCCAACAGCCCGCGCTTCATGTTCCCCATCCCCGCCGACGAGTTGGACTACAACAAAAGCACGACGGACGCCGATCAGAACGAATACTGGAGAGCAAAATAAAAATAGGATATGAGAAATTTTCTTTTTCTGAATATAATCTGTTTATTGGTCATGAGTTGTTCCAACAGGACAACTCATGACGTCAATAACCTCGCGCTGGAATTTGAAGGACGAACCATCGACCTGACGCCCTATTTCGAAGACTTCCCCTACGCCCAATTCTCGGTCAGTAAAGACGGGAAGAAGCTGTTCTTCTTCAAAACGGCCAACGAAAACAAGCTCCAATGGCTGCCCGTCGAAAAAGACGCCGACCTGAGGAACGCACAGGACGTGGTCGATCTCAATTTCTCGACGCGCAACTGCTGGTCGCCGCGCTACAACGAAGCCGACAACAACGTCTATTGGATCGGTGACGAAAAGAACGACGAGATCATCAATATCTACCGGACCCAACCGGGAAGCAATGTCACCGAAAAGCTGACCGACGTACCCTACATCTATGCCTGGGGATTCAACCCCGCAAAGACCAAAATAGCCTACGTCGCTCGTCTGGGACAGAACGAACAAAGGTTAGACGAACTCCGCATCATCGACCTCCGCACGCTGGAAGACGTCTTGGTTTGCCAAGATACGCCCGACTACCGCTTCACATGGGGCGACATAAGCTGGCAGCCCGAAGAAAAAGGCCTGATGCTTTTAGCCCTCAAAGGCATGGATCGCACCTACACCAATATCGTCTATGTCGACCTGGAAACGAAGACCATCGAACCCCTTACCGATAGCAGCAAAAGGGCCAGCCTGAGTGGTTGCAAAGTGATAGACGAATGGCTGTCGGCAGAGACCGCCTTCTTCTTCTCCGACCAGGATGGATACGCCAACCTTTACAGCTTCAGCCTCTCCGGTAAAACCGTACAGCAGGCGACGCATTACCGGACAGACATCGACGATGCCTGCTACGTGACGATCGGCGATCGCAAGTACATCTTTGCCTCACAAAGTAATCCCATAGAAACGACCTTGATCCTGATCGACCCCGATACGAAGGAAGTTTGCTACCGGCAATCGTCGAGATTGGGACTGCATATCGGAACGGCCAAAGACAACCGGGTGACCTTGATCGCCGGAGCAACCGACGAACTCTTCCAACTCATCGACGCCACCGTACAACTCGACGCCGTCGCATTGGATGTTGTCCTGGATGTCCCCGCCGATTTGAAAGAAAAACTGGTTCACTCCTCCGTCGAACGCCTCGAAATACCGACCTTCGACATCGACCCGCTGACCGGTAAGCAACGCCTCCTGCATGCCTACTTGTTCACGCCCGACAATCCCCTGCCCGCAGGGAAAGAAATCGTCCTGATCGAGTCCTTCTACGGAGGAACCAACCGATACAACGACGAGTATCAGATATTAACGCAGGCCGGCATCTATGTATTAAGCCCCTCGCCAAGAGGATCGGCCGGCTTCGGACGAGACTTTGCCGCCCTGAATGACGGCGATCTGGGAGGGGACGAAATCATTGACATCATCCAGTCTGCCCAATATATTTCGGAAAAGCTACACGTGCCGGCCGAACGTATCGGCGTCTTCGGCATGAGTCACGGCGGATACGCCACTATGCGACTGATGACCTTCCCCGGTGAAGTCAACGGAAACAAAGCCTCATTCCCGTTCGGCTTCGGTATCGAAACCGCCGGCTTCTGCGATATTCTCTGGCAGCACAGTCATACGAATATTCCGGATTGGACAGCCCTGGAGGCCGGCGATCCTGCCATTGACTCCCTGAGATTAGTTGACCGCTCGCCCATCACTCATGTCGGTAAGATCACCGGCCCCTTGCTCTTGATCCATGGAGATCACGACAACCGGGTGGACATCGGCGGTTCACGCTTTATGGCAGAAAAATTAGAGGAATTAAACAAGCCCTACCAATATGTCGAGTTCCCCGGATTGGGACACGGCATCAAAGGGACGGATAATAATAAGAAATATTATTCCGCCTGTCTGGACTTCATCAAGACAATGGTTCTGAAATAGAAAAGCTTTCCCACAGGCTGGTATGCGGGACAGGAGCTATGATTGTGATGGCTTCTTTGGAAACGGGGTGAATCAACTCGGCCTTCCGGGCATGGAGATTGATTCCCCCGTCTGCATTGGAGCGGTCGGCTCCGTATTTGAGGTCGCCTTTGATAGGGCAGCCTATTTTGGACAATTGGGAACGGATCTGGTGATGCCGACCGGTTTTCAGATCAATCTCCAGCAGATGGTAATGGTCTGAACGGGCAATCAACTTGTAATGCAGGATGGCTTGCTTGGAATGAGGACGTTCGTCGTCGTAGGCGTAGCTTTTGTTTTGTTGTTCGTTGCGGCTGAGCCAGTGAATGAGTTCGCCTTCATCTGCAGGCGGGAGATTTTTGACAATAGCCCAGTATGTTTTTTTTACTTTGCCGAGGCGGAACATATCATTCAGGCGCGAGAGCGCTTTGGTTGTTTTGGCAAACAGGACGATTCCGCTGACCGGGCGATCAAGGCGGTGCGTTACGCCTATGAATACGTTCCCGGGCTTTTGATACTTCTCTTTCAGCCATGCTTTCAGATGTTCCGAAAGAGGAGTATCGCCGGTTTTATCTCCTTGTACAATCTCGCCGCATGTCTTATTGACGGCGATGATATGATTGTCTTCGTAGATAACTTCCATATCGTTTTAGGTGTTCATTCCGCCGCAGCAATGGATGGTCTGGCCTGTCACATACGAGGAGAGGTCGGAGGCGAGAAAGGTGGCTACGTTGGCGACATCTTCGGGCGTCCCTCCGCGTCTGAGGGGGATTTGTTTTGCCCATTCGGCTTTGACTTCTTCCGGCAAGGCGGCTGTCATGTCTGTGAGGATGAATCCCGGGGCGATGGCATTGGCGCGGATTCCGCGTGAGCCGAGTTCTTTTGCAATGCTCTTGGCCAAGCCGATCATGCCGGCTTTCGAAGCGGAGTAGTTCGCTTGTCCCGCATTGCCCGAAACGCCGACCACGGACGCCATATTGATGATGCTTCCACTCTTTTGTTTCATCATAACGGGTGTGATGGCATGTATGAAGTTGAACGCGGACTTCAGGTTTACGTTGATTACCATATCCCATTGTTGCTCGGTCATGCGCATCATCAGTCCGTCGCGTGTGATGCCTGCGTTGTTAACTAAGACGTCGATACGTCCGAAGTCTTTGACGATTTCTCCTACTACTTTATGGGCTTCTTCGAAATTAGCGGCATTGGAGGCATATCCTTTTGCTTTGACGCCGAAGGCTTCGATTTCCTTTTGGGTTGCCAGGGCATTGTCGTCGATTGCCAGGTCGGTGAATACTACATCGGCGCCTTCCGAGGCGAATTTCAGAGCGATGGCTTTGCCTATTCCGCGTGCGGCTCCCGTTACAAGAGCTACTTTTCCTTTTAATAATGTCATACTGTAAATGATTAATTATACTTGAATTAGTATTTTATCAGGCAGGCGCCGGCAGAGTATCCGCCGCCAAAGACGGTAATACCCAGCAAGTCGCCCTTTTTGAATATATGTTCGTTTTGTGCATAGACCAATGCCGAGCTTACCGAGCCGGTATTTCCCAGTTCTTCGATGTTGTGCAGGAATTTTTCTTCGGGGAGGTCTAATTGTTTGGCTATGTTTGTCAGGATACGCATATTCGCTTGATGTCCGATGAAGTACGAGAGTTGGTCGAGCGTGTATCCATTTTTTTCCAGCAGGTAGAGGATGTTTTTGGGCATGTAGGTGCATGCTTGTATGAAGACGTCGCGGCCTTCCGGCATCCGGATGCCGCCATCGCGAGGACAGAGTTTCACAGCATCGGTGCTTTTTCCTACATGGCCAAGGCCTTCGGTATAGATGTCGATGATCTGTTTGTCGGTTTCCCGTATCCGTTCTTTGGAGATGAAGAAAGCGGCGGCGGCGTCTCCCCAGAGGTGTCCGGCCTGGGGATCGGATTCGTTATGGTAGGCCGAATTTTTATCGGCCGACAGGATCAGCGCTTTGGAGGCTTTGCCGAGGGCGAAGTAGCCTTCAACAATTTCCAGCGCATTGAGAAAGGATGAGCAGGCAGACGAGATGTAGAATGCTTTCGCATGTTCTATGTTGTATGCGCGCTGTACTTCGTGTGCGGCTGTGGCAACCGTATCATATGGGGAATATGAGGCTGATATGATCAGGTCGGTTTCTGTTATCCCGTACGACAGCCGGGGGAGGGCATGACGCACGGCATTCAGGCTCATTGTATTGATATTTTCTTCCTGTTTGGCTTTCGATCGTGTTATGATTCCGGTACGTTGTTCGATCCACTCGCTTGTTAATCCGTTCACTTTAAAGAAATAATCATTATGTACCCGTTCTCCGGGCAGATAGAAACCTGTAGCATTAATAAACATTGCTGTTTGTACTTTACTTTATTTTTATTTTGATTCCGTTGAATACCAAATTCATTACATTGTCCCTACGCTTGATTTTCTGGTTGACGGTGTCGCCCATCAATCCTCGTATATAAGGGACTTCTAATCCTTTCAGTGCGTGGTGCAGCACCAGGGCGGTGACGCTGGAGTCGGGCATATCGAAAATACCTTCCTGTATGCCGTCGTCGAGTATGCGTTTGATGAGTTCCGTTTCCCTGATGTCGAATCCTTTCCGCACCTTTTCTACGCGCCAGATGTCGCGAAAGAAGTTGGCGCGCAGGGTTCCGTTGCGAAAGACCAACGATTTGACGGCATCTAAGCGGACGTATATGAATGTGATCAGTTTTTCGTCTGCCGGGAGTTCCTGGGCGGCCACATCGAGGAGCATATTGTATAGTTTACCTATTTCGGTTTCTACGACCGCCTGATAAATATCGTTTTTGCTTTTAAAATACGTGTACAGAGTCCGGCGTCCTTTCTGGGAGGCTTGCGCAATGTCGTTCATGGTCGTATTGTCGACGCCCATACGGGCAAACAGTTGCCGAGCTACATCCACTAACATTTCGCGCGTTTTAGAAACGGTGATAGCCATTGTTATTGCACATTTTGATTGAAACTGTGCGCAAAGTACTTAAAAAAGATTCTATATTGCAAGGATATTGACGAGAAACTGTATGGAATGACATAATATTTGCCTAAGTTTGCAGCCTCATGAAATGGAAAGATAATATTATTGACTCATTTGTCTGGGGGGAGATTGCCCGGAGGGAAGAGAAGGAACGGGTGGCCAGATTGATTGCTGCAATGGTGAAGGATGGAGACGTTGTGGGAATAGGCTCGGGATCGACGTCGTATTTGGCACTGCTGACCATCGCCGGGCGGGTGAAGCGAGAAGGCTTGTTTGTCAGGGCTATTCCCACTTCGCTGGAAATTACGATGGCTTGCGCCGGATTGGGAATACCGGTCACTAACCTGGAAGAGAACAGGCCGGATTGGACTTTCGACGGCGCCGACGAGATTGATCCGGATCTCAACCTGATTAAAGGGAGAGGGGGAGCAATGTTCAGGGAGAAGCTGCTGATTAATTCGAGCCCGAAAACGTATATCATTGCCGACTCGTCGAAGCGGGTGGCCCGGCTGGGCGAGAAGTTTCCCGTCCCGGTGGAGGTTTTTCCCCAGGCGCTGACCTATGTGGGGCAGGCGCTCAAAGAATTGGCTCCTACCGACATCCGGCTCCGCATGGCGGAAGGAAAAGATGGCCCCATTATTACTGAAAACGGGAACCTGATCGTGGACGTGTGGTTCGACGGGATTCCGGAAGGTGCCGAAGTCGCTCTTAAGTCTATCACCGGTGTTATTGAAAGCGGACTCTTTACCGGCTATGCGGTAGAGATTGTCGACGCCGGATAATCTAAAAATTCAAAGACCAGCTTGATAATTGTAAGTAACATCGTTTTTCGATGTTCGAATCTGGTGCGACCACCAATTGGCGAAGGATTGGCGTCTAATCCAACATAAGGTATGTGAGCTGTGACTGATTAGCCTTACTTAGCAGTAGTTGGAACCGATCGTTATCGTTTAAATCAAGGACGCTAAATTACAACTGTACAAAGAAGCTCACAACCCCAATAAACTACACCTTTCTCTCAACGGACAAAATATCGCAGACTGGTTCAAGGAACAGTTTAGTAAACTACGCCAAATCATTACCCAAGCCATCTCAAAATCCGGCGAGCAGTCTGTTAATACAGGGATTGCAATTCAATTGTTATTATCATTAAGAAAAAGATCTTTTTCTTTTTGGGTTCAGATCTCTTTGTACTGCGAGGCATTGACGAAGAGGATGTCGCCTATTGCGTTGAAGCGGGTGAAGAAGCTTTGTGCGTCGTGACGGATGATTTCTTCGCGAAAGCCAAGGATGGTGAGGCCTGCATGACGGGAGTGGATGCTGACGGCGTCGCCGACGGTCTGGCCTTCTCCGAGGAGGATGATCTCGATGTTGGTCAGGGTGATGGGCAGTCGTCCGGCGGCAATGCGGGCTTTTAGTTCTTCTTTTACGGCTTCGCTGGCTCGCGTGGTGGCGATGAAGATTTTTATCTGGCTTTTGCACCAGTCGGGATGGGCCATGATGATGAAGCCGAGGAGGATCATCAGGTTGGTGTTTTTCTCGTCGGTCTCGCGTATCCAGACGTGGATGCCGAAACGGTTCCGGATCGGGTAGGAGGAAGAGGCGAAGATGCAGACATCGAAATCGCCGGCCCGGGCGAGGTTGATGTTGTCGATGATGCGGGTCAGTTCTTCCGGACGGCTTTTGTCGTACTCGAAGACAACCATATTGTTCTCCATCCCGGATATGGAGGGGGCTTGTATGACCTGCGCGATGGCGGAGGTGTAGGAGGGGGAGATCATGGTGTCGATATAGAGGGCGCTGCTGTGTTCTTTCTGGCGGTCGATGAGTTGGCGGAGGATGTTTTGCGATTCGGCAAAGGTTTGTTTGCTGTAATAGCCTTCGATGTAATGGAAATAGGTGCCGAAGCCGTGCTGGTGGCTGAGCCAGGTCATCAGTTCGAGCACTTTGTCGCGTTCGAAGGAGTGGGGGGAGATGCAGATGGCCGAGGGGCGCCATTCTTCGCTTGCCATGGAGGATTTGTGCTTTTGCATAAAGACGCGGAGGCGGCGGTTGAGCTGGAAGAGGGCTCCTTCAAAGATATCGACCAGGCCTTTGCCGTCTTTGTTGTAATGTTCGACGAAGAGGTAGATGAGGGCGAGCAGGAGGTAGGAGATGATGGTGTACAGGGGGTTGATCATGAACATGATCCATACCGACATCAGGAAGCCTCCGAGCGAGAAGTACCATTTGGACTTAAATCGCGGGCGGTAGGATGGCGGCGAGCCGAAGTGGTTGATAAACGAGATGAGGCAGAGCGTCCCGTAGGTGATCAGGAAGAACATCGAGATGATCTGCGCTACCTTGTCGACATTGCCTGCCAAGACAAAGAACAGGGCGATGAGGAAGGATACGAGGGTGGCGTTTGCCGGCTCGTTGGTTGCGCCTCGTCCTTGGGCGAGGAATTGGTTGATGCGTTGCAAGGGGAAACTTTTGTCGGCGGCCAGCGCCTGCATGGTGCGCGGGGCTACGAGGATGGAGCCCAGGGCGGACGAGAAGGTACAGGCGGCCAATCCCATCGGGATGATCAGGCTGCCCATTATGGCTATACGGGCCATGATTAGTTGGTCGGTACTCAGGTCGGTTGGGGAGGCGGAGGCGGATAGTTTCCAAACGATCAGTATGTAGACGGCCAGTCCGCAGAGGGTGGCTCCCATGGTGCCCAGGGGGATGGATTTGCCGGGGTTTTTCAGGTCGCCGCTTAGTCCGACGCCGGCTGTCATGCCGGTGAAGGCGGGGAAGCAGATGGCGAACCAGAAGAAGATGCTGTCGGTGTTCCGGAGCGTGAAATTGCCGGCTATTGCTTCGGCAGAGGCGCCGGCGGAGTCGATGGCGGGGCCGATGAAGAAGCAGAAGAGCGAGAGGAACAAGATGATATTAATAATGTACAGCATTTTCATGCCCAGGCCGGCGCCTTTGCGCAGGATGAGCAGCGCCAGGAGGCAGAGGGCCGGTACGCTGACTGTCTGGCGCGGCAGCTCGAAGCCCACCGTTGCCTGCCACCAGTTGAAGAACGGTTCGAAGGCTTCGGTGAAGGCGATGACATAGAAGGCGATACTGATGGCTTGCGAGAGGTAGAGGGTGATGCCGATGGTGGTGCCGATTTTCAGTCCGAAGGAGCGCGAGATGATGAAGTATTCGCCGCCGCCTTCTACGCGCGTATTGGTGGCGATTTCGGAGATGGCCAGGGCGGTTGGGATGGTGACTAAGTGTCCGAGAATAATAATCGCGATCGCCCCCCAGAAGCCGGTTGCCCCGATGGCATATCCGAACCTCAGGAAAAGGATCGCGCCCAGAATGGTGGAGATGGCCGTGAAGAAAACAGGAGCCGTCCCGAATCCTTTGTTCATTGTCAGTTGTCAATCATGGTGGCGGGGTATTGCAGGCCGGTGAGGATGGCGAGCGTACGGTCGTTTTTGATGATTTCGGCTGTTCGTGTGCCGCCAAAACCGTAGAAGGGTTTTTCGAAGAAGACGTTGGCTGCCGGGGGGTCGACTAAGAGGCCGATGGGCGTCGTTCCGTCGGTATCGTACAGGAAGTCGGCCACCGGGAGGGTTTCGATGGTGTCGGTCTCGGGGTTCATGATCTTCATCTGGCCGTCTTTGGCTTCCGGGTAAAGGATGCCGGCAAAGAGAACGGCGTCGGTGGCCTGGAGCGACATCTGGGCGCCGAGGCCTGTCATTCCGGTTATGGTTCCTACGACGGCTTGGGCGGAGATGGCCAGTTGGGGCGTCGTGCTGCCGGGCGTTTCGTCGTCGCCTCCGGCGGGCTGGTCGTCTTTGCCCAGGTGGTACCTCGGGTTGCGCCGGGAGTAGATGGCTTCGTATTTGCGGAGGAAGGAGTTGATGAAGCGGATCGCGTCGCCCAGGAGTTCGCTCACTTCGGGGTCTTTGTTGGGCGATACTTCGTTGGCGTAGTACAGGGCGTTGACGCAGTCTACGACGATGCCGAATTTGCCGTCGGATTGCCGCCGGGCTTCGACTAAGCGGCCGTCGTGCTTTTGATCGTTTTCGTTCACGGTGCGCTCGGCATAGAGCGTCATGAACGCGTCGTTATCGCGCTTGAGGCGGGCGATTGCGTCCTGTGCGCCGTGTATGAGGGCGACCTTGGGGGCGTTCTTTTCCTTTTCCATGTCCTGGACGAGGTTAAAGATCAGCGCCGAGGCTTCGGTCATGGGCGCGTAGTACGTTTTGGAATAGTTTTCCATCACGTGCATGAGCGCTTCGCCGGCTTCTTTTACTTCCGGTGTCTCGCTCATGGCCGCCAGCTCCATGATGCGCCGGAGCACAACGTAGGAGGTCTTGCGTTTCTCGTGCACGGCTTTGATTTGCTGTGTCTCTTCTTGTTTGGCGCTTCGCTTGTACAGTTCGTCTTCTTTGTCGAAGGATAGGAGGAAGTCATTCCAGGCAACAACGGCGGCGGATGGCTTCAATCCCTTGACCGCGAGGTGGAGAACGATGTGTTCGTACATGTCGAAGTGCTCGGCGTTTCTGAGCCGGGCGGGGAATGAGGGGACGTAGATGATCTTTAGCATAGGATGTGTTTTATTTTATTTGTTGTGTGCTCCTTTTTTTTTGCATCACGCCACAAATGTAGATAGTGTATTTGAATTATCCAACAGAAAAGCAAAAAAAATTTCCATCAATGTTCTGTTTATATATTTATATGTGGCAGGTTGGTTTTCCAAGGCTCTGTTATTGTCCGGGGGGTTGAAAAATGGTTTTCCAACGTCCTGTTTTTGTCCGAGGGGTTGAAAAATGATTTTTCAACGTCCTGTTTTTGTCCGAGAGGCTGAAAAATGATTTTTCGACGTCTCGGACATGTACGAAGGCTTGAAAAATGATTTTTCGACGTCGCGGACATGTACGAGGGCTTGAAAAATGGTTTTTCAACGTCTCGGACATGTCCGGGGGCTTGAAAAATGGTTTTTCAACGTCTCGGACATGTACGAGGGCTTGGAAAATGGTTTCCCAACGTCGCGGACATGTACGGGGGGTTGGTTAATGGTTTTCCGACGTCGCGACAGGAAAAGGGGCCTTCGTCAGGCCCAGTTGAGGGGTATGTTAGTCGACAATAAACCCTCATTCGTCGATGGATACCCTCAAATAAGCGTTTTTTGTTTGACTAAATAGACAGATAATCTTACTTTTGTTTCCGATTTTACAATATAATCTTTTTATCAATGGAAAAATTAATAAGTGTCAGAAAGATAATGCCGATGACAGGGCTGTGGTTGTTGGCTGCGATGATTTCGCCGGCCGGGGCCCAGGAGACGTTGGTCCTTAACCTGGATAAAGCATTAGAGATTGCGATGAGTGAAAATCCGACGGTGAAAGTAGCCGAACAGGAAATCGAAAAAAAGAAATACGCGCAAAAGGGCTCCTATGCCGCCCTCTTTCCTCAAATCAACCTGGGTGGTGACTACAATCGCACGCTCAAGAAACAAGTCATGTATATGGATGGGGCCTTCGACATGGTCAGCATGATGTTGCCAACCTTCAACGGGATCGAACAGACGTTCGTGAGCCAAGTGCCCGGCTATACGCCCGGTACTTTGTTCCAGGCCATCAATGATGCCCAGCCCCCGGCCGACCCTTCGTCCGGCGAAGAAGGGATCTCCATCGGGCGCGACAATAATTGGAGCATCGGCTTTACCGCCGGTATGCCCCTTGTCAACGCCGCCTTGTGGAAAAGTCTCTCGATCTCGGCCGTCGACGTGGAACTGGCCATCGAGCAGGCGCGCTCGTCGAAAATAGATATGACCAACCAGGTGCGCAAAAGCTTTTACGGCGTCCTGCTGGCCAACGACTCCTACCGCGTCTTCAAAGAGAGCTACGACAATGCGATGGCCAACTATACCGACATCCGGACGAAGTTCGACCAGGGATTGGTGGCCGAGTACGACCTCATACGCGCCGACGTGTCGGTCAGGAACCTCGAACCGAATCTCCTTCAGGCCGAAAATGCCGTCATCCTGGCCAAATGGCAGTTGAAAGCCCTGCTGGGCGTCGACCTCGACCTGGAGCTCGATTGCGAAGGACAACTGGCCGATTACCGCTCCGAACTCTTTGCCGGGCACATCAACGCAATGACCAACGTCAGCCTCGACGACAACAGCGCCCTCCGGCAGTTCGACATCCAGGACAAACTCCTGCACCGTACGCTCGAGATGCAAAAGCTCGACTTCCTGCCCACGCTCTCCCTCAGCGGCCTCTACCAATGGAGCTCGATGAACAACGACTTCCGCTTCCGCGATTATCGCTGGAACCCCTACTCTATGGTCGGCATCTCGCTCAGCGTACCGCTCTTCCAGGGAGGCAGCCGGCTGAATAAAGTCCGCCAGACCCAAGTCACCATCCTGCAGCTCGGCATGCAAAAAGACGATACCCAACGCAACCTCCAGCTCGCCGTCAAACAATACGTAGATCACATGAACACCTGCATCAAGCGCTTCGATGCCGCCCAAAAAGGCGTCGAACAGGCCCGGCGCGGACACTCCATCGCCCGCAAACGCTACGATACGGGATCAGGCACGCTCCTGGAAATGAACGACGCCGAACTCGCTATGACGCAGGCGCAACTGAACTTCAACCAGGCTATCTACGACTATATGACCGCCAAAAGCGAACTGGATAAATTAACAGGCAAACAATCAGATTCAAAATAAAACAACATTAAAACCCTACCATAAGATGAAAACGAACAGTCTATTCAAACTCCTGCCGGCTGCCGCCCTCGCACTTGCCGTCGCCTGCGCCCCGGCCGAGAAGAAAACGGAAGAAACGAATATAAAACCGAATGTGACAGTAGAAACCGTACACCTCGAAGACGTCGAACAACTCAGCGAATTTACCGCCTCCGTGCTCGCCGCCGTATCCAACAAAATAGCGCCCCAGGCGCCTGCGCGCATCCGCCAACTGCACGTCGAAGTGGGCGACCATGTCGCCGCCGGACAACCGCTGGCCACTATGGACGACACCAGCCTGAAGCAAACCGCCAAACAGATCGAAAACCAGGAAACCGAGTTCCGCCGCATCGACGAACTCTTCAAGGTCGGAGGCGTCTCCAAATCGGTCTGGGATGCACAGAAAACCACTCTCGACGTAGCGAAAGAAACCTACCGCAACCTGCAAGAAAACAACCGCCTGCTCAGCCCCATCGCCGGCATCGTCACAGCGCGCAACTACGATAACGGCGATATGTACACCGGCGCCCAGCCCGTCTACGTGGTCGAACAAATACGCCCCGTCAAATTGATGGTCAACGTCTCCGAAAGCTACTTCACCAAAGTGAAAAAGGGCATGGACGTAACCGTCCGCCTCGACGTCTACGGCGACGAAGCCTTCACCGGCAAAGTGAACCTGATCTATCCCACCATCGACCCCGCAAGCCGCACCTTCACCGTAGAATTGCGCCTGACAAACGCCGACGAACGCGTGCGCCCCGGTATGTTCGCACGGGTGACAATGAACTTCGGCTCCCTGCAACGGATCGTGGCCTCCGACCTCTCGATCGTCAAGCAAGCCGGATCGGGCGACCGTTACGTATATGTGCTCCAACCCAACGGCACGGTATCGTATCAGAAAATAGAATTGGGACGCCGGCTGGGCAAACGCTACGAGATCCTTTCGGGTATCGACAACGGAGAACGCATTGTCGTCACCGGCCAAAACCGGTTGACCAACGGCGTAGAAGTAGAAGTTGTTAATTAAAAAAAAGCAGCACACATTATGAGTATATATTCAACAGCGGTAAAAAAGCCGGTTACTACCGCCCTGATCTTTGTGGCCGTAGTCATACTCGGCCTGTACTCCCTCAGCCGGTTGTCGATCGACCTGCTCCCCAAGATCGACATGAACATGATCATGGTGATGACCGCCTACCCTGGCTCCAGCGCCGCAGATGTCGAGATGAACGTCTCCAAACCCTTGGAAAATACGCTCAACAGCGTCAGCAACCTGAAGAACATCTCCTCCCAATCGAGGGAAAATATCTCCGTCATCACACTCGAATTTGAATACGGATCCGATACCGACGTCGCCACCAACGACGTGCGCGACAAGCTGGAAATGGTCAAGTCCTACCTGCCCGACGGCGCCGAAAGCCCCGTCATCTTCAAGTTCGGCACCGACGACATTCCCATCCTCATGCTCTCCGTCACGGCCGAAGAAAGCACCAACGCGCTCTACAAAATCCTCGACGATAAAGTCGCCAACCCCCTGGCGCGCATCAACGGCGTAGGCGCAGTCTCCGTCAGCGGAACGCCCATACGCGAACTCCAGGTATATTGCGACCCCTACAAACTCGAAGCCTACGGACAAACGATCGAAAGCATCTCGGCCGTCATCGCTCAAGAGAATCGTAACACGCCGGGCGGCGTCATCGACATCGGCTCAAACACCTACTCCCTGCGCGTACAGGGCGAATTTACCGAAGTCAACCAACTGCTCGACCTCGTCGTCGGGAGCCGCGACAACAAGACCGTCTATCTGCGCGACGTAGCCTACGTCCGCGACTACGTGGAAGAACGGGCCCAGGAGACCTACAACAACGGCACCCGGGGCGGCATGATCATCATCCAGAAGCAATCCGGCGCCAACTCGGTCGAAATCGCTAAAAAGGTCTACGAAAAGCTCCCCGAAATACAAGCCAGCCTCCCCTCCGACGTGCAACTGGGCATCATCATGGATACCTCCGAAAATATCGTCCATACAATCGACTCGCTGGTCGAGACCGTCATCGCCACCTTCCTCATCGTCATGCTCGTCGTCCTGGCCTTCCTGCGCCGGTGGCGGGCCACGTTCATCATCGTGCTGACGATCCCGATCTCGCTGGTCGCCTCGTTCGCCTACTTGCTGGCATCCGGAAATACGCTCAACATCGTATCCATGAGCTCCCTCTCCCTTGCCATCGGGATGGTGGTCGACGACGCCATCGTGGTGCTCGAAAACATCACCAAGCATATCGAACGGGGAAGCTCGCCCAAACAGGCCGCTATCCACGCCACCAACGAAGTAGGGCTCGCCGTCATGGCCTCTACCCTGACCATCCTGGCCGTCTTCCTTCCCTTCACCATGGTAACCTCCGGTATCGCCGGCATCATGTTCCGCCAACTGGGATGGATCGTAACCATCGTGATCAGCATATCGCTCATCTCCGCCTTGACGCTCACGCCCATGCTTTGCTCGCAGATGCTACGCCTGAATCCGAAAAAAGGCAAACTCTACATCTTCCTCTTCACTCCGGTCGAACGGGCGCTGGACTGGCTTGATGGCGCCTATGCACGTCTCGTCAACTGGGGCGTCCGTCATCGCAAAACGGTCATAACCGGCGCCGCCCTGATCTTCATCGGAAGCCTCTTCCTGACCCCAACCATCAAGACCGAGTTCTTCCCCACGCAAGACAACGCGAACATTAGCGTCAACATCGAACTTCCCATCGGAACCGGTCAGAATATCACCCGCGAACTGGCGCAACGGATAAACACAGAATTTTGCGCAAACTATCCGGAAATAAAAATGACAAACCATTCCGAAGGACAAGCCAGCACTGACAATACCTTCGCGCAAATGAGCAGCAGCGGCACGCACATCATCGAATTTTACATCAGCCTCTACAGCGTGGGAGAACGCTTCGAGAAGAGCGGCTCCAACAGAGGACTGTCCGAGATATGCGAACTGATGCGCAAAGACCTGGAAAAATACACAGAGATCAAGCGCTTTGAAGTCCTGGCCGGAGGCGGAGGCGGCATGATGGGTGGTGAAGCTACCGTAGACGTCGAAATATACGGCTTTGACTTTTCCGAAACCGACATCATCGCCGGCGAAATAGCCCAACGCCTGCGCGACAACAAGAACGTATCCCAGGTGACCGTCAGCCGCGAGGATTATATCCCCGAATACCAGATTGATTTCGATCGCGAGAAACTGGCCGTCAACGGACTGAACGTAACGACCGCTTCGATGTACATGCGCAACCGCATCAACGGCTCAGTCGCATCCCTCTACCGCGAAGATGGCGACGAGTATAACATCCGCGTCCGCTATGCGCCCCAGTTCCGCCAGTCGCTCGACGACATCGAAAACATCCTCATCTATAACAACGCCGGACAAGGCATCCGTATCCGCGAACTGGGACAAGTCGTCGAACACATGACGCCGCCCACCATCGAGCGCAAGAACCGCGAGCGCGTGATCACCGTATCCGCTATCGCTGCCGAAGGCGCCGCACTGAGCGATATTGTCGACGCTGCCAATACGGAGATGCGAAGCCTGGGAATACCTCCCGAAATAGGTTGGCAACTGGCCGGTACCTACCAGGATCAGCAGGAAACCTTCTCCGATCTGGGCTTGCTGATGTTGCTGATCATTATATTGGTCTTCATTGTGATGGCGGCGCAATTCGAATCGCTGACTGACCCGTTTGTCATCATGTTCTCCATCCCGTTTGCCTTTGTGGGCGTTATCCTGGGTTTGTCGATCACACAGACCCCGCTGGGCGTCATGGCGCTCATCGGAGTGATCATGCTGATCGGTATCGTAGTAAAGAACGGGATTGTGCTGATAGACTATACTATCCTCTGCCGCGAAAGGGGAATGAGTATCATCACAGCTTGCGTAGCTGCCGGCAAGTCCCGTCTCCGTCCGGTACTGATGACCAGCTTGAGTACTGTCCTGGGTATGCTCCCGCTGGCTCTGGGTACGGGCGAAGGTGCGGAAATGTGGCGTGCTATGGGTATGACCGTTGCCTGGGGACTGACCATCTCTACTTTGATCACGCTGGTCATTGTCCCGGTTGTCTATTGCGTATTTGCAGCCAATGGGCTAAAACGCAAAAGAAAAAAAATCAAAAAATTAGCTGTGTTGATGAATTATAATACCATAAAATAGTTAAATAAAATGAAGGCTGTATTCATAACATTCAACCAAGCATACTACGATGCTATCTTATCTATCATGGATCGAAGCGCGATTAGAGGTTATACCTACTGGGAAGATGTCCAAGGACGCGGAAGCAAAACCGGGTTACCCCATTATGGTACGCATGCTTGGCCTACAAAAAATTCTGCTATCTTTGTAGTCGTCGAAGATGAAAAAGTGGCGGTTTTTTTAGACTCATTACATAAACTGGATTTAAAGACGGAAGCGCAGGGCTTACGCGCGTTTGTCTGGAGTATTGAACAATTAATCTGATGGGATATTACAAGAAAGTATTAGCAATATAAATTAAACACGTTAACAAAATGAAGAGGCTACTTTTGTAGCTCTCTTCTTTGTTATTTTAACACATGTGACTATGGTAATGAAAAATCGATTAAAGATTCTTCTTGTTGAAAAGAATGAGAGTGTCGGACAACTGCTTTGTGAATTTATGCAGATGTACGACTTCCAGGCCGATATGTTTATCGATCCGGAAGAGGCCGGCGAAGCTTATGCAACAGGAAACTATGCTATCTGTATAATCAACGTAGAGACATCCTCCCATGAGGAAGATTTTGCCCTTGTGAAAAAGATTAAATCAATAAACCCCGACGTTATATTGATTTTCCTTGGAACAAATCCAACGATCGAGATCATTTCGCAGGCTTACGCTCTGGAAGCCGACGATTTCATCCGTAAACCTTTTATACTGGAAGAACTACAACTGCGTATCATGGCTATTATCAGACGTTCCCGTGGACTGGATATATTGGATACGCCTATTTATAACATCGGCAAATATGTGTTCGATGCCAAAAAACAAATGTTATCCATCAACGGCGTCGACGGCAAAGTGACGACCAAAGAATGTGATCTGCTCAAGTATTTGTGTGAGAATATGAATTCCCTTGTTTTACGGGAAGATGTTTTAAGAATTGTGTGGAAAAACAATTCGTATTACAATGCGCGAAGCATGGATGTGTATATAACCAAACTCCGCCGGTTGCTGAAAGATGATAATCGCGTTGGCATCGTAAATGTGCATGGGAAGGGGTATAAACTGTTAGTGATATAACAGCAGATAATACGTGAAAAGAATAAACCATATTTACAAAAGCGCGATTGATGCCTGTTCAAGGCAAATAAAAGATTTACAAAAGAAAATACATGGAATGGGTACCATTCGATTGTTCGTGGTGATCGGAGCCATAGCAACCGTTTGGATTTTAAGGGAGCATGACTGGAAATTGACTGCTGGCGTGCTGTTGTTGTATATAATCGTTTTCGCCGTATTGATGATACGGCATATTTTTCTTTCAGACAAAAAATCATTTGCAGAAGCCTTAACAGAATTATGTTCCAACGAACTGAAAGCGTTAGATTACGACTTCAGTGCTTTTGATGGAGCAGCTGACAAAATAAATGGAGAACATGCTTTCAGCCTTGACCTGGATTTGTTCGGCGAACATTCCTTGTTTCAATCTATTAACCGGACCGTTACGACAATGGGGCGTGAACGGCTGGCAAACTGGTTTATCCATCCCTTGACAAAAAAAGAATCTATCTTGCAACGCCAGGAAGCGGTGAAGGAATTAGCTCCGCTTGTCAAGCTCAGGCAGGATTTTTATGTGAACGGAATCCTCAAGCCGGGAGAACGGCATGACGACGCCCGTTTGCTGTCGTACATCGTAAAAGACACGCCCGTATCCTTTGCCGGCAGTTTCTTCTGGAGAATGATTGTCCGGATAGTCCCTATCTTTTGGGTCGTTGTCTTTGTTTGCCTTATTCCGGGTTATGTGACGCTCTCGCTGTTCGGCGTATTCTTCGTTCTCAGCGCTATGATGGCTTACGCACACATCAGGCGGATCAATCAATTGCATCAGGCGGTTAATCAATTAGAGAAGATATTGGCAACTTACTCCGGACTTATTAAATGTATCGAAGGCGAAGTCTTCACTTCCGGGATACTCTCCGGCATCAGTCGGCAACTGACCGGGAAAAAGGGGAAAGCTTCCCGGGCCATCCGGAAACTGTCCGCTCATATCGGGATATTGGATCAGCGGGCAACGCTATCGGGCATCTTGCTGAATATTTTCACCTTCCGGGATCTGCGCGCTGCTATCGCTATTGAGCAATGGAAGGCGGAGTATGGAACGGAGGCCGGAGGCTGGTTGGATGCCCTGGCTCATTTCGACGCACTCAGCTCGCTTGCCGGCTTTGCCTTCAATCATCCCGGTTATATCTACCCTGAGCTGGTGGATACGTACTTCCGTATGTCGGGCAAAGCCTTGGGGCATCCGTTGATCCATAGGGAGGTGTGCGTGAAGAATGATATTTCAATCGAACAAAGTCCCTGGTTTATGATTATTACGGGAGCCAATATGGCAGGCAAAAGCACGTATCTGCGAACGGTCGGCATCAATTTCCTGCTGGCCTGCATTGGCGCCCCTGTCTGTGCCGATGAACTGAGCGTATGCCCGGCTCATCTGGTGACCAGCTTGCGCACATCCGATTCCCTGGCCGGTAACGAATCTTATTTCTTTGCTGAACTGAAACGGTTGAAGATGATGATAGATCGCTTGCAGCAGGGTGAAAAACTATTCATCATCCTGGACGAGATACTGAAAGGGACTAACTCTACCGACAAGCAGAAAGGCTCTTTGGCGCTGGTGAAACAATTACTTGCCTGCAATGCTTGCGGTATCATTGCCACACACGACCTGGCTTTGGGCAGTTTGGAGAACGACTTCCCTGCACAGATAAAGAACTACCGTTTCGAGGCCGATATTACGGGCGATACGCTCAGTTTCTCTTACCGGCTCAGGGAAGGGATCGCAGAAAACATGAACGCCTGCTTCCTGATGCAAAAAATGGGAATTACTCTTGATTTAACGGTTTAACAAGTAGGGCTGCATACCGTCGGAGAAGGAGACTAAGCGGTTGCCGTCGCTGTCGGTATAGATGAAGAAATAGTCTATCCCGTCGATGGTGCGGGCTGTTTCGACGGCTCTTTCGATGCCCATGACCATGAAGGCGGTGGCGTAGGCGTCGGCCGTCATGCAATCGGCGGCCAGGACGGTGGCGCTCAAGATGTTTTGAGCAGCGGGGTAACCTGTTGCGGGATTGATCGTATGAGCGTACTTCTTGCCGTCGCGGACGTAGAAATTGCGGTAGTCGCCGGAGGTGGCTATGCCGCAGGCTTTGCAGGGCTGTACGGTGTCTTCGAGTTCGGGGATGTTGCCTTCGATATCGTCCTGGGGTTTTTCGATGTCGTCCTGGGGTTTGTTGATACCGATGCGCCAACATTCACCGTTGGGGTTGATCCCTCGCATGGCGACTTCGCCTCCGATCTCTACCATATAGTTTGTCACGCCTTCGCGTTCGAGCAATCGGGCTATCACGTCGCAGGCATAGCCTTTGGCGATGGCCGAGAAGTTGAGGATGACGCGCGGGTCGTCTTTGACGACGGTTGTCCCTTCGAGACGTATCTTCCGGTAGCCTACAAAGGTACGTATGCTGTCTATCATCCGGGGCGTTATGCTATCCATGCGGCTGAAGCCGAATCCCCAGAGGTTAATCAGGGGGGCGACGGTGGCGTCGAAGGCTCCACCGGAGCGGGCGGATACTTCTTCGGCCTTGCGGAAGACTTCGGCGAACCAGGGGTCGACTTCTACGGGCTCGTTCCGGTTTACTTTCGAGATAATGGAGTTAGGGTTGAAGGGATTCAGCGAAAGGTTGAAGGCCTGCAACTCGGCCTCGATCTGCTCGGTGAGTAAGCGGGGGGACTGGTATTTGATTCGGTAGATGGTACGGAATACGGAGCCGCTTTCTTCGTAATATGTTCCGGGGGCGGCGCATCCGGCCAGGATGGCGAGGATGGCGAGGGTGACAAGGGATATTGTTTGCTTCATCTTGATAATTTGTTGTATGAGGTGATTGATTTTGTTATGCGTTCTTCAGCATGATGCCTGTGAGCATGCGTCCGGTGTGGAGGCCTTCGCGACGGGCGGAGAAGAAGTCGGCGGAGCGGGCGCAGGTGCAGGCGTCGGAGACTTCGATATGGTCTTCCGTCAGGCCGGCGTCGAGGAGTTGCCGGCGGACGGCTTCTTTCAGGTCGATATGTGCTTTACCGGTTGCCGGGTTCCTGTGGCTGATGGCTGTCATGTCCATGCCGGCGGCGGCGAAGGCTTCATATACATCTTCGCCGACCTCAAAGGCTTCGGGGCCGATCGAAGGGCCGATGGCGGCGCGCAGATGTTGGGGGTCGCAGTCCCGTTCGCGGGTCATGCGGTCGAGGGTTTTTGTGACGATATGGTTTACGGCGCCTCGCCATCCGGCATGTATGGCGGCGACGATCCGGCGGTCGGGGGCGTAGAGGAGTACGGAGGCGCAGTCGGCTGTTGATACGGCGATGCAGATGCCTTCGCGACCGGTGATAAGGGCGTCGGCTTCGGGGGCGTCGGGATGGGCGGCCTTAGCTTCGCAACGGGTTTCGATCTCTTCGCAAAAGAGGGCGCGGTCGCCGTGTACCTGGCGGGGGACATAGAGATGGGTGGGGTCGATGCCGAGGGCGTCGCAGAGGGTTTGGCGGTTTCGGCGGACGGTATTCGGATCGTCGCCGCAGTATTCACCGAGGTTGAAGGAGGTGTCGGGGGTGGCGCCGGCGGGTGTTCGACGGGTGGTGACGAAGTGGAGGATACCGCTCTCGCTCTTCAGGCGAGGGAATTGCAACAATGGGATGTTTTTATTGTCTGTCATATTCCTCGTCGGAAGCTTCTTCATCGGTATCGTCGTCGTCGAGGTCGGTATCGGCGTCGTCCCAGTCGTCATCGTCGGCGTCGAGGGGTGCGGGGGGGGCGAGGTCGTCGTCGTCGAGGGGGAGGGTGGCGAGGTCGAGGTCTTTGTGAACGAGATGTTCGGGTTCGTGGAAGGTTTCGCGGTTGAGTTCTTTCCAGAGGAGGTCTTTGAGTTCGGTCAGGCCTTGTTCGGTAATGGAGGAGATGAACAGCGAAGGGACGCCGGGGGGGAGTTCGTGTGCGAAGGCGATGCGGAGTTCGTCGTCCAGGAGGTCGCTTTTGGTGATGGCCAGGACGCGACTTTTGGTCAGCAGGTCGGGATTGTAGCGGACCAGTTCGTTGTGGAGGATGTCGTATTCGCGGCTTATGTCGGTGGCATCGGCGGGGATCATGAAGAGGAGCAGTGAGTTTCGTTCGATATGGCGGAGGAATCGCAGGCCGAGTCCTTTTCCCTGGCTGGCTCCTTCGATGATGCCGGGGATGTCGGCCATGACGAAGGAGTGGTTGCCGCGGCAGGCGACGATACCGAGGTTGGGTTCGAGGGTGGTGAAGGGGTAGTTGGCGATTTTGGGTTTGGCGGCCGAGAGGACCGATAGTAGGGTTGACTTGCCGGCATTGGGCAGGCCAACGAGTCCTACGTCGGCCAGGAGCTTGAGTTGGAGGATGACGGTACGTTCTATGGCCGGTTCGCCGGGCTGTGCGTAGCGGGGGGCCTGGTTGGTGGAGGTTTTGAAGTTCCAGTTGCCCAAGCCGCCGCGTCCTCCGGGCAGGAGGAGGATTTGTTGTCCGTCGGCAGTGACGTCGCAGATGTACTGGCCTGTCAGTGCGTCGTAGGCAACGGTTCCTAAGGGAACTTCGATGATGCGATCTTCTCCGTCCTTGCCCGAACTTCTTTTGGCGCTTCCTCCTTCGCCGCTTGTGGCGATGATGTGGCGTTCGTACTTCAGGTGGAGCAGGGTCCAGTAGTTGCGGTTGCCGCGGAGGTAGATGTTACCGCCTCGTCCGCCGTCGCCTCCGTCGGGGCCTCCTTTGGGGATGTATTTCTCGCGGCGGAAGTGGAGGGAGCCTCGTCCGCCTTTGCCGGAGCGGCAATATATTTTGACGTAATCTACGAAGTTTGACACGTGAGGAGGGTTTGTTTGATTTGTTGGAAGATGTTTTCTATGTTGCCGGCGCCGGCTATGGGATGCAGGATACCCTGGCGGCGGTAGTAGTCGATCAGGGGGGCCGTCTGGGCGTTGTATACGTCGAGGCGGGAGTGGATAGTTTCGAGGTTGTCGTCCGATCGTCCTTCGAGGCGTCCGCGTTCGAGCAGCCGGCGGACGAGTTCGGGGGTGTCGACTTCGAGGTTGAGCATGGCCGCCAGGCGTGTGCCGCGTTGGGCGAGCAGGTCGCCGAGGGCTTCGGCCTGAGGGAGGGTTCGGGGGAAGCCGTCGAAGATGATGCCCCGGGGATGTTCCATGCTGTCGATGGCGTGGGCCAGGATGTCGATGATGAGGGCGTCGGGGACTAACTGTCCGCGGTCGATGTATTGGGCGGCGGCGCGTCCGAGGTCGGTATTGTTTTGGATCTGTTGGCGAAGTACGTCGCCGGTCGAGATATGTGCGAGGGAAAATTCGCGTGCGATCCATTTGCTTTGCGTTCCTTTGCCTGAGCCGGGAGGACCGAAGATGATAATGTTTAGCATCGGGGTGGGTGTTGTTATTATTTTATAGATGTCGTTGTAAGCCCGTCCGAGTTCGTCGTAATCGAGGCCGTAGCCGACGATGAAGTCGTTGGGGATGGTGAGTCCGACGTAGTCGGGACGGAGGTCGTGTTCCAGGGCGTCGGGTTTGAACAGCAGGGTGGCCAGGCGGACGTCGGCGGCTCCCTGTTGGCGGAGCCGGTCGATCACGTGGTGCATGGTGCCGCCGGTGTCGATGATGTCTTCCAGCAGGATGATGTGACGTCCTTCGACGCTTTGCCGGATGGGCATGATTTCCTGTATGCGGCCTGTCGAATGGTCGCCCCGGTAGGAGGAATAGCGGGCGAAGGTGAGTTCATAGGGCCCGTTGAGGTGGTGCATCAGGTCGGCGATGAACATAAATGCTCCGTTGAGTATGCCGACCAGCAGGGGATTCTTCCCTTCGATGTCGCGTTTGATTTCTTCCGCCACCCGGGCGATGGCTGCTTGTATGTCTTTTTGCGGAATAAAGAGTTCGAAATCTTTATCTTTCAAGCGAATCTTATCCATAGCGCTTTGTTTATTTATATGTGTGGACAAAGGTAGGTTTTTTTTGCTTACTGTCGTCACTTTGCTTTGCCGGCGCCGGGGACTTCTCAGGTGGCCCACTGTGTCGGGAGTGAATTTACAAATATCCAGCTGGAGATATTTTCAGTAGAACAAAATGGTATTTATTTATTCAAAAAACATATTTGAAGAAAATAAATACCTACCTTTACAGCCTTTCCGATCGTTCGGATTGGAAGCCTTGTTATTTGAAATAGTATTACAATTCCCCGGATATCCGGCAAGGATATTTGAATGCCCTTCATTGGACATTTGAATGTCCTTGCATGGATATTTGAATGTCCTTGTATGGATATTTAGATGTCTCCCGAAGGGATTTAGATGCCCTTGCAAGGATTTTAAAGGTCCTTACAAGGATTTTGAATGTTTTCCGGAGGGATTTGAGTGTCTCCCAAAGGGATCCGAAAGTTTCCCCAAGGGATCTGAACGTCTCTCGAAGAGATCTGAACGTCTCCCAGAGGGATCTGAGTGTCTCTCGAAGAGATTTGAATATCTCCCGAAGAGATTTATGAATCATTTAATTCATTTTAAAATGTTTAATGTGCTATCTTATGGCAAGCAGAAGTAGTTGGATGCCGAAAGGCAGATTAGAATTGCTCCGGCAAGCAAAGAAAGTGACGGAAGTGACAGATGCAAATCTCGTCCTTTTCGGATGGCAGGAGACAACCGTCGCCGGGAAATACTACCAGGCATTTTTCGACGGCCCTTTCACGACATTTAAAAATGCCGTGGAAGCTTGGGAAGACCCTGCAACGCGCACGCCTGTGATCATCGAAAAAGTGATCGAAGCCGAAAAGGTGTTTATACCCGCCTATCGCGAGATATACGCCGCCCTGAAGGCTAACAAGTCCGTGCTCAACCATCATCTGGAAGCGATGACCTTGCCGCCTCGCCCGACCAACGAACACAGCCCCGCCCCGGTTGCTACCAACCCCCCGGCGTTTGAAATCAGTCCTCTGCCGGCTTTTCGCCTCAAAGTTGACTTCTTTCCCTACGGCGTGAGCGAAAAACGGGGCAAACCGGCCGGGCAACACGGAGCCGAGATTAAATGGGGCTTTTCGGAAGTCCCCGTTTACGATGCCGAAAAACTGGAACACTCCAGCTTCGACACCGCTTCGCCGTTCATCCTCACTTTCAGCGGCGACGATAGCGGGCGCAAGCTCTACGTCGCCCTGCGATGGGAAAACTCCCGCGGACTGAAAGGCCCCTGGAGCGTCCCCGTCGAGACCCGCGTCCCCCATTAAAAGGACGTTACCACCCTACCGCTAAGCCGTACGCTGCCTCCTGCAACGCACGGCTTGCTTTTTTAAGCGGAATTTGGAACATAGAAAAATATTATTTAGCTTTGTGGGGTCTTTTACCAAACAATAAAAAACAAAGATGAAACTTCTGATACACACCATATTCTGCCTCATGCTCTGCCTCACCGCCGCCGCGCAAACGAAGGTAACAAAGAAAATCGCAGCCAAAGCCACCGATACCGGCCTCACATACTCCCTGCCCAAAACAACCATCACCTTCCGCATCGAAATCATCCGGACAACCGCCAAAGCCGGCCCCTACTACCGCTATGCCGACAAATACCTCGGCGTCAAAAACGCCATAGAAGCCGACGAAACCTCCTACCAGTTAGGAAAAATCCATGTCTCCACCCGAGGCATCCCCGATACCGAACAAACCTACCTCATAGACTTCAAACCCGGCACAACATCCCCCTACGCCTACCTCACCGACGAAGGACTGCTCTGCACCATCAACGCCGAATACGAACCCTCCGCCGAAGAAACCCCAGCAACCCCCGTCCCCGTCCCCGCAACCGCCGACCCCGTCGAAGAACCCGCCCCCGTCTTCCTCGAAGAACTCCTGATGGCCGGATCCATCGCCAAACAAGCCGAAGTGGCCGCCAAACAAATCTACCGCATCCACGAAAGCCGGCTCAATATACTCACCGGAGAGGCCGACAACCTGCCGCCTGACGGCGAAGCCATGAAAGTAGTCATACAGGAACTCGAACGACGCGAAAAAGCCCTCACCGCACTCTTCACCGGCAGCAGTACAAAAGAAACACAGTACCACGAACTCACCATCGTCCCCTACAAAGACCTCGAACGCGAAGTCCTCTTCCGCTTCTCCACACAACGGGGCCTCGTTGATGCCGACGACCTCGGCGGAACCCCCGTCTATATCCGCCTCACCGCCCAGGAAACCCCCGTCGCCCCAGCACCTAACCCCAAAGACGCAAAAAAGAAAGAAGACCCCAAAGGACTCGTCTACAATATACCAGGCAAAGCCCAAATCCAAATCGACATCAACCGCGAAACGCTCTACAAAGGCGAAACGCTCGTCGCACAATTCGGACGACGCGACCTCCTGACCCCCGCCCTGTTCGAAGACCGTAAAAAACCGGTACGAATATACTTCTACCCCGAAACAGGCGCTATCCGACAGATCATACAATAATTAATTCATAAATACACAAAACACATGTTTAAAACTCACCCCAAAGGACTCATCGGCGCCGCCCTGTCAAACATGGGCGAACGCTTCGGCTTCTACATCATGATGGCCATCCTCACCCTCTTCATCTCATCCAAATTCGGACTGGATGAAAAAACAACCGGATACATCTATTCGGCCTTCTATGCCTTGATCTACATCCTGGCCCTTGTCGGCGGACTGATAGCCGACAAAACAAGAAATTACAAAGGAACCATCCTCACCGGCATCGTCATCATGGCACTCGGATACCTCATCATCGCCATCCCGACGCCAACCCCCGTGCCCAACCAAACGCTCTACCTGCTGCTCACCTGCTTCGGACTGCTGGTCATCGCCTTCGGAAACGGCCTCTTCAAAGGCAACCTCCAAGCCTTAGTCGGACAAATGTACGACCATCCCGAATACACGAAAAAACGCGACACCGGGTTCCAAATCTTCTACATGTTCATCAACATCGGAGGATTCTTCGCACCCTTCATCGCCGTCGGACTGCGGAACTGGTGGCTGAGCGTGAATAACTTCGACTATAACGCCGCCCTGCCCGAACTCTGCCACCAATACCTGGCACAGGGCGCTTCCATGGACGCTACCAACCTGACCAACCTCCAAACCTATGCGCAGCAAGCCGTCATCAATGGCGCCTCTCCCGTCGCCGACCTGAACCTCTTCTGCACACAATACCTCGACGTCTTCAACCGGGGCTTCCAGTACGCCTTCATGGCCGCCATCGGAGCCATGCTCATCTCGCTGGCCATCTATGCGTTTAACAAAAACAAATTCCCCGACCCGGCCCAAAAGAAAGCCGCCGGCAAAGCCGCCAAAGCAACCCGCGAAGAAATACAGATGAGTGCGACAGAGATTCGCCAAAGGATATGGGCGCTGTTTGCCGTCTTCGGCATCGTGATCTTCTTCTGGTTCTCTTTCCACCAGAACGGTTATTCACTCACCTACTTTGCCCGTGACTACATCAACCTGGACATAATCGACATCAACCTCGGCATCACGCACCTCAAGGGAGCCGAGCTTTTCCAGTGCGTGAACCCGTTCTTCGTCGTCCTCCTCTCGCCCGCCGTCATGTGGCTCTTCGGAGCCTTAGGCAGAAGAGGCAAAGAACCCTCCACACCCATGAAGATAGGTATCGGGATGGGGATCGCCACCCTGGCATACGTCTTCCTGTTGGCCTGCTCCATGGCACTACCCGGAAAGGACGCCCTGGCCGGCATGTCGTCGGACGCCTTGACGGCAATGCGCATCACGCCGATGGTGATGGTAGGCATGTATTTCATCCTGACCGTCGCCGAACTGTTTATCTCGCCCCTGGGCCTCTCGTTCGTCTCCAAAGTAGCTCCGCCTCACTTGCAGGGACTCATGCAAGGCTGCTGGCTGGCGGCAACGGCCATCGGCAATTCCCTGCTGTTCATCGGCGGAATCCTGTATACCTCCGTACCTTTATGGGCCTGCTGGCTGGTATTCGCCGTAGCCTGCGGACTGTCGATGCTGGTAATGCTGTCGATGGTCAAATGGCTGGAGAAAGTAGCCGGATAAACGGATCACATACCCAAAAGCAAAGAGGCTGTCCCGACGTACGGGGCAGCCTCTTGTTTGTTATCACGAACCTTTTAGAGGTCTCAATAATCTGCGTTGTTGGGGTCGAAGTTCGCCCAGCCGGCCGTCCAGTCACTCGTACCGCTGAAGGCGCCCTTATAGGTTACTTTCTCGAAGAATGAACCACTGATAGCCGTATCCGAGAAGTCGGCTCCGCCGATCTGCGCAGCTACGACGGAAGTGTAATCGCCATCCCGGGCAAGCACATCGTTGGTCGAGGCGATGGAGATATTCCCCAAAGCAGTCGTCTGGAAGTAAGCGCTACCGGCGTCGTTCTGGAAGTTTTTCCACATACCGGCAAAGATGACGTTCTTCACCACAGCTCCTTCGTTCGCCTTATCCAAGTTCAAGCCGTAGGGCCATCCTGCAAAGACGGAGTTGTAGACGTTCAACGAAGAGTTGCGGCGGATGTGCATGGCAGCCTGGAACTGACCTCCCTTGGCGCCGTTGGCGGCGTCTTCGGTATTATAGAGGATGTCGTCCTGCGCCTTGCCGTCCGAAACGCCGTAGAGCGGGCCGATGAGGGTGACGTTGGAGAAGACGGGCGTCGTAAGCGGCTGGTTGGTGGATCCGTTCGCGTCGTTGTCCGACTCGAAGCCGTTGGACTTGGACGTATCGGCATGACGGGGATCGCGTACGCCGAGCAGGAATTGCAGCTTGCCGGAGAAGCCATAGTCGGTATCAAATTCGTCGTCCCAGCCTTTGTATGCGATCAGATGCCTGGCATTGACCGTTCCGCCGAACCATTCGAAGGAATCGTCGCCGCAATAGGAGACCTGTACGTACTCGATCGTTGTCCCGCTTCCTACGCCTCCGCAGGTCAGGCCGTTGATTTCCTTGTTCGGTTCGAAGGGATAACCGGCGAACTCGATGCGTACGTACTTGAGGATACCGGAATTATCGGCCGGGTCGGTACCGCCGTACTTCGAGCGGGGGCCTCCTTCGATCTGCGGTTCGGAGGTGTTGTTCGTCGGAGCTTTGCCGCAAAGGATGAGGCCTCCCCAATCGCCGTAGCTACGCGCTCCTTTGGGCTGGTCGGAAGTGAAGACGATGGGCTTGTCGGACGTTCCTTCGGCGATGATCTTCCCGCCGCGTTCGACGATGAGCGAGCCCATCGAGGCTTTCTCGCCCTTGACCACTGCACCGGGTTCGATGGTCAGCGTTGCGCCGTCGGCTACGTAGACGAAGCCTTTCAACGTATTCTGATCTATGGCACGCAGCGTGAGGTTGGTGGTGATTTCGCCTTGCAGGACAACGGCTGTTGCCGGCGGCGTACCTTCCTTCACTGTCAGGGTACAGGTGGCCGTAAGGTTTCCGTCTACGGTCTTGGCCGTAATGACGGCTTCTCCCGGGGCTATGGCTGCGACGGCTCCTGCCTGGCTGACTGTTGCGACGGCCTCGGCCGACGACGACCAGTTGACGTTCTTGTTATCCGCCTCCGCAGGGAGTACGGTGGCTACCAGCGTAAGTGTCCCGCCCGGCTCCAGTTGTGCCGAGGTTTTGTCAAGCGTGATGCTGGTTACATTGACGACTGCGGGATCTTTGTCCTTGTCGTCGCACGAGAAGATAGTGCATATAGCCATTGCGCAAAGCATGGCTGTCATTCCTTTTAAAGCTAATTTGTTCATAAATGATAGTGTATAAAGATTAGAAGACTAAAATTTCAGTGTGATACCGGCGTTTACCGTCGTTCCGGGACGGTAGCTGCGGATAAGTTGTTCCACCTCGCGCTTCTCTCCCGAAGGATCAGGGTCGGTCAGGGTGAGGAACTGTTTGTATTCGATCTTGGCATTGAAGAGGTCTTTGACACCGGCTTTGATCTCGATGCGTCCGAATCGCTTGGAGAGAGTCAGGTCTAAGGAGTTGCGCGGCATTTCGTAGATGTCGGGGATGTCGTCGTTGGGGTTTTGCATCGGTACACCTACGCTTTCGATGCGTTGGCCGATGCGGTTGTAGAGCAGCGAGGCGGAGAGGCTGGCCTTGTCGTGCTGATAGAAGAGACCGGCATTAACAAGGTAGGGCGACTGTCCCTGCATGGGCCGGTCGCGCTCGAAGGAGCCTTCGTCAAAGTAGACCCGGCTGTAGATGTAAGCGCCGTTGAAGACGAGGCTCAATCCCGTCAGGCCGATGAGGTCGAGGTGTTTCTTTATGTCGACTTCGATGCCGAAGGCTTCGGCCCGGCGGGCGTTGTGATAGGTGTATTGCAGTCCGGAGCCGGCTTCGTTGTAGGTCTGCTCGATCGGATGGTCGAAGCGTTTGTAGAAGGCGCCTGCGGTGAGGGTCTCCGAGGGAGAGGGGTAGAATTCATAGCGGAGGTCGAGGTTGTCGACGTAGGCATTCTTCAGGCCGGGCATGCCGGAGAGGTTGGCGTTCAGGGCGAAGTCGTAATAGACGTAAGGGACGATCTCGCGGAACTCGGGGCGGTTGACCGTCCGTCCGTAAGCCAGCCGGAGGAGGCTTTTGTCGCTGAAGTTGTACGCCATATTGAGGGAGGGGAAGTAGTCGGCGACGCCTTCGTCGATGCTGACCGGCTTCACGCCGTCGGATTCGTAGCCGTCCAGCTTCAGGCCGCAGTACTCGAGGCGGAGACCTATATCAAGGCTCAGCTTCAGGTCGTAGTTGAGCTTGGCCGAGAGGTAGGCGGCTCCGAGGCGGCGGTTGGAGGTGTAGGCGTCGCTCTTGTTGGTGCTTTCTTTCATGCTGATCTTGTCGGAGGCTATATTCTCGTCGGAGAAGACGGAGGTGTAGTCCCAATCGGCATAGCGGTTGTAACCGCTTCCCAGTAAATTATAGACGAAACGCCGGGCGGTAAACGCACGGTCTTTGTATTCGCCGTAAAGGCCGGCGTGGACAGTGGGCGTAAGGCGGGCGGCGAGGTTGAACGTATGTTCGTAATTGGCAGAGAAGGATATGCTGTGGTCGTCCAGGTGTTGGTAATAGCGGGTTGGGTCGGATACGTAGTAGCGTGACTGTCCGCCGGTGGTGTGGAGCATCGACTTGACGTCCTTGCGATCAGGTTCGCTGTAGTTGGCGTAGGCGTAGCCGGCTGTCCAGTTGGCCCGGGAAGCGTCGCTGCCGAAGCGGTGGGCGCCGGTCAGTTGTCCGGCATAGGTGGTACGCGAGGTATGGATGGCTTCCCAGCGTCGGATGTCGTCGCCGGAGTAGTAGTCTGTTCCCTGTCGTTGGGAGAGGGAGGAGGAGTAGCGTTGGTTGAGGAAGTTGCGGAGCTCGACCTTGTGCCGGCCGGTCAGGAGGGAGGCGTTCAGCAGGGCGCCGAGCTTGACGGTGTTGCGGTACTGCACGTCGTCGTAGTGGAAGCGGTAGGATGACTGCCGGTTGCGGGCATCGTAGGAGAGGTAGTTGCTGTTCTCGGTCTCGTAATAATCGTATCCGGTGCTGCCGTTGAGGGCGGCGACAAGGCCGGCCCGGGCGCCGGCGAGGTTGAATGAGCGGTCGAGGGAGAGGGAGAGCTTCTGTTCGGGCAGGGCGACGAAGTTACGTACGTCCCATCCTTTGTTGGTCTGCCGGGTGAAGGCGACGGGGTCGGGCAGGGGCTGCGGCGTAGCGTTCAGGTTCGAGGCATATCCTCCGGCCAGTTGGAAGCTGCGGAAGGAGGCGTTGGCATTGTAACCCGTTTGCCAGGAGAAGCGGAAGGCGTTGCCTTCGGGCACGTTGCGGGTCGATACGCGCACGAAGCCTCCGGCGAAGTCGGCCGGCAGCTCTGCCGAAGCGCTTTTGAACACCATCAGGTTGTCGATCAGCGACGAGGGCAGGACGTCGAACGAGAAGGCGCGGCTGTCAGTCTCGCCCGAAGGCGTTGTAGCTTCGTTCAGCCACACATTATTGTATCGCTGCGCCAATCCGCGGACGACGATGAAGCGGTCGTCGACAATCGTAATGCCCGGCACACGCCGCAGGGCTTCGGCGGCATCGCTATCCTGCGTACGGCTGATCTGCTGGGCCGAGATGGCGCTGACCACCGGCAGGTTCCGGTGCACTTCGCCGAGCAGGGCCGTTTCGCTGTTCAGACGGCGTTGGGCAACAACCGTAACGTTCCGCAGCTCCATGCCGGCATCCTCCAGGGCAATGGGCAGCAGGGTTTCCTTGCCGGCCGTCACCCTGACGCCGGACATGAGCTTGTCCTTATAAGAGATGTAGGAAGCCGACACGTCGTAAGCGCCGGGGCGGAGGCCTTCGATACGGAAGCGCCCCTCCGGATCGGTCACGGCCCCGGTCGTCGTTCCGCGGATCAGGACAGTCGCCCCGATAAGCGGTTCCCGGCGTCCGGCATCCGTAATCTGTCCGGTGATAACGCCCATCTGGGCATGCAGCGACAAGGCAAAGAAACTTCCCGGAAGGAAGCACAGGAGAAAGCAAAAGAAACGTTGTATCCAACCTCTGTTTGTCATCGAATCAAAGATATTTATCGTTTTGTACCGGAGGCAAAAGTAGAGGGAGCTTGTTTCATTCAGGCGTCAAAGCGGTTACAATAGCCGTAACAGGCATTATCTTCCGGTTACGCACGATCGTCATCCTTCTCCTCCCCGCATCCCGGTGGCTCTCTGTGAGGCAACCGAACTATTCCCATAGTTGATATTAAACTATTCCAATAGTTGAGACCGAACTATACTAATAGTTGAGATCGAACTATGCCCATAGTTGAGACTGAACTATTCCAATAGTTGAGGTTGAACTATTCCCATAGTTGAGATCGAACTATGAACAGAGTTTAGCCACGCCACAGCTCTGCAAGGGGACATGCACCCTCCCCTACCCCTGTTGAAGGGCAACGGCGCTTCGACAGAAGCAGCAGCAGAGGAGGAGTAACGCGATAATTCGTTCCGTTATGCACCATTCATGATGGTTTTACTATCTTTGTCGCGCAATCATTAAACTATTCAGATATATGAAACCGACATTATTTGTATTAGCTGCCGGAATGGGCAGCCGCTATGGAGGACTGAAACAACTGGACGGCCTGGGGCCTTACGGCGAGACGATCATGGACTACTCCATCTACGACGCCATCCGTGGAGGCTTCGGCAAACTGGTATTCGTGATCCGCAAATACTTTGAAAAGGACTTCCGCGCAAAGATCGTATCCAAATACGAGAACCATATCCCCGTCGAAGTCGTTTACCAGGAATTAGACCAACTGCCGGCAGGCTTCACCGTCCCCGAAGGACGCGAGAAACCCTGGGGTACGAATCACGCCGTACTGATGGGCCGGAAAGCCATCTTCGAACCCTTTGCCGTCATCAATGCCGACGACTTCTACGGACAGCACAGCTTCGCCGTGCTCGGCAAACAACTCACCCAGATGGAAGGCTGGCAAAACAATTACTGCATGGTGGGCTACCACGTGGGCAACACCCTGAGCGAAAGCGGAGCCGTAGCACGCGGCATCTGCGAAACCAATGCAGAAGGCTACCTCACCGGCGTGGTCGAACGCACGGCCGTCGAACGCATTGACGGAGAAATATGCTTCACCGACGAGCACGGACAGATCGTCGTCCTGAAAGAGAAAACACCCGTGTCGATGAACATGTGGGGATTCACACCCGACTACTTCGCCCACTCCGAAACCTTCTTCGTCGACTTCCTCCGCGACAATGCCTCGAATCTGAAGAGCGAATACTTCATCCCCCTGGCCGTAAACGAACTCATCACAAAAGGCATCGCCAAAGTGAAAGTGCTGGACACCACGTCCAAATGGTTCGGCGTAACCTACGCCGCCGACCGCCCCGGAGCCGTAGAAAAGATACGCACCCTGGTCGACGCCGGCGAATATCCCGGAAAGCTATTTTAAAAACCAATAAACACCCCCCACGCATTATGATACGAAACTACCTGATCATACTATTGCTGGCCAGTTGCGCCGCCCTCCCGCTCGCCTGTGCACAGGAAACAAACGAGAAAGTCGTAACCATCCATACCACAATGGGCAAGATCAAAGTGAAGCTCTTCAACGATACGCCGCTTCACCGCGACAACTTCCTGTCGCACGTCGAGGCCCAGCGCTACGACAGCGTACTCTTCCACCGCGTCATCAAACAATTCATGATCCAGGCCGGAGAAGGCAGCGCCGACCCCGGCTATGCCACCATCCCCGCCGAGATCGTCTATCCCAAGTACTTCCACAAAAGGGGCATGCTATGCGCCGCACGTATGGGCGACGACGTCAACCCCGAACGCGCCTCGTCGGCCACGCAGTTCTACATCGTGACCGGCAAGTACTTCACCGAAATGGAATTGGATGCTATGGAAAAGAACCAGGGTATTACCTTAACTCCCGAACAGCGCCAAGCCTATATGCTCGAAGGCGGCGCCCCGCACCTGGACGGCAAATACACCGTCTTCGGAGAAGTAGTGAGCGGCCTGAAGGTGGTAGACAAAATACAACTCTCGCCTACCGGCGAAGCAGACCGCCCAGTGAAAGAGATCCGGATCAAGTCAATGAAACTCGTCAAGAAATAACTCCCCTATTCGTTCCACAGATCAGGAACCGAGCCGTGACCACGCGCCCGGTCCGGCTGTTGGACGATAGGCGCCAACTCGCCCGTATGGATGGCATACAGCCGCCTGGCTGTTTCCATCATAGCCTCAACCTGATGCTTATAGGGCCGGTCGGTGACATCAATCAACCCGCAGTTATAATTCTCCCCATCGTTGCGACGACCTGTCAGGTCCTGGTCGCACCACTGGAAATAACCCGTACCGATCAACCCCGGATGCGCGTAAGCCGTCTCCGTATAGTAACGGTACGCCACGCCGCGCTCCTGCTGCGAACCTACCTGCCAGAGCGATTGCGCCATACCACGGTCCACCGTCCCGAAATGATACTCCCCAATGATCATCGGTAAGTCGGCAATCTGCAACGCCCGGTCCATCATCTCCCGATTCGGACACAGATCGTAGCAATTGAAGCTAAGCACGTCGAAAGACTCCTTGCAGATCCGGAGCAACTCCTCGTCCAGTTCGCCGATATTACCGAAGCGGATACCGAGGTTCAGGTGATTGGCGTCGTACCTGCGAAGCGTTTCCTTCACCGTCCGGAGGAAGATGCGGAACGTATCGTGGATGAATTGCTTGCGACGCTCCGGGCTGTCACCATCCTTCAGAAAAGCCGTCAGCGCCGCCTTGATAGGACGATCTCCCCCTTCGAGGATGAGGCCGCAAAGACGCTCTTCCTGATCCAGCCAGGCCGGCTCGTTCCCAACGAAATAACCGATCAGCCAGGGATTATCTTTGTTTTGGGAGAGATACGATCCCATCGAAGAATCCATCTTGGCCGCAAAATCCACCGCATATACATCCGACAGCCCCATCAGCCCCCGCTCAATGCCAACACCGCGCAACTGAAGCATAAAGGCCTTCTTGTTCAGGCCATACACAGCGGCGCTCGACCAGTTAGCGATCGTATTCAAGCCCCACTTATCCATGCGTTTGATGACTAATTCATTCGACTTGGCCCGGTAGTCTTCCCCGTAACGACGGTAGAGGTTCCACTGTCCGAAGGAAGCGTCATTCGTACGGTTGCCTCCTCCGGAGCGTGCGTTGGGCCGTATCTCGTCGGGAGGCAGCTCCTTATACATATTCCGGCGTTTGTCTATTTCCTTGGCATTTCCTCCACCTCCCGGACTCACGCAGTCGATGCCCACCGACAGGAAGAGGTAGCCTTCGGGGTCGACCAACCACCAGCGACCGTCAATCTTTTCGGTACGGAAAAACCCGGTAGCCTCCACCTGCTTCTGCCGGTAGCCGCCGTAGGTGGAATAGTTATAGTCGGCCGTCGAGACAATCTCCTTATCTTCGGCTTCCCACTCCTTCTTCAGTTGTTCAAGCGAGTAGACTTTCCCTTCATAATCGCCCAGGTTCCATTGGCCAAACTCGTCTACCGCAGGGATGTCGCCCAGATACTGATCCCCGGGATCATCCACGGCAAGGGCAATGGAACGGATCTCTATCTCAGGATTGCCGATCGGCACACGCATACGGATACCAATCGAATCCACCCCATGCAGAGGGCCCCGCCTGCCTCCCAGATTGATCCATCCGGTGTAGCGAGGCTGGTTGAACGTGGCGGCCAGGTCGACGTTGGCATCCGGCAGTTCGCGGTAGAACTTCAGGGGTATAGCCAGCTTATTCCAGCCGTTGGCAACATAGGTCATTACGCGCAGCTCGTTGTAACCGTCGTCGGTCGTGAAACCAAGCTGGAAGCGTTGCGGAGTGGTCGATTTAAATTCGATCACCACATAGTTGTACTCGTCCCAATCCGTTGGAAGGCCCGGAGAGATGTCGCGAATAGCAAATTTCTGTCCCGACATCTCCTTGCTGCTGTCAAACTTGATTTTGAACGTCCTGGGAGAAGTGTCGCATCCTGCCGGCGCCAGGAGCGCGAGGATGACTAAAATCGTTGATAAGATGTTTTTCATGATGCAAAGTATAAATAATTAATAGATCTGAATACGATACGGTGCCCGCCTTGTTCAAAAACAACAGATAACAGAGGGGAAAAATACTCAAGTTCCTACATAAGAAAATTAAAAACGTAGCATGAGTTCTCTACCGAGCTTGCATGTCTGACGGCATACTTCTGTTGTTTCTGCAAAATTAGTGTTTCCCTATTGCCGGTATACGTAATGTGATTAATTTTATGGCCTTAATACAAACAGCTATGCGAATCGAATTATTGTCTTTTAAGAAGCATGTGCTTGCCCTGATCTTCTGCCTGGGTTTGCCGGGAGCCGCCGCCACCCAACAGGCCCTGACCATCGAACAGGCTATGGACATTGCCCAGGAGAACAGCCCGGCATTGCGCAGTTCGCGGATGAACCTTGATCGCTACCGGCAGATGCTCCTCGCACAGCGAGCCTCCCTCCGATCGCGCTTCTCGCTCAGCCTCTCACCCATTGACTACAATAAAAACCGGCGCTTCGACAACCGCCTCTCGCAATGGTATACCAATGAGACGTTCGCCAGCAGCGGTGTCTTTCAGGTAGACCAGCCGATCCTGTGGACAGACGGAACCGTCTCGCTGATCAATCGCTTCGGATGGCAGAACAATAACTCAACCGTCGAAAGCGTATCGAACAGCAACAAAGCCTTCACCAACGACTTCTACCTCCAGATCGCCCAACCCATCTTCACCTACAACCGCCGGAAGATAGAACTGAAAAGCATTGAATATGACTTCGAAAATGCCAACATCAGCTACGCCCTCCAACGCCTCAATACCGAACGGCAGATCACCAACCAGTTCTACTCCGTCTATATGGCGCAAAGCAATCTGGACATCAGCCGCGAAGAGCTGGCAAACGCCCGGCAGAGCTACGAGATCATCAAGAATAAGGTAGAGGCCGACCTGGCTGCCAAAGACGAACTCTTTCAGGCGGAACTGAACCTGGCCTCGGCGCACTCGTCCGTGGAAGAACGGCAAGTATCCCTCGAAAACGCCAAAGACCAACTGAAACAGACGCTGGGTTTATCCCTCTCCGCCGACCTGAGCGTGACCACTGAAGTAGATATCAAACCCATGGACATTAACCTCGCACAGGCGATTGAATACGGCCTGAGCTCGCGCCTGGAACTCCGCCAACGCGAGATAGAGAGCGAAAAGCTGGAGTTCGAACTGATCCGCACCCAGGCGCTGAATGAGTTCAAAGGCGACATATCCCTCTCCATCGGACTGATAGGCGACAATCAGGACGTCGGAAAAGTGTACAATAATCCTACGCAGAATCCCCGCGTCGCGATAACATTCGCCGTCCCTATCTTCGACTGGGGCGAGAAGAAGGCGCGGATAAGGGCACAGAAGGTGGCCCAAACCATCAACGAACTGAACCGCCAGGATGACCAGGTCGATATCGAACTCAATATACGCCGTACATGGCGCAGCCTCGAAAACCTGCGTACCCAGATCGAACTGGCCGTGCAGAACGTACGCAATGCACAGCTTACCTACGACCTGAACCTCACCCGCTACCGCGAAGGCGATATCACAGGAATGGAGATCAGCCAGTTTCAGACGCAACTGTCGAACAAAAAGATCTCCTACACCCAAGCACTGATTAATTATAAAACCGAGTTGCTGAACCTGAAAATACTTTCGCTCTACGACTTTGAACAAAACCGGCCCATCGTCCCTTTAGCCGGCTTATGATACCTGACAGTTACGAACATGAAACAAATAGCCTGTATGAAACACCTCCGCAATACAATCGCTCCCCTGCTCCTGCCGGCACTCTTGCTGGCCGCCTGCAATAACCAGCCACAGGGCGAAACAAACGATATCGCCACGCCGGTCAGCGTGCTGGAACTGAAGAAAGGATCCATCAGCCAATTGATCCATACCAGCGGAACCGCCCGCCCGGTGTACGGCGCCGACTTAGTCGCGCAAATGAGTGGAAACTACCTGCTCGGCACCAATCCACAGACAGGACGACCCTTCCGCCTGGGCGACCGGCTGACGAAAGGACAATCCGTCATCCGCCTGGAAGACGAAGAATACGTCAACAGCATCGCCATCCATGCCAAGGAACTCGACCTTGAGATAGCCGAACAGGAACAAGTGAAACAAACCGCCCTGTACGAGAAAGGAGGCGTGACGCTGAGCGAAATGCGCAATACCGAGGTCAGAGTGACCAACGCTCGCTATGCCGTAGAAAACGCCCGCCTCAACCTTCAGAAGATGGACATACAGGCGCCCTTCGACGGCGTCATCGTCGATCTGCCGCACTATACCCACGGCGTGAAGGTGGAACAGGGCAAACCGATGCTCTCCCTGATGGACTACGGACGGATGTACTTGGAAGTAAACCTGCCCGAAAGCGCCATCAGCTACGTAAAGGCCGGACAGGCAGTCCACATCACCCATTATACCTTGCCGGAAGATACGCTGACGGGCGTCGTCGACGAACTCTCGCCGGCCATCAGCGCCGAAACGCGCACCTTCAAGGGAAAGATACACATCCATAACAGCTCCCTCCTGCTACGCCCCGGTATGTTCGTCAAGGCAGACATCGTCGTAGACAAAGCCGATAGCTCCATCATTATCCCCAAAGAGGTGATACAAACCAGCCGGAACCGGAAGTACGTCTATGTGGTAGAGAAAAACACCGCACTCCTGCGCGACATACGTACAGGGCTGGAAGACGAAACCCACGCCCAAGTCGTGGATGGACTGAAGGAGAACGACAACCTGGTGGTCAAAGGTTTTGAGATACTCCGCGAAAACAGTAAAGTGAAGGTGCAACGATGAACGGACGAAACAACCGGCACAGAGGTATCGGAGCCATGGTGGCCTTTGCCGTAAACCATCCCGTCACCATCGGCATGATGGTGCTGGGCGTCCTGCTGCTGGGCAAGATTTCCTACGACCGGCTGAGCGTGGACTTATTGCCCGACCTGAATAACCCCCGCCTTTTCATCGAAATAAAAGCCGGCGAACGACCACCCGAAGAGATTGAGAAACAGTTCGTCAGGAACATCGAGTCGATGGCCATCCGGCAGAACGACGTGACGGAAGTATCCTCCGTCATACGGGCCGGCTCGGCGCGTATAACGGTAGAATATACATGGAAGAAGGATATGGACGAAGCCTTCATCGACCTGCAGAAGGCGATGAACCCTTTCACCCAGGAGCCTGACCTGGAAGAGCTGAAGATCACGCAGCACGACCCCAACCTCGCACCTGTCCTGCTGATCGGAATGTCGCACCGGACGCTGACCGATATGTCCGAGCTGAGGAAAATAGCCGTCAACTATATCCGCAACGAACTGATCCGACTGGAAGGCGTGGCGGAAGTCAGCCTGTCGGGAGAAGAAGTCAGCGTGCTGACCATCGAAGCAGATCCTCGCCGCTTAGACGCTCACCAACTGAAGGTGGAAGACATCGCCCAACGGATCGAGGCAAACAACCGGAGCCTTTCCGGCGGACGCGTAAGCGAAATGGGATTGCAATACTTGGTGAAAAGCCCCTCCCTGTTTGCTGCGGAAGTCGACTTCGAGAACCTGATTGTCGCCACAGCAGCCGACGCCGACAACGCCCCCCTCCTGCTGAAAGAGGTCGCCACCGTGCGCTTTGAAAACCAGCGGCCGGAGAACATCGTACGCATCAACGGACAACGATGCCTGGGTCTGTCGGTCTACAAAGAGATGCGCTTCAATACCGTCCGGGTGACGGAAGAGGTAAGCAAACGGTTGCGTACAATCGAACAGGCCTTGCCGGGCTACCGCTTTCAGGTGATCAGCAACCAGGGCGCCTTCATCCGGCAGGCCATCGACGAAGTGAAGGGCAGCGCCCTGGCCGGCATCGCCCTGGCCGTCGTTGTCCTCTTCATCTTCCTGCGCCGGCTGGGTGCGACGCTGATCGTAAGCCTGGCCATCCCCATCTCAATCGTAACGACCTTCAACCTGATGTTCTTCCAAGGCCTGACCCTGAACATCATGACGCTCGGCGGACTGGCGCTCGGCGCCGGTATGCTGGTGGATAACGCCATCGTCGTTATCGAAAGCATCTTCCGTAACCACGAGGCTGCCTCGCCTCCCGGGCGGGCGAGCTTTCTCACGCGGGTAAATGGGAAAATTCAACAAGGCGGAGAGGCGTTGAAAGAGGCCATTATCACCGGGACGTCGGAGGTGGCCGGAGCCGTGACGGCCTCTACGTTGACGACGATCGTCGTCTTCCTGCCGATTGTCTACCTGCACGGCGCTTCGGGAGCCTTGTTCAAAGACCAGGCCTGGACGGTTGCCTTCTCGCTGCTCTCGTCGCTCTTCGTTGCCTTGTGGGTGATCCCGATGCTGTATTACCGCATCTTCGGAGGCCGGCGCAGACAGGAAGAAGCCGCCCGCCCGCAGCCGGTACGGATCACGGGGTACGCCCGTCTGCTCCGGCGGCTCATCGCCCATAGCTTACCGGTCGCCGGCGGCGCGGCGCTGTGTGTTGCCGGCACGGTGCTGCTCCTGCCGCTGGTTGGGACGGAGTTTATGCCGCGCACCGAAGGCAAGGCCTTCACCATCTCGGTGAAACTGCCGGAAGGCGCTACGCTGGAACGTACGGATGCAGCCGTCGGTCAATTAGAAGAGCTGCTGCACACCCTCGCCGGCGATTCGGCCTCCATCATTTACACCCATGCCGGCGCAGGCAGTGGGTCGGAGAACGCCGTCTTCGAAGGCGACAACACCGCCATGATGAAGGTCATCCTCTCTCCCGCCTGCGCCCTTGCGCCGGAAATGCTCATCGCACGTTTTATTGAGACGGCCGAAACGCCCGGCAGCCTCGAACTGAACGTACGGCAGGAGGAAAACTCGCTCCAGTCTTTCTTAGGCGGCGAAAGCGCTCCCATCGCCGTAGAGGTCAAAGGGGAAGACCTGGACGAAATAGCCGCCCTGACCGAAGAAGTGAAGGCCCGCCTCATGGCCGTGAACGGTCTGTACAACATCCGCTCTTCGGTAGAAGACGGCGCCCCGGAGGTGAGTATTTCCATCGACCGCACCCTGGCCGGCATGAACAACCTGAGCATAGCCACCATCACCCAGCAATTGCAACAGCAGCTCGGCGGCCGGGAAGCCGGACAGATGGAATACCGCGGCGAGATGCGCCGGATAAGGATCCAAACGCCCGGCATCTCCCTCGGTCGACTGGGCGAGGTCGTCATCCATAGCGGCGAACAGTCCTGGCGCCTGAACGAGATAGCCACCCTGGAACATACCGAGGCGCCCCAGGAGATATTCCGCCGCAACCAGAGCCGCATCGGAAAAGTAATGGCCGATATGGAAGCCGGACACTCGCTGGATAAACTGGCCGGCGAAGTCCGTTCGGCTGTAAGCGGGATAGAAACGCCTGCCAACTATTCCATCCTCGTCGCCGGGGAAGAAGCCAAACGGCAGGAGTCGGTCAACAGCCTGCTCTTTGCCCTGGCGCTGTCGGTCGTATTGGTCTATATGACGCTGGCCTCTCAATTTGAGTCGCTGCTCCATCCCTTCACCATCCTGCTGACAATACCACTGGCCACGACGGGCGCTGTCTGGCTGTTTTTCCTCACCGGGACGACGGTCAATATCATGGGGATCATCGGTATTGTCATGCTGGCTGGGATCGCAGTCAACAATGCCATTATATTGGTGGACCGTATCAACCAGTTGGCGAAAGCAGGCCTGGAGCTCACCGAAGCCATCGTACAGGCCGGACAGCAGCGCATCCGCCCCATCATCATGACCAGCCTGACGACGATCCTGGCCTTGCTGCCGCTCGCTCTCCGGATAGGAGAAGGTAGCTCCCTGCGCTCGCCGATGGCTATCGCTGTGGTCGGCGGACTGATCACCTCCACGCTGATGAGCCTGATCGTTATTCCCTGCGTCTACTACTTGCTGGAACGCCTCAAAAGAAGATGGATCAACCGGCAACCGCTATGAGCTTCGTACTGCACAGGAGGATAACGATCTGTATGCTGTTCACGGCTCTTTCCCTGCTGGGATACGTGTCTTACCGGCAGCTTCCGGTCGAGCTGCTGCCCAACGCAGAGCTGCCCGTCCTTTTCGTGCAAATCATCTCGCAGCAGGAGATGGACCCTGCTTACGTAGAGTCGGAGGTCATCATTCCCCTGGAAGGCGCCATCCGCTCCGTCGGTGGCGTAGACCGGCTGCAATCGACCGTCGACAGCCGCCGGTCGTACATGCAGGTTGAGTTCCGGAAAGATATCCGCTTTAGCCTCACCTCCATCAAGCTTCAGGACAAGATAAACGAAGTAGCCCGCACCCTGCCCGACGGCTTTGCCGTACAGGTGCAGAAGGTGGATATCCGGCAGATGATGAACAACTTCATGGCGCTCGAGGCGAGAGGCTCGGGGGGAGCCGACCGCGTCCGCCACATCGTGGATAAGGAGATCCGCTCCTCGCTCGAAAACATCGACGGTATAGCCGCCGTCCAAGTCTATGGCGGACGCGAAAAGGCCATTGAGATACGCTTAGACCCCGACGCCTGCCGGGCGCTGGACCTTACGCCGTCGCAGATCAGCAGCCTCCTGTCGCAGAATACGCAGGAGAAGGCCTTCGCAGGCTATGCCGACGAGCCCGGACGCCGGTATTTCGTACACGTGGATGCGCTTTACACACAGGTGTCCGACTTGGAGAATATCGTCGTCTCGCCCGGAGGCCCCGTCCGGCTGAAGGATATCGCCACCGTCTTCTTCGACAGGAAAGAAGAGACTACGTACAGCCGCGTCGACGGCAAAGAGGCCGTGTCCATTTCGCTGGTCAATGACTCGCAAAGCAACCTGATCGAACTCTCCCACCGCACGCTGGTCGTGGTGAACGAACTTAACCGCCGTCTATCTTCTCAGGACGTAGAGATTGTCGTTCGCGAGAATACGGCGGAGCAGATGGAGACGAATATCCAACAGATCATCCACCTGGCACTGGTGGGCGGTCTGCTGGCCGTTGTTATCCTGTGGGTGTTCCTGAGGAACCTCCGCTTAGTGTTCTTCATCGCCCTCTCCATACCGATCTCCGTATATGCGGCGTTCAACTTCTTTTATGCGGCCGGTATCACGGTCAACAGCCTGACGTTGGTGGGTATGGCGCTGGCTGTGGGGATGCTGCTGGACAATAGCGTCGTGGTGCTGGAGAATATCTACCGGCTGGCCGGCGTGGGGCACAGTCCCGAACGGGCAGTCACGCAAGGCGCTCGCGAGGTGTGGCGCTCTATCCTGGCGGCTACGCTTACGACGATTACGGTCTTCCTGCCTTTTGTTTTCTCGGACAACTTCCTGATTAAGTTGATTGGGCGTCATATCGGCGTCTCGATCATCTCTACGTTGAGCATTTCATTGCTGGTTGCACTGTTGTTTATACCGATGGGGACGTATGTGCTGTTGCGGCACAACGACCGGCGTACGGTGTTCTTTCAGAAAGTATCGCTTGCACAGCGGGCGGTGCAGATTTACTTGGTCTTGCTCAAGACCTGCATGCGCCACCCGGGGGCGACGACGTTGGGGTCTATTGTCTTGCTCTTCGTGACGCTGGCATTGACGCTGGCGCTCAACGTCAGCCGGATGAGGGAGGTCGACACCGACCGGTTCAATATCTACGTATCCATGCAGACGGGCAGCGCCCTTGAGCAGACCGACCGGGCCGTCCGGGCGATGGAAGAGCGCTTGGCCGATTTCCCCGAAAAGCAAGAGCTGAGCTGCCGCATACAGGAAAGGGAAGCCGTTCTGACCTTCGTCCTGAAAGAGAACTATCAACGCATCGGCCGCCGGACAATGGCAGACATCCAGTCGGATGTGCAACGGATCCTGTCCGGCATCAACGGGGCGACGGTCTCCCTCGCCGATCCTTCCTCCCGCGGCGGAGGGGGAGAGGGTGGTGGTGATATCGGCGGCATGGGCAGTATGATGCGGCTGCTGGGTATCGGTGATAATCGCGAGCGTATGGTCATTAAAGGGCCGGACTTCGATCGGATGCGCTTGGTTGCCGAAGATTTCCGCTACTACCTGGAGGCGCAAAGCTTCATCCGGAGCGCTCGCGTATCCTACAACGAGCGACAACCGGAGTTACTCCTCGATGTCGATCCGCTCCGGCTTAGCTCGTACGGGCTCACGCTCCAGGATGTTTCCTCCGGATTGCTGTCGCTCAACAACGACTTGCCGTCGGGAAGCGCTTTCAAGGTTGGGGACGAGACCTACGACATCATCATACGTAACGGAATTCCTCCTGCCGGCGAAGAGCCGGCAAGGGCTAAAACTACCGACGACCTGCGGGCTCTGCAAATACAGAACCGCACAGGCGAACGCTACCCCCTGCCGGCTCTGGCCGACATGCGATACAACCAGGGACGGTCGCAGATCCTGCGGGTGAATCAGGATAAGCAGATTGAAGTCTTCTATAACTTCTCAAGGGATGTGGAAAGTTCCACGTCGCTGCTCGAAGGGTACAGGGCGGACATTGATCGCTTGGTGGCAGGCTACAACCTGCCGGCGGGCGTGGCTGTCGAAGTCTTTCACGAGGAGGATTTGTTCGGCAGCTACAAGTTTCTTATCCTGGCGGCCTTCGTGCTTATCTTTATGATACTGGCTTCGGTGTTCGAATCGGTGGTGACGCCCTTTGTGTTGTTGTTTTCGATTCCGCTGGCGGCTACCGGCTCGCTGATCGCCATTGCCATTACGGGCAACAGCCTGCTGAATGCCAATACGCTCACCGGCTTTCTTATCTTGCTCGGCGTGGTGGTGAACAACAGCATCCTGCTGATTGATTATGCCCATATCCTGCGCCGGAGGGGCTGTCGCCGGGAACGCGCCCTGATGGAGGCCGGCCTGTCGCGCGTGCGTCCGATCCTGATAACGGCCATTACGACCATCGTGGCCATGCTGCCTCTGGCCATGGGCGACACGGAGTACGCCGGGGCTATTGGGGCGCCTTTTGCAATTACGGTCATCGGCGGGCTGGCCTTTTCGACTTTGCTCACGCTGATCCTTGTGCCTACGGTCTGCTTGTCGTTGGAGAATGTACTCCGGTGGTACCGCACTTTGTCGCTCCGGGTGAAAGGTTTGCACCTGGCGCTCTTCGCAGGCGGGATAGCTTGTATTTATTTGTATGCCGATGGCTTGCTGTGGCAGTCGGCTTATTTCGTCGCCCTGGTCGTCGCCATACCGGGGGCTACCCGCTTCGCGCAAAACAGTCTGCGGAGCGCCCGGGCAGAGGTGATCAGTCCTTCGGAAGGCATCCGGATCCGGATTCGTAACGTGGTGAAGGTGTACGATCGTCCGGGGCGTTTCCTCCGTCAATGGAACAGCGGTTCGCGCACCCGGCGGAGGCTCTCTGCGGGCGATGCCTGGCAGTTTGTGCTGCTGGGATTCGGCGTTTACTTCACCTTCTTCTATCTCCAGCACCGGTTCTGGATCTACTTGCTTTCGTTTGCCGTTTACGCCGCCTCGCTTCATCTGTGGCGGAAGCTGCGGGAGCGCCTCGGCGAAAGGTGGAACGGGCGGCGCTTGAATGACGTTGTCTTCTGGGCCATACCGGCAATTATCCTCGTCGCTCTGGCAGGGAGGATGAACAACGCGGGGCTGATCGTCGTCACCGGCCTGGCATGGGGCGCCGGCCTGGTTGTTTACCTTACGTCACAGTATCTCTACGGGCGGGAGGTGAACATCGAGCGGGTGAAAGGACGGTGGGCCGGCCTGCGCCGGTCCTGGTTCCGCATCGTCAAGGGCATTCCCCTGATCGGGAAGCGGCGGAGGCCTTTCAAAGCCTTGCGGGGCGTCTCGTTCGAGATCGGGGCCGGCATGTTCGGACTCCTGGGGCCTAACGGGGCCGGCAAGTCGACCCTGATGCGTATCGTCTGCGGAATACTGGAACAGAGCTATGGAAGTATTTGTATCAATGACCGGGATACGCGCATCTACCGCGAGGAACTGCAAGGCCTGATCGGTTTCCTGCCCCAGGAGTTCGGCGCCTACGAGCAAATGACTGCCCGTGAGTTCCTCGACTACCAGGCTATCCTGAAAGGCATCACCGACAGCCGCCTCCGGCAGGAACGCATCGACTACGTCCTGAAGGCCGTCCATTTGTCCGAACGGCGGGGGGATCGCATCGCCTCTTTTTCCGGAGGAATGAAGCAGCGCATCGGCATTGCCCTGATCTTGCTCCATCTGCCCCGTATCCTGGTGGTGGACGAGCCAACCGCCGGACTGGACCCGCGCGAGCGAATACGCTTCCGCAACCTGCTGGTGGAGCTGAGCCGCGAACGGATTGTCATCTTCTCGACGCATATCATTGAAGACATCGCCAGCTCCTGCAACCAGGTGGCGGTCGTCAACCAAGGCGAACTCAAATATTTCGGACACCCGGTCGATATGGTCAGCCGGGCCGCCGGAAAGGTATGGAGCTTCCGCCTCGACCGGGAAGCTTTCGACGCCTTGCCCAACCGCGCCGGCATCATTCATCACTTCCGGGACGAAGAGGGATACGTCCGCGTGCGCTGCCTGGCGGCCCAACAGCCCCGGCCCGACGCCGTCGCGGCAACGCCCAACCTGGAAGACGCCTATCTTTGCCTCCTCAGAAACCTGTAAGAACAATGAACTTCAAACAACTCGTCTCCCTCCTGCCCCGCCTGGCAAAGTATAACTTCCAGGTCATCTTCGCCGGCCGGTTCGGCTGGTTCCTGCTTGCTTCCTTTGCCCTTTTCCTGCTGTTGCTGTTCCAGATTGCCTGGGAGAATCAGGAGGAGGTCAACGAAGGCTTGATCTACGAGCTGCTGTTCGTCCCGTCCCTGCTGCTGGTCTTCTACCCGGCGGTGTTCGGCATACAGAACGACGCCGACGCCCGCATACTGGAACTGCTCTTCGGAATCCCGAACTATAAGTATAAAGTTTGGGCGGTACGCCTGGCGATGATCTACGTGGCCGTTTTCTGCATTTTGTTGCTCTTCTCCGCCGCCGCCGGGGTCTTGCTTTATCCTGTGCGACCCCTGATGATGGCGGCCCAACTGATGTTTCCGGTTGTTTTCTTCGGCAATCTGTCGTTTATGTTCTCCACAATCATCCGCAACGGCAACGGGACGGCCGTCGTGACGATCATCCTTTTTCTTCTCATCACCATACTGACGAACAGCGATGCGATCGACCGTTCCTTCTGGAACGTCCTGCTCAATCCCTTCAGCCCTCCCCGCGGCATGATACCGGCGCTATGGGAGAGCCTGGCGCTGAAAAACCGCCTCTTCCTTCTGGTCGGCAGTCTGGTCTGCATGATGGTGGGCCTGCTGAACCTCCAGCAGCGCGAGAAATTCCTCTGAGTTTAGCTGCCGAAGGGGGCTCGTTCGCTTCGTCGCTCCGCTTTGCCGTCGCCGCCCGGCGCCCCTTGGTGCTTGCACAACTATGTGCAAGTCGGAATGAGTGCCCGGTGGGGCTTGCAACATTGTGTGCAAGTCAAAATGAGTGCCCCTTGGGGCTTGCAACATTGTGTGCAAGCCGGAATGAGTGCTCATTTTCGTCAGCAACATCGTGTGCAAGTCAAAATGAGCAGTCATTTTCGCCGGCAACATGTTGTGCTTTTGAAAATGACTGCTCATTGGGGCTTGCACAACTATGTGCAAGCTATACCGGGCAGTCGTTGGGACTTGCGCAATTGTGTGCAAGCCGCGAGGGGCGCCCGGAGGCCTTTGCGTTCGCCGGTTCCTTTACTGGACGGCGAATTTGATGACGGTGCTGTTGTTTTTCACCATGTAGACGCCACGGGGGAGGTATTGCCGGATTTCGCAGGGGGCGGTCTCCGTCAAAGCTTGGCGGTGCAAGAGTTGGCCTTGCATATTGAAGAGCGAGACGTCGCTTCCCCGGTCGTTTTCCTTCAGCCCGAAGATGCGCAGGACGCCGCCTTCGTAACGAGCCTGCGGAGCCGGCGTGTTGATGAGGTCCGTACCTGTCGAGGGGTTCGAGGTGAAGTGGATGACAAAGCGGTCGGTCTTGTCCGAAGGCGCAGAGGTGAAGGTGTAGGTCGGCTCGCGCAGCAGATCGGTCAAGGTCTGCGTCTTGGTGTCTTCCAGGAAGACATGATAGACGGAGGCGAGGCTGTTCAGGCGGTCGGCCCGGAGCGTGACCTGCTGCGGCAGGAGGGCGGGCGCGAAATACATCGTCAGTTTCCCGGTGCCGGGCGGGACGACGGATACCGTCATGTCCTGCTCGTCGGCCGAGCGGGTGTAGATCTGGTTCACGCCGCCGGAGCGGTTGAATATCTTCACGGCATCGTAGCGATCGCCGGAGCTCAGGTGGGCGTCGGGACGGAAGACGATGCACAGACGGTCGTAGCCTTTGGTGACGTCGTCGGTCGTTTCGATCAAAAGTTCGTCGACCACTTCGTCCGGGGCGCTGCGCAAAAAGGTGGAGGTGCCGTCGTGGATGCGCTTGGAGGCCGGGATTTTGAAGGTGCCCGTCCCATTCGAGCCGATGATAAACATCTGCATCGGAGCCACAGTTGTATTTCCGGTGGTCGTAGATCCCACTTTCTGGGTCTTCAGATACGAGGGCGAGAAGGTGAACTGCTTCGTCTGACTGTCGTATGAACCGGTTCCCTGGGAAAGGACATAGAATCCGTGCTTGATCGAGGCGCCTCCCCAGTCGGTTGTATTTCCTTCGGCAATGTCGCTCAGGTCCAAGGGGGTCATGTAGGGGTTGCCGAAATAGTTGAAGCCCTTCTCCAATTGGATGCTGATGTTTTGGGTCACTAATTTTTCTCCGCTGACAGCGTCCGGCTGATCTTTGACGTACTTGTTGTACGAGGGTTCGGCCACGGCGCGCGAGAAGTAGAACTTGGTCGTCGCCCTTTTGGAGTATTGCGCATCCGACCAGCGCGGGTCGAGCTCTGTCGCATAGTAATTCGGATCGGTGACGACGCCCATGCCGATGATGTATCCATATCCGGGCTTCAGGGAGGTGCGCGGGTCGACAATCAGGCGTCCGTCGTTGCCGAACAAACCCGTGGCCGTGGGGCGCGAAAGGAAATTGAAAAAGAAATAGTCGGCATACATATTTTCGAAGGGCGGCGTGAAGCCGGCTAATCCGCGGTTGTTATGGTTGGCGCCCAGCGCAAGGTTGACCTGGATACTGTTCACCCGGTTGGTCACGTTTCCTTTGACGAGCAGGTGCGCGTTGATGCTGGCCCTGTCGCCGGCCGTTGCTGCGTCCAGGATGAGGCGTCCGCGCTGTATGTTCAGCGTTTGTACGGTGGCAGCCTGCTCGGGGTGCATGGTGACGAGCGAATCCGTCGCCGCCTGGTTGTTGATCCGCAGGGTAGCGGGGAAGTTAATGTATCTTGCCTTGTTGGCCGAACCTTTGATATGCTGCCCGGCTGTCCCGCGGAACTCAAAGGTGCCGGTGTTTTTGCTGTCAGTCTCCGTAAACACGTGGCCGGAGGTTACGTTGTTATTTATGTCGCCCGTCAGCACGGTTTTACCCATCTGAAAGACTTCAGAGGCTTTCTCTGCCTGAAAATGCCCGTCGATAAAGAGGGAGTCCGCCACATAGAGCGTCCCCTGGTTGAGGAAGGTGATCTGGGCCTTCAACCCGGAGGCGACCCAGAGGCTCCATATTACTATGTAGAATATTCGGTTCATAAAATGTACTCTCCTAAAAATTTAAATAGCGTCGCTATATTGTGTCACATTAATATCAAGATGCAACGTACCGGCAGTGAGCCGGATCTTGCCTGAGCGGTTTTTGCCTGTTGTGTTGGGCGTTACTTTCATATTCAATTCAAAGCATGAAGCGGGGAAATTCGCCGGCCCGCTTTCCGGATTTACATCCGCCAGGTTCAGCCATCCGGTAGACTCATCCGTCAACCGGGAGACCGACCAACCGGAGTAGGTCGTATGTATTTTAAGCGAATAAAGGGTCTCGCCTGCCTTTTGTCCTTCCCACGAGCCGTCGGCATTGAAAAAGACCTTGGAGGCGCTTGCGCCCAGTTTGTATCGGTCGTTAAAGACCACAGTACTTATCCCCAGTTCGTTGGCGTCGATGGTGGATGAGAGCGATGGCTTGGGTACATCGGCGGCGGCTTCGACCGAAGCGTATCCGTCGCCCATGATCTTGGTGAGATGGATGCGGTAGCGATTATTGCGCAGGATGGGTAACAGCTGGCCGTCATTGCCGAGCATATCGACGCGATAGTATTGCGAAGGGCGTCCTTCCTGCGATATTTTCAGGACGATCATAGTCGGCTGGTCCGAATCCTGGCCGTCTTCCGTGATATAGATTTCCCTTTCCATAGCCGCGACGGAGCCGGTGCTATTGGGCGTGAATTTATATCCGAACGCGGCGTTAGGGCGGGCGTCTGCCGGCACGTGGGGCGTCCCGACAATGGCTCCTTCGCTGTTGAATCCGGGTGCTACGTAGCCTTTGTTTTTCGTATGGAGCAGATAAACGGAGTCGATCGTCATCCGGTTGTCCGTGATACTGTTCAGAATGTCAATACGGGTTATGGCGCGTATCATCTTTATGTCGTCGGCCATCTGATCGGACGAGCGGAGGATATCCGATTCGCCATACATGGGGAAGGGTTCCATCTGCCTCCCGACAGGCTCGGTGACTTCGAATACAAACCGCTTCATGACATTTTCTTTCGTCACATTACCGGCGATGGAGTCTGCCAGCAGGCGTTCTTCCATTTCCCAGGTAAAGAGGTTCTGCACGTTGGCCAGGACCACTAAGCGCGAATCGACAAGGTCCAGCCGGAACTCCACCTTCTTTGTCTCGCCGTTGTCCTGCATAATGGCCGGGACGCGGATATGTTTGTAATAAAATTCCTTGCCCGTAGAATCTATCCGGAAGGCGAGCACGTCGACCGTGCGTATTTCATTCTCGTCGTTCTCGGAATATGCGTATGTGACGGGCAGATAGGTACCGGGGATGCGCATGGTCAGCACCACATTCTTATCCCTGGCCACCGGTACTGTCGGGGTTACAGGGAGAACCTGGTCTACTGTCCTTTCATCATCCACACAGGAAAAGAAAAGAACCGTAAGTAGTAGTATGATGGTTAGTTTATTCATTGAAATTTGCTCACAACTTTATTGTTTTATCTGTTTATTTATGGTTGTTGTATGTACACAACTTTTATTTGTTTTGTAAGTTTCACATTGCCTCCTTGATCCTTCAGCAGAAGATGGAAATATCCTACGGTGCCAACTGGCGGATAATTTGCATCTGGAACGACAAAAATATCACCATTATGAAAGCTGACGTGAAACCACGTAACCGTGGGATCTCCCTCCAACACCCAGACAGGATTGGGGAAAGTTGTCTCAAAGTCGATATATTGGGAGCCATGAGGATAATTCACTTCTGCTACGGAAGGTGATACCTTGAACGTATAGGAAGTGTTATCAATCACTACCTGCTGATCCGTATTATTCCATGCTATAAATATGCTGGACAATTGCGAGGAGAGACTCTCCGAAGCTTTTTGCGGCGTAGCAAATCCTGCGCCGTTTGCTGCGGTTATCGTCATTTGGTAATGATGATTCCGGATAAGGGGGTGATAGCTATCTCCTGCGCCTACCATACCGCTCTCGCCTGTACTGGTATCCTGACCGGGAGGGGTGTCCCACCAGTTGGGGTTGTCGTAATCAGGGGCTTCAGGCAGTTTGAGCATATCGGCAAAGTTCACGCGATAGTATGTCGTTGTACTCGAACCATTATACCGTCCACCTAAGACCAGGAAGGTTGCATCCATAAAATTCTGGGTTCCCTTTTCTTCCGTTTCGTAGAGATAGATCTCCCGCACGGATTTTCCGCCTGTCACCGTGTATTTGCTCCTGCTCACCGTCTCGTCGAGGGGAACAAGCCCCAGATTGGCGGGCAAGGAGGGTGCTGTAAATCGTTCCTGACCCTGAGCGCCGTTCCAGAAGGTGAGATCGGGTGCAATGCGTCCGCGCGTGGGACGGTTGTAGACATAAATTTCTTTCAATTCGAAGGGTACGCCGACGTTTACCTCGACATCTACTCTCACAAGGCTGCGGAACAGTTTTATCGTAGCACCGGTATTTAATTGCGTAAGTGTCTTTGAACCTTCGGTTTTTCCCCACATGTGGAGCTTGCGGTAGTCGGCGCCTGAGTTCCATACGCCGGAACTTACACTCACTATCTCGGGCAGGATGTCGCTCTTGAGTTTGCCGGTAGGGTCGCCATTGGCCTGTATATATGCAGCCACTTCACTCTTGGCATTGGCAAAAATCTCGAACTGGTAATAGTCATTGTCTCTCGGCAAGGTAATCTGAAACTCTTTCTTGTCATCCGATACACTCGTTATCAGCGACCGGTCTACGGAGATGTGTTGATAAAGCCGTGCCTCGCCATTCTTATATTTGAATACCAGTACGTCCAAATCTTCAACAACGCTTTCATCGCTTTCCGACAGTGCGCGTGTAGCTGCCCGGCTTGCATCCTTGATGTAAAGGGTTATTGTTTCCGTCTCGGGAGATGGAGGAGGAACTGGAACCGGTACTTCTTCCTGGACGCATCCTGCCCCAAGCAAAATGCACACACAGAATAATATATAATGAAAAATACGAGACATAGATTTGTTTTTTTTTTGGTGGGTTTTAAACCAGTGGAACAGGTTGCCTTATCAGCCTCCATCCATTTATATAAATGTAGACAACAAGGGTTGATTCCTGACTTAATTCGTACGTAATATCAAACTCATACGTCGTTGCAAAATTGATTTTCGCTCCCAGTTGATTGGCTTCTTTGACCAAAGAGACCAGGCCGTCTTCCAAGACAACCGTCTTTGTTTGCTCGTTTACCAGGCGCAAGAAGGGCTGAGGCTCTTCCTCTGCACGTGAGCGGGGTTTGCGTTCTTCCGTCAGGCGTAATACAGTCAGGGAGGATTTCAGGTCTTTCAGTCCTTCGCTTTCTTTGTTATCCTCAACCCGGCAGGGCTGGGTGTAGGTGAATTTCTCGCAAAAAGCAAAATCGTTGTTAAGCGTATAGATGCCGTTATCGTCTTCAATATTTATTTTATAATCATGCTTTCCTGCAAGGGTAGCATCCATACCGACGACCGTTACATTGACCCGGTAAGTATCCTTTATCAGATTCAAGTGAATACGCTGGGACTTCGGTCCCTGAATCGTGAAAAGGTCTTCCGTATGTGTTGCAAAAAACAGGGGCTTGAGTTCTTCCGTGACCTCCCGATTGTTGTTTATTGATTGCAAAAGGACTCGAAGGTCGTCGAACTTGGTTTTACCCGGCACAAGACCGGCCGACAAAGCGTACTGATCTTTCAAATTGCCCCAGGCAACAAACCGGTAAAGTCCTGTCTTCAAACCGCCGATTGTCATCACATAGTCCGGGCTTATCCGGGGTGCTTCGTCTACAATTTCTTTGACAAACAGCCCGTCTTCATTGAAAACAAACAGGTTCAACCGTGTAATGTCTTCAGGGTTGATCCCTCCTTTTTGAGATAGGGTTAAATCGTAGTCAAAGTAGATCTGCTTATCGGTCATACAACCCGATAAATCGTCCTGGATGCAGGATTGCATAGCAACCGCCGCCAGTAACAACAGACAGACATAGATGTGATGTATTTGTTTCATTATTCTTTTATTCAGCTTTTTATCCTTTTTGCAAATGTGTAAAGTACAAAGAAAGGCAAGGCAGCCCCTGCCTTTCTTTGTTTGAGAGTATCAAGTGTCCTTATTCAAGAACGACGGGTTGAGGAATCAGATTCCACTTCTTAACTTCTATGTTCACCTTGAGGGCAGCTTCACCACCTTTTTGGCCGGTGGGGTTATCTACTTTGTGATCAGCATCGCCCAAGCGGTTAACTTTCTCGATCGTCAATTTGTAGTAATCATTCCTAAGCACGTTGTATGTCTTCTGTGCAGCCGGTGCGTTAGGATTCGGATCCAGGAATACGTTGTAGAAGCAAGTACAGTCCTTATAGTGTATGTATGTGCGGCTGGAAGCGGTGCTGTAAAGATCTGCTTGTGTTTTATTCTGGAAGTAATAGAAGACACCTCCATCATGGCCAAAAACATAAAGATCGGTAATAGTATTCGATGAGTTTGCAGTCGCCGCAGGCGCAGCATCACCGGCAGTATACGTATGGGTGTACTCAGGTGTAAACTTAGCCTTTACTAAGGCGAAGGTTATTTCTCCTTCCAAATGATTTACACTCGTGTTTTCGAGTACATACAGCGGTTTGAGGTTTGTAAGAGTAGCGGCGTCGGTGTTATTTGATACACTTACAAAGCCATTGGTAAGCAAAGCTTCGGTGGCCGGCCAAGACGACGTTGTAAAATCACTAAACGCATTGGTAAAATCAGCCGCATAAGGAATAGCCTCTCCTGAAGCAGCGGAGTAGTTGGGATCTTGATATTTACCACTCACAAGTTGCGGGAGCGGGAAGAATTTCGTGTTTATTTGTCCCATAGCAAATGTAAGCGCTGCACCTATCTCTGCGCCGTTAACTGTTCTCGCACTATTTGTGTTAGCTTCAAAGGCCGCGTTTGTCTGGGCCGTTACCTTGGCGACGAAACGTTTCACTGCTACGCTTACTTCATTCGTTTGTCCTTGTTTAACTTCATAGGGTGTGGCGATTGCGTCGCTGAACATCGCAAACCCTGTGGCAGGAGTATAAAGCTTAGCCAGCTTTGCTGTGTCGCTCAACGCGATGATAGCAGCATTCACGCCATTGTCGGCAATAAGATCATGAATATTCTCCGTACCTGTGGGCAAATTCACCCCTACATAGATCCTCTTATTACCAACCGGAACGGCATTGATGGTAACGTTATATTTACCTTGATCCTTTAGAGCGACGTCAATTCCTCCGGCTCCGGTAGTTTCAAATAGGGTATCTACTTCGGCTTTCGTACCGGTAGTACCGAAAACAAATACGCTCACGGTCTTTACTTCAACTTCAGCGGCAGTAGCATTGTCATCACCATTGGCACGAGTTGTTGTTCCTTCATTGTTAATTGCGATTGTCAGACTAGCGCGTTCAATTGTGGGCTGTACATCGGGAGCGATTTCCTCATTGGTACAAGCGGTCATACTGATTGCAACAGCGGTGGTTGCAGCAAAAAATTTAATCATTTGTTTCATTTTATTCATTTTTTAAATACAACAATAGAATTATTATTTTATATATATGTTAGTTATCAATTTGTCAGAAGCTTGTCTGCTTCTTCTTTTTTCTTCAGTTCTGCCAGATTCTTCTGCGCAACTTCCAGTTTGTCTTCAGCGGCACGCCGGAATAAGTTCTTGGCCCTCTCGTAGTTGTTCTGCATCACGCTCAATACGCCCAGATTGTTGTAATAGGCCGGCGTATTTTTCTTTGCCTTTTGCAGGTAACGTTCTGCTTTTGCCGTGTCCTTCGCCAATAAGGCCGATGCGGCTGCATTCAGGTTGGCCACCGGATCGTTGGGAAATATGCGTACGGCTGTTTCAAATACCGACAGAAATTCCTTGCTCCCTTCCTGATAGGTATTGGCCACCAGGAACATCTCATTCAGGCTCAGTTGCTGCGGATGTTCTTTGATGACCTGCTTGGCCTCTTCGACATTGAATCCGCGAACGGTATATTCTATCCGGCTCACCACGCGACGCAGTTTCGGATAATATTCGTGCAACAAGTACTGATATACGGCGCCTTCTTCCAAGGCTTTGAGGCGGTCTTTGCGCGCTTCGCCGAATGAAGTCCGGATGATCGACAGAATGGCTCCTTTCGGTTCGATATACGAGTTTTGCACCATCCGGGCCAGGCCGTCCCAGTCTTCACCTCCATTGCCGATGCGATATAGATAAGGGGAAATATCGCTTTGTCTGGAGAGATAGTTCCTCAACGCTTCCGCACGGCCGCGGGAGAGTTGGCTGTTCATTTGTAAATTCCCCTCGGGAGAGGCGAAACCGGTGATCGTTACACCGGTCACCTGCAGGTTGGCATCGTTGCGAAGTTCTTTGATGATAGCTTCTATCTTCGCCAATTCCCGAGGGTTATTACCAAAAAAGGGATTAATTTCTATTTGTGCTACTTGAAAATCAAGGAAAACATCATTTGATTCGCTGCGTGATTTGACAGCTTCAGCATCCGGACGGATGTAGGCTACGCTGGGCATTGGCTGGTAGGCTTGTATTCCTTCCAGAACAATCCGGTCGGCCACTTTTTCCGATACAACTCGTGGCTCAAAGCCCGTGCAACCACACAAATCGGAAATAATTTCCATGCGCGCTTCTCGCATCCAGTTTTCAAACCCGACGGTTTGCCGGTACTGAAAGACTCCACGGTTGGCCTGATTGAGCTCAATCACATCGTAATAGTCGTTCTTCAACCGGCGTTTTTTCCGGTTAAGCTCCATATCTCGAAGGAAAGCTTGGTGCCGTTGAGGGCCATTGATCAGGACGTTTTTCATCTTCAGCGATTTGCCTTGCGGGCCGATAAGTACCGGAGTCAACAGCAGGGAACGTGCCGTTCCGATCTCCAACTCGCTCAGGTCCATGTCCAGTGTTAATTGCACTGAGTCGTCCACCTGACGGAGCTGCTGTATTTTTATGGGTATCTGTTCTTCGAAAATGTGTTGCGCAGCAAGCGGCATCACCCACATTCCCAACAGAATCCATACGTATATTTTAGTTATTATATTTTTCATCTCCAACTTCATTTTACTATATAAATGAGACTTATGCCTGCTTTCGTAGGACCTATATAATCCCGGGTCAGATCATCTATTTTAGTTGCACATTCTTCGCAAGGATACTGTGCATGGGAAAGGGAAGCGTATCCGAATCCGACCGTTGCTTCCAGGCTCCAACGCGGGCTTAGTATCCACTGATAACCGTAAGAAAGCCCTACTCCGTAAAGGTTCCCATGATAACGATAATCCTGCAGTCCGAGCCAGGGTATGCCCCCTACATTGTATTCGCCGATATGTGTATGTAACCCCATAAAATGACCGCTGAATTTTTCGCACAACCAGTAGCGCACTTCCGGCTGAATCAGCCAATGTTTTACTTTTTGGTTACCGCCAAATTCCCAGGGGTTGTAGCTCACCGGCAAGTCTAATGTCCACTTTTGCCCCAAGCTCACTTCCAATCCCAGACTCATTGTCGTTGTTACGTCATATAATATGTTTGATTTCGCTCCTATTCGTTGTGCAACAACACACGGCAAACATGTCATAAGCAAGAGAAATACCAAAATGCACAATCTCTCATTGGTTTCGTCTTTCAGTTGGGAAAGTCTTCTCTTCTTATTTGATTTTTTATCTGTCATATTCATTCTTCATTCAATAAAAGTCGTTTTAAATAAAAGCGATTTGTTTTCTTTGCAAAAGTACTGGCTTGCATTGGTTCATTTGTGTTCAATTTTCGCAAATCTCTATTCAATTTTCCCTTCGTCTGTTATTTTTCTTGATTTTTCATGCGGAAAAGGATAGTATTCTATATTTTTTGAAACATTTCCCGAAATAATGTGCAACTTTTTCCTATGATTCGTCGAATTAATCATTTAAATCGAAAGAGCAAAAAACACAATAATGGATTTTTATTTTACCTGCGTGCAAATATAATTCATTTATTGCACGTATTGAAAACAAACACATCAAATATATTAAAAGCAGGAGGGGCTATCGGTGGCTTCTGGGGTGGTGTTCGAGTATTTCTTTGCGCAGAAACTCGCGGTCGATATGGGTATATATTTCGGTCGTGGTTATTTTTTCATGCCCCAGCATCTGCTGGATGGCAAGCAGGTGGGCGCCGCCTTCGAGCAGGTGGGTGGCGAAGGAGTGACGGAATGTGTGGGGACTGACATTCTTGTGTATCCCTGCCATTTCGGTTTGTTGTTTAATAATATAGAAGACCATGATACGCGACAAGGCCGCCCCCCGGCGACTCAGGAAGAGGATGTCTTCATAGCCTTTTTTCACCTTCTGGTTGTTGCGGTCGTAGAGGTAGTTCTTGATTTCACGGATCGCCGTGTCCGATATGGGCACTAAGCGTTGTTTGCTCCCCTTGCCTTCTATCTTTATAAAGCCTTCTTCAAAATAGACGTCCGAAAAGCGCAAGGTGGTAAGTTCCGACACACGAAGCCCGCAACTGTAAAGTACTTCCAGCATCGCACGGTTACGCTGCCCTTCCGGAGTGGATAAGTCTATCGTGTCTAAGATACTGTTCACTTCGTTCACGCTAAGTACGTCGGGCAGTTTGAGTCCGATCTTGGGTAATTCGAGCAATTCGGTAGGGTCGGAAAATATGTATCCGTCGAGTAAGAGAAAACGGTAGAACGAACGGATACCGGAAATAATGCGCGCCTGCGAACGCGGATGGATGCCTGCATCGTGAAGCTGAGCCAAAAACTGCTGCAAATCCATATAGGTTATATCGGCATATGTACGCCCCTCACTTTTCATGAAACGCAGCAATTTGTCCAAATCGTTCAGGTAAGCTTCCACAGAATGAGGCGAAAGCGACTTCTCCAAACGAAGGTAGGTGGTGTATTTACTAACTATATCGGCTTTTTGTTGCATGAGGCAAAAATAGCTACTTTTGCCGTGTTTTAACTTTTTACAGAGGATAAAATGAACAATATATGGTTTCGATAGAAGGATTAACGGTTGAGTTCGGCGGATTTACGCTCTTTGACAACATCGCGTTTGTGGTGAACAGGAAAGACCGTATCGCCCTGGTGGGAAAAAACGGGGCAGGCAAGTCTACGCTGCTCCGGATAGTGGCCGGATTGCAATCGCCGACCTCCGGCACAGTGAGTATCCCCAAAGACGTGACGGTCGGATATCTCCCCCAGCAAATGCAACTCGCCGATACGCGCACCGTAAAGGAAGAAGCTGAACGCGCTTTCGAACATATACATCAATTAGAACAGGAAATAGACCGCCTGAACCGAGAACTGGCCGAACGTACCGATTACGAATCGGATGCTTACCATCAACTGATCGACAAAGTGAGCCATCGCACCGAACTCTTTCAAATGACCGGAGGCGTGCATTATATGGCCGAACTGGAACGTACGCTCACAGGACTGGGATTCGCAAGAAAGGACTTCGACCGCCCTACATCCGAGTTCAGCGGGGGATGGCGGATGCGGATCGAACTGGCCAAACTTCTGCTCGGACGGCCCGACATACTCCTGCTCGACGAACCGACCAACCACCTCGACATCGAATCTATCCAATGGCTCGAAACCTTTATCGCTACACGCGCCAATGCTGTCATCCTGGTGTCGCACGACCGGGCGTTTATCGACAACACCACCTCGCGCACCATCGAAATCGAAATGGGCAAGGTGTACGACTACAAAGTCGGATACTCCGATTACGTCGCCTTGCGCAAGGAAAGGCGCGAACAGCAACTGAGAGCCTACGAAAACCAACAAAAGAAACTGGCCGACACCGAAGCCTTCATCGAACGCTTCCGCTACAAGGCCACCAAAGCCGTACAGGTGCAATCGCGCATCAAACAGTTGGAAAAGATCGAACGCATCGAGGTGGACGAAGTCGACACCGCCCTGCTCAACCTCAAGTTCCCGCCCGCGCCACACTCCGGCTCCTATCCGGTGATCGCCGAAAACGTAGCCAAACAATACGGTAGCCACCGGATATTCGAACACGTCACCTTCACCATCAACCGAGGCGACAAGGTTGCCTTCGTCGGGAAAAACGGGGAGGGAAAATCGACCTTAGTCAAGTGCATCACCGGAGAAATTGATTACGAAGGGAAACTCCTGCTCGGACACCAGGTGCAAACCGGATACTTCGCCCAGAACCAGGCCGAACTGCTGGACGAACGGCTGACCGTGTTCGACACCATCGACTACGTGGCGCAAGGCGACGTCCGCACACGCATACGCGACATCCTGGGCGCCTTCCTCTTCGGTGGAGAAGCGGCCGATAAGAAGGTCGGCGTACTCTCCGGAGGCGAACGAAGCCGGTTGGCCATGATACGGCTACTGCTTGAACCCGTCAACCTGCTTATCCTCGACGAACCGACCAACCACCTCGACATGCGCTCGAAGGATGTGCTCAAAACAGCCCTCAAAGCCTTCGACGGGACTGTCATCGTCGTATCTCACGACCGGGATTTCCTCGACGGACTGGTGAACAAAGTCTACGAGTTCGGCAACCAACGGGTCGTCGAACACCTGGGCGGTATCTACGAATTTCTGGAACGCAAAAAGATGGACAGCCTCGCGCAACTGGAAGCGCCTGCACGCCTCGCAGCCGACGAAACCGAAGCTGCTCCCACCGCCGGTAAACTCTCCTACGAAGCCCGCAAAGAACAAAGCAAAGCCATCCGCAAAGCTGAAAAAGCTGTCAGCGATGACGAAACGCTCATCGACGAACTCGAAAACCGCATACGCAACCTCGAAGCCCAACTCGCCAACCCGGAAGGCGCCGCCAACGCCAGCCTCTACATCGAATACTCCACCCTGAAGGAACGCCTGGCACAGACCATCGACCTGTGGACCGAACACACCCTGGAGCTGGAACGGATAATGGATTTTTATCCCTAACTTTGCGCCATACAAACTATTCAACATGACTCATACCAACTCCCCCGCCACCTTAGGAACCGAACGCATTGCCAAACTGCTGAAAGGATATGCCATCCCGGCCATCATCGCCATGACCGCCTCGTCGCTCTACAACATAGCCGACAGCATCTTTATCGGGCACGGAGTCGGCGCTATGGCCATCGCCGGACTGGCGCTCACTTTCCCGCTCATGAACCTGGCGGCCGCCTTCGGGTCGCTGGTCGGCGTGGGCGCCTCTACCCTGGTGTCGGTCAAGCTGGGCCAACAAGACCACGAAGGCGCCAACAAGGCGCTGGGGAACGTCCTGACACTCAATATCCTCATCGGCATCGTCTTTACCATCGTCTGCCTCCCGCTCCTGGATCCGATCCTTTACTTCTTCGGGGCAGGCGAACAGACGCTCTCCTATGCCCGCGATTATATGGAGATCATCCTCCTGGGCAACGTAGTGACGCATCTGTACCTCGGCCTGAACGCCGTGCTGCGGTCGTCCGGACATCCACGCATGGCCATGTACGCCACGCTGACCTCGGTCGTCGTCAACTGCCTGCTGAATCCCCTCTTCATTTTCGGCTTCGACTGGGGCATCCGGGGATCGGCCTGGGCGACGGTCGTCTCGCAACTCATCTCCTTAGCCTGGCAACTGGCGCATTTTGCCAACCCCCGGCAGCTCCTCCACTTCAGGAAAGGCATCTACCGGCTGAAGACCGAGTTTGTCAAAAGCATGCTGGCAATCGGGCTTTCCCCCTTCCTGATGAACCTCTGCGCCTGCTTGATTGTCCTGTTGATCAACCTGGGGCTGAAGGAGCATGGCGGCGATATGGCCATCGGAGCCTACGGCGTCGTCAACCGCATCGTCTTCCTCTTCATAATGGTCATCATGGGCCTCAACCAGGGCATGCAGCCCATTGTTGGCTATAACTTCGGCGCCCGACGCTTCGACCGCGTTCTGACAGTGACGAAGCTCACCATCGGCTGGGCAGTGGGCGTCGCCACGTTTGGCTTCCTGGTATGCCAACTGTTCCCTTCCTATATCTTGCGCATGTTTACCACCGAACCGGAACTTATCCGCGAAGCCGTCTATGGGATGCACTTCGCATTTGCCGTCTTCCCTGTCGTAGGATTCCAGATGGTGGCGTCGAACTTTTTCCTCTCTGTCGGCATGTCGAAGCAGGCGATTTTCCTTTCGCTGACGCGGCAGCTTCTGTTTCTGATACCCTGTTTGATCATTCTTCCGCGCTTCTTCGGCATAGCGGGCGTCTGGGTCAGTCTGCCGGTTGCCGACCTGACGGCTTCCATCCTGACCGCCTTCATGCTGGTCTCCCAATTCCGGAAATTCTCCGCCACCACCCACCTGTAAATCTTCCATCCTGAGAGATGACGAAGAACGGGAAAATACATTAATCTGATTGTTACCGATGAACCCGACGCTAAGTTTGTCAGTGAGGATTGGAATGGTCGGAAATGTTTCTCTGCCTCCCGGTTCCGAGGGCCTCAACAAAAAAAGGAGCGTAACCGTTGTCCGTTACGCTCCTTCGCCTCCGTTGGAGGGGAGAGATATATATGAAGAGATTATTTAAAATACAGACTTTATCAGGATCGTATCTATATATACGGCTCCGTCTTTCTGAAGTTTATAGACGCCCAGGCGGAAGAGATAGGGAGGGTCTGTCAAGGTTTTCGGACTGTCAACCGTAAACGTCTTATAGTTGTAATATCCTTCCGTACTGTCTCCGAAAGCTACATAGGGGAGATGACCGCCGCCGCGGAGTGAATCTATATAATAATCGTAGATCTTCTCCGGACTCACAATACTGATTGGAATCGTGTCGCGGGCTTGTATTAGGAAGGTATCCGGAGGTCCCGGTATGGGGCCGCTGTGATCCACATTGAATACGTTTAACTCGCTGGGGATGGTCTGGCGATTCAGGCCGATGGTGCTGGCCGAAAGTTCGGAGCGGAGATTGTCGTTATTCTCAGCCACTAAGCGGTAGTACACTCTGTTCTTCTGCACCTGGATGGGGAGAATGAGGGCGGCCGTTTCGGTCCGCAGGCGGGCATAATAGAGGGTATCGCTATTGCTGCCGCTGCTTACTTTGGTCTTGGTGAGTATCTGGCTCAAGGGCTGGGCCTGGTCGAGTGCGATAATTCCCAATTTCTTATCCTGCGAATCATACAATCCGATTTTTACCGTATCCATATAGCTCTGGGGCCGGTTGAGGGAAAAGACTACGGCAATCTCTTTTTCGTACAGGCTGGGGATGGAGTATTTGTCCGTCTTCATATCGGCGAACAAGGTGTCCACCCATTTCCATTTCCATTTCTCGTCGTCGGGCGAGAAGGCTGGCCCCTCTGCCGGGTGATGTAGATTTATATGCCAATATTCCCAGTACAGATCAACCGTACCGTCGTCCAGCAAGCGGGCCGTATCGGCAGAGATTTCCGCATATCCCAGTATCTTGAAATAGACCGGGCCTTCGATGGCTTGCGCCCATTTGGGGAGCGTGATCTCGGCAAGTATCCAGTGTTCCGTGCCATCCGCATTGTACACAAGCTGGCCTTCGGGGGTCTTCTCCTGCATCGGGACGTAGAGGACGTAATACGAGCCATTGTCAATCAGGTGGGTGGACAAGGTATCGGCCACATAACTGGTCGGGACCGAGTCGTAGCTGTTTGTATTCGGATCCCACTCAAAAAACACCCATTTCCCATTTTTCGGAACCGGCGCTTTGTCGCCAACGGCAGGGATATGCGTGTCGGTTGTCGTCCCATCAGCATCAACACTCACCCAAGTGCCTGAGCTGCCGATACTCCATTGCGTCCCGGCACGCCCAGGCGCTCCGGACGCCCCGGGCGCACCATCTTTACCTCCGTAGATCCACCATTTCAGTGGAGTCTCATTACCACGTATTAATGTGATCTCAAACCCTGGCGTCCCATCGGGGCCGGGCTTGTCTTCAATGCTCTGGACAAAATAGCCTTCGTTGATCTTCTGTTCTATTGCCGTCAACCTTTTGTCAATTTGGGCAACCTCGTCTTGCAGGACATCCAGTTCGTCGCCGTAGCATGTTGTGAAAAAATAGGAAAACAACAAACATAGCGGGACCACATAAAATAAAAAACTCTTTGTAATTCTCTCTGTACTCATATATATAAATTTTAGTTGTTAGTCAGTCGCTTTGCTCCCTTTTGGAGCCATAATAGCTATGATTTCCGGAGGCTAAGGTAGGAGCATTTATTGGGGACGAAATCGTTTTAAAGGGCCTCTTTATCGACAGGAGGGAGGGGGTTTTGGTTGAAAAACTGTGTATTTCGGTTCATATATTGTTAGCCTGTTCGCAGCCTCCGGAAGGGCGCCGGAAATGAAGCGGGGGGTTGGGGCTTGTAAATGGGACTTCTAAAGCGAGAACCCGGTCGATGTTTATAACTACCTTCGCCCCGTATTTGAAAACTATTTATATGATGAAACAAAAACAGTCTTACCAACAATCATCCTTCCGCTTCAAAATGTTCGCAAGGAAGGGTTATGCTGCCTTCAACAGCATGCATAAAGTAGTGAATATCGGTGTCGTAGCAGGATGCGTCCTCACGGCTATGACGGCGCCCAAGGCCCGCGCGCAAAGCGTTCAACTGGACGAAGTGACCGTCACGGCCTCGCGACTGGAAACGCCGCTCGGCCAAACAGCCAGGCGAGTCGCCGTCATCACCGCCGAAGAGATCGAACAAGCCCCGGTACAGAGTATCCAAGACCTCCTGATCTATGCCGCCGGCATTGACGTCATCCAACGGGGCGGACACGGCGTACAGGCCGACCTCTCCATCCGGGGAGGCACATTCGACCAGAACGCCGTACTGCTGAACGGCATCAACCTCTCCAACGCTCACACCGGGCACTACAGCTTAGATATCCCCGTCAACCTCTCCGACATCGAACGCATCGAAATCATCTACGGACCCTCGGCCCTGGTCTATGGCGCCGGATCCTTCTCGGGAGGAATCAACATCATCACCAAGAAAAAAGCAACCGAACGCCTCTTTGCACGCACCGAAGCCGGCATGCACCGCTTACAGGGTATGGAAATACGAAGCGCCATCCAAACCGGGGCTGCCACGCACAGCCTCTCGGCCGGACGCAACAGTTCGGCAGGCTACATCGCCGGTAGCGACTACGACATCCGCAACCTCCTGTGGCAAACAAGGCTCCACATCGGCCAGGAGTCACGCATAGACTTCCAGGGGGGATACAACGACAAGAAATACGGCGCCAACACCTTCTACTCCGCCCGCTATCCCGACCAGTATGAACAAACTTCCAGTTACCTCGCCTCCCTCAAGGGCGAGTTCGGATCGACCCTGAAGATCGTCCCGATCCTTTACTGGAACCGCCATCACGACCAGTTCGACCTCATCCGCGGCACGGAAACGGGGCGCAACTATCACCGCAACGATACCTACGGCGGGCACCTGATCCTCTCTTACCGCTCGAGGCTGGGAAATACCTCCCTCGGCGCCGACCTGCGGCAGGAAGACATCCTGAGCAGCAACTTAGGCAAGCCCCTACCCTATCCGCAGGGCAAATTCAAGAAATCCGACGCACGCACCACCGCCGGCGCCGCCCTGGAGCATACGCTCGTCCTTGACGGCTGGGCGCTGTCGGCGGGCGCCTTGCTGAGCCACACCTCGCTCCGGAAGGGGGATTATAAGGTATACCCTTCGGCCAGCGTGGCCTACCATCCTTCCGGCCGGCTGAAACTCTCCGCCTCGTGGAGCCGGTCGATGCGGATGCCGACCTTCACCGACCTCTACTATACGACCGAAACGCACAACGGCAACCTGGGCCTCGAGCCCGAGCGCTCGGAATCGTTCGACGCGGGCGTCCGCTACACCGCTCCCTGGGGCGAAGCCTATGCGACGGCCTTCATGCTGTACGGCCGCAATATGATCGACTGGGTGAAGCTCCGTCCCGAAGACGTCAAATGGGCGTCGTGGAACCTGACCCGGGTCGATACACGCGGACTGGAAGCCGGTCTGCGCTTCCGGCCGGGCCGGCTCCTGCCACGGTTGGGCGAAGGATGCGTCGTGTCGCTGGATTACGTCAGGATGAGCCAGTCGTCCGACACGCAGGGCGTCGTCTCGATGTATGCGCTCAACTACCTCAGGGATAAGTTTACGGCACAGCTCACGCACCCGGTCGGCAAGGGGCTGACGGTTGGCTGGTATTTCCGCTACCAAAAGCGCATGGGCGTTTACGAGCGGTTCGAAAATCTGGAGAAGGTAGCCGACGCGCCCTATCCGCCCTTCTCGACCCTCGACCTGAAACTGAATTATAGCTATCGCCACCTCAATTTCAACCTTAGTCTGAATAATCTGTACGACACGTACTACTTCGACAAAGGGAACGTCCCTCAGGCCGGCTTCTGGCTCGCCGGCGGGGTCAGTTACCTGTTTGAATAACGTCCCCTCGCCGAGGCCCGGCGCGCGTTTTGGATATATATATAATATGTGTATCTTTCTTCGGAGGGATGTTTTGGAGGAGGAGACAAGTGTTTCTTCTTTCAAAATGACGTTTTGGAGGAGGAGACAAGTGTTTCTTCTTTCAAAATGACGTTTTGGAGGAGGAGACAAGTGTTTCTTCGTTCAAAATGACGTTGTGGAGAAGGAGACAAGTGTTTCTTCGTTCAAAATGACGTTGTGGAGAAGGAGGCAAGTGTTTCTTCGTTCAAAATGACGTTGTGGAGAAGGAGGCAAGTGTTTCTTCGTTCACACTGACGTTGTGGAGAAG
>JAISWO010000011.1 GCA_031271045.1 Tannerellaceae bacterium
TTGTAAATCTTTGCTTTGGAGGTTGGGTAACCATGTTCCCTCAATAACTCCAGCGCATCCGTCAATGTGATGGTATCAACCTGAGATTGACTGGATGCGATTTTCGGTAAAGCGCCGGACACCGCCTCGCTTACGATTGCCCGTAATTCTTCGGGTGTGGTAACAATAATGTTGTTCATAAACTCAAATTTTAATGGTGTTATTAAATTTGAGTGCAAATTAAAAACAGATACAACTGATAATCAAATCAGTAAATAGGATTACACGGGTAGGACAAACGAGGACAAGAGGTGAAACAGCTACATATCGGAAAGACGAAAAACAGTTGTTCGCATTTACACTCTGGTGACATATCCGGACACTTCAAGGACAGACACGGTCAATGTAAAGCTGAAAAATAAATTTTACTTCCGGTTCTTTTGGTTTATAAGTTGTTCCAGAATTATATCAGGAGGAAATATTTCTATACTGCTGATAGTCTTTGATTTGACTGGAGTAATGAAGCCATCTTTAATCCATTTGTTAAGGGTGGGGCGTGAAATTTTCAACATTCTGGCGATGTCTTTTTTTAATACCATTGCCTCGCCATTGAAAACCTGAAGAAATTCTTTATTGACCATCATGTAGCGTTTCAGATTGTCTATGGCTTTATCAATATCCTGAATATGAGGTATGATTTTCTTTTTCACCGATATTTCGATGGTACTCATATCATAATCGGCAGCCAATTCGGGATTTTTCTGTAATTCCGACACAATCATATCGTAAATCGAAGTGTCTTGGGCTGATATTTTATAGAGCTTACGGCGGGACATGTTGTGATTTTGAATTATTATGAGCCAATTCTGGCCAATTAGAAATTTGACAATTATCTAATTATCATTGATATACTATTTTTAGATGTCTTTGTTGTCATATACTTATGAGCCAATTAAAAATGGTTCCCATTTAAAAATATAGTTTGTTCTGCTTTTCTATCCCGGTTGTCATAAAAAAATGAAATATGGAACAAAAGTATAAAATTACAGTCAATCTCCGAAATTTGTCAGCAGTCTGGCGTTCTTTTCCCGTTCTTCCCTTTCAAACGATGCAAGATAATTTTCAGTAGTTTTCAAGTCATTATGTCCCAGACTTTCGGAAATATAAGAAATGTTCGCTCCCGAACGTTTAAGTACGGTTGCATAACTATGGCGGGCAGTATAGGTGCTAATACCGTCAATACCTAAAGCAATCCCTATCTTTTTCAATCGCTTGTTGCATAATTTCACGATTGACTTTATCTTATCTTTCTTTTCAATGGGTGCTTCATTACCGGATAGATATCCGAAGATGTATGAATCCGGTTTTCGATCTTTATTTCCCCACCTGTCGATGATAGCCTGCATTTCCGGGGTAAGAATTGCGCAAACTTCTTTCTTCAACTTAGCGGTACGGGATGTTTTCGCTCTAAGGAAACAAATTTCCCCATTATGGATATTGGAATATTTGAGAGTCAGCATATCGGCAAAATTAATACCGTTGCAGAGATACGAGAAAAACCACAAGTCTCGATACCTTTCCGTCGCTTCTCGTCCGTCTGTGTAAGTTACTATTGACTTAACCTGTTGTATCGTCAGTGCTAATTTTCTGCCCTGTCCAGTTGGAATCTCATACCTTCCGTTTCCGAATGGATATTGGTTCTCTTTGAGGACACCTGCTTTTTTCCCTTCGTTCATAATACAGCGAATAGCCCGGCAATACATGCCAATCGTTGTATAGCTCCTACCGTTATTAAGCAGATATTTCTCATATTTACGCAACCAATCTACGGTGATACTTTCAAATAATATCCGATTTCCTGCAAAATTTTCAATACTTCTCAATGCGTCTTTGTAGTATAGATGACTGCCGACCTGGGCATTGTCCAATAACGTTTGTATTTTTGTTCTGAAGGCTATGTTTACAGTATCGGATACCGTTTTACATAAGCGGGCATTGAGTGCGTCAAAAGAAAAGCCTTCTTCATATTCCAACTCCTGAACAGTCTCTTTTATCTTCTCAAAAGAGTTTTGAATGTCCATTCGGATTAAAATCAATGATTTACTCTTTGTCTCGGGTAATTTTGTCCAATCCTCCATAGACAAAGTCTTACCTGTTGAGTAGTATTTGCGCACACGCCTATACGTTACCCGTATCTTAACCGGGTACAAATTTTCATTGGTTGCTCTCCTATCATCAATGATAGAAGCCACTGTCACACCATTATTCGAATAATTATACATATCTTTATTGTTCTCTGTGTGTAAATAAAAATTTGCACACAATTTGCACACAAAGATAGCGATTATATCCAAATAAATACAATAGCACGATACGATAAAATTTTATTTTACGCTGATATTTAATAAATTAAATGTCAAAAGAAAATCAAGGAAAACATATGAAAAGGCTTGTGTGCTGACTCATAATCAGGGAGTCCTTGGTTCAAGCCCAAGTGGGACCACGTTGATAGACGGCCGCTTATGATTACTCATAAGCGGCCGTCCTGTTTCTGTTACATAGGTTTTGTACGCGCTTTCAGAAAGAGTATTTCAGCCTGGCAAAGGCCAATAATATCTGCATATTACCCAAGCCGGCTATGTCCGATGCGGCGAAGTATTGAGCGATGAAGGAAAGGTCGAGATCGCCGGCAACGGAACAATCGAGGGAACAACCGGCATAAAAAGCTTGTATCCCGGCAAAGTATAGGGCCGACAACGAAGCGTTCAAACGGGGAGTGAGCGGATAAGAGGCCTGCATAAACATATTCCAGTCGCTGATCGAGAGGTGTTTGGCCGACAAGGGTGCTTCGTACAATCCCATCAGGCCGGCCGAGGAGGCGTTGCCGCCGTTGTTGTACAACGCCTCTGCTTGTAGCATCAGCGAGTTGGGAAACATGTAATCCATTCCCACGGAAGCGGCTATCACAAAACCGCTTCCATCCGCCGGCAAGCTATCCGTGGGATGGAAGAGCGAAACCTCACCACGGAAATTAAGACCGCGGAAGTCGCCGCTCCACGCTCCGGCTGCGACGATGTCGGATCCGGCGTAAAGGCCTCCCATCACCTGGTAATCGAAGTTGTTGCGGTTCCAACGATGCAGCAAGGCGGCCGTCACCCGGTGCGAAGCATTGAGCGAGGCTGCCAGTTCGGTAGATGCCGTCGGGCTATGGTAGCGGGTTGCCCGGAAGGCATCGCTACCCGGGCGTTCCACATAATCGAAATCGAAGAAGGAATAAGTGTTGAACAAATCGTTAGGATTCCAGACGAGCGTCTGCCCCCAGTTGACGCGCTGACGCCCGAGTTGCAGGTTCCACGGCCCCTGCTCGAAGGTAAGGTAAAGGCGGTCGAAGGTTGCATGCAGTTCATGCTCCTTGTCTCCCAGGTTGCCGGCGATGTAGCGGTTTCTCATACCGGCATCCATACGCCAATTGGCGGCAAACTGCCATCCGAAGTTGAGGCGGTTGTGCAGCAGGTTCTCCCACGCCCATGTAGCTGAGGGACGCTGTGCGACGACCGAAACCATATCGCTTACGTAGCCCGACAGTTCCGGCTTGCCGGTCTGTGCAGCCATGGAGCCTGCGATGAGCGCCAGGCAAAGGAGCATGAGGAAGCGTTTCATCCTTCTTTGACGATGTCGTTTACGATCCGTCCGTCTTCGAGGGTAATGATACGCCGCGCCTTGGCCATGATGCGCGGATCGTGGGTGGAGAAGAGGAAAGTGGTATGCTCCTGCTTGTTCAGGCGCTCCATCATGTCGAGGAGGTTTGCGGCAGACTTACTGTCTAAGTTGGCCGTAGGCTCGTCGGCCAGGATGAAGCGGGGCTTCGAGGCCAGGGCGCGGGCCACGGCGACGCGCTGCTGCTGTCCTCCGGAAAGTTTGGCCGGACGGCTGTCGGCGCGGTCGCCCAGCCCGACGGCATCAAGCAGTTCCATCGAACGGCTGTCGGCATCCCTGCGCTTACGTCCCTGCAAGTCCATGATGAAGGAGACATTCTCTTTCGCTGTCAGCACCGGGATCAGGTTATAGGATTGAAAGATGAAACCGATATGATGCAGGCGGAAGTCTATCAGCTCCCGGGACGAGAGGCGCGAGATGTCTTCTCCATCAATGCAGAGGCTGCCCGCTGTAGGAGTATCCAGGCCTCCAATCAGGTTGAGGAGCGTAGTTTTTCCCGAACCGGAAGGGCCTACGATGGCCGTAAATTCGCCTTGCGCGATACAGAGGCTTACGCCGTCTACGGCATGTACTTCGGATGCCTGGTCTTTGTATATCTTGTATAAGTCTTTTGTTTCAATAATAAAGGATGACATAATCTTAGGTGTTTTTATAGGAATGAATGGTGTTCAATATCAATATCAATATCTGATGGAATCCAGCGGTTCGAGCTTCAGGGCTTTGCGGGCAGGATAGATGGCGGACAGGAGGCCGGTCAGGATGACCAGCGTCACGATCCCGGCAAAGGTCTTCAGTTGCATGACCGGATAGACGATCGAGCCGAAGCCGAAATCCTCGAACTGGTCTTCGAGCATAAAGGTGAGGTCGATACCATTCCTCGCCGTATATCCGGTGACTACCAGACCCAGCAGGATACCAATGCAACTGCCCAGCCCGGTGAGGAACAACGTCTCGAGCATAATCATCCGGAAGATCCGCTTCCGGCTCATACCGATGCAGGCCAGCATACCCAGCTCGCGCGTGCGCTCCAGAACGGCCATCAGCATCGTATTGACGATCCCGAACGACAAGGCGGCCAGGAAGATCGCCAGTATGACGCCATTCATCAGGTCGATCCACCGGAACATCAGCCCCAGCTCGGGTTGCAACACATCCCAGCTTTGCACATCCATGCCGGGCAGTAAGGTTTGCAGCCGGGGCAGGGCGCTACGGCAGGTTTCAAAGCCGGAGGTCATCAGGCTTACCTCGTGGGCGGCGCCGGCGGGCAGTCCGGTGTAGGGCAGGATATCGCTTTTGCGCACCAATACGCATCCTTCGTCGAAGGAGGTATTCGACGTCTTGAAGATGCCGCCTACGCGGAAGGCGACGTTCTGTATTTCGCCTTCTGTATCCTGGAAGGTGAGCACTAATTTTGACCTCAGGCGGACTTTCAGTTTCTCGGCCGTCTTGCGGCTGATGACGATCTGCATCCGTCCGTCGTCGGGAAAGAAGGAGCCGCAGGTGTCGGGGATGGTTTGGTAGAGGAGGAAGACGCCCTTTTCGTCGGCCACATCGACTCCTTTTACCGCAACGCCGACCGCATTAGCCGCCGAGGCCAGCATACCGCTCAGCTCGAGCCGGTAGCTCGAGCCGGTGATTTCGCTCACGGAGGCGATGTGACTTCGGACGTCTTCTTGCATGAAGAAGGCGTTGATGTCGTTGTTTGCATCGAAGTCCGGATGATGAATCCGGATGTAGGAGAGGTGGTTCCGGATGTCGGACTCGACGCTGCGGCTGATCCATCCGCTCATAAAGGCCGTCATGAAGGTTCCGGCAAACAGGCCGACGGCAATTGCGCCCAGTATCATGCCGCTACGTAGTTTGTTACGCCATATATTCTTCCAGGCGAGGGAAACAAGGATTGTTTTCATCAGGATCGGATTGCTTTGTTTACTTCTAATTTTATGATCACACGGACCGGATAGAGGATGGTCAGGCTTGTTATCAGCAGTACAATGAGCGCCTGGCTGACGAACAGGAATGGGTCGGCGTCCATCGGGACGACCGGCTCCATGCCGTAAGCGCTCATAGCAACCGCCACCTCGCCGCCGAGCGGTATGGGATGATGATGGAAATAAAGCACAATGGGAATGCTCGCCGCAAGTCCGGCCAGGAGTCCTATGCAGGTCATGAAGAAGAGCTCGGTGGCTACGCTCCGGGCTAATCGGCCTCTTCGCATACCCAGGGCGACGATCATACCGAACTCCCTACGCCGCTCGGTGGTCATCATAATGATCGTTCCCAGGATGCCGAAGCCGACAATGAGGTAGAGTACAAAGATGATGATCTTCGAGAAGGCCGCATCGGACTCGGCTTGCTTGAGGAGGTCTTTCATGGTGACTTCCCAGGATAAGGTTTCATAGATCGAAGGGTCTATGCTTTCGTTCACCTTGTGCATGGTTTCCTCCAGCGCTTTGCCGTCGTCGATGGCAATGAGGATCCCGCTGTATCCATTGGGCATGCCGATAAATTCCTGCGCCGCCGGGAGCGACATATAAAGCAGCCCCTTGTCCATCTCGGGCGTTATGAATGACAGGATACCGCGGATCGGATACAGCCCTATGGCTCCGGCGCCGTGATAGCCTTGCCCGATCAGCGCCAGGCTGTCGCCGACGCTTACCTGGAGGTATTCGCTCAGGGCTTTGCCGATCAGCACTCCGTTGTCGGCCGGTTCGAGGTAATTGCCGGCCACGAGCCGCTGCGGAAGTGATGATTTCTTTTCTTCCCGCACCGGGTCGATGCCTGTGACGGCAATGCCTTTGCTTACGTTATAATCGGAAGAGGCCAGGGCAAATGTTTCGATCCGCGGGGAAATGTTTACTACGTGTGCAATCCGCTCCAACTGCGCAATCGTCTCCGGGTCCATCTCCATGAAGTTGTCCGTTACCGGATCGTCCCAGTATCCTTTCAGGTGAACCTGGATATGTCCGGTCTGGGTGCGCAACATATTCTCGATCACCCTTGTCCACGAGCCGTTCGAGAACGACATCATCAGGATGGACAGGAAGACGGCAAAGAATACGGAGGAAATCGTGATGAGCGTCCGGCGATGATTACGCCAGATGTTTCGCCAGGGTAGTCGTATCATGGTTATTTAACGCTTTTCATGTTTTGCTGGGAGAAGAAGGAGTCTGCAAGGGGCGGGTCGAAGTCGTGCCGGAGGATGGTCATGACGGTTTTCTGGTTGGGCTTGTCGGCCGGGACGATTTCCATGCGCGAAGCGAGGCGGCGGCGGCCGTAGGAGCGGATGTCATAGCCGTTGTAGGTATTGATCAGGAGGTTGTCTTCGTCGTAGAACTCGGTTTTGATCTCGATATAGTCTGTCGTCGAGATCCACATGACGAGCTTACCCCATACCACGGTGGCGTCTTCCTTGGGGAGCAGGATGACTTTATAGCAATCATACTCGCGCACCTTTTCGGTCTTTTCCAGTTGGTGTGTATAATCGTTCACGCTCGAGGATTGCTTCACCAAGTCGTCGTTAGTAAAGTCGCTGCCCATCCAGGATTGCCCCATGACGGATGACGACATTTTGATCATCCTTCCGATGCTTGGCACCCAGTTCCACAGGTCTTTTTGCCTCTTGAGGAAGGCTTGCCCCTTGTCTTTGGCCGGCGAGGTGATCAGGACTAAGGAATAGTCGTCGCCTTTGGACCAGTTTTTGATTCCGACTTCGCGCGTCCAGGTGGGGCGTACGACCGTCATGGTGATTTCGGAGTAGAGGCTGTTGCCTCGACTGTTTTCGTCGGCTTTGCGTACGATCTCGGTTGCCGTCGGAGTTTGCGCCCGGAGGGATACAACGATGGGAAGCAACAGCAGGCATATCGCCGTCGTTCTTCCGGAGCGCAGATAGTCTTTCATTGTTTTCATTGCATATCAGCTTTTACATTATAATATATATGTACTATTCTCTATTCGCTCTTTTCTGTTTTCTCTTCCCGGTTCGTTAGACCGAACTTTTCGTGGAGAAAGTCGACAATCGATTCCTTGAGCATATCCATCGGCAGCGTACTCTGCCGGTCGCCAAAGAGGGCCAGGATGGAGAATCCCTTCGAAAGGGTGCTCATGAGCAGCAATTCCTTGAGCGCCCTCTCGCCGAAATGCCGGTTGTAAAATTCAACCATCGAATGGAAAGGCCGGTTGGCGTCTGCCAAGGGTCCGAGCCTTTGCACCACTCCGGGCTGGACGCTCAGGGCGGTATAGAGCTTGAAGAAATTCTTCTGTATCGTGATTTTATCAAACATCCTCTCGACGCTCTCCACGAAGGTCTCCGGCGTCAGGTGTTCGGGGAAGAGTCCTTCGCTCATCCTGTCGATGCCCGAGGTCAGGATATTGTACAACAGATCATCCTTACTCTTGAAATAGGTATAGATTAATCCTTTTGCAACGCCGGCCTGCCGGGCGATCTGTTCGATGCTGGTGTGCACATAACCGGCTTCGGCAAAGAGTTCGAGCGCGGCATCCATGATGATTTGCTTCTTTTCCGTCCGAATAGCTTCATTCTGTTCTTTTGTTCTCGGCATATCTTTTTATATTGACTGGTTGGTCAGGCAAAAATAGACATTTCTTTGACACAAGCAAAAAAAGAAGAAAAAAGAAGGTGGAAATAGACTCTATAACGAATAAAATGAAGCACGCATACGCTTAAATGAGGCACGTATACACTTTTACATAGCGTGCATCTTATTTAACGCTTTGCTGCATGGCGCCGGCGATGGCGGGAGGAGTCTTTAGCGGAAGAGTTTGGCAGGGATGGGCATATTCGGCGGCGGGGATCAGGGTGAAGCCTTCCCGTTTTAATCGGGTGGACAAATAAGTATCCATCTCCGGTTCTGTTTTACCTTTCAGCGATTCAAACAGTTCTGCCGAGGGAAGATAGTTTGCGTTCAGATCGCCTTTCCTGTACTTCTGATTGCCTTTGTCGACCGACAAAAGATTGGCGGCGGGCAGGGCGATGTTGTCCGACAAGAGGTTGTTCAGCATCACGACGCCCTGGTTCGGGAGGCGCGAGGAGGGAATAAAGAGCGGGTTGGTGGTAGCTTTGCTGTTCAGGATCGTATTATGGCTCAGGTATAAGGCGTTTTCTTTCCATTGGGTATTGCTTTCTTCGCCGAAGGCGATGATCGCCGTATTGGGGCTTTGTTCGGATTGCTGGATAATGTTCCCGACAACGATATGCGTTCCGCCATCGGGGAGGTCCAGTTCATAACTTGCATTATGGGTGTTATTGTTTTCGTTGCTGATCCGGTTGTTCATGATCAGGCTGAAGCGGGCGCGGCATTTGACTAAATGTCCTTCCCTGGCATGGTGCGAATAGGAGGCCGTCATCCGGAAGGTGTCGATCCGTCCGACATAAATATTGTGCGACATCCCGTCGCCATTGCCCATATATCCAAATTCCGTATTCCTGACAATCAGGACGCCGCCGGAGTTGGCCGTTAAGATGCCACATTCGCTGTGCAGGAATTTGCAGTTTTCCACCGTCAGGCGGCCTTTGACGAAGCGTATCCCGGCTCCGTTCCGGTCGGGGACGGTTACGTTGGTGAACGTAAATCCTTCTACTTTTACGTTCCCGCCGTTGATCTCCCAGATGGCTTTCCCTTCCCACGATTTGCCGCTAGCGTTGAGGATGACTTCGCCGCCTACGGCGCGCAGGTAGAGCTCATTCTGCCTCCATACCGTCACATCGCCCCGGTAGGTGCCGGCATCCACTTCAATCAGCGTGCTGTCCGTTGCGACGAGCGATGCTTCGCGGATGGTTTTAAACGCTTTATCCGGACCGACTTTCAGGGTATCGTTGCAGACAATTTCACGGTTCCTTTCTGCCGTCGCGGGGTCGCCGTCGATGGGCAGTAATTCTTCGCCTGTGCAGGCGGCAAGCATGACAAGTGGCATAAAAAACAGAACTTTTAGTTTCATCCTTCTTTTGTGTTTATTTATAATTTGCCGCAAATGTAATAAAAACCCCTTGCCTCTCTTAATGGACGGCAGGTATTTTCTTTGCCGAAAATACCTAAGGATAGGGATTGCCTGCCCGTTTTTCTTGGCGCAACTTTGCGGGCAATAAATGAATTAACAAAATGATAAAATTGATACTTGATTTCGTGCAGTTCCTCTACACTGTATTCCCTCTGGTCACAAGTGTGATCATTCTGGCTTTGCTGGGCGTCTGGCTTTCCGGATCCATCAAGAAGCACGCTACGGTTTATTACATCATAATGGCTTTGCCTTCGCTGATGGTTATCATTCCTTCCGTCGGACGGCTCGTCGGCGTTGAGATGCCCAATTTCTACAATATTCCCCTGATGGGAGGCGTCCTGAGGGATTACGTCCACATGGCTACGCTCGGTTTCCCGCTCTTAGTCATCATCATGTACGTGGGCGCCCTCAATCCCCGCTACCAATGGGTGAAACGCTTGATGTCCATACGCAAGGAACTGTCCATCATCTCCGGTTTCCCGGTCCTTGCGCACTCTTTAGTCAGGGTATCGTACAATTTCATCGGGCCGCTTTCCTACTTCACCCGCCACGACGAATACATGGCGACAACAAAGGTCGTAAACGAATTAGGCGCCGGCATCAGCAACTTCAGTTTCGTGCTGGGCATCGTGCTGCTGGCCCTCTTTCTTCCCCTTTGGATAACTTCCTTTGATGCCGTACACCGGCGTATGGGAGGCCTGCAATGGAAGAAGCTGCAAAGATGGTCTTACGTTTTGTACGCCCTTCTTTTTGTCCATGCGATGGGCCTTTCGGTCGGCGGAGCGCTCAATCCCAGAGGCGGTGGCGAAAGGCAACGGCCGGCCACCGAAAACACACAAGCCCCCGCCGCCAGGGGAGGCGGAGGCGGCCATGCATCCAGCATCAGCCTCTCCGACATCCGGGTCAGCGCCGATGCCAGGAGGACGATCCACATCACCTCCCTCGTCCTGGTCTTCGGTTCTTACCTTTACCTCCGCGTGCGGAAAGCGAACGCCTCTGCCTCCCGCCGGAAGGCCGGTGATACCGAAAAAGCCGTGCATTAAGATCTGCGGTCGTCCTGACAAAATAAGTAAAGGGGTTGTCTTGAAGCAAGACAACCCCTTTCTGTTTCACGTCCTTCCGGAGGGCGGTCAGAGATTGAAGCCGGAGAGTTCGAGGGTTGGCTTTTCGCCGCGGGTGTCGCGGTTGGAAAGGCGCATGGTGACGGTCTTTTCTTCGCCGGGCATCAGCGAGATGTAGTTGTCGCTGAAGAAGACCGGCAGGATGCGTCCGGCTGTACGGTCACCGACGACATTCAGCCGCAGCATCAGGGCCGGCGTCGCGGTGTTGTTCTTCAGCGTAGCGCTCAGGAGCCAGTTTTCGCCTTCGCGAACGAGGGAGGTTTGCGTGTCGAGCGTTACTTTGGGCAGTTGACGGAGCGATTGATAGTTGCCGTCTTCCTTGCCTCGCCAGTAGAAGTTGTCGGAGATGACCTGGCCGTTCTCCGTCAGCGTCAGCTTGATGAAGTAGGTGTCGGAGAGGGTCTCCGGATATTCGAGGTTGAAGGCCTTCACCGTGGCGTCTTCGGGGACGTCGAGGGTCGTTTCCTTTTCCCATTGCACGGAGCCGTCCTGGTTGATCAGTTGGGCGCGGGCGACCAGTCCGGTGCGATTCCAGGCGTGATAGTTGACGACTTCGATCCAGTCTTCCTTCTTGAAGTCGTAGACCGGGTTCCATTGTATATGGATCGGTTCGGAGGCTTTTTTGCATCCGAAGTAGGCGCCGGTGGGATCGAAATAATAGTCGTAGGTCTGCCACACCATCGAGGGCCAGGCCGGATGACTCATCCAGAGCAACATGCCGCGGCGGTATTCACTGCGTCCTTCGAAGATGGCGCGGTAGCCGTTGTAATTGATCCACTGCGCCCATTCGGCGAACTGTTGGGCGCCGGAGGGTTTGCCGAAGGCTTTTTCTATGATTTCGTTGAAGGAATTGGCCGACTGTGCCGAGGCGCCGGAGGTTCCTCCCAGGGTATAATCGTGGAGTCCGTAGATGCTGTTGGGCGTCTCCTTGGTGCTTACCGGCTCGACGGCGTCGGGGCCGAAGGCCAGGAGCAGGCTTTCGTAGTTCATCACGGCGGGCATACCGCGTTCGCTGTGGAACTTATTGTTGCCGTAGAGGAGGAAATAGTCCCTGGGCGGCAAGGCGCGGTAAGGGCCTCCTCCGCTGACGATGCCCATGGCCGAGTTGGAGATGTAATGGATGCCGGGATGGAGTTCGGGCACGAAGCGTCGGATGGCGTCGTCGAGGGCCGGGGGCGGGTTGCCTTCGTTGCGGCCTACGTAGATACCGATGGAGGGATGGTTGCGGATCCGTTTGACGAAGTCTTCGCCGTTGGCGATGAAGAGGTCGTTATCGTAGGGGTTCGGTCCGTCGACGGGGTTGGCCAGCCAGAAGTCCTGCCATACCATGATGCCGTGGCGGTCGCAGGCTTCGAAGAACTCTTCGTCGCCGATTTGTCCGACCCAGTTGCGTATCATGGTGAAGTTCATATCGGCGTGGTAGGCGACGGCGATGTCGTATTCGCGTCCGCGATAGTTGAGGTTAGATTCGCCGAAGCCCCAGTTGCCGCCGAAGCCGATGAAGCGTCGTCCGTTGACGTAGAGGCTGAGCGTCTGGTTGTCTTCGTCGAAGGTCATTTGCCGGACGCCGGACCGGAAGGAGGTACGGTCGGAGGTTGCTCCGTTGATGTCGAAGCTCAGCGTCACGTCGTAGAGATAGGGTTCGCCGTATCCTTTGGGCCACCAGAGGCGGGGGTTCTGCAATTGCAGCGCCGGCGTGGTGGAGGGATCCAGGCGGACGATTTTCGTTTCGGAGGCGGCCAGGCTCACGGGCTGTTCGAAGGCGGCTTCGCCGTAGGAGCCCCGCAAGGTGCCGTCGACGGCGGCGTCCGTTTGGTTGTGGAGCGTCACTTCGACAAAGAGGCTGGCGGAGGTGGTGTCCGGCAGCGGCAATTCGGCGCGTATGAAGGGATCTTCGATGGCGACGGCGCCGGTACGGGTGAGGAAGACGTCGTTCCAGATGCCGATGTTACGCCCGCGGATGGTTGGGATCCAGTCCCACCCGACGGAGGCGTGGAAGGTAGGATTGTCGGCGCCCAGGATGCCGCCGTTCTGGTCGGTGCTGAAGGCGGTTTGTTCTTTGATGGCGCCGGGGTGTTCGTTCTTGATCAGTTCGACGGCGATGGCGTTGGTTTTGCCGGCGGCGACCAAACGGGTAACGTCAAACCTGCCGCGCATGAAGGCGCCGTCGATGCGTCCGGCTTTTTGTCCGTTGACGTAGACGTTGGCCTTCCAGTTGATACCGTCGAAATGGAGGAAGAGGTTACCGTCCTTGAATCCGCCGGGCAGGGTAAACTCGTTGCGATACCAGAAGTTGGAGTTGAAGAACGATTCGGAGACCTGCAACTGGTTGTCGGCATAGTTGGGGTCGGGTATGGCGCCGATCCGCAGGTAGCTGGTCAGTACGGTTCCGGGGACGGTGGCGATGATCCAGTCTTGGGCTTCGAATCCGGGCTGCGAGATGTCTTCGCCGGAGGCGTTCACCTGGGATGCACGTTGCAGCGTCCAGGCGCCTCCGTTCAGGGTCAGTCGATTTTCTTCGGCCTTGGGCGCCGGTTTCGGGCGGGGCGAGAGGCCTCCTTTGCCCCAAACTTCGAGTTCCGACAGGACGTAGGGTTGGTTGTTTTCGGCTTCCTTCATCAGGATGCGGAGGTATTGTCCGCTTGCGGCCTGGCTGAGGGTGATGGCGTCGGTTTTTTCGCTTCCGCCGGGCAGGGGGGCCAGGTCGTTCCATGTCCGGGCATCGCCGGATACCTGTATGGTTCCGGCGAGGGCCTTATTGATCCAGTGCAGGTTGATCTTGTCGAACGAGGCCTTCGCTCCGAAGTCGACGTAGACCCATTCTTCGCCCGTTCCGGCGCTTTGCCATGCGCTGTTGAAGTAGCGCGAGGGGAGGATGGTGAGCAGTTCTTCGCCCTGGTAGAAATCCCAGTCGCTGAAGGTCCAGGTTTTGGCGCAGGGCATTTTCATCGCGATCTTATAGTAAGGATAGCGCAGGGTTTGATCCAGCTCGAAGACCTGGTTGATCGTGGTGGACGGTTCCGGCGGGGAGAAGCTGAAGGTGAAGGAGGGGCGGGGTGCGTCGGGGTCGACCGGCGGCATGCGGAAGCCTCCGAATCCCCGGAAGCGGGCCGGCGGTTCGACGCCGATGCGTCCGGGGCCTTTTTCCTGTCCGACGACGTCCCAGTTGAGGCCGTCATTCGATCCGTAGGCGACGATTTCGTATCCGCGCGGCTTGGCGGCGTCGTAGGTGACGCTTCCGCGGAGGACGATCTTATCCACTTCGATGGCGGAGTGCCGGATGGCCAATTGCAGGAACACTTCGTCGCCGGTGGTACGGTAGCGGGAGTCGCTTTTGCCGTCGAAGAGCCATTCGCGTTCGTTTTTCGCCAGGTCGCCGGCCTGGGTCGATACCTGGATGGTGGCCGGTTGGGCGGTGGCGACGATCCCGTCGGTTGCCAGCTGGGCCGTCAGGTTGTAGTCATAGCTCGACGAATGGTAGGCGGTGCGGAGCCGGGCGATGTTCCGGTAGGAATTGTCGGGCGCCAGTTGCGGCGCAAAATCTTCTGCCGGATTTCCGGGATAGACACCCAGGGGGCGCGAATAGCCGGAGGATTCTCCCGGAGGGTTACATCCCGGGAGCAGGAAGACGAGCGAGGCGCCTCCCAGGAGGAAAGAAAGAATTTGTTTCGTACTCATAAAAAAAAGGGTATTAGAATTGATTTTTACGAAGCAAAGATACGTCATATAAATGGATTATCACCCTTTGCCTGCCCAATGCGCGCCGTTTTCTTTTCCCCCGCCCTGCGATCGCCGACGGAGGGTCAAAAATTGTTGGCAACTCAAGCACTGTTGTGCTTTTTCGGCTGACAACTGTCAGGGACCCCGGAACTGTTGTGCTTTTCCGGCCGACAACTGTCGGGGACCCTGGAACTGTTGTGCCTGGTCGGCCGACAACTGCGTGGAAGCCGGAACTCTTGTGCCTGGTCGGCCGGCAATTGTTGGGGACCCTGGCACTGTTCTGCCAGGTCTGCCGCCAATTGTTGGGGACCCTGGCACTGTTCTGCCAGGTCGGCCGCCAACTGTTGGGGAACAAAGCAGTGTTATGCCGGGTCTGCTGCCAACTGTTGGGGTACGAAGCAGTGTTGTGCCGGGTTGCCGGCAATTGTGGGGGGGGCGAAGCACTGTTGTGCCGGGTCTGCCGGCAGTTGTGGGGGGGCGAAGCACTGTTGTGCCGGGTCTGCCGGCAGTTATTGGGGGATAAGCAATTATCACACGACGGCCATTTTTTTGTTTTTTATTTTCGACGAACTTACTGATTATTCGAAAACCCTTTCTATCTTTGCCGCCGATAGCTATCAAAACTAAATGTAATTGTTTAATTATTTTAAAATTCACAAGATGAAGATGCTGAAATTTTTTATTCCGTTTTTCTTTCTGGCGCTCATAGTTGCATGCCAAAATCAGGAAGACTTTGAAGGTTCTTCTTTAAACGACCAAAATTCAAGTCAAGCAACTCCTTATCGCCATCGTTTTGCAAGCGTAGATGATTTTAAAAAGTACTTATCAGAGAATGAAAAGTCTGATAAGGGTATTTCCGACAAGGGTATTTATGTTGTATCTGATATTCGTGTTGCCCTATGAAAAAGATATTAGTTATATGCTCCTGCCTGTTTGTTGCCATAGCCGCCCAGGCGCAGGAAGACAAACATTTATCCTTCGGCCTGGTATTTGACAAAAGTAACGACCCGACGGACGAGATGGGCCTCGGACAACTCAACGGTAAGTACTCTGCCAAGAGGGAAAACCTCGGACTGGAAGTCCTGTATGATATTACGTCCAAATGGCGGATGAAGAATATCGTCGGAGTTACATTTTGTAATTCCGATTTCGGTCTTTCCGCCCCACAAAGTGAAATGCCGATGGGGGAAATGCTCTCCGAAATGCAGCTCTCCCTTTCTCATGCCGTTTTATACAATCTGTGGGGCTGGCAGACCGAAGACCGGAATCTGCGCCTTTCGCTGAATCCCTACCTTGAGCTGCGATACGGTCATACCCTCAAGGGAGCGGGAGAAAAGAGTAATAACGGGTCCGGCGACCTGACATCTGCCGAAACGGCCCAGTGGGTCGAAGCCAATAACCTGCCTGCTGTGAACTCGCGGACGAAAATGCCGGCTTATAGCCTCGCCGCTACGGCCGGCTTGCAGGCTGAGCTGGTTTTTTTCAAACATTTCGGAGTGTTCTACGCGATCGGCTACAACCAGTCGCTCACAGGACATTCGCGCATCGACCTGGACTACATCTACAAAAGCAATGCGCCGGGTTATGTCGGCCGCAGCTCCAAAGATGCCGGCCTGAACCACTCCTTCGGTCTCCGCTGGTACATTAAGTAACTCCCCCCTGCCCCCCGGCAAGGGAAGAGAATCATACGGACAGCCCTCCTCGCAACAAGAGGGAGCTGTCCGTTTCTTTTTCCCCGCCCGGCGATGGCCGGCGGAGGGGATAAAAAACATACCTTTGCCCGAAAACGAAAGAGAACAGACAATGAACCGGTATTTTATGTATGTTTCCTACAATGGGCGGAATTACTGCGGATGGCAGACGCAGCCCAATGCGCCGTCGGTGCAACAAACGATAGAGGAGGCCTTGGCCGTATGGTTCCGCCGGCCTGTACCGATCACCGGCGCCGGGCGTACCGATACGGGCGTGCATGCCCGCCTGATGGCGGCGCATTTCGACAGGGAAGAGACGCTCGCCGACCTGCCCTTCCTGGCCGATAAGCTGAACCGCCTGCTGCCCCGCGATATTGCCGTCGACCGGATCGTCCCCGTCCGGCCGGATGCACATGCGCGCTTCGACGCCCTGTCGCGAACCTATCATTATTATGTGACCACGCACAAGGATCCCTTCCTCGAAGCCTTCGCCTGCCGCCTCTTCGCCACGCCGGACTTCGACGCCATGAACGAAGCCTGCCGCGAACTCTGCCGCCATGCCGACTTCACCAGCTTCAGCAAACTGCATACCGACGTCCGTACCAACAACTGCCGCATCACCCACGCCGCCTGGGAAGAAGACGGCAAGGCCTGGCGGTTCAGCATCACCGCCGACCGCTTCCTGCGCAATATGGTGCGCGCCATCGTCGGGACCTTGCTCGAAGTAGGACGGGGGAAGCTGACCGTCGACGGCTTCCGCGACATCATCGAGGCACGCAACCGCTGCCGGGCCGGTACGTCGGCCCCCGCCCAGGCCCTGTTCCTGAACAATATCACCTACCCCGACGACGTATTTAAGCCTCCGCACGCAGGATAAGAAAGGATATGCGTATATTTGGGCCTTCAAAACAAAAACAAAATGAAACGATATAAATTGCTCCTCCTGGTATGCGCCTGCTCCATCGGTATGCAGGCGCAGGATATGAAAACGCTTTTCACACAAATGCCCGACATCTTGCTGCCACAGCTCGAAACGGCCTGGCGGAAAGACCTCGCCGACCTCTACCTGAACGGCAAGGAAGCACGGCTGCAAAACATCATGGAAGGATACTCCCGGCTGCTGGAACTGACCGCCGACTACCTCCTGCTCCAGGTGACGGAACGAAGCTACGTCGAGATGAAAACGCTCCCGCTGATCAACAACACCCACATCCTCTGCGTGGTGACAACCGTCGAAGGCCCGGCGCCCGATAGCCGCATCGCCTTCTACACCACCGACTGGCAGCCGCTCGAAGCCTCCGGACTGTTCAACCCCGTAAAGGCGGAAGACTTCCTGGTCGCCGCCAACGCCGACAACGACGCCTACCTCGACGCCGCCGCCCTGCTGGATATGGACCTGATACGCTACCGCCTGAGCCCCGGCGACCTCACCCTGACGGCCTCCCTCAGCACGCCGGCCTACCTGCAGCGGACCAACAGCGCCAGGGTAGAACCTTTCCTGCGGAATCAGCCCATCGTCTTTACGTGGAACAAATCCTCTTTCCGCTAACATACGCCCCCTCCGGACATGCAGATCATCATCCACCCGGCATACCGCTCGCTCGCTCCCTGGATCGAAGCCCTGCCCGACCGCTTCGGACACGAAGGCGAATCTATCTACAAGGAAAGAAACGAAATCAAACGCATCCGAACCGAACAGATCGACGTGGCGGTGAAATCCTTCCGGATCCCCCACCTCGCCAACCGGATCGCCTATACCTTCTTCCGCCCCTCCAAAGCCAAACGCTCGTACCGGAACGCACAGATACTGCTGGAAAAAGGCATCGGTACGCCCCACCCCATCGCCTGCATCGAAGAAAAGACAGGTGGATTGCTCGCGCGCTCGTTCTACGTCTCGGAGCACATCAGCGACGCGGGCCTACTGCGCGAGCTGCGCGGACAACCGCTCAGGGAAGTACAGGACCTGGCCGAAGCCTTCGCCCACTTCACCGCCGGCATCCACCGCCGCGAAACGCTCCACTGCGATTATTCGCCCGGAAATATCCTCTACCGCAAAGACGGGGAACAAACCTTTAGCTTCTACTTGGTAGACATCAACCGGATGCGCTTCGACCGGCCCGTCGACGCCCCAACCGCCGCCTTCAACCTGCGCAAACTCTGGGGAAAGACCGAAACCATCCTCTTCATCGCCGGCATCTATGCCCGCGACAGAGGCTTCGACGAAGCGCATTTCAAAGAAATGCTCCTGCACTACCGCCATATATTCTGGAGTAGATACATTCGTAAACATCCCGGAGCAAAATGTTTGGTGGAAGAATAAAACGGAGGCGTCTGCGACGCTTGCGTATTGGTGGGAAAACATTACTTTTGACCGTGAATTTTTCATTGTTTTTTTACTTACTTTCTTATTTAAAAATTATTTGTCATGAGAAAATTTTATTCTTTGTTATTGGCGTCACTGGCGATCCTGCTGACCGCGTCCTGCGGAACAGGCTCGAAGTACGCGTATGAAACCGTCCCCGGCGATCCGCTGCAAACGCGCATCTACACCCTTGACAACGGACTGAAAGTGTATCTGTCGGTCAATGCCGACAAACCGCGCATCCAGACATTCGTCGGCGTACGGGTGGGAGGCAAAAACGACCCCGCCGAAACAACCGGACTGTCTCATTATTTTGAACACCTGATGTTCAAAGGAACTCCCAGCTTCGGCTCCTCCGACTATGAAGCCGAGAAACCGCTGCTGGACCAAATCGAAGCCTTGTTTGAAACCTACCGCCAAACAACCGACGAAGCAGAACGCAAAGCTATTTACGCCCAAATAGACAGCGTCTCGCAGGAGGCTTCCAAAATCGCCATCCCCAACGAGTACGACAAACTGATGTCGGCCATCGGTTCGCAGGGCACCAACGCCTTCACCTCCTACGACGTGACGGCCTATACGGAAGACATCCCCTCGAACGAAATCGAAAACTGGGCCGCTATACAGGCCGACCGCTTCGCCAATCCCGTGATCCGACTCTTCCACACCGAACTCGAAACGGTGTACGAAGAATACAACATGAGCCTCACGCGCGACAGCCGGAAAGTCAACGACGCCCTGTTTACCGCCCTCTTCCCCCACCACCCCTACGGCACGCAAACCATCCTCGGCTCCCAGGAACACCTCAAGAACCCGTCGATTATCAACATCAAGCGGCACTTCGAGACCTATTATGTACCGAATAATATGACCGTCTGTATGGTGGGAGACCTGAATCCCGACCAGACAATCCAGGTCATAGATAAATACTTCGGCTCCCTTGTCCCCAAAGAACTGCCGGCGCTGCAAACCTCGCCCGAACAGCCCATCACGGCGCCCATCGTCAAGGAAGTCGTCGGACTTGAAGCCGAAAACGTCTCCATCGCCTACCGCCTGCCCGGCGCCAATACACAAGACGCCGCCGTCGCCGAGTTTATCGACTACCTGCTGACCAACGGCAAAGCGGGCCTGATCGACCTCAACCTCGTGCAGAAGCAAAAAGTGCTCCGGGCCTCCAGCGGAGTCTCCTCCCTGTCCGACTACAGCGTGTTCTTGCTGACAGGTACCCCCAAAGAAGGGCAAACGCTGGATGAAGTGAAAGGCCTCCTGCTCGAACAGGTCGACCTGCTCAAGAAAGGCGAGTTCGACGACAAACTGCTCGAAGCCGTCATTAATAACTTCAAGCTCGAACGTTACTTCCAGCAGCAGGAATACCAGTACGCCGCCCAAATCATGCTCTTCGCCTTCGTCAACCAAACCGAATGGAAAGACGAAGTGGAGAGAATAAACTTCCAGTCGAAGCTGACCAAGCAAGACGTGATCGACTTCTGTAATAAATATTACAACGACAATTACGCCATCGTCTATAAACGCCAGGGCATACCCGACAATAAGAAAATAGACAAGCCGACCATCACGCCCATCTCGGCCAACCGCGACAACGAAAGCGCCTTCCTGGCCTCCTTCCGCACACGCGAAGTGAAACCCATCGAACCGGTCTTCCTTGATTACTCCAAAGACCTCTCGAAGCTGTCCGTCAAGCAGAATCTCCCGGTGTTGTACAAACAGAATACCACCAACCCGATCTTCTCGCTCTACTACGTATTCGAAATGGGGAACAATCACAACAAAGCCCTGGGCACGGCCTTCACCTACCTGAACTACTTAGGCACATCGACCCGGACGGCCGAAGAAATCAAAAGCGAACTCTATCAATTAGCCTGCACCTTCGGCGTACAGGCAACCAATGAACGGGTATACGTCTACATCAGCGGACTGAGCGACAACTTCGACAAAGCGCTCGCTATCCTCGAAGAACGCTTGGCCGATGCAAAAGCCGACGTGGATACGTACAACAACCTGGTGGCCGATATACTGAAAAGCCGCGCCAATGACAAATTGAACCAATCGGTCAACTTCAGCGTGCTGCAAAACTATGCCCTCTGGGGGCCCAAGTCGCCGACGACAAACATCCTCTCGGAAGCCGAACTCAAGGCCATGAACCCCGACGACCTGGTGAATGTCACCAAAGGCCTCCGGAACTTTGAGCATACCATTCTGTATTACGGCCCGCTGACGGAAGCGCAAATCACCGAAACGCTCAACCGGAACCATGCCGTGGCAGACGCCCTCCAGCCCGTTCCGGAGCCGACTCCGTTCGTCGAACAGGAAACAACGGGAAACAAAGTGCTGCTCGCTCATTACGACGCCAAGCAGATCTACATGGGCATGCTCCACAAAGGAGGCGGCTTCGACAAATCAATCGAACCCCAGCGTACAATGTACAACACCTACTTCGGCGGCAGTATGAACAGCATCGTCTTCCAGGAAATGCGCGAAGCCCGCGGATTGGCTTACACCGCCAGGGCCAACTATCAACGCCCCGGCAAGCCCGACCGCGCGTATTTACTGAACACCTTCATCGCTACGCAGAACGATAAGCTGAAAGATGCCACCGACGCCTTCAACAGCATCCTGAACGATATGCCGGAATCGGAAAAAGCCTTCAGCCTCGCCAAGGAAAACATCCTGACGGATCTGCGCACCGAACGTATCCTGCGCGACGACATCCTCTGGGACTACCTCGAAGCTAAAGAATTTGGATACGAAACCGACGCCCGCAAGGAACTGTATGAAAAAGTGCCGGGCTTCACCCTGGACGACGTAAAAGCCTTCCAGCAACAGTACGTCAAGGATAAACCCTACACCTACTGCATCCTGGGAGATACAAAGGACTTAGACATGAAAACCCTGCGAGAAATCGGCCCGATAACGATCCTGAAACAGGAAGAGATTTTTGGGTATTGATCTTTGATTAGTTGAAAACAATAGTCGTAGTTGATGACAACAAGGCGATTCTGACAGCCGTCCGGATGTTGCTGGAAACGCGCTTCCGGAAGGTGATCACCCTCCCCTCTCCCAATCTGATAGCACATACGCTTAGAGAGGAAAAAGCAGATATCGTATTGCTCGACATGAACTTCTCGGCAGGAACCAATACCGGCAACGAAGGATTGTACTGGCTTTCGGAAATAAAGAAGCAGCAACCTTCGCTGCCGGTTGTTCTTTTCACCGCATACGCAGACATCGGACTGGCTGTCCGGGGCATCAAAGAAGGCGCCGCCGACTTTATCGTCAAGCCCTGGGATAACGCCCAACTGATCGAAACCTTGCTGAAATACGCCTCACCGCCCCCCGCCACCCCAGCGGGACACACATCGCGGGAAGGAAAAGAAGGTATGTTCTGGGGATACTCCGAAACAATGAACAACCTGCGCTCGCTGATCGAAAAGGTAGCCCGCACAGACGCCAATATCCTCCTCACCGGCGAGAATGGAACGGGCAAGGAGATGCTGGCGCGCGAAATTCACGCCCTCTCTAACCGCAAACAGGCGCCCATCGTGACGGTAGATATGGGAGCCATCACGGAAACTTTGTTCGAGAGCGAATTGTTCGGACACGTGAAGGGAGCCTTCACCGACGCACGCGCCGACCGCCCCGGTAAGTTCGAAGCCGCCCATCGCGGCACGCTCTTTCTCGACGAGATCGGCAACCTGCCCTTCCACCTGCAAGCCAAACTGCTGACCGCCCTCCAAAGCCGCAGCATCGTACGGGTGGGAAGCAATACGCCGGCGCCGGTCGACATACGCCTTATATCCGCCACCAACAAAGACTTGAAGGAAATGGTCGACAAGGGCCTCTTCCGCGAAGACCTGCTCTACCGGATCAACACCATCCACGTAGAAATACCTCCCCTCCGACGCCGTCCGGAAGATATCCTCCCCCTTGCCGGAATATTCCTCCGCCGCTATGCCGGTGTGTACGGCAAACCGGCCCTGCACCTGAGCGAGGCCGCCGGAGAGAAACTGAAAACCCAAGCCTGGGCAGGCAATATCCGCGAGCTGCAACATGCCATCGAGAAAGCCGTCATCATCTCCGAAGGAGACACGTTGGAAGCAACTCATTTCAGCTTCCCGGACAAAAAAGCCTCCTCCCTGCCCAAAGAAGCAACCACGCTCGAAGAAATGGAATATAACATGATCAAAAGAGCGATGGAGAAACATAACGGCAACCTCTCGCTCGTAGCCGCCCAACTGGGTATCTCGCGCCAGACATTATATAATAAGATAAAACGATACGAACTCTAAATGCCGAAACTCCGCAACAGCCTGACTTTTTGCCTGTCTTTACTGCTGGCGCTGACAGTCGCCGCCACGTACTTTGCCCTCATGCAAGACTGGTGGATGCTGGGGATTGCACTTATCGGATGGGCAAAAGCGATCGATTTAGTCCGTATCCTCTTCAAACGCAATGCCCGGAAGGTAGCTTTCATGTTCGACGCCATCGACAATGCCGACCATACCTTCCGCTATGCCGAGAGCGAACGCTCCTCGAACGACAAATTAGTGAACCGCTCGCTGAACCGCATCATACAGATCCTCTTTCAGGCACAGGCAGACACCATCCAGAAGGAAAAGTACTACGAACTCATACTGAACAGCGTCAACACCGGCATCATCGTATTGGACGACAACGGATATATTTTCCAATCCAATAACGAAGCGCTTCGCCTGTTAGGACTTTCCGTCTTTACACACGTGAAACAACTCCGGCGCCTTGGCGAAGGACTGGAAGACTTCTTCACCCACATCCGACCGGGCGACCGCCATCAAATATCCTTCAACAACGAACGCGGAACAATCCACCTCTCAGCCCGCGCGTCCGAAATGACCCTGAGGAACAAACACGTTCGCATACTCGCCATCAACGATATAAACAGCGAACTCGACGACAAGGAAATCGACTCGTGGACACGCCTCACCCGCGTGCTGACGCACGAAATCATGAATACCGTCACTCCCATCACCTCCCTCTCCGACACCCTGCTTTCCCTCCACGGCAATGCCGATAAAGAGATACGCAACGGCTTGGAAACGATCAGCTCAACCGGTAAAAGCCTGATATCATTCGTCGAATCGTACCGCAAATTCACCCATATCCCTACGCCGGAACCCACCCTGTTTTATGTGCACAGATTAGCAGAGCGGATGCTGCAATTGGCAGCGAATCAAAAAGACTATCCACATATAACCTTCGCCGCCAACATACAGCCGGAAGACCTGATTGTCTATGCCGACGAGAGCCTCATCAACCAAGTCGTACTCAATCTGCTCAAAAACGCCATGCAAGCCATCGGCAATGAACGGACCGACGGACGGATCGAACTCCGGGCCTGTTGCAACGAACAGGAAGCCGTTATCATTGAAATAAGCAACAACGGCCCATCCATTCCTCCGGAAGACGCCGAACACATCTTCATCCCCTTTTTCACCACCAAAGAAAGCGGAAGCGGCGTCGGCCTCTCCATCTCCCGCCAGATCATGCACCTTTCGGGCGGCAGCATCACACTGAAAAACACTCCCACAACCCGGGAAACCACCTTCGTCCTAACCTTTCCCTAAGGGAACCTCAGCCGCCAACCACCGCTATTATTCAGCGCCTTTGTGTAACGTCGTTGCACAACACCTTTGTGCAACATTACACAACGCCTTTGTGCAGCCTTGCACAACACCTTTGTGCAGCGTTGCACAACGCCTTTGTGCAACCTTACACAACGCCTTTGTGCAACGTTACACAATGCCTTTGTGCAGCGTTACTAACCGTCTCCTCTCCTCAATGGCTTTTATTATTCCGCTTAGCCGGCAGGTTAAAGAAACGAAAACAGGATACTTTCTCGCAAATTATTTGTTCTTTTGCAGGCAATTGGGGAGAATTCCGGATCGGTTAGTCTCCCGATTTGCTTTAACAATAAATTTTGTATACGTCCGATGGCAGAAAGTAGAAAAATAAGCGTCGTTTCTTTCTTTAATTCCCGCGTTACTTCGGTAATCAGTATTGCGCTGGTACTATTCCTGCTGGGACTGATCTGCCTGATCGCTTTGCTGGGGAGCAGACTGTCCGATTATGTGAAAGAAAACATCGCATTCTCCGTCGTATTGAAAGACGATGTGAGGGAAGCCGACATCAAAAGAATCCAAAAGAACCTGGACGACCTGCCCTTTATCAAATCAACGGAATATATCTCCAAAGAACAGGCAGCAAAGGAATTAGAAAACGAATTAGGAGAAAACCCGGAAACTTTCCTCGGCTTCAACCCCTTGCAGGCGTCGATCGAAGTGAAGCTCCATTCCGAATATGCCAACCCAGACAGTTTGCAGGTCATTGAAAAAAAAATAAAAACCTATACCACCGTATCCGAATTGCTCTACAGGAAAGATATGATGCAGGTTGTAAACGACAACATGAGACGGCTCAGCCTGGTTTTGCTCACGCTGGCCTTGATGTTGATGGCTATCTCGTTCGTCCTTATCAGCAATACGATCCGTTTACTGATTTATTCAAAACGCTTCCTGATTCACACCATGCAATTGGTCGGCGCTACGGCCGGCTTCATCCGGCGACCGTTTATCCGGCATAATATTGTAAGTGGCCTTTTTGCTTCCATCCTGGCGATATTGATGCTCATCAGCGCATTGTACTATCTGCAAAGCGAATTGGCAGGATTTGTGCAGATGCTTGATACGGGAATGTTGCTGCTCGTCTTCCTGTCTGTGTTTATCATGGGCATCGGACTCTCGGTTGTCGCTACGGTATTGGCGGTCAACAGATATTTGCATATGGAAGTAGATAAATTGTATTACATATAATTCAACAAACGTGTAAAATGACAAAAAACGATTTTGCCTTCGGGAAAGATAACTTTATTTTAATTGCCGTAGCTGTGGTAATTATCATCGCAGGTTTCTCATTAATGAGCGGAGGAGGCGCCCCCGACCCTACATCTTTCAATCCGGAGATATTCAACTCACGTCGCATCGCCGTAGCGCCGATTATCACAATGGCCGGTTTCGGGCTGATGATCTTCGCCATACTCAAAAACAGTAAAGAGAAGACAAACAAAAAATGAACTGGATAGAAGCTTTGATTTTAGGCGTCATCCAGGGACTTACAGAATTTCTTCCGGTAAGCAGTAGCGGCCATTTGGTCATCGGTAGCACCCTCTTTGGCCTCAATGGCGATGAAAACCTGGCCTTTGCCATCGTTGTCCATGCCGCCACGGTATTGAGTACGATCGTCGTCCTGTGGAGCGAAATCTCCACCCTTTTCAAAGGCCTGTTCCGGTTTAAATGGAACGAAGAAACAAGCTCAGTCGCCAAAATCCTCCTGTCCATGATCCCGGTAGCCATCATTGGCGTATGCTTCAAAGAAGATGTGGAAAAACTCTTCGGTAGCGGACTGCTTCCGGTCGGTTGTATGCTGATATTGACAGCCCTACTATTAGCCTTTTCTTATTACGCCAAACCGCGGCAGAAAGAAACCCTGTCTTTCAAAGACAGCTTCATCATCGGCATAGCCCAGGCATGTGCCGTCCTTCCCGGACTGTCCCGGTCGGGCTCAACAATCGCCACCGGAATCTTGCTGGGCAACCAAAAAGAACAAGTTGCCAAATTCTCTTTCCTGATGGTGATCATTCCCATACTGGGGGAAGCGTTCCTGGATCTGATCAAAGGCGACTTTTCCGCCGAAGCCTCCGGATTATCAGCCGTAACGCTGCTCGCCGGTTTCCTTGCCGCATTTGCAACCGGGGCTATTGCTTGCAAATGGATGATCAACCTGGTAAAAAAAGGCAAACTGATCTATTTTGCCTACTACTGCCTGATCGCCGGATTGTGTACCGTCGTGTATTCATTCATTCATTAAGTCATTCTCATTCATTCATTATGGACTTTATAGCTGGAGAGGTTATTTATTTAAATAAACCGCTAACGTGGACATCCTTCGACCTGGTAAACAGATTCCGCTACAAACTAACGCGGAAACTACAGTTGAAAAAAATAAAAGTAGGACATGCCGGAACACTTGATCCTCTGGCTACCGGCGTGATGATCCTCTGTACGGGAAAGGCAACCAAACGGATTGAAGAATTTCAAAACAAAACAAAGGAATATATCGCAACACTGAAATTAGGAGAAACAACCCCTTCGTATGACCTGGAAGAAGCAGTGGACGCCGTGTACCCGACAGAACATATTACCCGCGAAAAGGTGGAAGAAGTATTGAAGCTGTTTACCGGCTCCATCCAACAAATACCTCCCGTTTTTTCAGCAGTCAAAATAAATGGAAAAAGAGCCTATAAATTCGCCCGGAAAGGCAAAGACGTTGAGCTGCAACCCAAGAATTTAGTGATTGACGAACTGGAATTGCAAGAATGTAAGCTGCCCTATATTACTATACGAGTCGTATGCAGCAAAGGAACTTATATTCGTGCACTGGCAAGAGATATCGGCGAATCGCTGCAATCGGGAGCGCACCTGACCGCATTGGAACGCACCAGGATTGGAGACATAACAATCGACATGTGCCTGCCGGTCGAAGACATAGACTCTTATCTGGAGAAAATGATGATAAAAATAACAGATTAAAATATGAGTATGAAGCTTTCTAAATTTAAGTTCAATTTGCCGGGCGAACTGATTGCCTTATATCCGGCTCCGATCAGAGACGAATCACGCATGATGGTGATTCATCGCAAAACAGGAAAAATAGAACATAAAGTATTCAAGGAGATTTTAAATTATTTCGGAGAAAAAGATGTGTTTGTTTTCAATAATACACGCGTCTTTCCTGCCCGGCTATACGGTAATAAAGAAAAAACAGGCGCCCGTATCGAAGTATTCCTCCTTCGCGAACTCAACCCCAGCCTGCGTTTATGGGATGTGTTGGTTGACCCTGCCCGGAAAATACGTATCGGAAACAAACTCTACTTCGGAGAAAACGACGCCATGGTAGCAGAAGTAATCGATAATACCACATCGAGAGGACGTACCCTCCGGTTTCTCCACGACGGTAATCACGACGAATTTAAAAAAACACTCTTTGCGCTGGGAGAAACACCACTGCCCAAATATATTGACCGCCCGGCAGAACCGGAAGACGTAGCGCGCTATCAGAACATTTTCGCCTCCGAAGAAGGAGCCGTAGTGGCACCAGCCGCCGGTCTGCACTTCAGCCGCGAATTATTGAAACGCTTAGAAATCAAAGATTGCCGCTTTGCTTTCCTCACCGTACATTCCGGACTGGGAAACTTCCGCGAAATAGACGTCGAAGATCTTACCAAACATAAAATGGATTCGGAACAAATGCTTGTAAATGCAGATGTCGTGAAGATTGTAAACAAAGGAAAAGACGAAAACAGCAAAATATGCGCCGTCGGCACATCCGTCATGCGAGCTATCGAAACAGCAGTAAGTACGGATGGTCATCTGAAAGAATTTGAAGGCTGGACGAATAAGTTTATCTTCCCGCCTTACGATTTTAGCGTAGCTACAAGCATGGTGACCAACTTCCATCTTCCGCTTTCCACCCTCCTGATGATGACAGCTTCTTTCGGAGGATACGAACTGATTATGGATGCCTACCGGCAGGCTGTGGAAGAAAAATATCACTTTGGCGCTTATGGAGACGCCATGCTGATTATCTGATATGGCAACGGCTTATCTGGGTTTGGGAACAAATCTGGGCGATAAAAGCAAAAACATAACAACGGCCGTAAAACTGTTGGAAAGGACGGGAACGATTCTCGCCCTTTCCCGTTTTTATGAGAATCCTCCTTGGGGATTTGAGTCGGAAAATGAGTTTCTAAATGCCGTACTCGCCATTGAGACGATGCTCCCCCCCCATGAACTGCTGGATATAACCCAACACATAGAGCGCGAAATGGGACGTACCCAAAAAACAAGCGCCGCTTACCACGATCGCATCATCGACATTGATATATTGCTGTATGATGATATAATTTTGCACACTACCCGATTAATCCTACCGCATCCGTTCATGCACAAACGCTGTTTTGTGATCGTCCCTTTCGCCGAGATAGCTCCCTCGCTTTCGCATCCTGTGCTGAAAAAGACGATCGGCGAACTGGCTCTTTCCTTTTAGCCTTTATATCTACGCAATTCGATACGGAAAGTTGTCCCTTTTCCTATTTCCGAACTCTTTACAAAAATTCGCCCTCCGTGATATGATTCTATTATCCGCCTTACTAAAGATAAGCCCAAACCCCAACCTCTGGTCTTGGTTGTATATCCCGGACTGAAGATGGTGTCGAATTTTGATTTAGGTATTCCCTTCCCCGTATCGGAAACATCAATAATAATCAGCTTCTTCTTCATTCCCATCTGAACTGTAATCGTCCCCTGCCCTTCCATAGCATCCACCGCATTCTTCATCAGATTCTCAATCACCCATGAGAAAAGGGATTCGTTCATCAAAGCCAAAACCGGCTCTTCGGGCAGGCTACTACATATCTTTACTTTCGAAGATATTCTCGTACTCATGTATTCCAGCGCCAGACGAATTAAATGGGACATATTCATCGGTGTGGGATCAGGAGCCGATCCTATCTTGGAAAAGCGTTCCGCAATAGTTTCCAATCGCTTCACATCTTTCTCCATTTCACTTATAAAAGATACCGGGACTTCTTTCGTACGTAAATATTCCATCCATGCAATCAGAGAAGATATGGGAGTGCCTAATTGATGAGCCGTTTCTTTCGACAAGCCTACCCAGATTTTATTCTGTTCAGCCTTTTTCGTGCTGTCCAAAGCAAAAAAGGCAATCAGTATAAAGACAAAAACGACGGATAGCTGTGCGTATGGGTAGAGCAGAAGGCGTTTCAGGATGATGGAGTCGTCATAATACAAATATTGGAACGTTCCATCTCCTATATCAATCGTTATCGGGGCGTTTTTGCTTTTAAATTCCATCACTTTCTTTTGGAGAAAGGCTTCTACATTTTTTTCGGGAAGATCTATATTCCTATATTCTATTATCTGATCGTTTTCGTCGCAGAGAAAAACAGGAATGGATGTGTTACCTTGAATGATCCGCAGGGTAAGCGACATATTCAAACTGGTATCTTCGTTGACGATCACGCGTCCGGCTTCCGCCCATATCTCGATCTTTTCCCGCTCGTCTTCTGCCAGTTTTTTTATCAATGTATTCGACACAACAACCGAAGCTATTGCAATTGCAATTGCTCCGAAAATAAAAAAATACTTCAACTGCTGGCGAGAATCATATATGTTCTTCATAATCTCTTTTTGAATATCTATATAACTAACGATGATCATATCGTATTATTTCATAAGAAGGTGAATCGGGGGGGGCGGAGGTTTATTTGTTGGGCGTTGGGGGTTGTTTTCTTTTCTTGTAGAGTTGGTAGGAGTTGATGATGTTTTGCCAGAGGATGTAGGCGGCGGGGGCGATGGAGGAGATGGGGTGGAGGTAGGCTTGGGATATCCAAATGGCCAGGATGGTGTTTTTCTGTCCTAATCCTTGTCCGCAGGAGATGGGATCGCCGTAGTGCCGGCCGATGCGGCGGCCTAAAAGGAATTGACAGACGCAGATGAGTAAGGAGGCAAGGGCGAGGGCTATCTCGGTTGAGTAGTCGGGGTTTTGTTGCTCGACAAGGAAGTGGACGGTCTTTCCGGTTACGACCGTAAGGGCTACGACCCACAGGTAGAACGAGAGATTGTGGATGCTGGTCAGGCGGGCGTTGATTTTCGGGAAGGCGTAGCGGATGAGCCAGGCCAGGAGCAGGGGGAGAAGCAGGACGGGGGCTACTTGCCGGCAGATGCGGAGGAAGGATTCGGCGAAGGGTATTTCGGCAGGGGCGCCGATCCAGGGGAGGATGAGGGGGGAGAGGATGGCGACGGCGGTGTTGCAGAGCAGGAGGTAGGTGGTGAGGAAGGCGACGTTGCCGCCCAGTATGCCGGTGATGACGGCGGCTGCGGTGGCGGTGGGTACCAGTATGCAGATGAAGGCTCCCTGGGCTATGAGTGGGTGGAGGGGATAGAGCAGGGCATAGATCAGGAGGGAGCCGGCCAGTTGTATGATCAGCAGCCAGAGGTGGGCCGGATGCAGGGCTATGGCGCGGGGCGAGAGCTTGCAAAAGGTAAGCAGGAGCATAGCGAAGATGAGGTAGGGGGTAAGAAAAGAGAGGTAACTTATCCAGGGATAAGCTACCACTCCGGTTATCATCGCTATGGGGAGCGCCTGGTTTTTGATCTGTCGCAAGAGGTTCACGCCCGGCGGGGGTTATTTGAGCGGGATATATTGCACGAAGGCTTCGATGGCTTCGTAGGCGGCGAGGCCTAATTGGCGGTAGAGGTCGGCGGTGGCGCGGTTGCGGTCTTCGGCTCGTTGCCAGAAGAGGCGTTCGTCGTCGCCGAGGAAGGGTGCGCTTTCGGCCTGCGACTGGTGTCGGAGGATGGCGTTGCGTTTGTTACGGAGTTCTTCGGGACTGATGGGTACGGCCATCTCGATGTGATCCATTTCCCATTCGGCCCAGGCTCCGCGATACATCCAGATGCGGCATTGTTGCATCCAGGGTTGTTCTTTGACTTCGTCGATGGCGGCCAGGGCGGCGTCGAGGCAGACTTTGTGTGTTCCGTGGGGGTCGGCCAGGTCGCCGGCTACGAAGATTTGGTGGGGTTGTATTTCTTCGAGCAGATGGCGGACGATGGCGACGTCATCGGGTCCGAGATCGTTCTTTTTGACCATACCGGTTTCGTAGAAGGGGAGGTCGAGGAAGCGTATGTGGCTATCGTCGGTGATGCCGGAGTAGCGGGCGGCGGCTCGGGCTTCTTCGCGGCGGATGGTTCCTTTGATGAAGAGGACGTCGTTGGTTTCTTTTTCTCCTTTTGCTTTTGTTTTTTCGTATCGGAGGTATTGTATGATGTCTTCGGCTTTGTGTCGGAGGGCGGGGTCGGCGGGTGCGTAGTGGTTGGATACGTCGCGGAGGTATTCGCAGTAGCGGATGACGTCTTCGTCGCCGACGGCGATATTGCCGGAGGTTTGGTAGGCGACGTAGACGTCGTGTTGTTGGCTACAGAGTCGGTGGAAGGTTCCTCCCATGGAGATGACGTCGTCGTCGGGGTGTGGGCTGAAGATGATGACCTTTTTGGGATAGGGCATGGCTCGTTCGGGTCGGTTGGCGTCGTCGGCATTGGGTTTACCTCCGGGCCATCCGGTGATGGTGTGCTGGATGTCGTTGAAGATTTTGATGTTGACATTGTAGGCGGAGCCGTAGAGTGCGAGGAGTTCCCCGAGGCCGTTCTCACTGTAGTCTTTGTTGGTGAGTTTGAGGATGGGTTTGCCGGTGAGGCGACAGAGCCAGACGATGGCGCGGCGGATGAGTTGGTTGTCCCACTCGCAGTGTGTGACGAGCCAGGGGTGGCTGATGCGGGTGAGCTGGTAGGCGGCCGAGAGGTCGATGACGACTTGGGCGTTGCCGGCGCTTTGGAGGTAGGAGGCGGGGATGCTGTCGCTTTCTTTGCCTTCGACGGCTTGGCTGATGATGTTGGCTTTGCTTTCGCCCCAGGCCATGAGGATGGTTTGCCGGGCGTGGAGGAGGGTGGAGACTCCGGCGGTGATGACTCCGGCGGGTACGTTCTCGATGGACTTGAATATACGGGCGGCTTCTTTGCGCGAATCGTTGTCGAGCAGTACGAGGCGGGTGGTGGTGTTGATGCCGGCTCCGGGGCCATTGAAACTGATGTTACCGGCGTGTCCGATGCCGAGCAGGGCGCAGTCGAGGCCTCCGGCGTCGCGGATTTGTTGTTCGTATTGGAGGCAGAAATCGTAGATGTTCTCTTTGGGCATGAATCCGTCGGGGGAATAGATGTTGTTGGGGTGTATGTCGACGTGATCGAGGAAGTAATCTTTCAGGTAGGCGAGGTTACTGAAGGCGACGGAGTCGAGGGGGTAGAACTCGTAGAGGTTGAAGACGACGACGTTACGGAAGCTGAGTCCTTCTTCGCGGTGTTGCCGGATGAGTTCTTTGAATACGCTTTGAGGGGTTCGTCCTCCGGGGAGGGCGAGGACGAAGTTTTGTCCGGTGGTTTGTTTGTCTTTGATCTGCCGGGCGATGTTGCGGGCGATGGCGCAGGATCCTTCGTCGGCGGATTCATAGATGGAGGTGGGGATCTTCTCAAAGCGCGTGAGGATGGATTGCTCGTAGGCATTTTCCGGTCGGTAATACCGTGCGGGTATTCGTGTGAGTGAAATTTGTGAACTTAAATCGGTTTTCATATTGTTTTAGCATTGAATGTTTATCAATGCGCAAAGGTAGTTGTTTTTTGTGAATAGTTTTTACGAATAGCCGCGGGGTTTTTGAGTATTTGAGGCGGAAGGGTGGGTTCTCCTTGGGACATAATCTGTTATTCCTGGGACATGCAGTGACTTTGGGGCGATATGCAGTGACTTTGGAGCGATATGCAGTGACTTTCGAGCGATATGCAGTGACTTTTGAGCGATATGCAGTGACTTTGGGGCGATATGCAGTGACTTTCGAGCGATATGCAGTGACTTTTGAGCGATATGCAGTGACTTGGGAGCGATATGCAGTGACTTGGGAACGATATGCAGTGACTTGGGAACGATATGCAGTGACTTGGGAACGATATGCAGTGACTTGGGAGCGATATGCAGTGACTTTGGAGCGATATGCAGTGACTTTGAGGCGATATGCAGTGACTTTTTAGCTCACTTGTTTGTTCTTTAAGCTCACTTGTCTGTTCTTTAAGCTCACTTGTCTGTTCTTTAAGGGCACTTGTCTGTTCTTTAAGGGCACTTGTCTGTTCCTTAAGGGCACTTGACTGTTCTTTGGGCCCACTTGACTGTTCTTTGAGCGGGATATTTTGATGCAAATGTAGAAATAAATAGTCTATGGTGCCGGAATTTTGAAGGGGAAAAAAGGATTTGTGATAAATAGAGGTGATAAACGGTTTCTTCGGGCGTTCTATAAGGTAGAGGGAGTAAGTTGCAGAGAGTGAATTTGTTCAATGAAGGAAATGGTCAAGGAAGGGTTGATGGTATCGGACGATCGTTGATATTCAACCCTTCCTTGAGAGAAGATTTTTTATCGCAAATGGTTGCGTTGCGCGACTGTTGATTTAAAATTGGATGCTGATGCCGGCCATGAGGTTGAATCCATGGAGGGGATAGCCGTAGATGAGTTCGTATTGCTTGAACAGGAGGTTGCGGGCTGTGAGCCAGAGGGCGAAGGTGTCGCTGAAGGTGTAGGAGGCGGTGAGGTTCAGTTCGTCGATGTCTCGCATGTCTTCGTTGACGGTATGTACGAGGGCTTTGCGGCCGGCTATGCGGTAGTAGTCGAGGGAGAGCGAGAGGGGTTCGACGGGGCGGACCTTCAGGCCGGCGGTTATCTCGACCGAAGGGCGTCCGTAGGCTTTTCGTTCGGGTAAAAGGGAGAGATCGGTTGTGGCCAAACGGTCGTCCAGATCGTTGCGTTCTTCATCCCAGCGGTTGTAAATGCCTTTGAAGGTCAGTTCAAAGAGGTTGAGGCAGGCGTATTCCAGTTCGATTCCGGTGCGAAGGAGTTTGGAGTCCATCGAGAGTACGCGGCTGAAGTTGCCGAATCCTTCGGGGTTTTGGTAGGGAATGAAGAAGTAGTCGTCGTCTGTGAGCTTGTATTGGCCGAAGAGGTGGAAGCGGAAGCCGGGCAGGATGGCGGTTCGGAGGCCGGCTGTGAGGTCTAACCAGGTGCGCGACGGGGTGACGCCGGTATAGGGATCGACGTAGCGGTTTTCGCGCGCGAGCATGAAGGCGCTGTTGGAGCGTATTTCGCCTCCGGCCTTGGCATAGGCAAGTGTTTTGGCTCCGAGTCGGAGTTCTCCGGCGAAGTGAGGAGAGGCGAACAGGCGCGTATCGTTTTCGCCCTGAGGTGCAACGCCCATGAAGCTGACTCCGAGGGAGAGGCTTCCGGCGGTTCCTTCGATGCGGTAATAGGGTGTCAGGGTTCCTTCCAGGTGGTTGTCGAACGAGGCGGTGGAGCGTTCGGGCAGGGTGTAGAAGAAGTAGTTGAAGTGGGTGGCTATGCCGATTTGCTGGTCGGCTCCCCAGATTCGGAACCATTTCAGGCGCGCGCCGGCGGTATGTTCGGCAATTCCCGGCATGCTGTTATCCCATGCGTATTTGTAGGAGAAGCGTGTGAAGTCGATTCCGAGGGCGTAGTTGGAGGCTTTGACGCCCTGGGATTCGAGGGCGGCTGTGGCTGTGAGTTGTTGGCTTACCTGGTTGGTTTTGGTATCGACGATCTCCGGGACGGGCCATCTGGAGTGTACGCTGGGAGAGGGCAGGCCGTAGTAGTTGAAAGCCGAGTAGGCGTATTTTGCACCCAGCTGGAGGACCGAAGCGTCGAAGGAGTGGAGGAAGTCAAGGCCTCCGAGGTTGTCGTTGACATTGGCTTCTACTTTCTGGTCTTTCATGAATCCTCTGGTATATTTCACTTTGCCTTGTGTGGAACGATGGGAGAGGAAGAAGTTGAGGCGGTCTTTGGCGGTATGCAGCAGGTGGTATCCGGCGTCGGCATTGATGTTACGATAAGCGCCGGCTCCGATGGTTGCATATCCGCGGCGCTTGCTGTAGTCCATGTCTTGCAGGATACGGGCGGCGGGGAGGAGGTTGATTTCGCGCTCCGGATCGGCGGGGAGGGACAAGATGGCGTAATCGACCGGCGTGGAGGTGACGACCGGTTCCTTGACGGCCGGCAGGGTATTGACTTTGTTGGCGTCCTGGACGGAGGGGTTGTATTCCCGTTCCAAGGTCAGTTCTCGATTCAGGGCCTCCTGTTGTTCTTCCTGAGCCGCGAGTGTTACGGTGATTCCGGACAGGAGCAGGATGGAGAGCGTCTTTAGGGAGTATCTTGTTTTCATCGTTCTAATGTTAATTCTTTAGTTTACCTAATCTGTTTTCTATCATAGCGGCGATGTCGTCATCGGTCTTGTAGTTGTTGCGCAAGCTGGTCAGGTATTGTCGAGCCTGGAAGTCGTCTCCCTGTCGGATATAGATGTCGGCCAGCAGGATGAAGCCTCGTGCGAGCCAATAAGGGTGAGGCGTTCCTTCTTCGATGAAGTTCATCAGTTCCTTTTCGGCTTTCGCGTGATCGTTGGTATCGAAATAGACTTGCGCCAGCAGGTATTTGGATTCGGCGCCATATACCGTGCGTGTATCTTTGGCCAGCGCCTGCAAGTCGGGCAGCGCTTTGGCGGGTTGATTGAGGCTGAGGAAGGCTTTGGCGCGGATATAGCGGGCTTCTGTCCGGACTTCGGGCAAGAGTTTGGCGCCTTTGAGTATTTCTTCGGCGGCTGCGAGGGCGTCGGCGGATTGTCCGGTAAATTGAGCGCAGCGCATGATTCCCAGTTTGGCGGCTTCGCGGTTTTGCAGGTCTTCGGCTATGAGTCGCAGGTTCTTGAAGCTTTCCAAGGCGTCTTTGTAATCTTTTTCTACGTATTCAATTTCGGCTTTGCGCGCCCAGGCGTCTTCCATAAATTTCGTGTCGCGGCTTTCGAGCACGATGTTGTAGAGTCGCTTTGCTTCGGCATAGTTCTTTGCGGCAAAGTGGATGGAGGCTAAGTAATAGCTGGCTTGTGTAGCGAATGCGCCGGCGGGAAAGTTTTGCAGGTAATTCGCTAAACTGCGGCGTGCGCCGTCGTGATCGCCTCTCATAAACAATCGTTCGGCGGCGATATAGGTCAGTGAATCCTGTTCGGTGACTTCCATCCGCAGGCTGCCACTTCCACCGAGGGAATTGGCATAAGCGGCATAGGCGCCGATGTCGTCCAGTTCGATATAGATCGTTTTCAAATCCTGAAGTGCGACGCGGGCTTCTTCGCTTTCGGGGTAATCGCTGATCACTTTCTTATAGGCTGCGATGGCTTTGTCGGGCTGGTTGGCGTTGTAATGCAACAATCCGAGCTGTACGCCGGCTTTGCGCGCCCGACTGGTCTGCGGGAAGCGGCGTATCAACGTTTCGAAAGCAGCAGCGGCGGCGGTGGCGTTGTCAAGCAGCACACAGGTTCGTCCTTTCTCGTACAGGGCGTCGGGAACGTAGCGCGAATCGGGATAGTCGGACACTAAGCGGTCCATGACGACGATCTTGCCCCGGTAGTCTTTCAGCAATCCGGTGATATAGCCTTTCTGAAACAGTGAGTAATCGCCGGTTGGCGGATACAGGGCGGCTGCACGGGTGTAGCTTTCTTCCGCCTGGGCAAAGCGGCGGTTATAGAACAGGCAATCGCCGATGCGGTTGTATGCGTCGGCATAGGTTTCGCCCTGAGGATTGCGTTCGAGGGTGGCGTACTGCCGGAAGTTCTGAAGGGCTTCGTCGTAGCGTTGCTGCTTGAAGAAGCAGTATCCGGTATTATAATAAGCCAGGGCGTACATGTCGGTATCGCGCCGGCGCGTGTTGTTCATATAGGTGCGATAGTCGGCTATGGCGTTCTGATAGAGTCCTTGTCGATAGTAGGATTCTCCGCGCCAGAAGTAGGCTTCGTTGCGCGACTCGGCGTGATAGACGCCCATGTCGATGGCGAGTGTGAAGAGGCTGACGGCTTCGTCCATCGTCATATTGGCAAAGGCTTGGGTGCCTAATTGGAAGAGGATGTCTTGCTTGGCTTCCAGGATCTTTGTTCCGGGGGTACGGATCTTCTCGATGGAGGCAAGCGCTGCCTGGTAGTTCTTGGTCGTGAGGTAGGTTTCGACCAAGTAAGCATTTACCTTGTCGGTGTATTTGGAGCGAGGGTAGTCGTTCAGGAAATTCTCGAAGACGGCGACCGATTCACCGAATCCCGTAAAGGCGGTTTCGTGGATCAGGAGGGCGTAATTGTAGGTAGCCGCTTCTTTGATCTGAAGATCGAAAGAGGCCGTTGATGCGGCTTCGAAAGCCATACGGGCATTGTTCTTGTCGTTTTTCTTCAGGTAACTTTGCCCCAGGTAGAGGTAGGCGTTCTGGGCCAGTGCGTCGGAGAGGCTGACGGTCTGGCTCAGGTGGGTTATGGCATTGGTATAGTCTGCATTGTTGTAATAGCTGACGCCGAGGAGGTAGATGTCGTTCCGCTTTGTCTCGTCCGTCAGGGCGGCGTATTCCGACAGGTAGGTGATGGCTTTGTCGCGGTTATTGAGGTGGTAATAGGAGTTGCCGGTGATGCGATAGATTTCGCTATTGTTCGGGCTGTCGGGATAGTGGGCCAGGAGATCTTCTCCTTCTTTGACTACCTGGTCGTACTTGCCTTGTATGAAATAAATCTGGGCGATGAAGTACTGCGCCGTCTCGCGGTAGGAGTCGGCATCTTTCAGGCGGGTAAATCCGGCCAGCGCTTCGTCGTAGCGTTTTGCTTCGTAGTCGATATAGGCGACGTAATAGGAGGCTGCTTCGCGATAGGTGGTTCCATCTTGCCTGACGCGCAAAAAATAAGCGCGGGCCTTCGGCGTATCGCCCGTTTGTAGCAGGGAATAGGCGAGCCGGTAGGTGTAGGCTTCCTGCTGGTTGGCGGCGAGGTGGTCGATATTGGCTTCGCTGAGCCAGAAGGCGGCTTTCTCGTATTCCCTGGCGCCGAAATGGACGGAGCCGATATAGAAATGGATTTCGTCGGCATGACGAGTGTCGGGATAGGTGTCTATATATTCTTTCAATTGCTCCGGAGCTTGGGGGAGGCCTTGGGCGTAGGAGGCGCAAGCCAGCATATAGTCGGCTTCCTGTATCAGGGAGGCGTCGTCGGCATATTGTTTATAGGCTTGCAGTTTGTCGATGCTCCCGGTGTAGTTTTTCTGTTCAAAGAGTTCTTTGCCTTCGACAAACAAACGATTGGGGGCGGTGAACTGATACGATCGCTGTCCGACGGCCGTATAAGTATAACTGCTCCATACCAGGCATAAGGGAATTAACAGTCTTCTCATCATTCCTTGTTTTAATAATATATGATACAAATGTACGCGATAAAACTCATTAATCGCATCCGGCGTTTCCGAAAAATGTATTTTGGCGCTCTTTGTAAATGCGAACGCCTTTTTGGATGGAATGTAAGCCGAAGTCTTCCGGGTGCAGGCCGGAGGGGGGGAGGATAAGGATCCCGGAGGCGTCGTCGGCTGCCCGGAGGCCGTCGAAATGGGGGACGCGACAGTCGTAGAACAGGTCCAGCGTGTGGACGTTGAAGCCGCCGTAGGGGTAGATGTTGGGCAGGGAAAAGAGGTAGCGGACGCCTTCGAGACAAAGGCCGGTTTCTTCCTGCACTTCCCGGCGAACGGCTTCTTCGGCTGTTTCGTGCATATCGACAAAGCCGCCGGGGAGGTCCAGGGAGCCGCGGGCGGGGTCTTTGGCGCGCCTGACGAGCAGGAGTTCTCCGCGGGCGTTTTGGATGAAGCAGGCGACCGCAGCGGAGGGATTGAAGTAATATATGAAGCCGCAGGCGCTGCATTGCTTGGCCTTTTCGTTGCGGACGGCGAACGGGGCGGCGCCGCAAACCGGGCAATGCAGGAACTGCGCTAAGGGATGGAGATTCATTCGGCGAGGGCGTCGGGGTTAGCGGGGCTGTCGCTGTCGTCGCCGGGGTGGTTTGCCAAAACGCGGCTGTGGCGGCGGCGGAGGTAGAGGAGCCTGTATTGCCTGAGGGTGGCGTTGATGCGGTTGATGATTGCGCCCAGGGTGGCGGCTTTGGCGGTGTTACCGGTTAGTTGGGCGACGATACTGAAGGCTTCGAGCACGCAAAGAAAGTTGTCAAAGGCCCTGTCCACCCGGGGGCGGATGTGTTTCATGAGACCTTTCATTTCGGCCTCTTTGAGGTTCAGTTCACGTTTGGCATAGAAGGCCTTGAACTCTTCGTTGCAGGCTTCGAGTTTATCGACGGCCGTTTGCAGTCCGAGGGCAGCGATGCTGGGAGCGTACTTCGCCAGCCTGAAGTCCTGAACCATATTATAGATCAGGGCGCTGGCCTCGACCATCGAGGCGGAGGTTATTTTCTTGAAATTGTCGAGCACGAAGACGAGGCGATGTGCGGCTGTTTTTTCGACCTTGAGACTGCGTTTATAGCCGTCGTCTTCCTTGCAGAAGAGGTTGTAGAAAATAAGATAGTGGGCTTCCGCTTCGCTAAAGTCGGCTTTATGCTGTTCGAGGGGTTCGAGGGGTTCGATGATTTCCTCGTACAATTCAAAATGCTCGCTATTGCGCAGATGAACGATAAAGCCTCGAAGTTTGTCAACTTTTCTTACGCTTTGATACATTTGAGCGATTTTCAATGATTTGTCCCACAAATGTACGTCTTTACCGGATAATTTTCCAAATAATTCGTTCAAAACAGTTTCGTGCTATAAAATATTATGTATTCTCTCCTTGACTTTCCGGTGGTTTGGAAGGTTATGGTGATTCTTGGGATTTTTGTAGCTTTTAAGGAAGAAGGTAGGGATATTTGTTTCCGAGGTGGCGTTTTGGGGGAAAAGAATAGGTGTTTCTTCTTATAAAGTATCGTTTTGGAGGAAGAAATAAGTGTGTTTTCTTACAAAATGGCATTTGGGAGAAGAAGATAAATGTTTCTTCTTCTAAAGTATTGTTTTGGAGGAAGAGAGAAGTGTATCTTTTTACAAAGTGACATTTTGAAGAGAGAGATAATTGTTTTTTCTTCGCAAGAGGGGGGCGATGGATCAGGAAAGGGCGCATATAAATGCAAATGGACGATCGGTAATCCCTGAGCGGGAATTACCGATCGTCCATCGTCCTGCGATGAATCGCTTGTTTAATTCATTTCTTTCGATTCCCAGGCGAGTGCGCTGGCGCCTAAGATGGCGGCGTCGGCTTCTTTCAGCTCCGAGAAGAGTATCTTCGTCTTCCCGGCAAAGGCGCTCAGTACGTTCTTTTGCATCGCTTCCCGGATGGGATTGGTGATCAAGTCGCCGGCTTGGGCCAGTCCGCCAAACAGGACAATGGCCTCGGGACTTGAAAATGCAATGAAATCGGCAAACGCTTCACCCAATATCCGGCCCGTGGCCTCGAATACTTCCAGCGCGATCCGGTCATCCTTCACCGCTGCATCGTATATATCTTTCGATGTGAGTTTTTCTGGATCCAGATTCCTCAAAAGACTGCCTTCCTGACGTGTTTCCAGATATTCATGCGCCGTACGCACGATGCCCGTAGCCGAGGTGTATGTTTCCAGGCAACCCCGTCGGCCGCAACCACATATACGCCCGTCGGGACGGCGTACGATGACATGCCCCAGTTCGCCGGCAAAACCGTCGTGCCCGTAGACTAAATTCCCACCTATCACGATACCGCTCCCGACGCCTGTCCCCAGCGTGATCATGATAAAGTCTTTCATTCCCCTGGCCGCTCCGTACGTCATCTCGCCGATGGCGGCTGCGTTGGCATCGTTAGTCAATGTCACGGGAATATGATCCAGCCTTTCGCTCAGGAGCTGTGCAAAAGGGATACAACCTTTCCATTTAAGATTGGCAGCATCCTCAATACAGCCGCTAAAATAATTTCCCTTGGGCGCTCCTACTCCGATCCCTTTGATCTTAGCCGATCCTCCCGCCTGATCAATAAAACTCCGGAGGGACTGTGCCAATTCATCCACATAGTCATTCACATCGTCATGTTTCTGTGTCTTAATCGACCCGCTTTGCAAGATGCTTCCGCGCGCATCCACAACTCCAAATACGGTGTTGGTGCCGCCAATATCAATACCTACTACATAAGGTTTCTCCATGATCTTATGATTTTTATAAGATTAGTAATATGTTTCTTATTTGCGAGAACAAATATAGTAATTTTATTGTACCTCCAAATGTCTGAAGACAGAATATAAAAAAAACTTCCTACATCATTCCACCTAAATATAAAGAATCTATTAGGCACATCAAAGCCCTATCGCCAGCGCGTCCTCTTCATCGCCCTTAGTCCCTGCCCCTTTATCGGAAGTGTCATTTTCCTGCTTAAAGTGATGGCTCTATGCCAAATGAATATCGTATCAACACCCTACAGGCACAAAAAAACAGGGAGTGGATCTATATAAAGATTCACTCCCTTGTGTTGTTGATTGTAAAGACGGCGGCTACCTACTCTCCCACTTTCGCAGTACCATCGGCGTGGTTGGGCTTAA
>JAISWO010000070.1 GCA_031271045.1 Tannerellaceae bacterium
GGAAATTTGCATAGGAATATGAAAGACTACCCCAAAGCAGCAGAAGCCTACGAAGAAGCCTTGCAGATCCGGCTCGAATTAGCCGCCGTCAATCCACAGGCATACCTGCCGGATGTAGCCATGACGCTGAATAATGTAGGCGTTTTGCATTGGAATCTGAATGACTACCCCAAAGCAACAAAAGCCTACGAAGAAGCCGAAGATATATACCGCGAATTAGCCGCCGAAAATCCACAAGCATACCTGCCGGATGTAGCCATGACGCTGAATAATGTAGGTGGTTTGCATTTGAATATGAAAGACTACCCCAAAGCAGCAAAAGCCTTCGAAGCAGTCGAAGATATATACCGCGAATTAGCCGCCGAAAATCCACAAGCATACCGGCCGGATGTAGCAACAACGCTGAATAATTTAGGCGTTTTGCATGGGAAAATGAAAGACTACCCCAAAGCAGCAGAAGCCTACGAAGAAGCCTTACAGATCCTGCGCGAATTAGCCGCCGAAAATCCACAAGCATACCTGCCGGATGTAGCCATGACGCTGAATAATGTAGGCGTTTTGCATAAGGATATGAAAGACTACCCCAAAGCAGCAAAAGCTTACGAAGAAGCCTTACAGATCCGGCGCGAATTATCCGCCATCAATCCACAAGCACACCGGCCTGGCCTGGCCATGACTTTAGCCAACCTGGCTCTCTTTTATCGGGGCGGTGTCCCTGACAGGGAGCGATCTATCCAATATGCCGAGGAAGTTCTCTCCTACCGCTCATCCCTGGAAGATATCCCCGATGCTCAAGAGAGTATGGAGATGGCCGATTGGATCCTGGACTATTGGGAAGAAATTCCTCCCCTCCCCGGAAGCCCCATATAATAATATGGAAAAAGCCGGTTGTCTGAAAAAAAATACCATATTGCGCTCGCTTTACTCATAAACAATAAAGAAATACTACATCGCTAATACATTGTATCATGAAAAAGTTCTTCACTGCAATCTTTAGATTTATAGCGCAAACACCCATAGTGATTTCTTTGGTGATTATGGTTGTCACAGGTGTTTTTAAAATAATCTGTCCGGAAAAGCCTTGGGGCGATGTGCTTGTGGCGATGGTAGGTCTCATCGTTCTTGTTGTCGCTGTTCGCCTGTTTAAAAAAGATAAGGAAGACAATAGACCAGAGATCGAACCAGTCGCCGCCAACCCTTCCCCTCCCCTTTACAAAGAAGCGTACGACTTATTTAGCCAAGGCAAGTTAGACGAAACCCTCGCCCTGCTGGATAAAGACAACCTGGAAGACAAGAGAAAAGGACTTGCCACTTTCTATATCCTCAAAGCCCAAACCCTCGATCTGAAAAACAACTTCCAAGATGCCGAAGTCAACTACCGCATAGCCGCCGCCATCTTCCCCTCTTTTGAGAACAACTTCCAGGTTGCAAGATTCTATTACAAACAAAACAATTTCCCAGACGCCGAAACCTACTACACCCGTTGCTTACCTCTGGCCAAGACCCCGGTAGAAAAAGCAATTGTCCTGAATAATGTAGGCATTTTACATTGGAATAAGAAAGACTACCCCAAAGCAGCAAAAGCCTTCGAAGAAACCTTACAGATCCGGCGCGCATTAGCCACCGAAAATCCACAAGCATACCTGCCGTATGTAGCCATGATTTTAGCCAACCTGGCTCTCTTTTATCTGGGCGGTGTCCCCGACAGGGAGCTATCTATCCAATATGCCAAGGAAGTTCTCTCCTACCGCCGCTCATCCCTGGAAGATATCCCCGATGTTCGAAAGAGTATGGAGGTGGCCGGTCAGATCCTGAACTGTTGGGAAAAAATTCCTCCCTCTCCGGAAGACCAATATAGTAATATGGGAAAGCCGATTGTCTGAAAAAAAATACTATATTGCGCTCGCTTTACTCATAAGCAATAAAAAAACACTATATCGCTAATACATTGTATCATGAAAAAGTTCTTCACAAATACCGTTACATTGGTCGTCGAGGTAATCATCTTCGTAGTAGCCCTTGGCTGGTGGCTTTCTGCCGAGGCTGGGGATAGATACGAGCCGCTGATTGCCGGCCTTGGCTCACTTGCCGGAATTATTATTTCAATCTGCTACATTCTCTCGAAGGACGACGGGAAAGGAGGAGGGGTTATGAACATTCTCAAAGCTTCGCTCAATTTCAATAGCAATGTCATACACAACAATGGCCCGGTAACGATCTCCCTCGACGCAAACAAACTCATCAAAGAGCAAACAGCCGAATACAAAGAGCGAATCAAAGAGCTAAAGAAGTTGCTTGAAAGCAACAAACAGCCGCATGGTATGGAACGTTCAAAGCTGAGCGCAGCAATAGCGGATCTGGAAAAACAACTCAAGGACAAGGAAGACAAGATACAAGAGTTCGTCAAATATTACGCAACAGTCGACATCGACATCAACGCTGCCCCTCTCTTCAAAGAAGCGTTCGGCTTATTTAGCCAAGGCAAGTTAGACGAAACCCTCGCCCTGCTGGATGAAGACAAGTCGAAAAACGAAACGCCCAAGCTGGAAGACAAGAGAAAAGAACTTGCCGCTACCTATATCCTCAAAGCCCAAACCCTCGATCTGACAAACAACTTCCAAGACACCGAAGTCAACTACCTCAAAGCCGCCGAAATCTTCCCCTCTGGTGAGAATAACTTCCAGGTTGCATATTTCTATCAAAAACAAAACAATTTCCCAGCCGCCGAAGCCTACTACACCCGTTGCTTACCTCTGGCCAAGACCCCGGAAGAAAAAGCAAAAATTCTGAATAATGTAGGAAATTTGTATGCAGATATGAATGACTACTCCAAAGCAGCAAAAGCCTACAAAGAAGCCGAAGATATATACCGCGAATTAGCCGCCATCAATCCACAAGCATACCGGCCGTATGTAGCCATGACGCTGAATAATGCAGGTGGTTTGCATTGGAATATGAATGATTACCCCAAAGCAGCAAAAGCCTCCGAAGAAGCCGAAGATATATACCGCGAATTAGCCGCCATCGATCCACAAGCATACCTGCCGTATGTAGCCATGACGCTGAGTAATGTAGGAAGTTTGCTTGAAGATATGAAAGACTACCCCAAAGCAGCAAAAGCCTACAAAGAAGCCGAAGATATATACCGCGAATTAGCCGCCATCAATCCACAAGCATACCTGCCGGACCTGGCCATGACGCTGAATAATGTAGGTGGTTTGCATTGGAATGTGAAAGACTACCCCAAAGCAGCAAAAGCCTTCGAAGGAGCCTTACAGATCCGGTGCGAATTAGCCGCCGAAAATCCACAAGCATACCGGCCGGGTCTAGCCATGACGCTGAGTAATGTAGGAAGTTTGCTTGAAGATATGAAAGACTACCCCAAAGCAGCAAAAGCCTACGAAGAAGCCTTGCAGATCCTGCGCGAATTAGCCGCCGAAAATCCACAAGCATACCGGCCGGACCTGGCCATGACGCTGAATAATGTAGGCATTTTGCATAGGAATATGAAAGACTACCCCAAAGCAGCAAAAGCCTACGAAGAAGCCTTACAGATCCGGCGCGAATTAGCCGCCGAAAATCCACAAGCATACCGGCCTGGCCTGGCCATGACTTTAGCCAACCTGGCTCTCTTTTATCGGGACGGTGTCCCTGACAGGGAGCGATCTATCCAATATGCCAGGGAAGTTCTCTCCTACCGCTCATCCTTGGAAGGTATCCCCAATGCTCAAAAGAGTATGGAGGTGGCCGATCAGATCCTGGACTATTGGGAAAAAAGGGGGAGACACATCTTTCCGGCATCTGAAGAGGGGAAAAAATATATATAGGTTCATTCATTTGTATCGTAACAAGAGAAAATATCCTATATTTGCGACAAAAATATTATGTATAATGAAATATCTGATAACAGTGGCGTTGCTTTCATATAATATAAACCTATTACCGGCTCAACTGCCGGAACCTCTTCAAGTAAAAGAATACAAACTAAGTAATGGATTGACCGTTTGGCTGAATGAAGACCATAGCCAGCCGAAAGTATTTGGTGCCGTCGTGGTGAAAGCCGGCGCCAAGGATACGCCCGATACAGGTATCGCGCACTATTTCGAACACATGATGTTCAAAGGAACGGACAAGATCGGCACCCTCAATTACCCGGCCGAAAAAGCGCTGCTCGACTCCATCGTCGCCCGCTACGACGAACTGTCACTCACCCAAAACGAAAACGACCGCCGGCGTATCCAACGGGAAATAAACCGCTTCAACATACAGGCCGCCGATTACATCATCCCCAATGAATTTAACCGCCTGATCTCGCGCTACGGCGGGACGCGACTGAACGCCGGGACGTCGTACGATTACACTGTCTACCTCAACACATTCTCGCCACAATACATCGAACAGTGGGCCGAACTGAACAGCGAACGCCTGCTCCATCCCGTCTTCCGCATGTTTCAGGCAGAGCTCGAAACAGTCTACGAAGAAAAGAATATGTATCGCGACGCCATAGGACGCGACGCACTGGAGAAACTGCTCGAACGCGTCTTCCATCCCCACCCCTACGCCTATCCCATCATCGGGAGCACCCAACACCTGAAGAACCCGCGGCTGTCGGACATGAAAACCTTCTTCGACAACTATTACGTGGCCTCCAATATGGGCCTTATCCTCAGCGGCGATTTCGATACGGAAACCACCCTGCCGATCCTCGAAGCCACCTTCTCGCGCATCCGCGACCAAAAAGTCCCGGTCGCCGAAAAGATCGAGATACCCCCCTTTGAAGGCGAAGAAAAGTTTCAGATACGCTTTCCGATCCCCCTGATCAAAGGCGCCGCATTTGTATTTCGCAGCGCTCCGGCCAATCATCCCGACCAGGCAGCGCTGAACATCATCACCAGCCTGCTGAACAACTCGAACGGCACAGGCTACCTCGACCAACTGATGGTCAATCATAAACTGATGGCCGCCATGACGCTGAACGAAAGCTTCAACGACGCCGGCATCCTGGGCGTTATCATCATACCCAAATTAGTCTTTCAAACGCTTGCCAACGCCAAAGAAATGGTATGGAACGAAATCGAACGCATCAAACAGGGAGATTTCAGCGACGAACAGTTCAACAGCCTCAAACTCGAGCAGAAACGCAAATACGTCTCCCGCCTGGAAGACATCAACTCGCGCTCGGAAATGATGATCTCACTCTTCTCGCAAGGCAAATCGTGGAACACCTACCTGGAAGAAGCCGAACGCATCAGTAACCTGACCAAAGAAGACGTCGTCAACGTCGCCCGCACGTATTTCACCGAAAACTATCTGTACGTCACAAAAACCACCGGCAAGTATCCGAAAGACAACCTGCCCAAACCGGACCTTCAGCCCGTCGTACCTCGCAACGCGGAAGTATCGTCCGAATACGCCCGGCAGTTGGAACAGTTGCCCGTGAAAGAAATCATTCCCCGCTTCCTTGATTTCAACAAAGACGTACAGATACGCGAGCTCTCGCCATTGGCCAAACTGTATACCTCCGTCAATGAAGTGAACGACATCTTTACGCTCGACCTCTCGTTCGGCATCGGCAAAACGGAATGTCGCGAACTGCCCCAGTTAGTATCCTACCTCTCGCTGCTGGGAACGGACGAATTATCGTTCGAAGACTTCCGCGGAACCCTCCAGACCTTGGGTAGCACCCTGTTGTTCGACGCCGACGACAACCGGTTCGTTGTCCGCGTCAGCGGCTTCGACGCCAACTTCAGCCAAACGGTCGCCCTGGTTTCCTCCTTTATGCAGCACGCAAAAGCCGAAAACAAAAAGATGAAACAACTAACCGACGAAGAGAAAGTAGTGAAGAAAGCCTTCAATAAATCGACCGATAAAGTGGCGCATGCCCTGCTGGAAAAAGTAAAAAGCGGAGAGAAATCCTCCTATCTGAACAAACTATCCCTCCAGGACATCCGGAAACTCAAAGGTGAAGACCTGTTGTCCGTCTTCCGCAGCGCACAACAAGTGGCTTGCGACATCTACTATTGCGGTACGCTACCCCCGGACGAAGTGGCCGACTGCCTGCGCGAACACATCCGCATCGACAACATAACCCTCGCCTCTCACTCGCCGGTTTATCGTCCCCTGAATGAATATACCGAGCCAACGGTCTATTTCTGTGACGAGCCGGATGCTTCGCAAAGCATCCTGTACAGTTACGTGAAAGGAAAAGTCTTGCCCGATGAATCCGCCCGTCATGCAGCGAAACTTTTCTCAAACTACTTCGGCGGAGATATGTCGTCGCTCATGTTTCAGGAAATACGCGAATTTCGTTCCTATGCCTATCGGGCAAGCGGGCGGTATGCGCAACTGCCCCTGAACCTGCAAGACAAGCCCGGCGACTTCGTTACCATGCTCTCTACCCAAAGCGATAAGACCATCGACGCCCTCGCCGTATTAGACCAACTCATCCGCGAGATGCCCGTCAAGCCCGAACGCCTGCCGGCCGTCAAACAATCGCTGATCAACCAATTGAGCAACGACTATCCGACGTTCCGGAAGATACCCGAACGTATCGCCTCCCTCCTCGACGAAGGCTATGCCTCCGATCCGAACGAAACCCTGATAACAAGCCTTACCCGGATGCAGATGAGCGATATCACCCGTTTCTACGAAGAAAACATCAAAGGCCGCCCGATCGTATATGTGATTGTAGGCAACTCCCGCAAAATCGACATGAACAAACTCTCCACCTTCGGAAAGATAATCAAGGTGAAGAAAGAAGAACTATATAATTAAATCCTGCCGGAGAAAGGCAAACCGGATGAAGAGGATCTTTTTTGTATATGACGTAGGCCCGCAGAGCAGGCTGGAGTGGATATTCTCCGCTTTTGCGAAAGACAATACCGACGTCCGCTGGATCCAGATGAGACACAACGAGAAAAACCGGATATACCGCTGGCGAAAGATCCTCCACTTCTATTGTTACCTCGAAATAGCCCTGAAAGTCATCCGCCAATCCACCCGGGGAGACGTTATCCTGTGCTGGAATTTTATCATCGGCGCTTTTGTGGGTGTCTTGTGTCGTTTGTCGGGAAAAGACCGGGTTATTCTATCCTTAAACATGATCAGTCACCGCAAGCAAGGCCCCATAGCCATCCTTCGCCGGAAAGTATATAACTACGCCTTCGCTTACCCCCGGTTTCACTTCACTGCCAACTCCGCCGATACGCTGAACCATTACCGGATGGAATACCGCATCGACAGCCGGCGCAGCTTCATATTGCCGGACCCCTATCTGCCCACGTACAAGGAACAACCCTTCGACCCTTCCGGCGGCTATGTCTTTTGCGGCGGTGAAGCCCAGCGTGACTGGAATACCTATTGGCAGGCCGCCTGCCACCTGCCCCAGTATTCGTTTGTAGGCGTCGGCCGGAGGAAATACATGCCCAAAGGCGTATCCATACCGGAGAATGTCACCATGTATTACGACATTACCGAATCCGAATTTAACCGCTTACTGGAAAAATCCCTCTGTGTCGCTCTGCCGCTCATATCCCGGATGCCGGCCGGACTAATCGTTATGTACAAAGCAATCTTCCTCTCCAAACCCCTTATCATCACCCGCACATCCTCGATCGAAAACTATCTCGAAGACGGAAAAAGCGCCGTCCTGCTGCCGGTTGGCGACGTCGAAGGATTCGCCGGAGCCATCGAAAGAATGACTGCCGACAAAGCCTGGGCAGAAGAATTAACCCAACAAGCCAAAGACGCTATCAAAAAACATTCCCCCGAATCTTACTCCCAAACGATTTATAATATAATTGAAGAAAAAAATCTCCATTCGTAAATTAAAGTTACGTACCTTTGCAGAAATTTTAATTATCATCTTACTAAATAATTTATATCGTATGGACATTACACATATTGAACATCTTGGTATTGCCGTAAAAAGCATTGAAGCATCTCTGCCTTATTACGAAGGCGTATTGGGCTTGAAATGTTATAACATTGAGGTCGTAGAAGACCAGAAAGTGAAAACGGCTTTCTTTAAAGTAGGGCAAACAAAGATCGAACTGTTGGAACCCACCAGCGAAGACAGTACAATCGCCAAGTTTATTGAGAAAAAAGGAGAAGGCATCCATCACATAGCCTTCGCCGTTCCTTCAGTACAGGACGCGCTGGATGAAGTAGCATCCAAAGGCGTTCAACTGATCGACAAAGCCCCGCGCGCCGGCGCAGAAGGATTGAGCATCGCTTTCCTGCATCCGAAATCCACCTGTGGCGTCTTAACCGAACTTTGCATGTAATTAATAACTTAATATATAATAAATAACAATGAGCAATCAACTTGAAAAAGTAAAAGAGCTTATCTCCCTTCGGGAAAAGGCGCGCCTCGGCGGCGGTGCAAACCGGATTGAATCCCAGCATAACAAAGGTAAATATACGGCTCGCGAACGTATTGCCATGCTGCTTGATGAAGGCAGTTTTGAAGAGTTCGATATGTTTGTACAACACCGCAGTACGAACTTTGGGATAGAAAAAACAAAATTCCTGGGTGATGGAGTCGTCACCGGATACGGAACGATCGAAGGCCGTCTGGTGTACATCTATGCACAGGACTTTACCGTATTTGGCGGCGCTCTGTCCGAATCGCTTGCGCTGAAAATATGCAAAGTGATGGATCAGGCCATGAAGATGGGCGCTCCCGTCATCGGGCTGAACGACTCGGGAGGCGCACGTATTCAGGAAGGAGTAAATGCCCTGGCCGGTTATGCGGAAATATTCCAGCGTAATATCCTGGCCTCAGGTGTAGTTCCTCAGATATCCGGAATCTTCGGGCCTTGTGCCGGAGGCGCCGTGTACTCGCCTGCATTAACCGACTTTAATATCATGACACGTGGAACAAGCTATATGTTCCTCACCGGCCCCAAGGTGGTAAAAACCGTAACCGGCGAAGACGTCACACAAGAACAATTAGGCGGCGCAAGCGTGCATACCACCAAATCGGGAGTTGCACATTTTGCCGTAGATACCGAAGAAGATGGTTTTAAATTGATACGCAAGCTGCTGAGCTTCCTGCCGCAGAACAATCTGGAAGAAACACCGCTGAAAGCATGCAAAGACCCGATAGACCGCTTAGACGACAACCTGAACGAAATCATCCCCGACAGCTCTACCCAATCGTACGATATGTATGAAGTGATCGGAACCATTGTAGACAACGGCGAATTTCTCGAAGTACATGCCGATTATGCGAAGAACATCATCGTAGGTTTTGCCCGCTTCAACGGACAGGCGGTAGGTATTGTGGCCAATCAGCCCAAAGTAATGGCCGGCTGTCTTGATAGCAATGCCTCGCGCAAAGGAGGACGCTTTGTCCGCTTCTGCGACGCCTTCAACATACCGCTGGTTACACTCGTTGACGTACCGGGATTCCTTCCGGGAACCGGACAGGAATACAATGGCGTAATCCTTCACGGAGCCAAGCTGCTCTACGCTTATGGCGAAGCTACCGTTCCCAAAGTTACCGTCACCTTGCGCAAATCCTACGGAGGAGCCTACTGTGTGATGAGTTCCAAGCACCTGCGCGGCGACATGAATTACGCCTGGCCTACGGCCGAGATCGCCGTCATGGGACCGAGCGGAGCCGTAGAAGTAATCTTCTCCAAAGAAGTATCCGCATCGGCAGACCCAGCCAAGACGGCCGCCGAAAAAGAAGAAGAATACCGGAAAGCATTTGCCAACCCCTACAATGCCGCCCAATATGGCTACATAGACGACGTGATCGAACCCCGCAATACCCGCTTCCGTATTATCCGCGCCCTGGAACAACTGCAAACCAAGAAACTGACGAATCCCGCCAAGAAACATGATAACCTGCCCCTCTAATCCTCAAACAGGTATGTATAAGATGATACGAAAGAATACCGGGTTACTCCTTCTCACCCTCCTGCTGGCAACAGGAGCGCAGGCGCAGCGGGTAACTTCCATGCGAATAAACGAAGTGCTGGTGATCAACGAAGATAACTTCGTGGATGACTACGGCAAACGCAACGGCTGGGTCGAGTTGTACAATACCTCGGCAGGGACCGTCAACGTTGGCGGTTGTTTCCTGACCGACGACCGGAATAATCCGAAGAAATATCCTATACCCAAGGGCGATGTCCTTACGCGCATCAGTCCACGGCAGCATGTCCTGTTCTGGGTCGACGGCATCGCCTCGCACGGTACGTTTCATGTGAACTTTACGTTCGACCCTGATAAGGAAAACTACGTTGCATTCTATGACTCCGACGGGAAGACCCTGGTGGACGAATTAGTCATACCGGCCGGCCAGAAAGCGGATATCAGCTACGGACGCAAGAAAGACGGAGAGAACGAATGGGTGTACTTCACCAAAGTAACGCCCAGCACGAACAACCTGACGCTCGATACGAACGAGAAGATCGACAACTTCAAGCTCAATGATTCCAGGGGAATCGGCATGACGATTACGGCCATGAGCGTCGTCTTTCTCGGCCTGTTTGTCTTGTACTACATATTCAAACAGGTGGCCAGGTTAGCCATTGCCGCCGGCAAGGCCAGAGCCCAGAAGGCCGGTGTCGCCGGCATGCACGAAGGCAGTAGCGATATATCCGGCGAAGTGCTGGCCGCTATCAGTACTGCCTTGTATGAACTGAACGAAGATGTGCACGACATCGAACGGACTGTACTGACAATCCAGAAAGTCAAGCGCAACTACTCCCCGTGGAGTTCGAAAATATACAGTTTACGCGAGAACCCAAGAAAGTAATCATTAAAAACAATCCACATGAAAAGTTTCAAATATACCATCAATGGCAATGTATATAAAGTACATATCAATTCAGTAGTAGAACACATTGCCGAAGTAGAAGTCAACGGAACCCCCTATAAAGTAACGATGGAGAAGCCCTCCAAAAAGCAGGTGGTTACCATCAAAAGGGCGGCGCAAGCGCCGACAACGCCCAGTGGCGAACCCGTCGTGGCCCGTCCGGCCTCAGCCTCTACTCAGGGCGCTGTACGTTCTCCGCTACCGGGCGTTATCTTAGAAGTGAAATGCAGCGCAGGCAGCACAGTGAAGCGGGGCGACATTCTCTTTGTTCTCGAAGCCATGAAAATGGAGAACAACATCCACGCCGACCGCGACGGCCGCATCATCGAACTGAAGGTAAACAAAGGAGATTCTGTGCTTGAGAATGCGGAACTCGTAATCATCGGATAAGATTATGCAAGAGAGTTTTTTATCATTCCTGGGTGAGAACCTGCAATTGTTCCTTACCTATACGGGAGTATATAATGCGACACCGGGTCATTTCGTCATGATTGCGGTGGGGCTGATCTTTATATTCCTGGCCATTAAATACGAATTTGAGCCCATGCTCCTGATCCCTATCGGATTCGGTATCCTGATCGGCAACATACCGTTCAAAGATGCCGGCCTGCAGGTCGGTCTTTACGAACAAGGGTCGGTGTTGAACATCCTTTATCAGGGTGTTACCTCCGGATGGTATCCGCCGCTGATATTTTTGGGTATCGGGGCGATGACGGACTTCTCGGCGCTGATCTCTAATCCCAAGCTGATGTTGATCGGCGCAGCGGCGCAGTTTGGTATCTTCGGGGCTTATGTGATCGCCCTTCAGATGGGTTTTGAGCCGAATCAGGCCGGTGCGATCGGTATTATCGGCGGTGCGGACGGCCCTACGGCCATATTCCTTTCCTCCAAACTGGCGCCTGAACTGATGGGGGCCATAGCCATCTCGGCATATTCCTATATGGCGTTAGTGCCTATCTTACAGCCTCCGTTTATGAGGCTTTTGACGACCTCGAAGGAAAGGCTTATACGGATGAAGCCCCCGCGGGTGGTTTCTTCTACCGAAAAGATCATCTTCCCCATCATCGGCCTCTTGCTGACGTGCTTCTTAGTGCCTTCGGGACTACCGTTGCTGGGTATGCTTTTCTTTGGGAACTTGCTGAAGGAAAGCGGCGTGACCCGTCGTTTGGCCGAGACGGCCAGGGGGCCGCTGATCGACACCATTACCATCCTCCTGGGCATCACCGTGGGCGCTTCCACGCAGGCGACCCAGTTCCTGACGTGGAACTCGGTCAAGATCTTCGGTCTGGGTGCATTGTCGTTTATCATTGCCACCTGCGCGGGAGTTATGTTTGTTAAGTTCTTTAACCTTTTCCTGAGGAAGGGCAATAAGATCAATCCGCTGATCGGTAACGCGGGCGTGTCGGCAGTGCCCGACTCGGCGCGTATTTCCCAGACTGTGGGTGCGCAATACGATCCGTCCAACTATCTGCTGATGCACGCTATGGGGCCGAATGTGGCCGGCGTAATCGGCTCGGCGGTAGCGGCCGGCATCCTTCTGGGATTCTTAGGATAATCATTTTTTTTAAATTTAAAATTTTGTTGAGAAAGGCTGGCTCCATGAGGAGCCAGCCTTTTGTTTAACGGGACGCCGAGAGGGAGTAGGGGAGGTCCTCGGGGTTTACGCCGCGGTTCAGGTTGGGTTTGCTGTCCATTTGGAGGTAGAGTTCGCCACCGCGTAGCAGGTCGTCATGCCGGAGAAAGGTCTTCATTATTGTACGGCCGTTGAGGGAGGCTGAATGGACGTAGATATTTTTGTCGCTATTGTCGTTGGCACGTATGATGAAGCGGTTACCGTTTTCGAACGTCAGCGTAGCTTTGCCGAAGAGGGGCGATCCCATGATATACTCGTCCGTACCGGGGCAGACAGGATAGAATCCAAGCGCGGAGAAGACATACCAGGCAGAGGTCTGTCCGTTGTCCTCATCGCCGCAGTATCCATCCGGTGTGGGCGTATAGAGGCGGTTCATGACCTCACGGAGGCGGTATTGGGCCTTCCAGGGTTGGTTTGCGTAGTTGTAGAGGTAGATCATGTGCTGAATGGGTTGATTCCCGTGTGCGTAGTTGCCCATATTCATGACCGTCATTTCGCGTATTTCATGGATGACGCTGCCATAGTAGGACGCGTCGAACAGCGGGGGGACGGCGAAGACAGAATCCAGCATCCCAACGAAGTTTTCTTTGCCACCCATCAGGCGGATCAGTCCCTGCGGATCGTGGAAGACCGACCAGGTGTAATGCCAACTGTTCCCTTCGGTGAAGTCGCCTCCCCACTTCAGGGGCGAGAAGGGCGCCGCAAAGCTGCCGTCTGCTTTTCTTCCGCGCATCAGGCGGGATTCACTGTCGAAGAGATTCCGGTAGTTCAGGGAGCGCTTGTAGAAGCGGTCGATCTCGGCTTGCGGTCGGGAGATGGCTTTGGCCAGCGTATAGATGCACCAGTCGTTGTAGGCATATTCGAGCGTACGGGCGGCGCTTTCGTCAATGCCTGCATCACAGGGCACATAACCGAGTCGATTGTAAAGATCATATCCGAGACGTCCGGTAGAGGAAACTTGGGGATGAACGTTGCTTGTTCCGTTGAGGAGACCTTTGTAGACGGTCTCGATATCATCTACGCGGATGCCTTTCATAAAGGCGTCGACAAGGATGGAGGCGGAATTATTACCTATCATACAGTCGCGATGTCCGGGACTGGCCCATTCGGGGAAGAAACCGCTTTCGCGGTAGGCGTTGAGGAGACCTTCCTGTATCTGCCGGTTGACGGAAGGGTAGAGGAGGTTGAGGAAAGGGAAGAGAGAGCGGAATGTATCCCAAAAACCGGTATCGGTGAACATATATCCGGGCAATATCTCTCCGTTATAGGGACTGTAATGGACAATCCGTCCGTCGGCGTCGTATTCGTAGAACATCCGCGGGAAAAGCAGCGAGCGATAGAGGCAGGAGTAGAATGTGCGATACTGGTCGAGAGTTCCTTCCTCCACCTGTATACGTCCGAGAACCTTGTTCCAAGCTTCTTTGCCGGCGGCGGCGATGGCATCGAAGGAATTGTCGCCAAGCTCCCGGAGGTTACGTTCGGCTTGTTCAATACTGATGAAGGAGGAGGCAACGCGGGCATGAACAACTTCGCCCTTTTGGGTGCGGAAGCCGATGATGGCGCCTGCATGTCCGGCCGTCTGTTCGCGTATGCCATCAAGACGTTTACCGTCGGCCATCACGACATCTGAGTCGAAAGGCTTGTCGAACTCGATGAGAAAGTAGTTGCGGAAGTTTGCCGGTACACCTCCACTATTGCGCGTCGTATATCCGGCGATACGTTTTTGATCAGGCAGGATACGGATAAAAGAACCCTTGTCGAAGGCGTCAATGACAACATACGCACTGTCTGTCCGGGGGAAGGTGAAGCGGAAGATGGCCGCCCGTTCGGTAGGAGAAAGCTCCGTCAGAACGTCGTGATCGGCCAGATAGACGCTGTAATAGTAAGGCTTGGCTACTTCGCTCTTATGTGAGAACCAGCTGGCGCGACTTTCTTCGTCGAAGACGGGCGCACCGGTGATAGGCATTAACGAGAACTGTCCATAGTCATTAATCCAGGGACTGGGCTGATGTGTTTGCTTGAATCCCCGGATTTTATTGGAACTATAGACGTACGTCCATCCGTTGCCCATCTTGCCGGTCTGCGGAGTCCAGAAGTTCATTCCCCAGGGGCGTGCGATGGCCGGATAGGTATTGCCGGAGGATAACTCGTAGCTCGATGCAGTCCCCATGAGCGGGAGAACGTATTCGGCAGGATCAAAACCCGGAGCGGACTGCGCACATACGTATGGCGAGGCCAGCGCGAGAAAACAGAGGATAGATACAGCGATTCTTTTTCTCATTTTCATGGGATTTCTATGTGAGTGACGACAGGAAGATGGTCGGAAGGGTAGGAGAGACCATTATTATCCGTCAGGGCGGCATAGCTATTGACCGTTATCCCTCCGCTGACGAAGATATAGTCGATCCGTCCCGGTTCGAGCGGGTTGTCAAAGTTATCATTGAATGTATCCTCCGGCCCATAAGGAGGACTGAGACTTACATTGCGCGCATCGCGCAAGAAGGAGGACAGTATCTGTATCTGTTCCGTATCGGGCGTAGAGTTGAAGTCGCCCATACAGATAACGGGAGCATCCCCCGCAATGTCGTGCATCATCTGAACCATCAGTTTGCCCGATTCGCGCCTTGCGACGATTCCCTGATGATCGAAGTGGACATTAAAAACATAGAAGGAAGCGCCACTCTTGCGATGAACAAACTTGACCCAGGAGCAGATACGGTTGCAGCACGTAGCATCCCATCCAAGACCTGGTACGGAAGGCGTCTCACTCAGCCAGTAGTTGCCGGAATCGGCTACGAGGAAGGCATCCCGTTTGTAGAGGATGGCCGAATGTTCGCCCGCCTTTGCTCCATCCTCGCGGCCGGCTCCGAAATACGTATAGGCCGTCCCTTCGCATAGATCGGTAAGCTGGTGAAGAAAACCTTCCTGCGTCCCGACGATATCGAAGTCGTGGTAACGAATCAGGGCCTTGACATGGTCTTTACGATACGTCCAGGCGTTCATACTGTCGTTCGGTGTATCCATACGGAGGTTATACGTTGCAATCCGTAGCTTGGCCGGTTCGGTATTTGTGCATGACAAAACCGTCAGGCCGGTAATTAAGATAACAAATATTCTTTTCATTTTATATTGATTTTTAATGCTTCAAAAGTATATATTCCTACTGACATTTCTACTATCATATACTCATAATTATCCTTCCCGCCTGCCTTCCGGGAAGTAGTTTTAAGGCCGTCAACCCATATATTATATGTGTGAACTTCATTCTGCCATATATGAAGCTCCAGATTTTTATCGCGACCTCCATACATATATAAAATGGCATCGCTACAAAATGCGGAAGCTCATTTGATGCACTAAATGGCATCGCTACAAAATGCGGAAGCTCATTTGATGCACTAAATGGCATCGCTACAAAATGCGGAAGCTCATTTG
>JAISWO010000013.1 GCA_031271045.1 Tannerellaceae bacterium
CTCCGGATGCGCTTGGGTGTAAGGGCGGTGCTGAAGTTCATGTAATTGATCCCGGCGATCACGACAATAACGATCGCGATGCAGAAGAGGATGAGCAACGTCTGCCGGCTCGCCTTGGGAACCCGGTCGTAGGCCACTCCTGTGATGAAATGCACCTCCGGGAGGGGAGTCAGGCGGAAGTTGATCTCCGTTATGTTGTTCTGTACCCATTCCTCCAGCCCGGAAGCGTCGAACGTCTTTTGGAAGTTTTCGATCAGGCCTGCGGCGTTGGCCGGGTCGTTGACGCGGATATAGGCCGCATAATTCCAGTTGCCCCAGTTGTAGAGGTTTTCTTCGCGGGGGATGAGGAGGTAGATCACGTTGGACGTCGATGTATTGAGAGGGAAGTCGCGATAGACGCCGCCCACGGTGTAAGCCACGTCGTCGGCATCCAGGCGTTTGCCAAGGGCAGGCTCGCTACCGAACAGCTTGTCGGCTAAACTCAGGGGGATGAGCACCTGGTTGGGTTCGTCGAGCGCCCGGTTGCTTCCCTCGATCATGTCGAAGTGAAAGACGTCGGTATAGCCGCTGGAGACTTCGAGGGCGTTTTCCTGGAAGTTATTCTTCGCACCGTTGGCCTCGACCGAGAAGTAAATGGCAAGCGGCTGCTTGGTGTACGCTCCCGCCTCGATATGCGGCGACGAAGCGATAAAAGCTTCCATCAACGGACGATTGATGATTGCCGACCAGTCCTGCCTCATCAGGTTGCCCGGTTCCATGCGAAAGATACGGTCGGCATGGGGCTGCGAGCGGTCGAATCCGTAGTCGAATCCGACCTGCATCATAATCATCATAAAGGCCGCGAAGGCCACCGAGAGGCCCAGCACGTTCAAGGCTGTCGCCATCTTGAAGCGGCGGAGTGTGCTCAGGAAATTGCGCAGGATTGTTTTCATCTTCCGGAGGCTTTAGATGTATTCGCTTACGGAAGAGATGATGGTGCCGTCGAAGAGGTTGACCACACGGTGCGCAAAGGAGGCGTCGTGCTTGGAGTGGGTGACCATGATGATGGTGGTGCCTTCGTTGTTGAGGCTGGTCAGGAGCTGCATGACGTCGAGGCCGTTCTTGCTGTCGAGATTACCCGTCGGTTCGTCGGCCAGGATCAGCTTGGGCGTCGAGACAACGGCGCGGGCGATGGCGACGCGCTGCTGCTGTCCGCCGGAGAGCTGCTGCGGGAAATGATTGGCGCGGTGACTGATGTTCATCTGCTTGAGGATCGCATTCACCTTCTCCTTGCGTTCGGCAGGCTTGATGCGGAGGTAGGTGAGGGGAAGTTCGACGTTTTCAAACACGTTCAGTTCGTCGATGAGGTTGAAACTCTGGAAAACGAAGCCGATATTTCCTTTTCTCGCCTGCGTACGGTCCCTCTCCTTCAAGTGCCCCACTTCGGTGTTGTCTAAGTAGTATTTCCCTTCGGAGGGATTGTCTAAAAGCCCAAGGATGTTCAGTAACGTCGACTTGCCGCATCCCGACGGTCCCATGACGGCCACGAACTCGCCATCGTTTACTTCCATTGATACTTTGTTCAATGCAATCGTTTCCACTTCTTCGGTGCGGAAAAACTTACTTAAATCTTCGATCTTAATCATAATTCTGTTTGTTTTTAAAATGAATGAATCTAATATCCGTATATCGTCCAAAGAACGTGCCAAAGTTGCGATCCGATTATTTATCAGCACAATAAGCCAGTGCCCCCTTCAAGGCAGTGTCAAAAAATTGGACACCACTGTCCAATTTTTTGACACTCCGCTTTTGTCCCCGGCGCCGCCACAGGCACAACGCCCTCCCCGCATTTTGCCGCGAGGACGGAAAATCTCTTTTCAACCCCCTGTTTTTGTCCGAGACCTTGAAAAAACATTTTTGAGCCCCTCGCACATGTCCGAGGCCTTGAAAAAACATTTTTCAACCCTTCGTACATGTCCGAGACCTTGAAAAAACATTTTTGAGCCCTTCGTACATGTCCGGGGCCTTGAAAAAACATTTTTCAACCCTTCGTACATGTCCGGGGCCTTGAAAAAACATTTTTCAACCCTTCGTACATGTCCGAGGCCTTGAAAAAACATTTTTCAACCCTTCGTACATGTCCGAGACCTTGAAAAGACATTTTTTCAAGGCTCATACATTGGCCGCGATGTCGGTGGAATGATTTGTACCACTTCTTATGAAGAAGCGGTACGGGAAAATAGTTTTAGCTCGCCAAAGGTGCAAATTGTTTTTCAAATCAGCAGCATATTATTCAAACATTTTAACGAGCCTCTTTTAAAAAAATGTTTACCGGCGGCTAAGTGATTGATTCACCAAGTGTTTAAAAAATGTTTATCAAATGGCAGCCGGATCCATGTCGAATCCACAGTCCGAGTCCATTCTGTACCTATATATAATGTAGAGTTCCGGTGTGCGGCGTTCGCAAAATGTTTACAAAAGTGTTTGCAAAATGTCCGGCCTCTTATCTTTTCTTTTTTGCAGGCTCTTGATAATGCGCGATATAGAAAGCTGTTGTTTTCCCGTACCACTTCTTCATAAGAAGCAGAATCGCAGAGGAAATATAAGTGATCGTAAATAAATGTCAAACAACTAAGAACGAAACGCCTATGAGAGGATAAAAAGAAAACGCCCCCCGGCTGAAAAGTCGAAGGCCGCCCGTCGAACGATGGGCAGCGCTGCCCAAGCCCCGAGCCGGCAGCAAAACCAAATCATTAATAAATTAAAATCCGAATATCTAATAAAATTGTTGATATGATAAAAGCAAAAATTGCCGATAGCACACTGAAGAAAGTATGGATGACGATATGCGCCTGTCTCTGTACCCTTCCCTTATTCGCACAAAATATCACCGGCACAGTGACCGATGCCTCCGGTGAGGTGCTAACCGGCGTAAACATCATGGTAAAAGGATCGAACACGGGAACCGTGAGCGATATAAACGGAAAGTATACCATCCAAACACCTTCCAAAGACGCCGTACTGGCGTTCTCATTCATCGGATTCATTACGCAGGAAATCCCCGTGGGTAACAAAACCGTCATAGACGTCACCCTGCGGGAAGACGCCCAGGGACTCGAAGAAGTCGTTATCGTAGGATACGGCACGCAACGGAAAATCAACCTCTCCGGAGCCGTCGCACAAGTGGATAGCAAGACACTCACCAACCGGCCCGTGCCCAACGTCTCCTCAGCCCTCCAAGGACTGATGCCGGGCGTCACCGTCATCTCCGGGCAAGGACGCCCCGGACAAGATGGAGCCACCATCCGCGTACGAGGTATCGGAACGCTTAACACCGCAACGCCCTACATCCTGATCGACGGCGTCGAAAGCGGTACGCTGAACTCCCTCGACCCGAACGACGTCGAAAGCATCTCCGTACTCAAAGACGCTTCCTCGGCCGCTATCTACGGATCAAAAGCCTCCAACGGAGTCGTGCTCGTCACCACCAAACGAGGCAAAACCGGCGCTCCCCGCGTAACCTACAACGCCTACGCAGGCATCCAGACGCCCACGCAAATGATCGAACGCCTCAGCTCCTACGACTACGCCCGCCTGCTCAACCAGGCGCTCGTCGATGACAACAAGCCCGAACGCTTTTCGGCCGACGATCTCCAAAAGTTCAAAGATGGCTCCGACCCGTACGGACATCCCAACACCGACTGGTACGACCTGGCCTACAAAAACGGTGTCCAACACAAACACAACGTCAGCGTCAACGGCGGTACCGATCAAGTCAGCTACATGGCCTCCGCCGGCTTCATGCAGCAGGAAGGGATCCTTCCCAACGCCGAAAGACAACAGTTCAACGGACGCACCAACATCGACGTCAAACTCTCCAGCCGCTTTAATCTTCGCGTCAACCTGGCCTACATCAAAAACGACTACAAAGACCCGAACAGTAGCTACTCCGGCGGAAGTTCAGACCAGATCATCCGGCAGTTGAACATCATCGCTCCCTGGATACCTAACAAACGCGAGGACGGCTCCTACGGAACCGTATCGGACGGTAATCCGATTGCATGGTTAGACCTTGATCAAACGGTCGACCGCTACAATCAAAACTTTACCGGCATGATCGCCGCCGACTACACCCTGTTCGACGGCATGACCATCACCCTCCAACAAGCCTTCATCAGCAATATACAGCACTATAAGGCTTTCCAAAAGGACATCCAATACAGTCCGAGCAAATACCACGGACCGAATCAACTGGAGGAACGCTTTTACCTCTGGGATCGCTCCAACTTCGACGCCCTGTTGAACTACAACAAACAGTTCGGCGTACACAACGTCAAAGTCCTGGCCGGATGGCATACGGAGAAATACAACTACACCGAAAACAAAATGATGCGCAAGAACTTCCCCAATAACGAGCTGACCGACCTGAACGCCGGTACCACCTCGACGCAAACCAACGGAGGCTTCACCCGTTCGCTGGCTATGCTCTCCGGATTCGGGCGCATCAATTACGACTATGCCGGACGCTACCTGCTCGAAGCCAACTTCCGCGCAGATGGATCTTCCCGCTTTACACCGGACAACCGCTGGGGATTCTTCCCCTCCTTCTCGGGCGCCTGGCGAATCAGCGAAGAAGCCTTTGCCGAAGGCTTGAAAGATACCTGGCTCAACAACCTGAAGCTGCGCGCCTCCTGGGGATTGCTCGGTAATCAAGACGCTCTCAATAGCGACGCGACCAACGACTTCTATCCCTACCTCAATACCTACAATCTGGGTGCCTCCTATCCTTTCGCAGGCTCGCTTCAGAGTGGATACTACCAAAGTAACTACCGTATCGAGAGCATCTCGTGGGAGAAGGCGCGCACCTTTGGTCTTGGCCTCGACTTTGTCGTCTTTAACCATATCGACGGATCCATCGACTTCTACGACCGCAAAACAACAGGTATCATCATGAACGTTCCCGCTCCCGAAGAATTTGCCCTCGGATCCTACAAAGACAACGTTGGCGCCATGCGAAACCGCGGACTTGAACTTACCCTCGGATACAATAACCGCTGGGGTGACTGGTCCCTCGCGGCCACCGGCAACGTCTCCTACAACAAGAACGAGATCCTGAACCTCGGCGGTGTGCCTCGCATGTTCGATTCGGGCAATAGTAACATCCTCAACAAGGTAGGCGAACCCGTCTCGTCCTATTACGTCTACAAGGCAGACGGTTTCTTCCAGTCGCAGGAAGAAGCTGACGCCTTCGCTGCCAAATATAGCCGCGAAACGGGTACCACCATGTTCACCCGCACCTTCAAAGCCGGAGACATACGCTATGTCGATACCAATAAAGACGGAAAGATCGACGGCGACGACCGCGTCATTGCCAATTCCACCAACCCGGTTTATGCCTTTGGCTTTAACATCGTCGGAGGCTACAAACAGTTCGACCTCTCGCTCACCTTTGCGGGCGCAGCCAAGGTAGGACGTATCTTCAGCCAGGAAGCCTTCGGCGCTTTCCGTGGAGATGGCTCGCATCCGGCCTCTGTCTGGCTCGATGCCTGGACGCCCGATAATAAGGACGCCGTAATGCCGCGTATCTGGAACGACGTCAACTCGAACAGTTATCCGCAGAACGTCATGTCGACCTTCTGGGTGCAAAATACCAGCTACCTGCGCCTCAAAAACGTCCAACTGGGTTATACCGTACCTGCCAAACTGCTCCAGCGAGCAGGCATCGTCGGGTTGCGCCTCTACTACTCGGCCGAAAACATGCTCACCTTCGACGCCATGCCCATCAGTCTCGACCCGGAAACGTCCAGCGAACGCGCCTCGTCCTACCCGCTCATCAAGACTCACTCGCTCGGTGTGAACCTGACTTTTTAATTTGATAATAATTTAATAATGATAGAATCATGAAAAAGAACATATTTATATATCTCTGCGCGGTCCTGATGATCACGTCATGTTCCGACTTCCTGGATACATATCCCTACGACGCACTCTCGCCTGCCACGACGTGGAAAACCGAGGGCGACGCCGAAAAATTCCTGATCGGATGTTACGACGGATGGATCTGGGGCGAAGGTTTCTTCTACTGGGATTGTGCTTCCGACATCGGATTCAGCTATCACACCCACGAAGGTTGGCGCGTCATTGGTAATGGTACGCTCACCGCTGCCAATCCGGGAAGCTATTCCAACACATACACCTTCACCCGTATTCGTCGCGTGATCACCCTGCTCGAAAATATCGACCAGATCACCTTCGCCGACGAGTCTAAAAAGAAGGATATCATCGCTCAGGCACGTGTCATACGTGCCTACGACTACCTCAAGATGAACTACTGGTACGGAGGCGTACCCATCATCGAGGCGTACAAGAGTGCCGACGAAGCCAAGGTGCCACGCAATACCGAAGCCGAAGTTAAGCAATACATCTACGATGAAGTGGATGCCGCCATTGCCGATATCAAAGACAGCCCCGCTGCACGTGGACGCGTAGCCAAAGGCGCCGCCCTGGCCCTCAAGATGCGCGCAGCGCTCTACTACGGCGACTATCAGCGGGCTCTTGATGCAGCCAAAGCTATCCAAAACCTCGGACAGTACGAGCTGGATCCGGATTATGCCAACCTCTTCACCCTGGCCGGCGTCGATTCGAAAGAAATCATCCTCTCGACGCAGCACCTGAAGAACCTGAAGAACGAATGGATCGTCACCGTCCCCAACAATGCCGACGGTGGGTGGTCGTCGATGGTGCCCACGCGCAACTTGGTTGACCTTTACGAAATGAGCGACGGTCTCACTAAAGAGGAGTCTGCCGCCTACGATCCTGCACATCCCTTCAAAGGACGCGATCCGCGAATGGCTATGACTGTCCTCTATCCCGGACAGGACTGGCAGGGAGGCATCCTCAATACGCTCGACGAAACACTGCCCGGCGGAGGTAAGAATCCCAACTATCCTACCGTCGCCGACAATGCTTCCAAGACGGGACTCACCTGGGCGAAGTACGTCGCGCCGCTCGAACAGTACGGTGGTGACCTCTACAACACCAGTATCTGCCAGGTTGTCTTCCGCTACGCCGAAGTGCTGCTCACCATCGCCGAAGCGTCCAACGAGTTGAACGGACCTTCGGAAGAAGCATATACCGCCCTCGATGAAGTGCGCGCACGCGCAGGTATGCCCGCCGTCGACCGCACCCGGTACGCTGCCAAGGAAACCCTCCGCGAACTCATCCGCCGCGAACGCTCCGTCGAGCTGGCCGGCGAAGGACACCGACGCGCCGATATCCTCCGATGGAAAGACGCCTCCGGCAAAATGCTCGCCGAGACGCTCCTGAATACGCCCCTTACGCGCATGAGCGGTACCATCAACTACGATGAGACCGATCCCTATGCGCGCGCCACGATCTTTGATACGCCGGTGCATATCGAAGACCGCAAGTTTGCGCCTTACAACCGCTACCTGCCCATCCCGCAGGCCAGCCGCGACAAAAATCCGCAGCTTACTCAGAACGACGGATACTGATCCGACCCTCTGACCCGCAGATCTGAACATCCGGCGGGCGACCCTTTCCCTTGGTGGAAAAGGTCGCCCGCCTTTTTTCTTGCCATCTCCTTCGAAATCACCACATTTGCAGTAAGGCAAATGGTTTATGATACTCCTGTTGTTGAAGTATCCTATTCATGTAGATCATTTGAAGAGATAATTTATTAGTATGAATATTCGATTTTCTAATTTCAATCATTTGCCCATTGGGCAAGATACTGAAATTAGCGATTTCGATCCTTTGCCCATTGAGCAAGATACTGAAATTAGTAATTTCGATTATTTGCCCATTGGGCAAGATGCTGAAATTAGTGATTTCGATCCTTTGCCCATTGGGCAATGTAATGAAATTGGCAATTTCAGTCCTTTGCCCATTGGGCAGAGGATAAAAATGAGTGATTTTAAGAAAAAATAGTGGTTGATATCTATTTATTCTATATATTTGCATCCGTAGAAGAAACTATTTGTTATACGAAAAAACATATCGAAGGAAATGAATACGAAGCAGATTGTAAATCACCTCTCCTTGGTGAAAAGATTGCGGAATACGGAGCATTTCGACTTTTACGAGAACATCAATAAGCGTCTGGTGGCAAGGACCCTGACGTTGACGGAGCTTCGGTTGTTTCGTGACGACTTTGCGCGGGCTTTCCGGACGGAAGATACGGCATATAAGGCAACCTACCGACTTGAATTTAAAGAAGGTACGCGACAGGTGAAGGCCGTCCTCGCCCGCAGGCGCGGCGCATACATGGAACTGAAACGAGGCATCGAAATGTTTACCTATTGCGACGACCCTCACCGGCGCGCAGCGGCTCAGGAGCTGACAACGGTACTGGATCATTACGCCGGCATCTACCAGGCGCCGATGACCGAAGCCTCAGCCCTTGTTACCAACATGATACAGGATATGCGGACGGAACGTTTCGCCCCCTCGCTCCAGCGGCTCCAACTGCAAGATACGCTCGCACGATTGGAACAAGTGAACGATGAGTTCACGACCGTCTATTTCGACCGCGCCTCCATCCGGCAGGACCAAAGCGCCGCCGTCGCCCTGCGCGCCGCCCGGAGGCATACCGACCTGGCGTTCGAACATTTCGCCACCATCGTCAACGCCCTCTACCGCATCCATCTGAGGCTCAACCGGACAAGCGAAACCACCGCCGTGCTTTCGGAACTGATCACCGAAGTCAACGCCTACATCTTCCGCTACCGCGCCATCTACTCGCGCCGCACCGCCCTGGCCGCCCATCAATCCACTCAAGATACAACAACAAATGAATCCGAAAACCCTCCTTCTCAGCCTTGCCCTCCTCAGCCTCGTAGCGACGGGCATGCGCGCACAAAGCGCCTTCGATACCTTCTTCGAAAGGAAAAGCTTGCGCATTGACTTCGCCCTGAGCGGCAATGCCGCCCACCAAACCGCCGCCCTCCAGGCCCTGCGCATGGAACCCCTCTGGAGCGGCCCCGTCCGGCGCCTGACCGACCCCTCCGGCTACGGAGGTTACTATGTGAACGTCCGCGACAAGGCCTCCGGGCGGCTCGTCTATTCCCGCGGCTTCAACACCCTCTTCGAGGAATGGCGCACCACCGAACAGGCCCTCCGCGAAACGCAATCGTGGACCAACAGCATCCCCATCCCCTTCCCCCGCCAAACGGTGACCGTCGAGATTGCCGGACGGAGCCGCGACGACGGCGCCTTTTATCCTCTGTTGACCTTCGACGTCGACCCGGCGAGCATCTTCATCGACCGCGGCCGCCTGACGGAGCATCCCGTCACCGTTCTGCAACACACCGGCGATACACCGGACAAGGTCGACCTCGTCTTCCTGGCCGAAGGCTATACGGCTGCCGAACAAACCAAATTCCTGGCCGACGCGCGGCGCTTTACCAAGGCCCTCTTTGCCACGCCGCCCTTCGACGCGCGACGCCGCGACTTCAATGTCAGGGCCGTTGGGCTCGTCTCCGAAGAATCCGGGACGGACGTCTCCGGCGAGGGCCTCTTCCGACATACGGCGCTGAACTCCGGCTATTATACCTTCGGTCTTGATCGCTACCTGACGACGCCCGACATCCGGGCTGTCCGCGATGCGGTGTGGAACGTCCCCTGCGACGCCATTTTTATCCTCGTCAACGCCGACACCTACGGCGGAGGCGGGATGTATAACTTCTATGCCATCGGAACGGCCGACAACGAGCGGACGGCCAAGGTCTTTGTCCACGAGTTCGGGCATAGCTTCGCCGGGCTTGCCGACGAATACTACTCGTCGGAAGTCGCATACGATGAAGCTTTTTACAATCTAAAGGTGGAACCTTGGGAGCCGAACATCACGACGCTCGTCGACTTCGGCAGCAAATGGCAGGATCTCCTGCCGGCCGCCACGCCTGTGCCGACGCCGGCGGACGGGCAATACGCCGGGGGCCTGGGTGTCTTCGAAGGGGGAGGCTATCTGGCCAAAGGCATCTACCGTCCCTATGTGCATTGCGCCATGCGCGACTATGCGCCATTCTGTCCCGTCTGTACGCGGGCGATTGTGCGGATGATTGATTTCCTGACGGATAAAGAGTAGCCCCGGACGGGCTGACGTCAGCGGCTACCCATGTCGTCGTAGAGCGTTTGCAAAAGGGCTTTGCCCCGGTCGATGCGCAGGGCGCTCCCGTCGGCGGGGAGTTGCGAGATGGGGCGGTTACTGTCGTTGTCGTAGGTCGATACGCCGACGGAGTCGATCAGCCCGAAGCCGTTGCTGAACGTATAGAAGGCATACGGTGGGTAACGGTTGTCGAAAACATCTTTGCTGAAGCGGAAGTCGTCGTGCCGGAGGCCCAATTGACCCAGCAAGGTGGCCGCCAGGTCGGTTTGGCTGGCCAAGGCGTCGATACGGGCCGGGCCTTTCACCGCACCACCGACCCAGAGGATGGGAATATGATAGCGCGCCGGCTCGTCCACCTTCAGCCGTTCGGGGTAGGGGAATCCGTGGTCGGCAACGAAGATGAGGAGCAGATCGTCCCAGAGCCGCGTTTGGCGTAGCTTGCCCACAAAGTCGCCGATGCAACTGTCGGTAAAGGCGATGGAGTTCAGATACGGATGCCCCAGGCGGTGGAAAGGGACATCGAAAGGCTCGTGGCTGCTCAGCGTCAGGAAGGTAGAGAAGAAGCGCCCCCTGGTGTCCTCCCTTTCGGCGAGCGAATGGTAGAGATAGTCGAACATGATTTCGTCGTCAATGCCCAGTTTGCTCCTCCGGACGCCCGTCGGGAGGTCTTTGTCGGACGTGATGCGGTTGTATCCCGAACCATAGAAGTAGCTCTGCATATTGGTGTAACGGATGTCGCTTCCGTAGAGCATCTCTGCCGTATATCCTTTGGTTGCGAGGCTTTTGGCCAGCGAAGGGAGCGTCGCGCTCTTGGCCGGGTACTTCATAATGGACGTAGTCGGCTGTGCGGGGTAGCCATTGAGGACGGAAACCAGTCCGCGGTCGGTGCGGAAGGAGTTGGCGTAGACGTTCGTAAAGAGTACGCCTTCCCGGCTTAGGCTGTCGAGGTGCGGCGTGACGCCCTGCGGGCCGCTCAAGGCGCCGATGGCATTGGCAGAGAAACTTTCGAGGATGATGAGCAGGATGTTGGGCCGCTCTGTGTTAAGCAGTTCCACCTTGTTGGGCGTCAGGTGGGCGCTGTCGGGCGCTTGGCAGTCGATCGCCGGCTTGGCGGGCATCAGGGAGCAGAAGAGGCGCTCGCGCTCGTCTTCGGGGAAGAACTGGAATTGCGAAGCGAAATCATGTTGCTTAAACAACGAACTCACGAGGCTGAATACCGGATTGATGGCCGAATGATTGAGGAACTGTTTCGGGCTGAAATAGACCGTGCCTACATGAATGTGCGCCCCTGTGGCGCCTCCCTGTGCGGATACCAGCAGCAGCCCTCCCGCCAGGACAATGGCCGCCAGTCCAAGCGACTTCTTCCCCGCCGGTTGCTCCGGAAAGAGGGGGACGATCCAACGGTTGAACGTCCAGGTCGATGCCAGGGCATAAACGACTACCAGAATGGCTTGCCGTACGAACAGTCCGGCGGGCACGCTGGTGGCCGCTCCCGAAGGAAACTGCATATAGAAGATTACGGTAGCATCCAGACGGAAGCCCCAGAACGTATAAAGCGCCATATCGCCGGCAAAGACCATCGCTATCAGCAGGGAAGCCACCGCAAAGTAAACTTTCAACCAAACCTTCAGTTTCGCCCCCGGCATCCATATCGAGGCCGCCGTAAACAACAACGGGAGGATGCTGAGGTAGCCGGCGATGGCGCTATCTAATCGCAGGCCGTACCAGATCACCCGCAGCCATTCGGCCAGGTCGCTTCCTTGGGCCAGGTCATAATGATAGAGCATGAATACCGGCTTTTGGATGGCCAGTACCGGCAGCCAGCCGGCGAAGACAAGCAATAGGAATTGTAACCGTTGTTTCATTCGCTCAACTTAGTTTAGCATAGAGTTTCTCCCGCAGTGCGGCGACGACCGGGTCGCTGATGTAGTCGTCGTATTCCGTCATCTTGTCTATAATTCCGTTGGGCGTAAGTTCGATAACACGGTTGGCGACGGTCTGAATAAACTCATGGTCGTGGCTTGAGAAGAGGACGTTGCCCTTATAGGCGCGCAGGGTGTTGTTGAACGCCTGTATGGATTCCAGGTCGAGGTGATTGGTTGGCGTGTCTAATATTAATGTGTTGGCATCTTTGAGCATCATGCGCGAGATCATACAGCGCATCTTTTCTCCTCCTGAAAGGACGCTGACCTTCTTGAGCAGTTCTTCTCCGGAGAAGAGCATCCTCCCCAGGAAGCCTTTGATGTAGACTTCGTTCGTATCGGCGGCGAACTGGCAGAGCCAGTCGATCAGGTTATAATCCGAATTGAAGTAGGCGGCATTGTCGAGCGGCAGGTAGGCGGTCGTAATGGTTTGCCCCCACTGGTAGACGCCGTCCTGGGCTTTTTCTTCGCCGTTAATGATCCGGAAGAGGGCCGTCATGGCGCGCGGATCGCGGCTGATGAAGACGATTTTGTCGTCTTTTTCTACGTTGAAGTTCAGATCGCGGAAGAGTATTTGTCCCTCGATGCTTTGTGTGAGCCCTTTTACTTCGAGTATCTGGTTTCCCGGCTCGCGCGAGGGGGTGAAGATGATGCCCGGATAGCGTCGCGAGGAAGGTTGGATCTCTTCGATATTGAGCTTTTCGATCATTTTCTTGCGGCTGGTTGTCTGTTTCGACTTGGCTACGTTGGCGCTGAACCGGCGGATAAATTCTTCGAGTTCCTTTTTCTTCTCTTCCGCCTTTTTGTTCTGCTGCTGTTGCTGACGGAGAGCCAATTGGCTGGATTCGTACCAGAAGCTGTAATTACCGGCAAAGAGTTGCAGCTTATTGAAGTCGATGTCTACCGTGTGCGTGCATACGGAGTCGAGAAAGTGCCGGTCGTGACTGACCACCAGGACGGTGTGCTCGAAATTGGAGAGGTAATCCTCCAGCCATCCGACCGTCTCGAGGTCGAGATCGTTGGTCGGCTCGTCGAGCAGGAGGTTGTCAGGCTGTCCGAAGAGGGCGCGCGCCAGCAGCACGCGAACCTTTTGCTTTCCGCTCAGGTCTTTCATCAGGTTATAGTGCAACTCTTCTTTGATGCCTAAGCCGCTCAGCAGACTGGCGGCGTCGCTTTCGGCGTTCCAGCCTTCCATTTCGGCAAATTGCTCTTCAAGCTCCGATACCCGGATGCCGTCAGCGTCGCTGAAGTCTGCCTTGGCATAGAGAGCATCTTTCTCCTTCATAACCTCCCACAGGGTCGAGTGGCCCATCAGTACTGTATGAATTACCGTATATTCATCGAAAGCAAAATGGTCTTGGCTCAGTACCGACAGTCGTTCGCCCGGCCCTTGCGAAATATTACCCCGCGTAGGTTCCATCTCTCCGCTCAGGATTTTGAGGAAGGTCGATTTACCCGCGCCGTTAGCGCCTATAATACCATAACAATTACCGGAGGTAAATTTCAGATTGACGTCCTGAAACAAAATACGCTTACCAAATTGTAAGTCCAAATTATTCACTGTTATCATCGCTGATATATCTTTTAAGCTGAATTTAGTTGGCAAAAGTATAAAAAATCCGTGATTTGCCCTACGGCTCCCGGTTTTTTGCAATGTGTCCGGATGAGTTGGGCGAAATATTTGGCCAAGTCAAATAGAATGTTTAGTTTTGCCCGTCTTTTAGAGAAAAGACGCTCGAATGGTGGAATGGTAGACACGAAGGACTTAAAATCCTTTGGCCATTGCGGCTGTGCGGGTTCAAGTCCCGCTTCGAGTACAAAAGAGTGCTGATCATCAGCGCTCTTTTTTTGTTTTGCAGGACCACTTACGGAACTGTTCTCTTCTCGTGGACTGTTATAACTCAGGACAAGATATTGCGACATTCGCGGCATTGGGATAGTTCGCCGCGGAAGCGTTTTTCAATCAGGCTGTGCAGCCGGTCTTTCAATCCGTCGAGGCGGACGTTGTCCAGTACGTCGGCAGCGAAGGCGATGCTCAGCATGGTCAGCGCTTCTTCTTTGGGGATGCCCCGGCTTTGGAGGTAGAACAGAGCGTTTTCGTCTAATTGCCCGGTAGTCATACCGTGCGAACATTTTACATCGTCGGCATAGATTTCGAGTTGAGGCTTGCTGTACATACGGGCTTCGCGGGTGGCGCAAAGGTTCCGGTTGGTTTGAAAGGCTGATGTTTTCTGCGCTCCTTCTTTCACTAAGATGCGTCCGCTGAAGACTCCGGTGGAACGGTCGTTGAGTACGTTCTTGAAGAGCTCCCGGCTGGTGCAGTTCGGGACGGCGTGTGTGATATGGGTACAGGTGTCTACGTGTTGTTCCTTATCGAGGATGGACATGCCGCAGAGGGTTGATTCTGCGAAGGGTCCGTTCAGTTCGATGTAATAGTTGTTGCGCGTCAGGCCGTTGTTGAGGGTTATGCCGTTTACCAGTACGTTGCTGGTGGCTTCCTGTTTGGCGTGCAGGGAGGCGAAACGGGCGGTTGCCTCTGTGCTTTCTTCCAGATCGTAATAATCGAAACAGGCGCCTTCGCCGGCAAAGATTTCTATTACTTCGGTAGAGAGGAAGCGGACGTTGTCGATACTGTGGTCGCAGACTAATAGTTTGGCTTGCGAACGGGGTTCCATGATCACCAACACCCGGCGGTTGGCCATCGTATCGACGTCGCTACGGAAGATATGTACTAACTGTATGGGGCGCTCGACGATCACATTTTCAGGGACGTAAAGCACAAAGCCGTCTTGTGCGAGCATTGTGTTCAAGGCGATGATCCCGTCTTTTCCGGCGGAGGCAGCCCGGCTGTAGTAACGTCCGGCAATTTCCGGGTAAGATTCGGCAAAGTGATTCAAGCCGCCGGCATATACGCCTTCGGGCAGGGAGGCTTTGGGTTGTTTCCTGTCGTAGAAGGAGTCGTTTACGATGAAGTAGAGGAGGGCGCTCAGGTGAGGCACATCGCAACGGAAGACGTCATAGGGGTTAACCGGCACTTGAAACCGTTTGAGGTTGATTCCATAATTTGGTGCAAAGGCTCGTGGGACGTCTGTGTATTTGTAATCTTCATTTCTTACGGAAGGGAAGCCCAGGCGTTTGAAGTCGTCGAATGCCTGCGTACGGGGTGCGTTCAAGACATCCGAAGCGGATAGCCTGATGGTGTTTTCGTACGTGGTAAAGAGCTCGATATATTGTTGTTCTGCATTCATGATCGGTTTAGTCTTCGGTTTTGAGCCAGTCGTAGCCTTTTTCCTCCAATTCCAGCGCCAGTTCAGGCCCGGCGGTTTTGATGATGCGACCTTTGTACAATACATGCACGACATCAGGTTTAATATATTCCAACAAGCGTTGGTAATGGGTGATTACGATGGTGGCGTTCTCGTTTGTTTTCAGTTTATTCACTCCTCCGGCTACGATCCGGAGTGCGTCGATGTCCAATCCGCTGTCTGTCTCGTCCAGGATAGCCAGCTTGGGTTCCAGCATAGCCATCTGGAAGATTTCGTTCCGTTTCTTTTCTCCACCGGAGAACCCTTCGTTTACGCTGCGGCCGGCCAGTTTGTTGTCGAGTTCGACGATAGAGCGTTTTTCGCGCATGAGTTTCAGGAAATCGGTTGCTGGTACCGGTTCGAGTCCTTTGTATTTCCGGTGTTCGTTTACGGCGGCGCGCATAAAGTTTACCATACTGACGCCGGGTATCTCTACCGGATATTGGAAGCTGAGGAAAATTCCTTCCCTGCTCCGGTCTTCGGGCGAGAGTTCCAGGAGGTTTTTCCCTTCATACACGACGTGTCCTTCTGTTACGACAAAGGCCGGGTTGCCCACCAGTACGCTGCTTAGCGTACTTTTCCCGGATCCGTTTGGCCCCATAATAGCGTGTATTTCTCCTTTCCTGACGGAGAGATTGATTCCGTTTAATATCTTTTTGCCATTGACTTGGGCATGTAGATTCTTTATTTCTAACATTTTTTCTTCCTTTGTTTATCCTACGCTTCCTTCCAGTGATATGGTGAGAAGTTTTTGCGCTTCCACGGCAAATTCCATAGGTAGTTTGTTCATTACTTCTTTTGCATATCCGTTTACAATCAGTCCAACGGCTTCTTCTGTGGAGATGCCGCGCTGGTTGCAATAGAATAGTTGTTCTTCGCTTATCTTGCTGGTCGTTGCTTCGTGTTCGATAATGGCCGTTTCGTTCCGGACGTCGGCATAAGGAAAGGTGTGGGCTCCGCAGGTGGCGCTGAGCAGGAGGCTGTCGCATTGGCTGTGGTTGCGTGCGCCTGTGGCTTTTGGCGAGATTTTCACCAATCCCCGGTAGCTGTTTTGACTGAATCCGGCGGATATGCCTTTGGATACGATCAGACTTTTAGTGTTTCGTCCCAGATGTGTCATTTTCGTTCCTGTATCGGCTTGCTGGTAATTGTTTGTCACGGCAACGGAGTAAAACTCTCCTGCCGAGTTGTCGCCGGCCAGGATGCAACTGGGGTATTTCCAGGTGATGGCGGAGCCGGTTTCTACTTGTGTCCACGATATTTTACTGTTTTTGCCTTTGCATAAGCCCCGCTTTGTTACGAAGTTGTAGATTCCTCCTTTTCCTTCCTTGTCGCCCGGATACCAGTTTTGCACGGTGGAGTATTTCACTTCGGCCTGTTCTTTGGCTACGATTTCAACGATGGCGGCGTGCAATTGATTCTCATCCCTCATCGGGGCGGTGCAGCCTTCCAGGTAACTGACGTAGGATTCGTCGTCGGCCACAATCAAGGTCCGTTCAAACTGGCCTGTATTGGCTGCATTGATACGGAAGTACGTGCTTAATTCCATCGGACAGTGGACGCCTTTGGGTATGTATACGAACGAACCGTCGGAAAAGACCGCCGAGTTTAAGGCTGCGAAGAAATTATCGCGATAGCTTACGACGCTTCCCATGTATTCCTGCACCAGGTCGGGATGATGCTGCACGGCTTCGCTGAAGGAGGAAAAAATGATGCCTTTTTCTGATAGAACTTCTTTAAAGGTCGTTTTCACAGACACACTGTCCATCACGGCATCTACGGCCATTCCCGTCAGATGTTTCCGTTCTTCCAGCGGGATGCCTAATTTGTCAAATGTTTTGAGCAGTTCTGGGTCTATTTCGTCTAAACTTTTGGGGGTGTTTTTTGTTTTCGGCGCTGCGTAATAGCTAATATCCTGATAGTTGATGAGAGGAATTTTCAGATGAGCCCAGTCGGGCATCTCCAATGTCAGCCAATACCGGTAGGCTTTCAGCCGGAACTCCAGCAGCCAGGCAGGTTCTTTTTTTTTGACGGATATAAGGCGAATGATGTCTTCGTTTAATCCTTTATGTATAACTTCCATGGCGATGTCTGTAACAAAACCATATTTATAGTCGCCGCTTGTTACTTCATTTATTATTTGGTTGGAGTCTTGCATATTTTTTACTTAGAAAGGGAATAAATCATGGGGATATATGGTAGGAATGATTTGCCTGATGGGGTGATACAAATGCGACCTTGCTTTTGATTCTGCTGAGATCAGTATGGAGCTGCTATCAATTATTTCCATGAGGTTGAATAGCAGACTCAGGAATAACAACATAATAAGCAAACCGAAAAGCCCGCCGCCCAGATGATTCAATATACTTAGTGGAGTTGCGTCGATAATCCGGTGCATGATTTCTCCTGCCAACAGAAACAGTCCGACAATCAACAGAAAGCCGATGATATAACTCAGGATAGTAACTCCTTGTTCCGGGAAGCCCCAACTGATGATATAGCCTCTCAGCCAGACGGCGATTTTTGCACAAAAGAAAATGCCTGCTGCCAGGGCTATAAGCGAAACAACCTGCTTGATGACTCCATCAAGCAGGCCCTTCACAAAACCTATCCCCGCCAGACATAGCAACATAATGTCCAACCAGTTCATATTCTTATAGGGTTTTCTTTATTTCAAATTCTTCGTAGGCTTCTATTATATCGCCTATATGGATGTCGTTGTATCCGGAGATATTCAATCCACATTCATATCCGAAAGCTACTTCTTTGACATCTTCCTTGAAGCGCTTCAACGAGCCTAACTCTCCGGAATGGATTACGATGCCATCGCGTATGAGGCGTACTTTGTTGCCTCGTTTGATCTTTCCTTCTTTCACCATGCAACCGGCTACGGTTCCTACTTTGGTGATCTTGAAAACCTCGCGTACTTCTACCAGCGAGGTTACTTCTTCTTTCACTTCCGGGGCAAGCATTCCTTCCATGGCACTCTTCACTTCTTCAATGGCATTGTAGATGATGGAATACATGCGGATTTCTACGCCTTCTTTTTCGGCCTGGCGGGATGCTGATTGCGAGGGGCGTACTTGGAAGCCGATAATGATGGCGTTGGATGCGGCGGCCAGTACTATATCCGACTCAGAGATCTGTCCGACGGCTTTGTGGATGACGTTGACTTGTATTTCTTTGGTCGAAAGTCTGATCAGGGAGTCGGACAGGGCTTCTACCGATCCGTTTACGTCTCCTTTGACGATTACATTCAATTCCTGGAAGTTGCCTACAGCGATACGGCGGCCGATGTCGTCTAATGTGACACGTTTCTGGGTGCGCAGGCCTAATTCGCGTTGCAATTGTTCACGGCGGCCGGCTATTTCGCGGGCTTCCTGGTCGGATTCTAATACATTAAATGTGTCGCCTGCCTGGGGCGCTCCGTTCAGTCCCAGTACCAATACCGGTTCGGAGGGGCCAGCTGTCTCTTTCTTTTGATTCCGTTCGTTGAACATCGCTTTCACGCGTCCGTAATGCGTGCCGGCCAGTATGACATCCCCTGTTTTCAATGTCCCATTCTCTACCAATACGGTGGAAACGTATCCACGTCCTTTGTCTAAGGACGATTCGATGATAGATCCGGTGGCACGCAGCGTCGGATTGGCTTTCAGATCCAGCAACTCGGCTTCGAGCAGTACTTTTTCGAGCAACTCTTCTACGCCGGTGCCTTTTTTAGCGGAGATTTCCTGGCTTTGGTGTTTTCCTCCCCAGTCTTCCACCAAGTAGTTCATATTGGCCAATTCTTCTTTTATCTTTTCGGGGTTGGCGTGGGGTTTATCGATCTTGTTGATGGCAAAGACGATGGGTACGTTGGCGGCGGATGCGTGGTTGATGGCTTCGATCGTTTGGGGCATTACGTTGTCGTCGGCTGCTACGATGATGATGGCGATATCTGTCATTTTCGCACCACGGGCGCGCATGGCGGTAAAGGCTTCGTGGCCGGGTGTGTCGAGGAAGGTGATGCGGCGTCCGCTACGGGGCAGCTTGACGTTGTAAGCGCCTATATGCTGGGTGATACCGCCTGCTTCTCCGGCAATTACGTTGGCATTGCGGATGTTGTCAAGCAGTGAGGTTTTGCCGTGGTCCACATGTCCCATGACGGTGACGACCGGCGGACGGGAGATCCAATCATCTTCATTGTCTTCTTCGTTCGTTTTGATGGCTTCTATCACTTCGGCACTGACGTATTCTGTTTTGAATCCAAATTCTTCGGCTACGATGTTGATGGTTTCTGCGTCTAAACGTTGGTTGATGGAGACCATGATGCCGATACTCATACAGGTAGCGATAACTTGTGTCACGGGAATGTTCATCATGTTAGCCAAGTCGTTGGCGGTGACAAATTCCGTTAGTTTCAATATTTTACTTTCCTGTTCTTCGAGTTGGATCAGTTCCTGTTCGCGTTGCAGGGCAGCGTCGCGTTTATCGCGGCGGTATTTAGCGCCTTTGTTGGTCTTATTTCCTTTGTTGGTCAGCCGGGCAAGTGTTTCTTTGATCTGCTTTTGTACATCTTCTTCGCTCACTTCCGCCTTCACGGGTTTGCGCAGCCGGCTTTTGCGGTCGTCGCGGTGAATTGTTGTTGGGCGGGGGTTTACTCCCACTGTAGTGTTGATGTCTACCCTGTCTTTTTTGATGCGTTTGCGTTTTTTCTTTGGGTCTTTTTCTCCTTCGCCTGTTTTAGCGGGAGCGCTCGGTTTGGTTGGAGCATTACCGGTTTTTGCATTAGCATCTTTGGGGCTTTTGGAAGGGTAGGGGGCGTGTTGTCCTTGTTGTTTGTTAGGATCCGGTTTCTCACGTTTTCCTTCGCGTTCTTTCCTTCTGTCTTCCTTTGTTTTCTTTTTTGGCCGGGTGGATTGGTTGATTGACGAGAGGTCTATTTTCCCGGTGACTTTGATGTTCGATTCCAGTTTGGGTGTATTGAATCTGAAAGGAGTTTTGCTATCTGGTTCTTTGTCAGGTTTATTTGTTTCTTCTGTTGTTGCTTCATCTCTTTTCTGTTCCGTCACACTTTTGTTTATGATTTGAAGCGATTCTTGTTCTTTGTTCATTATAATTTCCTTTTCTGCTACGGGTACGACCTCTTTTGTCACCTGCGTCACCTTGGCTGATTGTCCGACGGTAGGTTGGTCCGCGGGCTTGTTTTCGGCCGGGATTTTTTCCGTCTGTTTGGTTTTATCTAATTCTATTTTGCCTTTCGTTATAATTTTCGGTTTAAATTCTTCGGGGATTTCAGTTTTAATTTCCTCTATCACTTTGTCTTCTTTCTTTTCGGGCACGACAATTTCTGTTGCTGTCGGTTTGGCCAGCATCCGTTCTCGTTCTTGGGGCGAAAGGTTTTTCCCAAACTCTTTCACGAGCAAAGTGTATTGTTCGTCATTGATTCGTGTATTGGGATTACTGTCAATCGTGTGACCGTTTTTCAGAAGAAAGTCCACCACCGTAGTAATTCCTACATTCAAATCTCTTGTTACATGTATTAATTTTATGGGCATAATCAATTTTATCGTAATACATTAGTCATTCATCTCCTCTGCTGTTTCTTCATCGTTAAATTCGGCGGACAGGATTCTTAGTACTTCGTCTACGGTTTGTTCTTCCAGGTCGGCGCGTTCGATAATTTCTTCGCGGCTCAATGCCAGTACGTTTTTTGCTGTATAGCACCCGATATTTTTCAAGGTATCAATTACCCAGGTGTCGATTTCGTCGGCAAACTCGTCTAAATAGATGTCTTCTTCGTCGGCGCCGTCGATGTCGCGGAAGACGTCGATGGCGTATTCCGTCAGCATGCAGGCCAGTTTGATATTCATGCCGCCCTTGCCGATTGCGAGCGATACTTGTTCGGGGTGGAGATAGACTTCTGCTTTCCGTTCTTCTTCATTTACGCGGATGGATGAGATTTTTGCCGGGCTTAAGGAGCGTTGGATGAACAGGGATATGTTTGTCGTATAGTTGATGACATCTATGTTTTCGTTTCTGAGTTCGCGTACGATGCCGTGGATGCGCGAGCCTTTCATTCCGACGCAGGCGCCTACGGGGTCGATCCGGTCGTCATACGATTCGACGGCTACTTTGGCTCTTTCTCCTGGGATGCGGGCAATGGCTTTGATGGTGATCAGGCTGTCGTGTATTTCGGGTACTTCGAGTTCAAACAGGCGTTGGAGGAATCTTTTGTCTGTACGCGAGAGTGTGATTTTGGGATTGTTGTTGACGGTTTCTACTTTTTGCACAATGGCGCGTACGGTTTCTCCTTTCCGGTAGAAGTCGGAGGGGATTTGTTCTTGTTTGGGCAGTAACAGTTCGTTGCCGTCGTCGTCGAGCAGCAGGATTTCTTTTTTCCATACCTGGTATACGTCTGCGGCAATAATTTGTCCGATCCGTTCTTTGTATTTGGCGAACAGGTTGTCTTTCTGTAGTTCAAGGATCTTGGATGACAGGGCTTGACGCAGGTTCAGGATGGCGCGGCGCCCGAAATCGGCAAAGTGTACTTCGTCGGTTACTTCTTCGCCGATTTCGCTGTCGGGATCAATCTTGCGGGCTTCTGTGATGGGGATTTGCAGGTTGCTGTCTTCCAATTCGTCGTCGGCTACGGCGACGCGGTTTCTCCAGATCTCGAAGTCTCCTTTTTCCGGATTGATAATCACGTCGTAATTCTCGTCGGTGCCGAACATTTTGGCAATGACGTTCCGGAACGATTCTTCCAGCACGCTGATCATCGTATCCTTATCTATGTTTTTTAATTCCTTGAACTCTGCAAGGGTGTCGATCATACTGATTGTTTCCTCTTTCCTGGCCATATTCTTTCTTTATATCTTACTTGAATTTAAGTATGTATTTTGCATATTTGATCTCATCAAACGTATAGGGGTGTTCCTCCTCTATTGTTTTTTTGCGCTTGGTTCCTTCGGGCTTTACTTGTTTTTCGACGGAGAGGCGAATGCCTTTTTCGTCTGCTGCTTTCAGGATGCCGGTTTGTTTTACCCCGTTTTTGAGAAGGAGTTCTATTTCGTCGCCGATGTGTTTCCGGTATTGCCTGGGGACTTTGAAGGGGGCTGTCAGTCCTGCCGAGCCGACTTCGAGTTCGTAGTCTTCTGCTTCGCGGTCGAGGTTGGCTTCTATATAGCGGCTCAGCTCGACGCAATCGTCAATGCAGACTGTCTGGTCATTGTCTATTTCCACGACGATCAGGTTGCCCGGTTTCACCAGCACTTCTACCGGATAATTTGCCGATGCGGCCAATTTCTCTTCTACAAGCCGATATATTATCTCTTTGTCAATCATACAAAATTGAATCAGAATAAAAGGAGGGGGCAGGCAGCCCCCTCCTCATCTTCTCTTAATCGGCGACAAATATATATTAAATTTCCGGAACGGCATATTTTTTCCGGTATATTCGGCTATATTCGGCAAGAAATATTACTCATCAATTGCGGACGCAGGCAGGAGGCTTCCGTATATTTTATTGAAGGGGGCGTATCTTGATGTTGCGGAAGGCGACCTCGTTGCCGTGGTCCTGCAACAGGATGCGACCTTCGGGGGCTTCACCGAAGAGGCCGTGTTCGTTATACATCGGGGCGGCGTACTTGCTGCCTTGTACCAGCGTGCGGAAGGCTTCCGAGCTGCGTTCGTACTCGACGGTCTTTACGCCGTTCAGCCAGTGCTCCACGTGATTGTTGGGGAAGACTTTGACGATTGCGCGGTTCCATTCGCCTATGCCGTTGAAGTGTACGTCCTGCGGTTCGATCAAGTCGTAGAGGCCGGCCAGTTTGCGCGAGCCGGGAACGGTGGTGTAGAGCTGGGCGTCGGGATGGGTTTGGTCGTCGAGGATCTGGAACTCGAGCCCGAAGGCTGAGCCGGAGGGCGTTTCCTTCTCGGTGACGAAGTACTTGATCCCGCTGTTGGCGCCGGTGGTGATTTTGAAGTCGACGCTCAGTTCGAAGGCGGAATAGGTCTCCGGGGCATAGACGATGTCGCCTCCGTTGGTAGACTCCCGGCCGTCGGCGCTGAGGACAATGAGTTGTCCGTCTTCAATCTTCCAACCCGTGGCGGGGAAAGCGTCTTTGTGGGCGCCTCGCCATCCGGCGGTTGTTTTCCCGTCGAAGAGCAGCTTCCAGCCGTCGGATTTTTCCTGTTTGGTTAATGTGTTTTGCTTCTCGATGCCCGATTGGCAGGCGATGAGGGTACAGATAAAGAATGTTGTTGCAAAATAGATTGTTTTCATTTCGGATATATAAATTATTAATGTGACTTAATTATTTGCGGGCTTATCGGGTAAGTTCAATCTCTTGTTTTTAATATGATTTTAGTTCGTGACAATGGGAGCGTAGCGGGGGACGAGGCTTTTCATGATGCACCAGCCTATCAGATAGGCAACGGCGCATATCGAGAAGATAATGAAGTAGCCCGCTTCCTCGCCGTTGAAGCCCATGAAGGTCATGTTTGTCTCGCCGGCATAGTCGAAGAGGATGCCGGAGCTTTTGTTGATGATATAGGAGCTCAAACCGCCAGCCATGCCGCCGATACCGGTAACAGTAGCTATGGCATTGCGGGGGAACATATCGCCTACGGTAGAGAAGATGTTGGCCGACCAGGCTTGATGCGCTGCTCCGGCGATGCCGATAATCACAACCGGAAACCAATATGAGATGCTGCCCAAGGGTTGCGCCAGCAGGGCAAGCAAGGGAAAGAAGGCGAATATGAGCATCGCTTTCATGCGTCCGGCATAGGGGTTCATACCTTTACGGCCAATGAACCAGGTTGGCAGCCATCCGCCGAGGATGGATAGCAAGGTGATGGCGTAGAGGACAAAGATGGCGATCTGGCTGGCCGGGTCGGATGATTTCATGCCGTAGACAGAGCTCAGGTAGGCCGGCGTCCAGAAAAGGAAGAACCACCATACGCCATCGGTCATGAATTTACCTATGGCGAAGGCCCAGGTTTGCCGGTATTGCAAGCATTGCAGGAAGGTGAGCTTCTGTTTGGGATTATTATCTTCGTTGAGATCGCTGTCGCCATCTTGTTGGATATAGGACAGTTCGCGGGCATTGACCGAAGGATGCCGCTCAGGTTTCTTATAAGCAAACGTCCAGAAGCCCATCCAGATAAAGCCCAGGGCGCCAATGATCAGGAAAGCGGCTTCCCATCCCCATAGCTCGGCTATGAACGGGATCGAAACGGGGGCCGCTAATGCGCCCACGGTAGCACCGGCATTGAAGATGCTGGTCGAGAAGGCGCGATCTTTCTTGGGAAAGTATTCGGCGGTGGCTTTGATCGCTGCCGGAAAGTTGCCGGCTTCACCGACGGCCAATATCAGGCGCGCAAAGACGAAAAGCAGTACGCTGACATTCACAATCAGGCCCACATTGCCTACGGCGGAGATGATTGTCCGCGCTTCTTCGAAACCAACAAGCCACTGGCCCGTCGCGATGCCTGAGGTTGCAATTCCGCAGAAGGCGTGCAGGCAGGCTCCTACCGACCAGATGCCAATGGCCCAGAGATAGCCTTTTTTCGTATCCATCCAGTCGACGAATCTTCCTGCAAACAGCATACTGACGGCGTAGAAGATCGAGAACAGGGAAGTGATCTCGCCGTAGTCGTTGTTTGTCCAATGGAACTCAGGAGCAATGAAGTCTTTCCATGTGAGTGATAACACTTGGCGGTCGAGGTAGTTGACGGTGGTCGCGAAGAAGAGCATGGAGCAGATGACCCACCGGTAGGAGGTCATGGTGCCGTTCGCTGTTGCAGATTGTGTATTCATTGGTAATAAAATTTATTTCTTTGAAGCCACAAATATAAGAAATTACTAATTTTACAGGCAATAATCATTTATTATATATGAAAAATTATTTCAGTATTCTTATGTTATGCTCCCTGGGGCTTTGGGGAGTGATGACGGCGGCGCAGGCACAGCAGGCGCAGCGCCTTGTCAGCGTTGTTGTATCTCCGGATCATGCCGACTGGAAATACAAGGCTGGGGAAGAAGCCACGTTTACCGTTCAGGTGTATAAGTTCGGTCATTTACTCCGCGACGTAGCGGTGGACTATGAGTTGGGGCCAGAGTTTTTCCCCACGGTTGAGAAGAAGGATGTTGTGTTGAAAGAAGGAAAAACCACGCTGAAGGGCGTCATGAAGGAACCCGGTCTGTTGCGGTGCAGAGTCGTCGCCAAGGTCGACGGCAGGAACTATGAAGGGATGGCGGGCGCCTTGTACGACGACGGGAAGATCCTGCCTGTGTCGGACGAGCCGGCCGACTTTGACGCCTTCTGGGCGAAGGCGATCGAGGATGCCCGGCGCGCTCCCTTGGATGCCGTGCGGACGCTCTTGCCGGAGAAAAGCACAGCGACGCAGGATGTTTACGAAGTTAGCTTCCGGAATACCGGTTTTGCGCGGGTTTACGGGATTCTGATGATTCCGAAGAAGCCCGGTAAGTATCCTGCTGTCTTGCAAGTACCCGGTGCAGGTGTCCGTCCGTATAATGGCGTAAACTATGGCGAGGATGTCATCTCGCTTGAAATCGGGGTTCACGGCATACCGGTCACGATGGCGCAATCGGTCTATTTTTCGATCTACGGAGGAGCCCTGAACGGGTATTGGGAGTTCAGCAAGAATAATAAGGATCAGTTTTATTACAAACGGGTCTATGTCGGCTGCGTCCGGGCTGTGGATTATCTGTTTTCGCTTCCTGAATTTGATGGCGAGACGGTCGGCGTATCGGGTAGCAGTCAAGGCGGCGCGCTGTCGATTGCCACAGCAGCTTTGGATCCCCGGATCCGCTTCCTGGCACCCATTCACCCGGCCATGTGCGACCTGGGCGGCTTCTTGAAGAAGCGCGCAGGAGGATGGCCACATTATTTCCGTTTCACGAAGCCCGAATCGGGCGAGGTAGAGACGCTTTCCTACTATGACATCGCAAACTTTGCGCGGCGCGTTCATGTGCCGGGACTGTATAGCTGGGGGCTGAACGACGTCACCTGTCCGCCAACCTCGATGTACGCTGCTTATAACATGATTACCGCACCCAAGGACTTGAAGGTCTACAACGATTCGGGGCACTGGATTTATTCCGAACAGCAGGCCGCGACGACGCAGTGGCTGAAAGACCAGTGTAAGAAATAAACAAACGACTCTGTTCCGGAGTTCAGATGAACTTCAGGAAGACCGGCGTATCTACATCGGCAATATTTTTTCCAATATTGCGTAGTGCGCCGGTTTCTTTGTTTATCTCGAACACTTCCACAAGGTTGCTATCACGCGAGGCGGCAAGCAAGAAGCGACCGTTGGGCGTAATGACGAAGTTGCGCGGATGCCGGCCCGTAAACTGGTAGCCCGTTTTGGTCAGGCGACCATCCTTGTCGTCGATCGAGAAGATAGCGATGCCGTCGGCTTTATTGCGAATCGAAACATAGAGGTGTTTACCATCCGGCGTAATGTCGATATGTGCCGATGCACGTCCGCCGGCACTGTCGGCAAGGATGGTTTGCAGTTCGCCAAGTTCGCCTTCATCATATCGGAAGGCTGTCACGGCGCCGGAGAGTTCGTTGATCGCGTACATATATTTACCCGACGGATGGAAGGTCAGATGACGGGGGCCGGAGCCTGCGGGCAGGGAATAGGGCTTCATCGTCGCTTCATTGAGGAAAGCGCTCGCCATATCGGACGATGCGTTGACCTCGTAGCGGTATATGCGATCAGACCCCAGGTCGACGGCAAAGAGATAGCGATCGTCGGGCGTAAACATGACACAGTGCAGATGAGCCGCTTCCTGCCGGCTTTTGTCTGCGCCGGAGCCTTCGCTAACGATGAGCTGCGCGCAGGGAAGCAAGGTGTCAGCCTGAACGGGAAAGACCGATATGCTTCCGCCCCCATAGTTAGCCGTTACGACATGGGTATGCGCGTCATTGATCGTGACATAGCAGGGCGAGGCGGCGAAGGTCTCTTGCCGGTTCACGAGGCGGATCTTCTCCTGTTCCCTGTCAAAGAAGAGGGTATTGACATAGGACGGGGCGCCATCGTTCTCCGTGACGGCGTACAGATAGCCGCTTTTACCGGCATCTATGTACGAGGGGTTTTCCACGACTACCGAACTAATATACTTGGAGTCTCCGGTCTCGGTATTGAACCCGTAGAGACATACACCATCACTCAGGCCGGCCGTATAAGCGCCGATCAATAAATATAGCAGGCTATCCATGCAAACAAGATAATAAATTTACAAATATTCAATTGTCAATGATCGTATAAGGGTATTGTACGTTGGAAAGGGTGGCCAGAAGTTCGCCTTCTTTGATGATTTCCACCGTTTGGATATCTCCGAATCCGGTAAAAGGTTTGTCGAAAGTAACTTTTGCCGACGGGGGGCCGACAATGAGGCCCACGGGCGTCGTCCCGTCGCTGTCGTAGAGAAACTCTGCCACCGGGAAATTCTCGTAGAGGTCTGTCTCCGGATTAAAGATTTTCATCACGCCGTTCCGGGCCTCCGGATAGAGGATATCGGCAAATGCAGCCGGATCGGCGGCTAAGAGTGACATCTGATCACCAATATTTGATGATCCGGAGACGCTGCCCAGGATCGTCTGAGCCGAGATGATGAAGTTGGGTGTCGTGTTTCCGCCTTCGCCATTGCCGCCATTGTCGGGAAGGCCCGGTTGGTCTTTTCCGGCATGAAAACGCGGACTGCGGCGGGAATATATCGTCTCATACTGGTGGATGTACGTGCTGATGGTATGTATCACGCCGCCAAGGATTGTACTCACCTCAGCATCTTTGGGGTTCTGAAGTTCATTTGCCTGGAAGAGGATGTTAATAACGTCAACCAGCTTGCCGAAGTCGACATCCGTCTGGTTGCGAGCGTCTGCGAGGCGTCCTTCGTCTTTCTCATCTTCCCAGCTCGACGCGCGCTCGTAATAGACAGTCATAAAGTCATCATTGTCTTGCTTGAGGCGGTCAATGGCATCGGTAAGGCTTACGGTGGAGACAGCGTTGGCGTACTTGGGCAACAGCAAATCCTGTATCATATTAGCGACCATCGCCGAGACTTCCGTCATAGGCGCCCGGACGGCTTCGGCATAGTTATCTGTAATCGCTTTAAGCGCCTTGGCTGCTTCGGCCACTTGCGGAACATTGCTGTAAAGGCCCGTTTCGACCACGAGCTTGAGCGCGGTAATTGACTTTCGCCGTTTGTCATGCGCGTCTTTCACCTGGATCGTGTCCTGCTGTCGGAGATAACGTTTGTAGATCGTATCTTCACGCTGAAAGCTTTGCAGGAAGTTCTCGACCAGCGGCACGATGCTTGCCGGCTTGAACGTGATGCTCTTGAGTTGGTTCGCGATATTGTTGTAAAAGTCGTAATGCTCGGCATTCCGAAGTCTTCTCATAAATGAGAGGATAAATCTGATCAGTTTCATAACAGAATATATTTATTATAGTCTTTGATTATATTTTATATTATTTTTATTCCGCAAAGATATGAAAAGAAAGAATAGCGCCAAATAAATTTTCTATTTTTTTTCGTTATGGATAAATTTTTTTTGACCTCTCCTCCTATCCCTTCCAATAAGGGGGGAAAGTTCCTGTTCTTGATATTGTTTTTCATTGTATTCTTCCCCTTCCTTGCGGAGAAATGATCCGGAAACGATCTTGCGACTGTCTTGTTTTAAAACAGAACCCCCGTGCAACTTGCAGGGCCGTCTTGTTCTAAAACAATTTAACCATTCACTACTCAACGGTTAAATTGTTTTAAAACAATTTCGCCCCGACGACTGCACGGAGATATTGTTTTAAGACAATTTCACCATTCACTATGCAACGGTTAAATTGTTTTAAAACAATTTCGCCCCGACGACTGCACGGTAAAATTGTTTTAAAACAGAACCTCCCTGCAAGCTGCATGGTTAAATTGTTTTAAAACAATTTCGCCCCGACGACTGCGCGGAGGTTCTGTTCGGACGCAAAGCCTTGCCGATCCGGTTTTGTTTGTATTGTTTAAGAACAGAACATATATGCAGAGCATTTCGGATGTTTTGAAATAAAACATGAGCCTGGCAGCAGCTTGGACGGAGATCATGCGGAGAATCTCGATAGATATTCGTAGCTTTGCGGACATTATACACATTATATATATAGTAAATAGACTGAAAACGATATGCGGATTGATATACTGACTGTTCTCCCGGAGATGATTGACGGCTCCGTTCATTGTTCCATCCTCCAACGGGCACAGGATAAAGGTCTTGCAGAGATACATTTGCATAACCTGAGGGATTATACGACCAATAAATGGAGACGGGTGGATGATTATCCCTTCGGTGGAGAGGCTGGCATGGTGATACAGATTGAACCGGTCGACAGGGCCATCGCGGCGCTGAAAGCGGAGCGCAATTACGATGAAGTGATCTATACGTCGCCCGACGGAACGCTCTTCGATCAGCCAATGGCCAATGCGCTCTCGCTCCGGAACAACCTGATAATCCTTTGCGGACATTATAAAGGAATTGACTATCGGATACGGGAACATTTGATTACGTGCGAAATATCTGTGGGTAATTACGTGCTGACCGGAGGTGAATTGGCGGCGGCCATCATTGCCGACGCCGTCGTGCGCCTCCTGCCCGGCGTCATTGGCGATGAACAGAGCGCTTTGTCCGATTCGTTCCAGGACGGACTCCTGGCGCCGCCTGTGTATACACGTCCGGCGGAGTATAAGGGTTGGCGAGTGCCCGATGTCCTCCTTTCCGGACATCAGAGACTTATCGACGACTGGCGCCTCGATCAAGCGCAGGAACGGACCCGCCGCCTGCGCCCCGATCTCCTTACTTCCGCTGATAACGACGGAAGAAACTCATCCATTTGAGCTGAAGAACGCCGAAGAGGGCCTCGCCGAAGATGGACGAGTTCATCTTCGAGACACCAAGCACGCGATTGATGAAAATGATGGGCACTTCCTTGAGCACGAAGCCGTATTTGTATGCCGTGAACTTCATTTCGATCTGGAAGGCGTAACCCTTGAAGCGTATACGGTCAAGTTCGATACATTCCAGCACCGCACGGCGATAGGCCACAAAGCCCGCCGTCGTATCATGCACCTGCATGCCCGTCACGATCCTGACATAAACCGAAGCGAAGTACGACATCAAGACGCGCCCCAAGGGCCAGTTCACGACATTCACCCCATTGCAGTAGCGCGATCCGATCGCCACATCGGCTCCATCGACTGTGCAGGCGGCATAGAGGTGCAAAAGATCCTTCGGATTGTGACTAAAGTCGGCATCCATCTCGAAAACATAATCGTACTTTTGACTCAGCGCCCACCGGAATCCGCAGATATAGGCCGTCCCCAAGCCCTGTTTGCCCTCGCGTTCGATGAGGAAGATCCGCCCCGGATAGCGCGTCTGTAAATCTTTGACAATGGAGGCCGTCCCATCCGGCGAGCCGTCGTCGATCACAAGAATATGAAACTCTTTCTCTAATCCCAAGGTCGTGCAGACGATGTTTTCAATGTTTTCCTTCTCGTTGTAAGTCGGAATAATAACAATACTGTCGGACATATATATTTAATATTAATGTTTTTGTTTTACCTCCCAAAAGTAAGCATTTTATATGAAAAGAACCTATGCGACGCATTATTTTCAATAAAATGTATATCTTTGTCTCAAGTTGTGTAACCCGCAACGCATCATTTAAAAGAAATAATTTGTAACTCAATACATTTTGACAGCCCAGGATTTACTGAGACTCTACGCTGCCCACCCAAAGGTAGCCGCGCTAAGTGCTATACTAAAAGATGATTCCCTGCACAATATCTTTGCCGGAGGTCTGAAAGGATCCGGAGCCGCCATGATGACGGCCGCTCTGTTCCATCGCCATAAAGGACAATGCCTCTGCGTGCTGAACGATCCTGACGACGCAGGATACTTCTACCACGACCTGATGCAGCTCACCGGCGGCGAACAGGTCTTCTTTTTTCCCTCCGCCTACCGTCGTGCAATCAAATACGGACATGCCGATCCCGCCAACGAGATCCTGCGTACCGAAACGCTCACCGTCCTGAACAAGCCCGACACTCCGTTCCTGATCGTAACCTTCCCCGACGCCTTAGCCGAGAAAGTGATCTCCAACCAAACCCTGCAAACGCATACGCTGAAGATCCATACGGCAGAAAAAATAGACCTCATCTTCGTCTCCGACGTCCTGGACGAGTACGGATTTGAGCGCGTCGACTACGTCTATGAACCGGGACAGTACGCTATGCGCGGTAGCATCCTCGACGTCTTCTCGTTCTCGTACGAATACCCCTACCGTATCGACTTCTTCGATCGCCGGGTAGATACGATCCGCTCCTTCGACGTCGAGACCCAATTATCCAAACAGACGCTCGACAGCATCTTCATCGTACCCCGCATCAGCCAGCAAGCCTCCGCCGACAGCTCCCTGCTCGACTCGCTCCCGCCCCAGACCCTCATCGCCTCGCGCGACTTGGCCTGGTGCTGCGACAGGATCTCCGCCATTTGGAACGACGAGCCCGTCACCGGCGCAGAAGATTCCTTCGCCAACATCGAACAGATGCGCTCCCGACTGACTTCCGCCGACGACGTCCTGCGCGCCGCTCTCCGCTTCCGACGCCTCCATTTCGGTGTGAAACCTTTCAGTACGGCAGATGCCTCCGTCATTTTCCATACCGACATCCAACCCGTCTGCCATAAGAACTTCGACCTCGTCAGCGAGGCCTTTCACCGATACTTGGCGAACAATTATACGCTCTACGTCCTCAGCGACGTCGCAAAGCAGGCCGCCCGCCTCCGCACCATCTTTGAAGACAGACACGAAGATCTCCCCTTCACAGCGGTCGACAATACGCTCCACGAAGGCTTCTCCGACGAAACCCTTTCCGTCTGTTTCTTCACAGACCATCAATTGTTCGATCGTTTCCACAAATTTAACCTCAAGAGCGACAAAGCACGCAGCGGCAAGATCACGCTCTCGCTCAAAGAGCTCAACCAGTTTACAACGGGCGACTATGTCGTCCACATCGACCACGGCATCGGGCAGTTCGGAGGCCTGATCCGCACCGAAATCAACGGCAAGATCCAGGAGGCCATCAAGCTCATCTACCAGAACAACGACATCATCTTCGTAAGCATCCATTCCCTCCACAAACTCTCCAAATACAAAGGCCGCGACAGCGGGGAGCCTCCCAAACTGAACAAACTCGGTACCGGCGCCTGGGAGCGGATGAAAGAACGTACCAAAACCAAAGTAAAAGACATCGCGCGCGACCTGATCATACTCTATTCCAAACGTAAAGAAGAAAGAGGTTACGCCTTCAGCCCCGACAGCTTCATGCAGCACGAGCTCGAAGTCAGCTTCATCTATGAAGATACCCCCGACCAGATGAAAGCGACCGCACAAGTGAAAGGAGACATGGAAAACGAACGCCCGATGGATCGCCTCATCTGCGGCGACGTAGGCTTCGGCAAGACAGAAGTCGCCATACGTGCCGCCTTCAAGGCTGTGGCCGACAATAAGCAAGTCGCGGTATTGGTCCCCACCACCGTGCTTGCCTTTCAGCACTTCCAGACCTTCTCCGAACGCCTGAAGGACTTCCCCTGCAAAATCGACTACATCAGTCGCGCACGATCCTCCGCACAGATCAAAGACATACTCAAGAACACAAAGGAAGGGAAGGTCGATATCCTGATCGGTACGCACCGCATCGTCAGCAAAGACATTCATTTCAAAGACCTCGGTATGCTGATCATCGACGAGGAACAAAAGTTCGGAGTCTCGGTCAAAGAAAAGCTCCGCCAGATGAAAGTGAACGTCGACACACTCACCATGACGGCCACACCAATCCCCCGAACCCTGCAATTCTCGCTCATGGGAGCCCGCGATCTGAGCAGTATCACCACTCCGCCTCCCAATCGCTATCCCGTACAGACCGACGTAGAACGCTTCCATCCCGACATCATCCGCGAAGCAATCAATTTCGAAATGAGTCGCAACGGGCAGGTGTTTTTCATCAATAACCGTATTCAGAATATCCACGAGATAGAAGCCCTCATCCGGCGCGAAGTACCCGACGCCCGCGTCTGCGTCGGCCACGGACAGATGGAACCCGGAACCCTGGAAAAGATCCTGCTCGACTTTATTAACTACGAATACGATGTCCTGATCGCCACCAGCATCGTCGAGAACGGAATCGACGTCCCCAACGCCAATACAATCATCATCAATAACGCGCATCAGTTCGGCCTGTCAGACCTGCATCAGTTGCGCGGCAGAGTTGGACGGAGCAATCGCAAAGCATTTTGCTATCTCCTCTCTCCTCCCTTGTCCTCCCTGACGCAGGAAGCCCGCCGCCGCCTGCAGGCTATCGAAAACTTTGCCGAACTGGGCAGCGGCATCCATATTGCCATGCAAGACCTCGACATCCGGGGCGCCGGCAATATGCTCGGAGCCGAACAGAGCGGATTCATCGCCGATCTCGGATACGAAACCTACCAGAAGATCCTGGACGAGGCCGTTGACGAACTCAAAGCCGAAGAATTTGCCGACATATATACCGTGAAGGAAAACGGACAGCGCGACAGCGGCAGCGAATACGTACGTGAGACCTTCATCGAGAGCGATCTTGAGCTGATGTTCCCTCCGACTTATATCCCTTCCGACTCGGAGCGCGTCGCCCTCTACCGCGAATTAGACAAGATGGAAGAAGAGCGTGATATCAACGCCTTCAGCGAACGCTTGAAGGACCGCTTCGGCAAAATACCGCAGGAAGGGAAAGAGCTGATCCGGATCGTACGCCTCCGACGCTTAGCTAAAAAACTGGGTATCGAAAAGATCGTCCTCAAGAAAGGACAGATGAACATCTCCTTAGTCGTCAATCCCAACAGCCCCTATTACGAAAGCGAAGCCTTCGACAAACTTCTGGCCTTCGTCCAAACGCACCCTCGCCGCTGCACCTTGCGCGAACAAAACAACAAACGGGGTATCATCATCCGCGACGTCCCTAACGTCGAAACGGCCTGCTATTTGCTGGAGGAAATGGAGAAAAAGAACGTCGTGTAACGGCGACGGACGTTACGGAAACTTGGGATACTGCCCGAAGTCGGGTTTGCGCTTCTCAAGGAAAGCCTGTTTGCCTTCCTGCGCTTCGTCGGTGAGGTAGTAGAGGAGCGTGGCATCGCCGGCCAGCTCCTGTATGCCGGCCTGGCCGTCGAGTTCGGCGTTCAGTCCGGCTTTTATCATGCGTAGCGCCAGGGGGCTGTGCAACATCATGGTTTCGGCCCATTCCACCACTTCATCTTCCAGCCTGTCGAGGGGAACGACCTTATTCACCAACCCCATGTCGAGCGCTTCCTGGGCATTATATTGTCGGCAGAGGAACCAGATCTCGCGTGCTTTCTTCTGACCTACGATGCGCGCCAGATAGGAGGCCCCGAATCCGGCATCGAAGCTCCCCACCCGCGGTCCGGTCTGTCCGAATACGGCATTTTCCGCCGCTATCGAGAGGTCGCACACCACATGCAGCACATGTCCGCCCCCGATGGCGTAGCCGTTCACCATGGCGATAACCGGCTTGGGAAGAGAGCGTATTTGTTTCTGAACTTCCAATACACTGAGGCGGGGCACGCCGTCGGGGCCGATGTATCCTCCTTTTCCTTTGACGTTCTGGTCGCCGCCGGAGCAGAAAGCTTTGTCGCCGGCTCCGGTGAGGACGACTACGTTTATCTCCGCCCTTTCGCGACAGATACGCAGGGCGTCGCTCATCTCGGCGGTGGTTACCGGCGTAAAGGCGTTGCGATACCGCGGGCGGTTGATCGTAATGCGGGCTATTCCGTTGTAGATGTCGAAGAGGATGTCTTCATATTCCCGGACGGTCACCCATTCTCTGTGTGTCATACGTGATTAATTTTATTGTTTCGGCCCCAAATGTAAGGTTTTCAATTGGTGTCCGATGTGGAAAATCAGGTCTTTTACCGTCACTTCCCGCATCTGCGCCCTGTTTTTGTGGATGAAGACCAGCAGCAGGATGGCAAAGCAGTTCAGGTATAAGTCTTTCATGTCGAAAACAAAGAGGGGATTCAGGTAGATATAGTCGAGCGTACCGTTCTTCCAGATCAGGTTCCCCATCAGGGAGCAGGCTACGCCTGCGATTTGGAAGCTCATGCCCAGGTCGAGCAGTCGCCGGTCGCCGCTGGAGATGCTTCTGAGGAAGCTGTACAGTATGAGCAATGTGGTTTCGCACAGGAAGAAACAAACCAGATGAATTTGCAGCCCGATGTTGACTCCGAAGTGGCGATTCATCAAACTGTTTAAATAAGTGTGCTTATCGTTGAAGACGGGTTTAAATTCGAATAGCGCCGGTATGATGCTGAAGTGACTTTCCGGGAAGTATTGATTAATGATCAACTTGATGATCTGATCGGTGATAATCAATAACATAACCCACAGAAGAATCGTTCGTGTTTTCATTGTTCTCAAAAATTTGCCGCGAATATACGCCTTCTCCGGCAAAAATGAAAGAAAAACGCATAAATAATCTTTGTGAGACGTAAAAAAAAAGAGATTCCATAACGAAACCTCACCTCTCCGGACTGCGCCGGAGAGAGACAAAAATTGCCCGCGGTTCATCTGCGAGAGACGCCAGAGCTCCCTATTGGATGTGATGGATATCCAAACTGCCGGTTTGGGAACTTTGCTGCATGCGCAGAAATTACAATCCGTCGACTTGGTGAATTTGCAACATGTACAGAACTTCCAAACTGTTAATTTGGAGGTCTTGTAGTATGTGATGGATGCCCCTGCAAGTTGCAGGACGGGTTTGTAGTATATGATGGATACCCCTGCAAGTTGCAGGGCGAGTTTGTAGTCGGTGATGGGCGGACGGACTGCCGGTTTGAGCATTGCTAATAGGTGATGGATGGTGACAAAACGGCAGTTGTTTGCTCTGGCATCTATTTTGTGATTCCAATGCTAAAGAATAGAAAACAATAAGGAGAATAAATATATGAATCTGAATAATTTTACCATTAAGTCACAGGAGGCGGTGCAGCAGGCCGTCCGTTTGGTGGCCGAACGCAACCAACAAGTGATTGAAGCAACTCATCTGCTGAAAGCTGTCATTATGACAGGAGAAAGTATCGTCAATTTCCTTTTCCAGAAGCTGGATGTACACCTGCAAAACCTGAACCGGGCCCTGGATAGCCAGCTGGAATCCTATCCCCGCGTATCGGGCGGCGAACCATATCTCTCGTCAGAAGCGAACGCCGTGCTGCAAAAGGCCGTCGATTACTCCGGCAAGATGGGAGACCGCTACGTCTCGCTCGAACATCTCATCCTGGCCATCCTCGCCCAGCCAAGCGCCGCCTCGCAGATGCTGAAAGATGCCGGCCTGACCGAAAAGGAACTCCGCGCAGCTATTGACGAACTCCGCAAAGGAAACAAAGTGAATAGCCCCTCGTCTGAAGAGACTTACGACGCCCTGGGTAAATATGCCGTCAACCTGAACGAACGCGCCCGCAGCGGAAAATTGGATCCCGTCATCGGACGCGACAACGAGATACGCCGCGTTTTGCAGATCCTCAGCCGGCGCACCAAGAACAACCCGATACTGATCGGCGAACCGGGCGTCGGCAAGACCGCCATTGCCGAAGGATTGGCTCACCGTATCGTCCGCGGGGACGTGCCCGAAAACCTGAAGTCCAAACAACTCTTCTCGCTCGATATGGGCGCCCTCGTTGCCGGCGCCAAGTACAAGGGAGAGTTTGAAGAACGCCTCAAGGCCGTCGTCGGTGAGGTCGTTCGCTCGGACGGGGAAGTTATCCTCTTCGTCGACGAGATACATACGCTCGTCGGCGCAGGCAAAAGCGAAGGCGCTATGGATGCCGCCAACATTCTCAAGCCTGCCCTGGCGCGCGGCGAACTGCGTGCGATCGGCGCCACAACGCTCAACGAGTACCAAAAGTACTTCGAGAAGGATAAAGCCCTCGAGCGCCGTTTCCAGATCGTGATGGTAGAAGAACCCGACGAATTGGACACCATCTCCATCCTCCGGGGCCTGAAGGAAAAATACGAAAACCATCACAAGGTGCGGATCAAGGACGACGCCATCATCTCGGCCGTCAAGCTCTCGTCGCGCTATATCACCGACCGCTTCCTGCCCGACAAAGCTATCGACCTGATGGACGAAGCCTCTGCCCGGCTGCGCATCCAAGTTGACTCTGTCCCCGAATCGCTCGACGAAATCAGCCGCCGCATCAAACAGCTCGAAATCGAACGCGAAGCTATCAAGCGCGAACACGATACAGCCAAGCTGGAAATCCTCCACAAGGAAATCGCCGACCTCAAGGAAGACGAGAAGAAACAGAAGGCTCAATGGCAAAGCGAGAAGGACTTGGTCAACAGGATACAGCAGAATAAGATCGACATCGAAAGCCTGAAGTTCGAAGCCGAAAAGGCCGAACGCGAAGGAGACTACGGACGGGTGGCCGAAATACGCTACGGCAAAATCAAGGAAAAAGAGGCAGACAATGCCGACGTCCAGAGCCGCCTCCACCAGATGCAAGGTGCCTCCGCCATGATCAAGGAAGAGGTCGACAGCGAAGACATCGCCGACATCGTCTCGCGCTGGACAGGCATCCCCGTCAGCAAGATGTTGCAAAGCGAAAGGGAGAAGCTCCTGCATCTCGAAGACGAACTCCATAAGCGCGTCGTTGGACAGGACGAAGCCATCCGGGCCGTTGCCGACGCCGTACGCCGTAGCCGGGCAGGGATGCAGGACCCCAAACGTCCCATAGGCTCGTTCATCTTCATGGGAACGACCGGCGTCGGAAAGACCGAACTGGCCAAAGCACTGGCAGGATACCTCTTCGACGACGAGAATATGATCACCCGCATCGACATGAGCGAATACCAGGAGAAGTTCAGCGCTACCCGCCTCATCGGTGCCCCTCCCGGATACGTGGGCTACGACGAAGGGGGCCAACTGACGGAAGCTATCCGCCGCAAGCCTTATTCCGTGGTACTGTTTGACGAGATAGAAAAGGCGCATCCCGACGTATTCAACGTCCTGCTCCAGGTGTTGGACGATGGCCGGCTGACGGATAATAAAGGCCGCACGGCGAACTTCCGGAATACGATCATCATCATGACCAGCAATATCGGCTCGTCGCTCGACAAAAAGGATGCGCTCGACTTGCTCAGGAAGTCCGTCCGCCCCGAGTTCCTCAACCGCATCGACGAAACGATTGTCTTCTCGCCGCTGAGCGAAAAGGAGATCCAACAGATCGTCCTGCTCCAGTTAGAGCAGATCAGACAGATGCTGGAACAGAACGGCGTCACCCTCCGCTTCACCGACGACGCCCTTCGTTTCATCGCCCAGGAAGGCTACGATCCCCAGTTCGGCGCCCGTCCCGTCAAGCGCGTGATACAGAAATATGTGCTGAACGAACTCTCCAAGCAACTCCTCGGAGGCCGGATAGACAAGAGCCGACCCATCACGGTAGACGTGGTCGAGAAGAATATGTTCTTCCGGAACTAAGGCCGTCGCCTCCCTTCCCGTGAATGGACGGATAGACGCGAGGTGTTCGCATGGAATGGGGCGAATGACAGCCGAGGCAGCTCTTGCCGGCATGTTCGCCCAGCGTCGTGCGGTCGTCGCCGCTACCGGCCTGATGCCGCGAATTGGGAGCATGGCATTGCATACAGAGCAGCGTACCGGGGTCGGTAGCCGTCCGCAGGATCGAATCGCCGAGCAGCATCGTCACAGGAATCAGCCGGTCGCTCCTCAGGTGCATCTTGTCGGAACGCAGGTATAGGGCAGTGTAGGGCGCCTTGTCGGACAGGTCGGCGGTCTCGGCGGGCGCCTTCCTGCGTGAAACGGGGTTTGGCGTATGGATCTCGTGACATGAGAGGCAGGTAATGGCCGGACGGTCAGCCTGCCTTTCGTCGTAGATGTACCAGTCTTCCGGGTTCCCTTCCAGCGACATCAGGGTGTGCAGGTCGCCTTCGTAAAACATGCCGTGGCAACGGAAGCAGTCGGCATAAGGCTTCTCCATCCGGTTATGTTCGAGGTCTGTGAATATCTCCCGGTATGTGGCGGCGTGACCGCTTGCCTGCCATCCGGCATATTCCGCCCGGTGGCACTCGGCGCATCGGTTGATGAGGTCGAGCATCTGCTCTTCCGACAATCGTATCTCCTCATGTCGCTTGTCCCCCGACCAGTGCGAGAGGAGCATGGCGCCCTTCTCCCGGAGCGAATGTAACCCTTGGGAGAGGGCCGTTCCGTGGCAATCTATACAGCGGACGTCGGCATGAGCCGATTGCATCCAGGTAGCATGAGAGGGGGAGATTTCGTGGCAGGCGGCGCAGGTGTTTGCCGGATCCAGAGTGTTCCAGGTTGCGTAGCCGCCGAAGAGGACGGCGATGGCCAGGGTGGCCGTAGCGGCGCAGGTTAGTTGTTTTTTCATGATGTTGATGTAGTCTTATCGGAAATGCTTCGCTATATATTCGGCCGTGCGGTAGGCGAGGGCCATGATGGTGAGTACGGGGTTAAATCCTCCGTTGGTAACTAAGACGCTGCCATCGGCGATAAAGAGGTTCTCCACTTCGTGCACCCGGCACCAGGCGTCGGTGACGGAAGTCTCCGGACGGTTTCCCATCCGGCAGGTTCCGGCCTGATGCTGTCCTCCCGAAGGGCCGTAGAACGAGGCCGGGGGCGTATCGCCCGTATGCCGCCAGGTGCGTACGGCGCCTGCTTGCCGGAGAATCTCTTCTGCCCGGGCCGACAGGAAGCGGCAATGCTCGAAATCTCGCGGATGCCTCGAGCCGGACAGGGCGACGACCGGGATGCCCCAGTGATCCTTCACTGCGGGGTCGACCGTCACGCGGGCGTCCCACATGGGCATCTCCTGGATCGGGCCGAGCAGACGTCCCAGTCGGTAGTAGTTCTGTCGCTGGTAGTCCTTGTGGGCCTTTCCCCAGCGGGCTTCTCCCCAGGGGCGGGATTGCGAGAAGGCGTAGGGGAGCATATAAAATTCGTTGGCCAGCAATCCGCCGCCGACGATGCCTGGATTGTGATGGTTGTAGTCGCAGATGGCCATCGTGGCGCCCGGGCCGGTCAGGTCGAGGATATCCCAGTCGAAGAGTCCGGAGGCGCCGGTATAGGCATGTCCCTGAAGGTTGCGACCTACGCAATCGTGGTTGTTCCCCAGGCCATTGGGATGCAGGCGCGAGCGCGAGTTGAGCAACAGACGGGCTGTCTCGGTGGCTGATCCTGCTACGACGACGACGTCGGCCGTTTGCGTCTGCGCTCTGCCTTCGGGGTCGAAGTAGCGGACGCCGGCGACTCGTCCGGCATCGTCCGTCAGCAATTCGGCCACGACGCAGCCGGTCCGCACTTCGCATCGACCGGTGGCCATGGCGACGGGGATGACAGTGTTCTGCGTGCCGTTTTTCGCATCGACGGGGCAAGCATAGCCGCAGCAGGTACGGTTGCGGATACAGGCAGCCCGTCCGTTGTAGGGGACGGAATTGCGGAGCATGGGAATGGGGAAGGGGTGCAGCCCCATGCGTTGGCATACGTCGGCCAAGTAGCGCCCATCGCGGTTGTACTCGAAAGCGGGCATAGGATGTGGGCGTCGGCGTGGGGGAGCGAACGGGTTGAGGCTGTCGTTGCCTGCGACACCTACCTCCCATTCGGCCTGTTCGTAATAAGGCTCCAGGTCGTCGTAGCTGATGGGCCAGTCGTCGAGGGTAGAGCCTTCCACTTCGCCGTAGATGGATTTCAGCCGGAAGTCTTCCTGCATGAACCGCCAGGCCATGGCTCCGTAGCTGACGGTACCCGATCCGACGCAGGCGGCCACGTGGTTGTAGCTGCCGTCTCCGGCATGGATGGTCGTACGGGAGCCGTCGGGGCCGACATAGACGCGCGGATGTTTCTTCCAATCGGGGCCGAAGGCCGAATCCAGCACCTGCATACGTTGCGAGATGAGCTCGTCGTTGATATGGGCGTCGTATACCGGCCAGCCGCCCCGCTCGAAGAGGACGGTCTGCATCCCGGCCGTTGCCAATACCTTGGCAGCCACTCCGCCTCCGGCTCCGGCACCTACGACGATGGCCTGTACGTGTTGTTGCTTATCCATGACTGTAACGGTTTTGACCAACCACCAGTGGGAAGTCGAGTTTAAGCATCCGGTAACTTGCGTAATTCCGGTTCCCACCATGCCGCGGGGGGCCGTAGAAGCCTTGCATCGTATGCCGTATCACCATCGTCAGGAAGGCTTGCGGCGAGATTGTTTCCCAATGTTCGGGGGGGAGGCTGCCTGTTTCCATACGTTCGACGACTTCGGTACGAAGGGTAGGGGAGAGGGCTTCGAAGGATTGCCCGTGTGCAGCTTGGCAATGGGCCTGGAGGGAGGCGATGCCGTTGTGGTAGCGGTCTTTTGTATCGGGGAAGTAGCGTGCGACGGTGGCGTCGATATAATAGATTACGCCGGCTTCCGTAGCGCCCGGTGCGTCATCGGCCGGGATGATCTGTTCGCATAAGGCAATAAGGCAACCGGCTTCTTCCGGCGAGAAGATGCGGTACGGGCTTTGCTGCGGCATCCGCCGGCACCCAACTAAAAAAAGGCTGGAGCAGACTGCGCTCCGTTGAATAAATTGACGACGATTTAACATGGGTTCTTTATAAATTATGAATTAAGGGTTACAAATCACGAATACCCTGTCGCTTAATGCGGATAATCCGGATAAAGGAGATATCGGCGGCGGAGGATTTTGTAGCGTTCCAGGTCTTCTTGCCAACTGCGGCGGATGTCCTCCTCCGACAGGCCTTCCAGGATGGAGGCGCGGAGGGAGGCATTGCCGGCCAAGAGGTCGAACCAGGCGGGGCGGGCGAAGAAGCTGTCCCGGCAGCCGGCCTTGCGGTAGAAGTCGAGGAAGAAACGCAGCGTCAGCCCCCCCTCGAAAGGCAACCCGCGAAGGTCGACGCCGAAGCAACGCCTGTCCTTTTGCAGAGGATTACGATCCATTCCCTCGATGGGCCGAGGGGTGAAGGAGAAGCTGCCGTAGGAGGCGTCGGGATAGCCGATGACCTGGAAGGGGAACGTTGTGCCCCGGCCGATGCTGACGTTGGTCGCCTCGAACCACCCCAGCGAGGGATATAGGCGGACAGCCTCCTGATTGGGCAGGTTGGGCGACGGAGCGATCGGCAGGCGGTAGAGCTCGCCATGCTTCCAGCCTTCCAACGGCACGACGGTCAGCCGGCAGGTGTCGGGCAGGCACAGCCATCCTTCGCCGTTGATCATCCGCGCCAGCTCGCCCACCGTCAGTCCGTGGAGTAGGGGCAGGGGATCCAGGCCGACGAACGATCCGTAGCCTTCCTTGCGCACCGGGCCGTCGACGAAGTCGTTCGGGTTCGGCCGGTCGAGCACGATGCACTCTTTGTGGTTTTCGGCGCAGGCCTCCATCACGTAGTGCAGTGTACTTATATATGTATAGAAACGAACGCCGACATCCTGGATGTCGAAGATCACCACGTCGATGTCGCGCATCTGCCCGGCGGTCGGCTTTTTGTTGTTTCCATAGATAGAGACGACGGGGATGCCTGTATGGCGGTCGCGGCTGTCTTTGACAAGCTCGCCGGCTTCGGCCGTCCCGCGGAAGCCATGTTCGGGCGCGAATACTTTGCGGACGGCGACGCCCCGCGCCAGCAGGGTATCCAGCAGATGCGTCCGCCCGTGGTTTTCGAGGATGGATGTTTGGTTGACAACTAAGGCGACTTGCTTGCCTTCGATCAGGCGCAGGATCCGCCCAATCTGTTCGGCGCCCGTTACCGGTACGCGGGCCATGATGCCGCCTGCCGCCAGCAGCAGGGTGCCCAAGGCGGCGATCCGTATGTGGGAGAATATCTTCATGGTTTTCATTCTTAAAAAGGTACGAGCACAAAAGTACAATAAATATCACTGAATAGAAATGTTCACGAAATTACCGGTTATTAAACAGATACTATTGGGTGGCGATAGATGCACGAGGAACGTCAACTTTGACGCATCCCATTGTGATCATTGCCTGAGTCGCAAATCCAAATAGCAACGACTTTCCACTTCCTCCCTTCCAGCCGTGCCGCAAGGAGGCGGGAAAATTATTTGCTTCTTTCCGGCGGGACGGCAGGAGGTTGGTGGAAGTTTTCCCTCGTATCTGCGGGGCAGACCGTAGATCTGAATGTGAAGCCAACGGATCAGAAGGGATAGCCGACGGCTAAGTGAAAGGCGAGGGCGTCGCTGAAACGGGGAATGTTGTAATAGCCCTTCCGACCGGTATCGTAGGGGAGATGGAGGCCGACTCCGACGTCGAAGCGGACGACGATGAAGTCGAGGTCGTAGCGCAGGCCGGCGCCGCTGCCCAGGGCCAGGTCGTTCCAGAGGTGAGGCAGGCTGAAGAGGCCCCCTTGGCGGTTCTCGTCTCGGCGCAGGAGCCAGATGCCTCCGCAGTCGAGGAAGGCGGCTCCGTAGAGGTCGCCTACGAGGCGGAAGCGGTATTCGAGGTTAGCTTCCAGCTTAAGGTCGCCCACCTGGTCGATATAGGCGTATTTGTCGCCGGACTGGAGGGGGCGGAAGCGTCCGGGTCCGATGGTGCGGATGGTGAAGGCGCGGAGGCTGTTGGCGCCTCCGGTGTAGAATTGTTCGCTGAAAGGCGGTATGCGCGCGTTGCCGTAGCTGAAGATGGCACCTGTCATCAGACGGGCGACGATGCGGTGGTTGCGGTCGAGGCGATAGTTGTAGCGCATTTCGGCGGTAGCCTTAACGAAGTGAGCGAAGGGGTTTCCTAAGAGTTCTTTGCCTTCTTTGTTCCACGGTTCTCCCGCCAGGGCGTAGAGGGCGGAAAAGAGGTTGCCGGCCTCCGTCAGTGAAGCTTCCCACCAGAAGTGGTGGCTCCGGTCGAGGGATGAGTCGTCGTAGGTGTAGGTATAGCTCAGCGAGGGGATGAACTGGTTACCGAGGCTCATGCGGAGAGCGGGGTTGAGGGCGGTTATCTCGTTGAACTCTGCCGTTGTCGACAGGAGGCGGTTGTAAGTCAGCCGGAAGGGGGTGAAGGTGTGATGATGTTCGGGGAATGGCTGGAACTCGTAGGCGACGCTTCCGCTGAAGGACAGCATCCGGAAGAAACGCGCGCGATTCAGGGCGTCGGCATAGAGGCGGAAGGCTGTATGCGAGGGGTAGAGCAGCCCCCGGTGGGCGAAGGTGGGCAGCATGACGAAGGGGAGCGTAAGGGTTGCCCCGGCGCCGGCTTCGTAGCTGTTGAGCCTGTTGGCGGTGGCATTGCCGGTTTGCCATTCGTAGGAGCCGTTGACTTGTATCTTCAGCGTTTCTCCTCCGCGGAAGAGGTTGCGGCGCGTGAGGCTGAAGATGGCACCCGGCCCCCGGAGGTTGTTGCTTTTGTCGGTCAGACGCAGCTCCAGTTCGCCGTCTAAGGGGAGGTCGTAGACGGTATTGATATGAAGGTCCAGCACAGCGTCCCGTCGCGCCGTATCCCTGGGGGTGAACTGCATCTCGGCATAGCGGAAGACGGAGAGGTTGGCCAGGAGGGTTTGCGTCTGCTGCTGCCGGTTTTCGGAGTAGAGGTCGCCGGTCTGAATACGGAAGCGTTCGTAAAGTATGGCGGGGCGTATGCGTAGCTTCTGCTCGTAATGGATGGTGAGGTCTTTGTAGCGTATTGAGTCGGTCGGCGGCTCGTTATTGTAGCCGTAGAGGCGGACAGAACGTTCGCCGACCCTGTACGGCGTGAAGGCAGAGGGAGGCGCTCCGGGCTTGCGCGATACGCGTAGCCAGATCTTTCCGGGCGAGATCAGGGTGTCTGCTTGGTAGACGACGAACTCCGGGCGATGGTAGTAGAAGCCGTGGGTGCGCAGGAGGGAGGATATGCGCTGGCGTTCGGCTTCGAGGACGGCGACATTGAAGGGGGCGCCGGCGCGCAGGAGGCTCTCCTGTCGGGCAGCCTGTATCAGGCTGTCCGACGTAGCGCCGCTGCGGACGTAGCGGATGCTATCGTAGGTGTAGAGGTGGTTCATTTCTATGCGGTATTCGAGGCCTGCCTTGCGGGGATCCTTGGCGTCGGGCAGGATCTCATACGAAACGGAGGCGTCGAAATAGCCGTGTTCGCGCAGGATATTGCGGGCGATGGCGACCCGCACATCGGGGTTGACGGCGGTGAGGAATACCGGCTGTGCGGCCAGCTTGTCGAACAGCCACTTCCCTGTCTTTCCCTCTTTTCGTACGAAGGCGTTATACATCCACAGTCCGACGGGCAGGGGCATCCGTACGGAAGAGCTGCCGAAGAGGGCGTTGTTCGGGGGATAGGCCAGGGCGGCCTCGGCTTCATCCAGGGCGCGGCGGGCGGTTCCGCTTTCGTGGTAGCCTTCGACGGCGGTCTGCCGGATGCCGGTGTAGAGCGTCTCTCCTTCGGGCAGATGCCGGGTAGTGGAGCAGCAAAGGAGCGAGAGCGCCGCTCCGAGGCAGAGGGCGAGGCGGATGTATCGTATGGGGAGTGTCTGCATGTTGTGCTTATTGGCAATGGTTCGTAATTACCGGAATAACTCATACCAGTATCGCATCCTGCGTCGCAGGACGAGGCCGAGGCCCGTTTCGGTCACTTCGCCGTCGAGCAGGCTCTGGTAGTTCTTGTCGTGGAAGACTTTCAGGTGTCCCGTGCCGGCCTTGTTGAGGCGCCATTCGAGGGAAGCATTGTCGATGAACGATTCCCGCTGCTGCACGTCGGCGCCGGAGGATACTTTTCCTCCGATGACGACGCGTAGGCGGTCGTTGTAGAATCGTTTGGCAAAGCGGAAGGAGTAGTCGGTGCGTTGTCCGCTACCTTCTGTCCCGTCGTCCTGATCGTAAGTGTTGACACCGAAGGAAAGGTCGACGGTTCGGAGCGCGTCGCCGGCGATGTTGTTGATTTCGCCCTGGAGGAAGTTACCCAGGGCGTCTCCCATATTCAGGTTGACCTTACCGTCGCTTCCATTGGCTAAGTACATGCCGGTGACCATCATGCCCACGGCGCGTGTGGAGCGTCCTTCGGCGTCCAATTTGTCGAGTTCTCCCTGCACGGCTATATCTTCCGGCGCAGCGATGATGAAGCGGAGGGACATGTTCTCCAGCCGCTGCCTGACGTCGATACCTACGTCGAAGTTCACCATCCTGGGCGATTCTCCCGGCAGAGCTACCGAGGTGCGCATCCGCTGTGTGGCGGCTAAGCCGAGGAGGGGATTTATCGGGTTGCCGTCCCAATGGATATAGCTCTCGTCCTTGATGCGGAACTCCTTCAGCGGGATGATGGGCAGGGCGTACTTGAGGTTGCCGTCCGAGAGCGTATAGCGTCCGTTGAGCAGCATCTCGCCCTGCCGGGTGTATTGGAAGGAGAGGTCGCCTCCTCCTTCGAGGGCGACGAAGCTCGAGCGGTCGGGCGTCAGGTCGGCGCGCAGTTGAACGACTGGGTCGATGTGTATACGCATCAAAAGGTCCATTCCTCCGACGGGTGCCGGCGTGAAACTGCCGCCCCGGCGCCGGCGGAGCGTAGTGTCAGCGAAGGAGGTGAAGGAGACAAGATCCTTGAGTCGGTCCTGCACCGTGAGGGGTGACTCTTTCATTACGTAGGTCAGGTTCGTCCCTCCGAGCAGTTGGATGTCTCCCCGTACGCTTAAAGCATCTAAGGGGCCTTGCAGCGTGGCGCCTACGTTGAGCAGCAGGCGTCCGTAGACGAGGCTTTCCGGGTTTCGTTTGACGTCGAGCGCCTGGAGGTTATTGCCATTCAGTCGGAGGTTGGCCAGGATGTGAGCCGGATCGGCGAAGTGGATGTCGCCGCTGAGCGCAAGCGGGCTGGAGCCGGCGGCATAGACCTTGAAGTCGTTGAACAGCGCCCGGTTGTCGTGGATGACCAACCGTTGGTTGTCTAACCGGAAGCGCGAGGCGGCCATAGACGTATAGATCGAGGCGGTATCCAACTGGAGGTATCCGTTGACGAGGGGAGCGTCGCTTGTGCCGCTTATCTCCATCTGCCCGTTGAGGGCGCCGCCGAGCGAGGCCATTCCGTCCGGAATAAAGGGGGTGAACATGCCGATGGGTAGGGTGTCGACCGTCAGACTACCGCTGATCTGTTCCCGGCGGGCTTCGTAGACGGCCGTTGCGTAGGAGACTTCCCGGCGGTTGTGATAGAAGTGGGCATCCACCTGGTGGACGTCGTCGTCGAGGGGCAGATAGATGGCGTTGAGCATCATTTCGCCTACACGTCCGCCTTCGTAGCGAAAGCTGTCGATATGGACGTCGCCGGCGACCATGAACGATTCTTCCGAAGGTGCGTAGCGCAGGTCGGCGCTCATCATTCCTTCCATGCGGGGCAGTGCGGCGAATCCTGTGGAGACGACGTTCATGTCGATGCGGTTCAGCTCGGCATGGAGTTCGGGCAGGCTGCCTGCTACGTCGGCTTCGTCAGCTATGGCGCGTAAACGGAACGAGCTGTTGGCTTCGCCGCTGAAGAGTACGTCGGCTTCGATGTCTTTCGGGCTTCGGAAGCGGATGTAATTGTTGGGGTTCAGACGGAAGGTGTTGAAGGCGACGACCGGGTCTTCCGGATAGAGGTGCAGCAGGATGCCCCCTGCTTCTTGAAGGGCGCGGATGCCGAGCCGCAGGCCGATCTCGTTCCGGTTGTTGGCATAGAGGAAGTCGGCGTTGGCATAGCGATGGCGGAGCGTGCCTTCTACCCGGGCGGTGAAAGGCTCTTGCCGGCGGTAGCGATTCTTGATGACTTCGGCCTTGTAGCGCAGGCCGGCGGAGTCGGGACGGATAATGGCGCGGATAGTGTCTATCCGGAACGTATCGAGATAGAATGTATGGAGCGAAGCGTCCAGGCGTAGTCCACCCTCCGGCGAGGCGGAGGCGTCGAGCTGGAAGGCTTCGGCGTCGAGGTCGTATTCGCGCAGGACGTTGTAGACGGGATTGTCGTGGCCGGCATGGGCTGCGAGGGTCATACCGGGGAGCAGCGGTCGGAGCGCGGCGATGTGGATGGTGGAGTCTTCGCGGAGTTGGCGGCTGGCGTCGTCGGCTATGCGGGTGATCTTCTGGCGCAAGGTTTCGATGTCGTCATTACCGACGAGGACGATGCCGAGGTCGCCGGCATGGAAAGACAGGCGGGTGGTATCCGTCCCGGTCCGGGCATGGAGGGTGAGCGTTTTGGGTTTGACGGCGCGTTCGCCGACTGTCAGCTCCCAGTTGCCGAGCGTCAGGTCGGCGCGATGGTGGATGCCGAAGTCGCTTTCCATTTCGGCGAAAAGCTGGAAGGACGTAGCCAGCGGCATCTGTGTCAAGTGCAGCGCCCGGAGGTCGAGACTGTCTACGTCGCCGATCCAGATGCCCTTCAGGGCGTGGGTGTGCAACGCGCCGTCGAAGGAGATATCCATTGCGGCGGCAGGATAGCGGCTTGTCAGTTGCAATTGCGCCTGATGGTTCTGGAGCGAGGCGTAGAGGGCGACGTCCTTCAGTTCGGTGGCTCCGTAGCGCAGATGCGCGAGGCGTCCTTCCCATGTAGCGCGGGCGGAGTCGGCGAAGAGATCCGTTCCCCGTCCTTCGGCCCGTAACGAGGCGGCGAGCCACATTAGCGAGTCGGCAGGGAGGAAATGCACCGGCTCGAGGCTGTCGATCGAGAGCGTCGCCTGGTAGCTTTGGTTTGTTGTATGGTAACGGCCCTGTAAGTCTATGCGGCCCCGGGCTTCGGAGAGAAGGAGGTTGACGAGGTATTCGCCGTCCAGCAGTTCGACTTCTCCCGTCAGGGCGATGTCGTCGGGGATGCGCAGCCCTTGCCTTTGCGAGGGCGGGAGAAGGTCGAGAGCGAAGTCGGTCTTTTCCATCTGCGCGTCGAGCAGGATCCGGGCCGAGCGGCGGAGGCTGTCGGCGATATGGCCGGCTTGTCCGGAGGCGGCGAAGGTGAAGGCGCCGGGCAGGCTGAGGTTGAATGGGTGGACTTTCAGCGCGGAGAGGTTGCCGCTTACCTCGGCCGTAAGGGAGGCCGGCGCATCGGGGAAGGAGGCGCGGAATGGGTCGGGGAAGACGTCCTTGAGGAGGAAGAGGTCGCTCTTGCCGGCCTCGGCCTGAAGGCGTATGCGCATATTCCCGGTTGCCGGTTCATCCCATACGCTCCAGGGAATTTCGCCTTCCAGGCGCACGAAGGAGGACGGCGTATGGAGGTGGAAGTCAGGGATCCGGAGGCTGAGGCTGTCGCTGCGGACGAGGGCGCCGGCGGCGGTGATTTTGAGGCCGGAGGAGCGTTCGGCGGCGGCAAAGGAGAGGAGCCGGAGGTTCATCTCCCGTCCATGGTAGAGGATGGAGTCGAGCGAGGCGCTGAGATGGCTTACGGCAATGTCCATGGGCTGGCAGTCAAGCTGTACGCCCTCCAGAAGAACCTGTCCGATGGCGTAGCGCTCCGGCTCCAGTTCGATACGCAGCTCGCGGGCTTCTCCTTGCTCAATGCCGCTGCTGAGGGAGAGCGTATCGGCGGGGAGGTGGACGTCGAAACGGATGCGGCGGAGGCTAATCTTTCCGGCTTCGAGAGTCCAGTCGGGGGCGGGGGTGTCTTCCTGCGGCGGTGAGAGGGAGTCGATACGGAGGCTCATGGCGGCGTCCGAGAGGTTGAGGTCGTGCAGCATGATGCGCGAAGCGGTCGGGCGGATCGTGGCCTTGGCCGACAACCGGGCGATGGAGCCGGTCAACTCGATGCCTTCGATGAAGGAGCCGGTTGCCAGGCGGAGGCCTTCGATGTGAAACATATCGGCGGAGATGATCTGGCCGAGGAGGAGGGCGGGGGCGATGTGCAAATGCAGGCTGTGTACGGATCCGATGGTGTCACCGGCAGGCAGGAGAGCGCTTACTTCCGACAAGGAAAGCTCCAGCGGAAAGCCGAACTTCACCCGTCCGGCTTGCATGTGGAGGCCGCATTTTTTGCCGGCGTAACGTATGACCTGTTTCCCGATCAGGTTACCTGAAGCCGGCACATAGAGAAGCCCAGCCGGGAGGAGGATCCCCGCAACGGGCAATAATGCTATGATTCCTACGTGCCGGAGCCGGATTTTCATACAAACAAGGTAAAAATAATTGATCGTTCTTAATTTCCTGAGGCAAATATAGACAAAAAAGCGGGAAAGGGGAACGCTGTCTTGTCGTCATTGTCGTCTGGCCTTGTTCTTGTGAATGTGTGTCCGTTTATGTGAATTTCCTTTCCGGCAGGATTTTTGAGGAAAAGAGTGGATGTTTCTCAAAAGAATCCCTACATTTGCCACGATAAATTAAAATTGCATTCATGATTTTTTTTATGGCATGATGTATCTTGTTTATTTATTGGATACATACGTGGCAAGGCAATTGTCCCGGGAGGAACGGTTGCTTCTGTTTAGTTGAGTACGGTTGATTTTTTTCCATGTTTAATGATTATATCCCCGGTGTTTGCTTAACTTTGCCGGACTTATCATTTTAATAATCTATCATTATGGCGATTTACTTAAACGATGTCTCAAGAACCTTCGGTGAATACCTCCTCATTCCGGGGTTGACTACTAAATTGTGCGTTCCCTCAAACATATCCCTGCGTACGCCGCTGGTGAAATACCGGACCGGCGAAATGTCCTCCATCCGCTTGAATATCCCCTTTGTTTCGGCCATCATGCAATCGGTATCCGGTCCCGAACTGGCCATCGAGCTGGCACGCAACGGAGGAATATCCTTCCTCTTCGGCTCCCAGCCCATAGATGCGCAAGTAGAAATGGTGCGGAAAGTGAAGAAATTCAAAGCCGGATTTGTTGTAAGCGACTCCAACCTGACGCCCGAACACCGCCTGGCCGATGTCGTCGAGCTCGTGCACCGGACCGGACACTCCACCATCGGTATCACCGACGACGGAACGCCCAACGGCATCCTCCTGGGATTGGTCGCCAGCCGCGACTTCCGCGTCGAAAAAGACGACCCCAATATGAAGGTCAAATACTTTATGACACCCTTCGACAAACTGCATGTCGGCAAAGGAGGAGTCACCCTCACCGAAGCCAATCAACTCATCTGGGAACATAAACTCAACGCCCTGCCCATCATCGACGACAACCGCCGCCTGCTTTACTTTGTTTTTCGCAAAGACTACGATAACCATCGCGAACACCCCTACGAGCTCTCCGGCACAGACAAGACCCTCCTCACCGGCGCCGGTATCAATACGCGCGACTACCGCGAACGCGTCCCCGCCCTGATCGAAGCCGGCGCTGACGTGCTCTGCATCGACTCCTCCGACGGATATTCCGAATGGCAACACGATACCCTCCTCTGGATACGCCGGCAGTACGGCGACAGCGTCCGCGTAGGAGCCGGCAACGTGGTCGACCGCGAAGGCTTCGAATATCTCGTTCAGGCCGGAGCCGACTTCGTCAAAGTAGGCATCGGAGGCGGATCCATCTGCATCACGCGCGAACAGAAAGGCATCGGACGAGGACAAGCCACCGCCCTGATCGATGTGGCCCAGGCACGCCGCGATTACCTCGAAAAGACCGGCATATACATTCCTATATGCAGCGACGGAGGCCTGGTGCACGACTACCACATGGCGCTCGCTCTGGCCATGGGCGCCGACTTCCTGATGATGGGACGCTACTTCGCCCGCTTCGACGAATCGCCCACCAAGAAACTCCGCATAGGCAATAACTACGTCAAAGAATACTGGGGCGAAGGCTCCAACCGCGCCCAAAACTGGCAACGCTACGACATGGGAGGCGTCGAATCACTCAAGTTCGAAGAAGGCGTCGACAGCTACGTCCCCTACGCCGGCAAGATGAAAGACAACCTGGGCATCACCTTGGGCAAAATCAAAGCCACCATGTGTAGCTGCGGAGCCGTCACCATCGAAGAACTCCAGCGCTTAGCCAAAATCACCCTCGTCTCCTCCACCAGCATCGTCGAAGGCGGAGCCCACGACGTGATACAAAAAGAACAAACCTGATAACACATATAATATATTATAATGAGAAAAGAATTATTCGCCGCATCTCTCTGCGCATCTTTCTGCCTGACGGCAGCAAGCGGACAGGCGCCCGTCCGTATCTCTACCCACGAGACAGATCTCATCCTCTCCGTAGCGCCCAACGGACGCCTCTACCAAACCTATCTGGGCAAACGCCTGGCCAACGAAGCCGATCTCGTTCACCTGACCTATAACACTCAGGGCGGCTCCGACGCCAGCAGCCCCGCCCGGGGATGGGAAGCCTATCCCGGATCGGGCGCCGAAGATTATTTCGAACCCGCCCTGGCCATTACGCATAATGATGGCAATATGACCACTATCCTCTCTTTCGTCTCTTCCGAAACAAAGAAGATAGACGACAACGTGACCGAAACCGTCATCTATCTCCAAGATAAAGTCTACCCCGTCGAAGTTGCGCTACGCTACGTCGCCTATGGCAGGGAAAACATCCTCAAGTCGTGGAGCGAAATCCGGCACCGCGAAAAGAAACCCGTCACCCTCTGGCGATACGCCTCCAATATGCTCTATTTCGAACGCGCCGCCTACCACTTGGTCGAATTTAACGGCGACTGGGCCAAAGAAGTCCAAATGAGCGCCCAGGAATTGCAGTTCGGAAAGAAAGTGATCGAAACCAAACTCGGATCGCGAGCCGCCATGCATGCCCATCCTTTCTTTGAACTCGGACTCGACGGACCGCCGCGCGAAAACGGTGGTTCTGTCCTGTTGGGAACCATCGGATGGACCGGCAACTTCCAGTTTACCTTTGAAGTCGATCATGCCGGCAACCTGCGCCTCCTGTCGGGCATCAACCCCTACGCCTCGGCCTACGAACTAAAGCCCGGCGAAGTATTCACTACTCCCGAATTTATCTTCACCCTCAGCGACGAAGGACGCGGACAAGCCAGCCGCAATATCCACAACTGGGCGCGACGCTACCAACTCAAAGACGGCCAGGGAGATCGCCTCACCCTGCTGAACAATTGGGAGGCCACCGGCTTTAACTTCGATGAACAGAAACTGGAACAACTGATGAAGGAAGCCAAAACGCTGGGCGTCGATATGTTCCTCCTCGACGATGGCTGGTTTGCCAACAAATATCCGCGCGCCAACGACCGCGCCGGCCTGGGAGACTGGGACGTGAACCGTGCCAAGCTGCCGGGCGGCATACCGCACCTGGTGCAGGCCGCCGAAGATGCCGGCGTGAAGTTTGGCCTCTGGATCGAACCCGAAATGGTCAACCCCAAAAGCGAACTCTTCGAAAATCATCCGGACTGGGTCATCCATCAGCCCAATCGCCAAACATACTACTATCGCAACCAATTAGTTCTGGACCTTGCCAATCCCAAAGTACAGGACTATGTCTTCGGCATCGTGGATAAAATAATGACGGAAAACCCCACCCTGGCCTATTTCAAATGGGATTGCAACAGCCCCGTCACCAATGTCTACTCCCCCTATCTGAAAGAAAAACAAAACCAACTGTATGTTGATCACGTACGAGGAGTATATAATGTCTTCGAACGAGTAAAGGAGAAGTATCCCAACCTGCCGATGATGCTCTGCTCCGGCGGAGGCGCACGTTGCGACTATGAGGCGATGAAGTACTTCACCGAATTTTGGTGCAGCGACAATACCGACCCCGTCGAACGCTTGTATATCCAATGGGGTTTCTCGCAATTCTTCCCCAGCAAAGCAATGGCGGCGCATGTGACGAGCTGGAACAAAAAGACAAGCATCAAGTTTCGCACCGACGTAGCCATGACATGCAAGCTCGGCTTTGACATTAGCCTGCAGGAAATGGAAGAAAAGGAGCTAAGCTATTGCCGTGATGCGGTAGCTAACTACAACCGCCTGAAAGACGTCATCCTCGACGGCGATCTTTATCGTCTGGTCTCCCCCTACGAAACGAATCATACAGCCGTTATGCACGTAGCCCAAAACCGCGACAAGGCCGTACTGTATACATATGATATATACCCCCGCTTCGGCGAGAAACTGCTGCCTGTGAAACTGGAAGGATTAGACGCCTCGAAAACATACAGGGTGGAAGAAATCAACCTGATGCCCGGTAGCCGCTCGCGTCTGGCCGGCAACGGGAAAACCTATACCGGCGACTATCTGATGAAAGCCGGGCTGAACGTGTTCACGACCAGCTCGACCAACAGCCGCGTGATTGAAATCACGCAACAATAATAATTACTTCTCAACTAAGGTGAAGTCCAACTGTTTGCGTTCCAGATTGGCTTGGGCGACTTTGATGGTGATCGGGTCGCCCAGCCGGAACTGCTGCTTATGGCGGCGGCCGGTCAGGCAGTAGCTCTTCTCGTCAAACTCATAGTAATCGTCCTGCAGATCGCGGATAGGAACGAGGCCTTCGCATTTGTTTTCATTCAATTCGACGTATAAGCCCCACTCGGTCACCCCTGAGATCACGCCATCGTACACCTTCCCCAATCGTTCGCTCATATATTCCACCTGCTTGTACTTGATGGAAGCGCGTTCGGCATTGGCGGCAAGCGCCTCCTTATTCGAGCAATGTTCGCACAGTTCCGTGTATTTGGTGCGCGACACACTCCGCCCCCCGGCTAAGTAGCGCTCCAGCAGGCGGTGCACCATCATGTCGGGATAGCGCCGGATGGGCGAGGTGAAATGGGTGTAACAGTCGAACGCCAGCCCGTAATGTCCGATGTTATCCGTCGAATACTGCGCCTTTTGCATGGCGCGTATGGCGAGGGTCTCGATCAGGTTCTCCTCCGGCTTACCTTGTATGGAGTCCAACAGGTAATTGATGCCTTTAGACACTTCGCCCTTCTTCCCTTCCGTCTTCATCTTATAGCCGAAGCGACGGATGAAGGCGGCAAAGTTTTCCATCTTCTCCGGATCCGGGTTGTCGTGTATGCGGTAGACGAAGGTGCGTTTGTTTTTCTCTGCGCCGGCTTGGGCGGCGAACTCCGCCACCGTTTTGTTGGCTAAGAGCATAAACTCTTCGATCAGTTTGTTGGCGTCGGCGGATTCTTTGAAATAGACACTTACGGGTTTGCCGTTTGCGTCTATCTCGAACTTCACTTCGTAGCGGTCGAAGTTGATGGCGCCGTTTTTGAAGCGTTTGGCCCGCAGCTTTTTTGCCAAAGCGTCCAGCGCGAGTATTTCTTTCCGGAAGTCTCCCTGCCTGGTTTCGATCACCTGCTGGGCTTCTTCGTAGGTGAATCGCCGGTCGCTCCGGATGACGGTGCGTTGGATGCGGTAGTTCTTTACCTCGGCATTTGTGTCGAGTTCAAAGATGGTGGAGAAGCAGAGTTTCTCTTCATTGGGGCGTAGCGAGCAGATGAGGTTGCTCAGTCGTTCGGGAAGCATCGGTATGGTGCGATCGACCAAGTAGACGGACGTCGCCCGTTCCTGCGCCTCGCGGTCGATGATTGTATCGGGTCGGACATAGTGGGTGACGTCGGCGATATGCACGCCCACTTCCCAGTTTCCGTTCTCCAGCAGGCGCGCCGAGAGGGCGTCGTCGAAGTCTTTTGCATCTTTGGGGTCAATGGTGAACGTTGGCGTTTCGCGGAAATCTTCCCGTTTGGCAAGGTCTTCAGGGGAGATGACTTCCGGCGTCCGTTCAGCGGCTTTTTCCACGGAGGGGGGATATTTGTAGGGCAGGCCAAATTCGGCGAGGATAGCGTGCATCTCTGCCGTGTTCTGACCGGCAACGCCTAATATATCGACTACCTCGCCCAGGGGATTCTTGGCATTTTCGGGCCACTCCAGGATGCGGACGATGGCCTTGTCGCCGTTCCGGCCACCCTTGAGTTTGTCTTTCTGTATGAAAATATCGTTTGCCAGGGTTTTATCTTCGGTCACGAGGAAGGCGAAGCCTTTCGTCACTTGCAGTTTGCCTACGAAGGTCCGCTCCACGCGTTCCAGTATTTCGACCACTTCGGCTTCCGGTTCGGCGCCCCGCCGTTTGGCCAGCAGTTGCACCTTCACCTTGTCGCCGTGCATGGCGTGGCCGGAGTTGCGTTCGGCAACGAATACGGGCGAGCCTCCGTCTTCGGGGATAAAGGAGTTTTTCCCGTTACTGCGCCGGTGGAACGTGCCGGTGGCCAGGGTGCCCAAGGTGTTCAGGCGATAGCGTCCGCGGTCTGTCTCGGTGATGAAATCGTCGGCGGCCAGGTCGTATAAGATGTCTACTACCAGCAGTTTTTGTACCTGGCTCTCTAATCCGATATGTTTGCAGATTTGTTTGTAATTGAACGTTTCCTTGGGCGAAGACTGGAATACGGCAATGGCGGCCTGTGCGATGGATTGTTTCTTCATCCGCTTTCCGTTCTTTTTCTTGTCTTTATTTATCGCGTTGTTTTTGGGTTTGTTTTTTGACATGTTTCTATCTCTTTTTTATGCTAATTGAGCTTCAAAAGTACACTTTTTTCCGAATATCCGATTGATTTGTGCCTATCTTTAGGAGCGAATAAATAAAAAGCGCTTTTGTTTTTCAAAATGGAGTGTTTTATTAGGAAAAATACTACTTTTGCTGGTGGAAATAAATTTAATGTAGCACTATAAGTAAAAAAATGAAACAGATCTGTTTTTTTATTGTCAACAACAGCCGGAAGCTCCTTTTCTTTTTGTGTATGGCTTTATCCATGACAACTATTCCGGCGCAAGTGCATATCGGATCGGATGCGCCTCCCAACTCCTCCGCTATGCTGGAAGTGTCGGCCACCGACAAGGGCATCCTCCTTCCCACTGTGGAATTGTCAGCCATCGACGACCGTTCGGTGATTAAGAATGGCGAAACCGCCGATGGGTTGATCGTGTTTAACACAAAGGAAGATGCTTACAAAAACCTCTATATGGGACTCTATGCCTGGAACAGTGTGGAGGGAATATGGGAAAACCTCGTTAGCGACCAGAGTTTTAAAGATATGCTCGTTTCGCATTATGCCATCGAAGAAACCTATACCGTGGCAAACAGTACGGCCACACTACTCATGAGCAACGCAAACACAAACACCATGCTTGAGTTTACGGCTGGCGAATTGGTGGTAAACAAAGAAGGATTTTTCGGCGGGAATCCTGCTCGCTTTACCGTACCTAAAGCCGGATACTACAAGATCATGTGCGGGATGGAGCTAACTACGGAAGAATCATCTAAGGCTACTAAAGCCTCCTTTCACTTACTAATAGTGCCACCATCACCACAGCAGGGTACTAATACTATCACTGTGGAGGCCACACGTTCGGAAATATCAGATGCCCGACCATTGACTCCTTCTATTGAGTATAGCGGTTACCTTGAGAAAGATTATCAGCTCTTTCTGGTGGCTTCCTGTAATGTAGCCAACAGCACCGTAAGACGAAAACATCTATACATTAGTACCTTTTAATAGATCAGCCATGAGAAAATTAATTGTCATTCAAGCGCTGCTTTTATCGGCCCTGTTCACCCACGGACAGGTCTTTATCGGGACAGAACCGACGGGGAACCCGGTCTTGCTCGAAGTACAATCAATCAACCGGGGCGTACTGATACCGAGGATAAACATACCGGATACGCTGAACGCCTCCCCGGTGGCGACCCCCCAAAAAGGACTGCTGGTAACGAACATTGCACCGGGCAAGGAAGGCCTCTATTTCTGGAACGGAAGCGCATGGGAAAAACTGAAAACCAGGAAATCGGTAGCGAGCGACCTCACGCGGTTGGGGAAAAAGATCATCTTTATCGGGGAAGCGAAAACGTCACCCATGCAAACAATCGCACAGAACGGCACTATTGATGTCCTTCTGGACTCCCATTTAGGTACGCTCGGCGAGAACAAGTACCATCAAATCGCCGAAGCCGGCGTATACGAAATCATGGCCAGCCTTACGGGCGAGCCCAGCGGGCGAGATGGCTTTATTGTCCTGGATATTCATGATCATCAGCAGGGCACTTATCTGGCCCGAACCACCGTTAGCCAATCGCTTAGTTTTGTGGATATAGGTGCCAAGGCCGTTTATTGCGGCCAGTTACCGGCGGGTAGCAGGATAGGTTTGAGGGTATTCTATGGATCAGGGAGTACGGCTCCGGAGGGAGTGGAGGCGGCCGTTCTGAGCATAAAAAAGATAGGAGTGAATTAAATTCAAAGAAAGGATAGCAATATGCAAAGAATACTTTTTTACTTACTTCTGGTTGCCGTCACCCTTCCCGGCCTTGCCGGAGCGCAGGTAACCATAGGCATGGACAATATTGTCCACCAGCCCACTTCCTCGGCCATACTGGATTTGAATCCCGTTAATTCCGGCCCGAAGCTGGGCCTGCTCTTGCCCCGGATCCGCATCGGTAACCTCTTCGACCGGTCTATTATCACCAACCCGGCCAACTACCTGATCGTCTTTTCGCCCTATACGGAGCAAACATCCCAGTTCGGATTGAACTATTGGAATGTCGACCGCTGGTACCGCGTCTTGAATCAGAGCGAATTGTTTGACAGCATATCGACCCAGCGCATCGCGCAAATCGTATTGTTTGCCGAGCAATCGAGTTCCGAGACAACCAGTCATAATACGGATAATATCAATGTGCCCCCTTCGACCCCTTACACTCTTCCGATCGACGAAGTCAAATTTGACAGTCAGAACGGCTACAACAAGACAACACATGAATACGTCATACCGGAAGACGGTTTTTACGAAATTACCTGTGATGTGAAAATAAAACTTGACAACAGTGGCACGACCGTGCAAACGTTTATCCTGGTAAACGGTACCATAAAAGTAAACGACCTGGTCAATGCACAGGCGACTGATGTGGTCGGCTCGGTTTTCTATGTAGTCGAGCTGGATGCAGGCGACAAAGTCAAAGGCGCTGTCGGAGCAGGAAACTGGACGAATGATAAATATAAGGTAATGGACTCTTCCCTGTCGATTGTAAAATATTAACCGGGATCTCCACAGGCGCCTGTTAATCCTCAAACGATACAGATCGTCCACAACGTTGTCTACAGATCGTCCACAACGCTGTCTACAGATCGTCCACAACGCTGTCTACAGGTCGTCCACAACGTTGTCTACAGGTCGTCCACAACGTTGTGGACGGTCGCCTGTATTATTTATGCGACAGGCTTATAAATCGAAGATTTTTGTCTAAGTTTGCGTCCGGTAATTGATTAAGTTGTTTATGAATTATGAACCCGACAGAACGCTTTTTTAAATATGCTTCCTTTGATACCCAGTCAAGCGAAACATCACAGACAACGCCCAGTACGCCCGGACAACGCGCTTTGGCCGAAGAGATAGTGAAAGATCTGGAAGAAATCGGTATGGAAGATGTTTCGCTGGACGCCAACGGATACGTGATGGCCACCCTTGCGGCCACTTCGTCCAAACAGATCCCGACGATCGGCTTTATCGCTCACTTAGACACCAGCCCCGAAATGCCGGGCCGCAATGTCCGACCGCGCATCGTGGCCTATGAAGGAGGCGACATCCTCCTGTCGGAAAAAGAAGACATCCGGCTTTCGCCCGCCCTGTTCCCCGAACTGAACGACTATGCCGGGCAACAACTTATCGTGACCGATGGAACCACCCTCCTGGGAGCCGACGACAAAGCCGGTATCGCCGCCATCATCTCCGCCATGCAATACCTCAGAAACCATCCCGCCATAGAACACGGCGCCGTCCGGATCGCTTTTACGCCCGATGAAGAAATCGGACAGGGAGCCGATCATTTCGACGTCGAAAAGTTCGGATGCGACTGGGCGTACACCGTCGACGGAGGACGGACGGGCGAGCTGGAATACGAGAACTTCAACGCAGCCGTGGCCAACGTGCAGATCAAAGGCCGCAACGTGCACCCCGGAACCGCCAAAGGAAAGATGCTCAACGCCGCCCTGCTGGCAGCGGAGTTTGCCTCGCTGCTGCCCCCGGAGAAACGCCCCGAACGTACGGAAGGATACGAAGGCTTCTTTCACCTGACCGAAATACGCGCCACCGTCGAAGAAGCATCCCTGTCGTACCTCATCCGCGAGCACGACCGCACCCGGTTTGAAGCCCTCAAGAATCACTTCCGGATCCTGGTCGAAGAGATGAACCAAATCCATCCCGGCTGCGCTACCCTGAACATGAAAGACCAGTACTATAATATGCGCGAAGTGATCGAACCGCTGAAACACATCGTCGACCTGGCTGCCCGCGCCATGCAAGCCGCCGGCGTTGCACCGCTCATCCAACCCATACGGGGCGGCACCGACGGAGCGCGCCTGTCGTACATGGGGCTTCCCTGCCCCAATATCTTTACCGGAGGACATAACTTCCACGGGCGCTATGAATTTCTTCCCGTCCGGTCGCTCGAAAAAAGCATGCAAACAATCATCAAAATAATAGAATTAAGTTGTTATGAATAAGACACCATTCACAGATGTGCACATTGCCTTAGGCGCTAAAATGCACGAATTTGCCGGATTCTATATGCCGATAGAATATACCGGAATCATCGACGAACACCTTGCCGTATGCCACAGCGTGGGCGTATTCGACGTCTCCCACATGGGAGAGTTTTGGGTCAAAGGCCCCCAGGCATTGGCCTTCATACAGGGAATCACGTCTAACGACGCATCGACCCTGACCGTTGGGAAAGCTCAATATACCTGCTTCCCGAACGAAGACGGCGGCATCGTGGACGACCTGCTGGTCTATCGCTATGAAGACGAAAAGTATATGCTCGTCGTCAACGCCGGTAATATCGCCAAAGACTGGGACTGGTGCGTAACGCATAACACCGCAGGCGCCGAACTGGAAAACGCCTCCGACCGCATCGCACAGTTAGCCATACAAGGCCCCAAGGCGACGGAAGTCTTGCAACGCCTGACGCCGGTCGACCTCTCCGCCATCCCGTACTACTCCTTCCGGACAGGCGAATTTGCCGGATGCCCGAACGTCATCATCTCCAATACCGGCTACACCGGCGCCGGAGGCTTTGAGCTCTACTTCTATCCCAGCGACGCCATGACCCTCTGGAACGCCATCTTTGAAGCCGGCAAGCCGGAAGGCATCAAACCCATCGGCCTGGGAGCACGCGACACACTCCGCCTCGAGATGGGCTTCTGCCTTTATGGGAACGACCTCGACGATACAACCTCGCCCATCGAAGCCGGCCTGGGATGGATCACCAAATTTGCCGAAGGCAAAGACTTCACCAACCGCGCCGCGCTGGAGAGTCAGAAGAAAGAAGGCGTGACGCGCAAGCTCTGCCCTTTCGAAATGATCGACAAAGGCATCCCCCGCCACGGTTACGAGATTGTCGATGCGGAAGGTAACCCGATCGGCGTCGTCACCTCAGGCACCATGTCGCCCCTGTTGAAGAAAGGGATCGGTATGGGCTACGTGAAGCCCGAATACGCCAAAGCCGGCACGGATATCTACATCCGTATCCGCAACAAAGACCTGAAAGCCTCCGTCGTCAAAGCGCCGTTCAGGAAATAGTCGCTCATTACCTTCTGAGGCAATTGCATAAAAACTCCGGGCCGGCAAACGATGAAACATTCTGCCGGCCCGGAGTTCTTGCCTGTATGGAGGGGGGTGTTATATTTCCGTTTCGATCTGGTAATGATTGCGACGGGTGGAATTGCGCGAGATCAGTTCGCCGAGGAAGCCGGCCAGGAACAACTGAGTCCCCAGGATCATCCCCGTGAGGGAGATGTAGAAGAAGGGCGAGTTCGTAACTAAAGGACGAAGGTCGCCCGCAAAGATGGAAATCATCTTCATCGTCAGCACATAGATCAGCGCTCCGAAACCGATCAGGAACATCACCGTGCCCCAAAGTCCGAAGAAGTGCATCGGCTTCTTGCCGAACTTGGAGGTAAACCACAGGGTGATCAAGTCTAAGTATCCATTTACGAAACGGCTCAGGCCGAACTTCGTCTGTCCGTACTTGCGCGCCTGATGCTGCACAGCCTTTTCGCCGATGCGGTGGAAGCCGGCTATCTTGGCCAGGTAGGGAATGTAGCGGTGCATATCGTTGTAGACTTCGATGTTTTTGATCACGGTATTCCTGTAAGCTTTCAGTCCGCAGTTGAAATCGTGGAGGTGGACGCCCGAAAATTTACGCGCCGTGGCGTTGAACAGTTTGGTAGGGATGGTTTTCGACGGCGGATCGTAGCGCTTCTTTTTCCATCCGGAGACGAGGTCGTATCCGTCTTCCCGGATCATCCGGTAAAGTTCAGGGATCTCGTCGGGACTGTCTTGCAGGTCGGCGTCCATGGTGATGACCACGTCGCCCTGCGCCCGCTGGAATCCGCAGTGAAGGGCGGGAGACTTGCCGTAGTTGCGACGGAACTTGATTCCTTTCACATAAGGCGATTGTCGCTGAAGTTCCTCTATGGTTTCCCACGAACGGTCTGTGCTTCCGTCACTGATGAAAATAATCTCGTACGAGAAATTGTGGAGGCGCATGATCTTTTCGATCCAGGCGTGAAGTTCGGGTAGCGACTCGGCTTCGTTGTATAGCGGGATGACAACTGATATATCCATATTTATAGTTTTTGTTCCTGATTATCTTGATTATCTTGATTTCCCCGGTTGGCCTGATTTCCTCCCAGGTAGGTAATGCCCGTGGTATGTTTCCTGCATAATAAGGCAGCTATGGGCGCCGACAGGATGATGCCGTAGAAGACGTTGGTCAATATCTCCTGAAGCGTCAGCCGGATGGGCGTCAGTACGGGCATTTGGTTGAGCGCCTCTTCGGCTTGTGGGTTTATTTCTTTTACCATATTCACCGCCACTTCCATGACGTTGGCGATATAATCGGCAGGCGCCAGGTATCTGTAAAAGACATAATGCAGCAGCGAGACAATCAATGCGGCAAAGAAATAGAGCAGAACACCAAACTGCCAGGCATGGAAAAAACCGATTATCCCGCCAATCATTATCTTATACACCTTGGTAAACAGGTAAGCGAAGACGAGAGTCAGCGGCGTCAATGTCCAATAAACAACACCCATCGCAGGATGCGTAACACTCCAGATGAAAAAGATATATTTTATAACCCAGAAGATGCCCAGCAGCAGGCCGTAAAACATTGCGCTTCGTAACAATTGGTTCTTATTTTCCATAAAAAGATAATTGACAACCGATAATCGACAATTATGGTTGGTGTCAATTATCAATTGTCAATTACCTGTTTGGTTTGGAGCTTCTTGTCGGATTCGAACCAACGCCGCCGTGATTACTTACCACGTGCTCTGGCCTGCCTAAGCCAAAGAAGCAAAAATGGGTAAGCTTACTACATCGCGCCGCTACAACCTGCGTACCCTTGCTGCCGTCAAGCCCTGGGGGGATTCCGAGGGAGCATGCCGTGTAGGACTTACCCGGTGCAAAAGTAGCAATTTTTCTTTATCCTCCAAATCTTCCTCCCTGATCATGTACTTAGATATTTATTATCAAAGGATGTTTGTTCTGTATGCCGTAAATACAAATAATACAATAATTGGATAAATTCTGCTTTTGAAATTTGATTTGTTGTATCTCTATACGCTAAAAATGCTGGTTTTTTTTAAAATACTATTATCTACATCTTCTAATACCTTATTGATCTCACCTCCAATAAATTTTTCTTTTACTAAATAGCTTATTCCAATGGCAACACCAGCCAACCCAGTCTCTACAGTCACATTCATTGTTTCGGATAAATGACTCACAACATCATCCAGCAATTTTTCAGCAATCTGTTTAAATTCTTCTTTCTCTTCCCATCGGGATAAATAATAGTAATAGATGCATAATCCCAATTTCCCATTGGTCAGGTCTATCGGGTATGTAGCATCATCATCAACAGACGACAATAATTTACTATTCAAAACATCCATTTGAGTCATTTCCACTTGCAGTTGTTTTATTTTTTATGTTTTGTCAGCATAATTACCGGATTGGAATCTTCGTCCAATGTTGCGGCAATTTCTTTCAATTTGCCCTCTTTTAGTTTACCTTTCTTGTAATTCTCAACAAGTTGGTATGCATCTAAACTGGTAGCGTCTTCGAT
>JAISWO010000006.1 GCA_031271045.1 Tannerellaceae bacterium
CTTGGCAAACTTGATAACGATTTTCATGCTTTACATATTAACGTGTTTGAAGATGTTTGATGGGCAAAAATAGCACAAATAAGCCAAACCGCCTATACAAATATCCCGCAAATCAAAAATTCACGACATTCTACCCCAGTCATCTTCTTCCAAATTCCTGCTTTCCCATCGTCTGACGACGTCGGAAAGCAGCATTTTTCTTCCGGGGAGGTTTCTGACCCTGTCAGAAAGAAGGATTTTTCTTCCGGGAAGGTTTCTGACCCTGTCGGAAAGCAGGATTTTTCTTCCGGGAAGGTTTCTGCCCCTGTCGGAAAGCAGGATTTTTCTTCCGGGAAGGTTTCTGACCTTGTCAGAAAGCAGGATTTTGCGCCGGAGCTGGTTTCTGACCTTGTCGGAAAGCGAGATTTTGCGTCGGAGCTGGTTTCTGACCGCTAAGCGATATGGAAAAAACCTGCCATCCTGCCCCACGATGCGTGGAGAAGCCTCGCCTTATCTGTCGAGCTGCACGATGTAGGTGTTTTCTATCTGCCGGTTGCCCATATCATCCGAGTTGTACACCGGGGAGGCCTCCACGCCGTCGAACCAGCATTTTTGGAACCAATAATATCCTCCGGGATACCACCGGCTCAGTTCCCCGACAAGGGTATGCACCTGCTCGTTGCCAAAGAGGTAGGGGCAAACGATCTCGTATCTGACGGTATAGACGGTGGAGTGGGAGGGGTCGTTGATCTGATTCCCGAAATACCCGGATAAGAAAATGAGGGCATCGTAGGGTGGTTCAATCCTGTCTTGTTTATATACCAGGCGTGCGCTCACGATGTCCTTCCACGGAGTTTCTTCATCATTTATGAACAGTTTGACAGGGCAGTCTTTGTAGTACACAAAATCGCCGGTGTATTGTACGGTATACGTCTCCCACTTCATTGTAGGGATCCCTTCAACCAAATCTTTCCCTTCGGAATCAATAAAACTGACGGTTAAGCCCGAAAGCCCCACGATGCCGCCCTCTTTCATTACGGAATCGCTGCATCCCCCCGCGAGCGCGAGCAGCGAACCAGTCAATAGGATACATAAAAAAAAGAAATTAAAAGTTTTCATGATATGGTTAATTAGAATTTGGATCAAAGGTATTGAATAAATCAAATGAATCGCTTCTTTTTTTTAAAAATCCCCCTTCCTTATACCCTTGTAAGCTCGCACATGACGTCGGCCACGGACTGGCTTTCGCGGAAAAGGGAGGCTATCTGGCCGATCTCCAATTCGCCCTCTGTGAGGTTGCCTTCAAAGATGCCTTTCTTGGCGCGGCCTTTGCCCAGCAAGTCGCGCAGCTCGTCGGGGGAAGCGCCGCGGGCTTCGGCCGCTTCGACGAGCGAGGTAAAATCTCCTTTGATTAAGCGGGTGGGCGAGAGTTGTTTCAACAACAGACGGGTGTCGCCTTCGTTCAGATTCAGGCACAACTGTTTAAAGTTGTCATGAGCCGAGCTTTCCTTGGTCAGGGCAAAGCGGGTGCCTATCTGAACGCCTTCGGCGCCGAGAGCCTGTACGGCAAGGATGGCTTCGGCCGTACCGATGCCTCCGGCAGCCAGCAAGGGAAGGGCGACGGCTCGCCGGACGGCCGGGATGAGGCAGAGGGTCGTTGTTTCTTCGCGACCGTTATGCCCCCCGGCTTCGAAACCTTCGGCTACGACGGCATCGACACCGGCTTCCTCGCATTTGACGGCAAAACGCGAGCTGCTCACGACGTGGGCTACCGTGACACCATGCTCTTTCAAATATCCCGTCCACGTCTTCGGGTTACCGGCCGACGTGAATACGATCTTCACCTCTTCCTCGACCAATATCTGCATCAGGAGATCTATTTCGGGGTACATCAGCGGGACGTTGACGCCGAAAGGCTTGTCGGTTGCAGCACGGCATTTGCCGATATGTTCGCGCAAAAGGTCGGGACGCATCGAGCCGGCTCCCAGCAGTCCCAGCCCCCCGGCTCGGCTCACGGCCGAAGCCAGTCGCCATCCGCTACACCAAACCATTCCCCCCTGTACGATGGGATACGTGATCCCAAACAAATCGCATACTCTGTTCTTTTCCATAATGAATGACATTTTATTGTTTTCTCTCACAAAAATAGATCATCCCGGCGAATGATGCGTCTTTTCTTTCTACCTTTGTTCGCACCACCTCACACGGGTGTTTAACAATATAAATAATATTATTATGATGAAAAATTTTATCTCTTTCGCGGGCCTTGCAAAAAGCTCAAGAGGCCTTATCCTTGCCTTTTTGATGTTTGTTTTCAGTAGCGGAGCCTTATTGGCACAGTTTCCTTTCCAAGCCAGGACGCAGGAGCCGCTCAAATGTGTAGACAGGCAATGCCTGATCGACTTAGTCGACACCTATTGCAAAGCGCTGGTAGCCCACGACCCCAGCCTGATTCCGTTTGCGGCGAACGCCCGCTTTGTCGAAAACATAGACAACAAGCCCCTTGGCGAAGGGCTTTGGCAAACCGCCTCGGCAACGCCGTCTACGTTCAAGATCTATGTGCCCGACCCTGCCGTGGGTGAAGTCGGCTTTATGGGAATGATGGAGGAACAAGGCAAACCCATCATGATTGCGCTCCGGCTGAAAGTAGTGGAAGGTTTCGTACTCGAAGCCGAACATTTGGTCGTACGCAGCCTCGATCCCAGGAACATGAAGTACCTGCAAACCGTCCGCCCCGGCATCCTCACCGTCATTCCCGAAAAGGAACGCATGAAAAGGTACGAAATGGCAGGCATCGCCTACTCCTACTACGATGCACTGATCATGGACAACGGCTATCTGTCTCCCATGGCCGATGATTGCACCCGCCGCGAAAACGGTTCGCCGGCCAGCAATAGCGGAATCCCCGACAACGAAACCGAAGAGTCGCCCAACTACAGCGCACTGAAAACCGTCGCCCAACTCAACACCAACATGATGGATTATATCGACGACATCGACAACGTGCGGGTATTTGCGATCGACCCCGTCACCGGACTCGCCATCGGCTTCTCACATTTCCGGCACGGAATGGCCAAAAGGGAGTTCCCCATCTATAATATGCCGGGCGTTACCAGCCGGCAGGTGCAACTGCCGCCCTTCGACCTGCCCGCAGCGCACGTCTATAAAATAAGTAAGGGCGAGATTCACGAAATCGAAGCGCTGGGCTTCCTCACCGGGTATATGGCTCCAAGCGGATGGGAATAATCATACAGACAAGATCATGAAAACAAGAAAGAATACAAACATTTGGTCCGTCGCCTGGCTCGTCCTTGTCTTCCTGCTGGGAGCCGTCACTTCTTGCAAAGAGAAAGAAGTATCGTACGACGAAATCATTGCCGATTTCTTATTTGAATACACGCCCCTCACGGCCGGACAGGTACAGGAGGCGGTCGATGCGGGACCGTCCACCTTCGCCGGCAGCGAACAAAGCCCCGGCTACGTGCTGCTCCTCGACGACAGCGTCTCGTTCGCTGTGCCGGAAGGGTCGGCCTGCCTTCGTTTGAACGACATTACGTTAAACGTATGGCGCGAACCTCAATCGCTCAACTTCTTTGTTGCCGTCGTGGACGAACGTACGCAGCTTGCTACCGTGTTTGAGACCTGGCTTTGCGGCGAAGGCGGCTTTGGCGGCAAGGTCCCGCCGCGCGAAATGCAACGCCACATATCCACCGGCCACATCGCCGGCCAGGAAGCTCCGGAGCATCTCCATAAAGCAACCCGGAGATTAACCGGAAAAGTAATCCAATGGTCGGACGAACTCACCCTCTTCGGATCGGCGACCTACTCCGCGCGTGTGCCCGAAGGCTCGATGCAGACCTTTTGCTACCCGTCCGATTACTACGAACTCGACGACCGCCACTGGCTGTATTCGCGCGTCGAGGTAGAATTTAGCGGAGAATTTGTGCTCGACCTTATCGACCTCTACACCATGAAGAAGATAGGCGTGAAGTTCGGCATCGACGCTCAGGACAAGTTCGGCTGTGCGTTATATTCGGATGCAGGCAAGATACGCGGGCAGCTCGCCGCATACTATCCGTTCGGACTGACGGAAGCGAGAACGCCTGCGTTACCCCAATCCCTGCCCCTACCCCTGCCCAAAGGCGTACGATACCTTTACCGCCCCTCCGAGCTGACCCACCCCATGACGATCGAAGAAGTGGTCGAAGTAGCCTCCCGGACGAAGGGATGGAAAGGAGCCTTTGACTTTCCGGGCAAAGAGAAGAAGATGATGGAACATTCCACCCTGCTGGACAACCGCTCGTTCTCGCTCGTCTTCGATAATGGCGTCGTTTGGGAGTATGAAATCGGCTCCGGCTTCCAGATGCGCTTCCGTCCCGAAGGCGGCGAGTGGAAGCAGGAACGTTACGATGCGTTCGAAGCCGACGATCAATTAGTCTTCTTCACCCACACGACCGATAACGACTGTCCGATCGACGCCCTGCAATATGCCATCGACCTGAAAAACGGACTTGTGACCTGCATCCGTTCCACCTTCGACAATGCCAAAAGTCCGCGCGACCCTCGCCAGCAGTGGCTGTTCGGCGTCATCAAGGCAGAGGGTATCCAGCCTTCGGGCCAGCGCCACGGTTTCACAGACGAATTATTGGGACATTCCTATACGTGGGAATACAGCGACGACATCTCGTCGCAACACGTCTACACCACCACCGAGTCCTTTACGTACGCCATCATATCGAGCGCCGGGCCGAGCGTGATGGGCAGTTTCCCTTGCAAATACGTCAAGATCCGCGACGGCGTCTATATGCTCTCATGGATCGAAATGCGCTCGCAAGGCATACAGGGCATCCTGCTCTTCAATACCAAAACGATGCACGACTGCGGCACTTGCCACGGATTGACGCACGACCAGACGTTTGAATTTAACACCTTCGGCGCCGAATCAAGAGGAGCCGGACGGTATTATTAATCCCCCAGTAGTGTCCAATAATTAGACAGCAGTGTCTAATTATTGGACACTGTCGTAAAAACCATTTCCAGATAAGCTGTTGGTTCTGAATACATATTCACGTTTGGCACGTCGTTTGCTTGTATGTATGCAGAAAACAACAGAAAGATGAAACATATAATATTCCGTATCGTCCTCCCGCTGGTTTTTACGACGCAGGCGGGAGCGCAGGATGAAAAATCCTGGAACATGAATGATTGTATGCGCTACGCCGTAGAGAACAGTCCGACCATCCGGCGGCAGGTTTACGCATACGATACGTACGAGGCCGAGCATACGGCTTCGCTTACGGCCTTCCTTCCCACGCTAAGCACAGGCGTATCGGGTCAGTACAACTTCGGACGAGCCGTCGATCCGGAGACGAACACCTACATCAACACTACGACTTTCAACAACTACTACGAAGGATACGCTTCGCTCCCGCTTTTCCGCGGAGGACAGTTGGTGAATCAATGGCGCTTAGCCAAAACAAACCGGCAGATGGGCCTGAACGACATACGCAAGGAGCAGGACGATCTATTGCTTAATGTGATGGAAGCCTTCGTCAACGTGGTCTACTACCAAGGTACAGTGCACTTCGCCGCCGAGAAGTTGGACGAGAGCAACCGCACGCTCCACAAGACCCGCCGCCAGGAAGAACTCGGACTCAAAGGCCAGGCCGATGTGGCGCAGATAGAAGCCCAGGCTGCCGGCGACGATTACGTCCATACGCATCAGCAGAATCTGTATTACGCCGCCTTGCTGAAGCTGAAGGAATTGATGAATTATCCTTATGAACGGGAACTGAACGTCGATACGGCCTTTGTGGCGCCCGACGCGTTTGCCGCCGCCGAGCCGGCAGAGGCGATCTTCGACCATGCCTCCGTCGCCAACCCCGCGGCTTTGCAAGCAGCCTATAAACTCCGGGCTTCGCAGATGCAATACCGCATACAACAGGGCACCCTCTTTCCTTCCATCTCGCTCTCGGCAAACATTTACACCAGTTTCTACAAAAATATGCAAACCGATGCGGTGCCGGCCTCGTTCGGTTCGCAGTTCAGGAATAACCGGGGAGAATACATCGCCGTCAACTTCAGTTTCCCACTCTTCGACGGCCTGGCGCGCCTGACCAATGTGCGCCGCGCGCGCAACAACGTACGCATCGCCCGCGAACAGCAGACCGAGACGCTCCGCCAACTGCAAACGGCCATCGCCCAGAGCGTGGCCGACCGCGAAGGCTATGCCAAGGAAAGCGCTCGGATGGAGAAGAAGCTCCGCGCCGATGAATTAGCCTACCGGACGACGCTCCGCAAGTTTGAGGAAGGCCTGGCAAGCCCCCTCGACCTCGCAACCAACGGCAATATCCTGATCGAATCCCGCGCCAACCTCCTCCGGACACAACTGATGTACCTCCTCAAATGCAAACAAGTCGATTACTACAAAGGGGCGGAACTCATCGACCTCGAACAATGAACAGCAAATAACTAAAAAAGATATGGACATACAATTAGAAAAGAAGAAAGGCTTGCGGAGGAAACATCTTCCGTACGTAGCAGGGGGAGCGTTGCTGGTCCTGCTGTTGGGGTGGATCATTTTCGGCGATCATTCATCGACGTTGAAGATCGACGCGCGGGGCATCAGTATCGGCCAGGTGCGCTTCGACAGGTTCAACGACTTTGTACGCGTCGACGGACAGGTGCAGCCCATCACCGTCGTACAGCTTAGCCCCGAAGAAGGCGGCATTGTGCAGGAGAAGGTCGTGGAAGAGGGCGCCCAGGTGCGGCGCGGCGACGTGATCGTCCGGCTCAGTAATTCGACCCTCGACTTGCAGATCCTCAGCGCCGAGGCCGAGCTGGCCGAGAAGCAAAACTTCCTGCGCAACACCCAGGTGACCATGGAGCAGGATCGGCTGAACAATCAGAACGAAAAGCTTCAACTACAACTCGAAACCACTCGCAAGCAGCGCGCTTTCCGGCAGCAACAGACGCTCTTCGACGAAAAGCTCGTCGCTCGCGAAGACTACATCCAGGCCAAAGAAGATTACGAACTATCCATACAGAAGCACGCCCTCGTCATGGAGCGCCTCAGGCAGGATTCGATCTACCGCACCATCCAAGTCGACGTCATGGAAGACAACCTGGAGAATATGCGCCGCAACGTCATCCTCATCCGCCAGCGCAAGGAACACCTCAACATCCGCTCGCAGATCGACGGCGAGCTGGGGCTATTGGACGTCGTCCTGGGGCAGAACGTATCGACAGGGCAGAAGATCGGACAGATCAACGACCTGTCGGACTACAAGGTCGAGGCCTTCATCGACGAGCATTACATCGACCGCGTACGCGCCGGGCTGTCGGCCTCCATCGAACGGCAAGGCACAGTCTACGGGTTGACGGTCCGCAAGGTCTATCCCGAAGTGCGCGAAGGCCGTTTCCGCACCGACTTTGTCTTCACCGGCGAGCGTCCGGACAACATCCGCAGCGGACAGACCTATTACATCAATCTGGAGCTGGGCCAACCGACCGAGAGCGTGATCATCCCCAAAGGCACCTTCTTCCAGAATACAGGCGGCAACTGGATCTTCGTACTCGACGCCGACGGCAAGCGCGCCTATCGCCGCCCGATCCGCATCGGGAGGCAGAATCCGCAATTCTACGAAGTGCTCGAAGGTCTTGAGGCCGGCGAACGCGTCATCGTTTCGAGCTACGAAAGCTACCGCGACAACCAGGTACTTATCCTCGACTGAGCCGGCGACGATTTCTTACCATTCTATTATATCTATTATAAACAATGATTCTATAATGAAAACAATCCTTATTGCCTTCCGAACCCTTTTCAAAAGAGGGCGGAACAATGTGATCAAGATTCTCTCCCTGTCCGTCGGACTGGCCATGGGATTGGTGCTGACAGCGAAGGTGTATTTCGAGCAGTCGTACAACGACTTTTTCCCCGACAGGGAACGCATCTACCAGGTGCAATCGAACTATACGACCGGCAACGATCCTTCGGAAATCTTCCCGCAGACCAGCGGCGGCATCGTGGTCGGCATGAAAGACGTGATGCCCGAAGTGGAAGCCGCCACCCGCTATACGTACATAGCGTTGGATGATATATTCTTTACCGAAGACAAGAGCCGGTATACCGGGACGTTTATCCTGGCTGACAGCGCCCTGTTCGACGTCCTGGAGCGTCCCATCGTGGCCGGCGACGTCCGCCAGACGCTTGGGCGCCCAATGTATGCGATGGTATCTTCCGAGATAGCCGAAAGGATGGGCGGCATCGACCGCACCCTGGGGCAGAGCATCCAATTGGAGAGCGCTCCCGGAAGGGTGATGACCATCGGAGGCGTCTTCGAGGCGCTGCCCAAGAATACGCACTTCCGTTTCGACGTCGTGGTTTCCCTCGCCTCCATCGAACAGTTTATGTGGGACGGTTCGCTCAACTGGATGGGCAACGACCGCTACCTGAGCTACGTCAAACTGACGCCTGGCGCCACGCCCGAATCCGTCCGTCCCGGCATCGACCGGGTGCGCGACAAATACCTCGACAAGGCGACCCTCCGGCAGGCCGGTGTAGAGATCGATTACGCGCTACTGCCCCTCGGTTTGATCCACACATCAAGCCGCGAAGTGACGCAAACGATGTGGCTGCTCAGCATCCTGGCCTTCGCCCTGTTATGTACGGCTGTGTTGAATTACCTTTTAGTCGTCGTCTCGTCGTTAGTGAATCGTTCGAAAGAGATGGCCGTACACAAATGTTACGGCGCTTCGGAAGGAAACATCTACGGCCGGATGTTGGCCGAGGCCCTGGCCGACGTGCTGGTGTCGCTTGCCGCCGCCGCCGGGCTGATCTACGTCTTCCGCGGAGTCATCTCTTCGCTATTGGGGACAGAGGTCGGGCATTTGTTTACGCCAGCGTCCCTCTGGTGGTTGGCGGGCGTCTGCGCGGCGGTCTTCCTGGTAGCCGGTTTGGCGTCGGGCTACCTGTATGCGCGCGTCCCGGTGGCCATGGCCTTCCGGCGCTTCAGCGAAAACCGCCGCCGGTGGAAGCTGGGGCTTCTCTTCGCGCAGTTCGTCGCCGCCGGCTTCTTCGTCACCCTCCTGGCAATCGTCGGACGGCAATACAACTATATGCTCAACGACAACCCCGGTTATACGTACGATAACTTGGCCTGGTGCAACCTCAGCGGCCTCGACCACGAGTCCCGCCGCTCGGCCCTCGAAGAAGTGAGCCGCCTGCCCGAAGTTGCGCAGGTGACGAGCACGAATGAATTGCTGCTCGACAGCGACTTTGCGGGCAATAACATCCGCCTGCCGGGCGACGATCGTGAGCTCTTCAACATCGCCGATCTCTACGCCGCCGGCGACGGCTTTCTTGACCTCATGGAGATCCCCGTCGTCGAAGGCCGCTCCTTCACCGAAGGCATGGAGGACTCGCGCGAGGTGATGGTCAGCCGCAGCTTCGTCGAGCGGATGAAGGACTTCGCCGACTGGCCCGACGGCCCTATCGGCAAGAGCATCTACGTCACCCAACATAGCCGCAGTCACGACCATACGTTCACCATCTGCGGCGTCTACGACGATGTCCGCCTCGGCACGATCGGCCGGCAGGACAACCGTCCCTCCGTCCTGTTCTACACCAACCGTACGACTCATAACCTGATCATCCGGTTCCACCACCAGACGCCCGAAGCCCTCCGCAAAGTCTCCGAAACGCTCACTGCGCTGCTTCCGGACAAGACCATCGCTGTCTACTCCTGGCCGGCCGAGATGGTGAACCGTTATAGCGAATCGCGCAAGTTCCGCGACTCGGTCATGACGGGCGGCACCGCGACGCTCCTGATCCTGCTCATCGGCCTGTTGGGTTATACGAACGACGAGATGAACCGCCGCCGTCGCGAGACGGCCATCCGTAAGATCAACGGCGCCACGGTCTTCGAGATCGAACGTTTGTTCCTCTCCGGCATCTCGCGCATGGCTCTTCCCGCCATAGCACTGGGCTGCGGCGCCGCCTGGTACGTTGCCGAAGGCTGGTTGGAGAAGTTTGCCGACAAAGCCTCGCTCCCCCTCGCGCTCTTCCTTGTCTGCGGCCTGGCGGTTTTGATCCTCATCCTGACCTCCGTCGCCCTCAACTGCTACCGCACTGCCACCGCCAATCCTTCCCTCGCCCTCCAAAGTGAGTAAAAGAAGAAGGTGTCATATCAGCAAGGTGCGCTTCAATACTTTGAAAACACTGGTTCGGGAAAAGGTAAAATGATATTTTCGAAGGGAAAAAAACATGGATACGCCCATGATAAACATGAAAAAAGGGAATACCAAGTCGGTTGGAGTCAGTCATCCCAACGGGCATGCCGTTAGGGAGCATAGGCGTATTGCCAGGAGCCTGGATTGTTTACCAGGATCATTCCTGCGATTGTAAGACCTCTCATCACATCAAGGGAAAGAAGTCGGCCGGTTTGTGCTGTCTGCGTCATGATAGCTGTTGCTTAATCGTGAAATTATACTTTTTCTCAGAATTTCCAGCGAAAGAGGAAAGAAATGTCCGTTTTGGCGTTTCCTTCTATCTCTTCCAGATCAGTTCCTATCGTGTCCTTATCGGTATAATATGTACAGGCCAACTTCGTAAAGAACGAGAGGTTTTTCAAGGCATCCCAGCGAAGCGTTGCCGAGCAACGGAGGCCCTTCCCGTATAATTGAGGCATATAGTATGCGTATAGTATGTTTTTCTCATACGAACTCAAACGGGTATTGTAGTCGTCGGTGCGGAAATAAGCCGCGCATATATCGGCCAGGAAAGGAAGCTTCGCCGGATGCCATCCGATTGTTTGCGCCACCAGGAATCCCTTGCTTTGCTTGTCTGCTTCACCGTAAAGTATACCATCGACAGAGGTCTTACACAGAGTGGCTTGTATGCTGTATTGCATCTGCAGTCGTACCCGATGTTGCGCGTAAGGGAGGATAGACAGCTCCTTGCCGGACAGTGTCTGGTTCTTTTCCTTCTGCTTATACTTATAGCGCAAATAAAAAGAGGCATTTTGCATCTGTGTGTAATCTACTTGTACCATATACTCTCTGCCCGTGGAAGGTGCGTCTACACCATACCTCAGCCAGGGAAAGCGGAAAAAGTCGGCATACGTCGATACTTTCCAATAGGCGAAAGGGGTAAACTGCAATCCCATATACAAACCCTGCTCGTTCTGTACCATCGTGTTTTGTGAAAAAGCATTTCCGAAATAGGCCTGGTACTTCGCGTCGTAATAACGGTACAAAAGCAGAAAAGAAAAATAGGAGACGGGGCTGAGCTGCAAAGCATTCAGCGTGGCCGGCGCTTTATTGGCAGCGATAGCCGTCTCGCCGTAAAACTTCAGATAGCGGCTTCTTAACAGATAATCTACGCTCATATTCAGGTTCCTGCTTCCCCGGAAATAAAAGAGATTATAAGGCTTAGCATCGGGCATTATCCTGTAATCGCCAAAGGAATAGGAAAGCACCGTCATACCCAGACAGGCGTCTGCTGCGGCGTAGCGGATATTTCCCCCGATGGTTTGCATGGGTACGATGCCAGTCTTCTCCCGCTCGCGCATCAGGCGGTGCCAGCCGTCTGTCTTAATGGAAGAAACCGTAAGGTGATCCGTCAGCGTAGCATCTAATTTTTTGTAGGAATAAAAGAAACTGAAGTCTATATCCCCCCATCGTGCCGTAGCTGCTACGCCCCGGAAGAAATCCTTCTCGTTTGTAGAAAAGTGGCGACGGAAACCGTATGTCCGTCGTTCTACCTGAGTGATAAGGGCATTCCGGCTGGGGCTAAACTCATTGCTCGCCACCAACCCCTGTCCGAACGACATCTTATAATCGCCGGCCGCTAAGGTCTTCAGCCAGGCTAAGTCCTTCAGAAGCAAATGGAACGAATAGAAGTCATACCCTTTATGATGCCGATTGGCAAAGGGCTCCCCGGCGTCTTTCTCTGCTACCAGCCCCAACAGCAGACGGTCGTCGAACGTATAGGAATACCGCAGGGAATGATAGAACGGTTCGCCCAGATATTGACGGTTGGGATACTTTTCCAGCACACTGTCGGGCAGGGTGCGATAGCCTTTTTTCTGTTGAAAACACCGATCATACCTGATTTGCAGCTCATTATTTCCGTAATGAACAAGGTTATCAACCGTAAGAGGCCACTTTTCAACTGTTTTCCCGTCGATATAAACAAAGGGAAGCAGGAGTTCGATGGTTGGGAAGTCCAGCGCTTCGATGTTTTTCAGTTCATAAATAGTGACCATATCGCCGTATTGCGTCCGGTAGGAGGTAATCTGCCGGATCTGATCGTCGGACAGGAAGGGCAGTCGTTGCAATTGTTCTACCGTGACCCGGTTCAGATCAAAAGGATGTTCGGAAAGGTATGATAATTCGGTATATAAGGATTCAGCACGTTCTTCATCTTCCATTTCGGAGGCCATTTCCTCTACATACTCCATCCATTTATCAGCAGAGAAAAGGTGTTGAGCTTCTGTTTGATAAGAATTTATCAACAGGTATATCAACAGAAATACACAGAATCGGTTCATACTGTATCAGATTTAAAAAGTGAAGGCAAGGCCTATTCCGCTACTTACTCCCAAAACCGGGTGATAAACAGCCGCAACATCCATATTAAAACTAAAAAAACGGTATCCGAATCCGAAAGAAGGTAGCAAAGGGGCTCCCTTTATTCCTGCACGAATACAGAAGTCGCTGAATGCCACATACTCAAGTCCCAGACCTCCTCCTATCGCGTACAACTCGCTTGTCTCCAAAGCAGCAGATATGAACAGGCTGTTGATAACCTCCCATTGCAGACCTGCTTGTATCAAATAATACATAAACACCATTTCTTCAGTAAATTCATTCCTGAAGGAAACGGAAGGGAAATTCATTATCAACAAGCCCATCAACAAATTATCAACAGGTGCATAGGTTAACCCCAGGTCGGTAGACAATTGTGCCGGCTGTTCTTCAAATAGCTCCGTTTGTAACAGGGCATACTGGACACTCACACCCAAGGTCCAGCGCGAGCTTAAGCGCTTCGCCGCCAAAAGACGGAACAGGCTTTCCCTGTAGGCATCGTACCCAAAAGAAGAGACGTCCAGGCCGATGGGCAGCTGAGCATTTGGCAGGTAAAGACTCCCGTTGATGGTTCCTAATTCCCTCAAAACGTATCGATTAAAACAATTGACTCGAAGAGTATGCCGGTCGGACATAGCCAGTAGGGATGGGTTAAACAAGGTGGAAGCCGTTGCTTCATTTCCTCCCATAGCGATACTGCGTACATCGCTTATTCTCAGATGATCCGCAGCATATAAACCGAAGAATAGATGGAGGAATAACGTCAACATAAACAAAAGTTTCGGTTTCATTTTGGACTGTTTAATGATTAAAAGTCCGCAAAACTAACAAATTCATTTCATATAATGCATATAAATACATTATTTTTGCAGCATGGTTCAATCAAAATTCTATATTGTTCTCGTTGTATGCTTTTTGTGCTGCTTTAAAAGCCAGGCGCAAAGCATAAAAATACAGGATCTCCCTCCCGATTTGCACAAAGCTGTAATCGACAAAGAAGACACGATCGCTATGGTCCATCTTCGGGAAGTAATTATTTATCCTGAACTCCGCTTCAAGAACAAGAAAGCGAAACAAAATCATGATAAGCCCGTAAGGGATGTGAAACGCACACTCCCATACGCCAAAATGGTATATCATACACTTATCGAAACCTACGAGTATATGGAGACGCTCCCCAATGATAAAGCCAGGGAAATGCACCTCAAACGGATGGAAAAAGAGCTGTTTCAGGAATACAAGCCGGAACTCAAAAGGCTTACCTTATCACAGGGCAAATTGCTTATCAAATTGATCGATAGAGAATGTAATCAGTCCAGCTACAATATATTAAAAGCCTATTTAGGCGCTTTTAGAGCTCGTTTGAAAAGCCATAGCCAACTTTTCAAACCCAACGGTTTGAACCTTGCATAATGCACAAATAAACATGCCATAGAACTTGATTCGGGCTAAATTCATATTTCTCCGAAATGCTTGAGTGAAACTGCAATCAATTGTGTATTTTTGTGCGGAACCTTAGTAGTCATAGATAGGGATAAACATGCGAAGTTTTCCTCTAAATTACTGATTATTAGGACTCTTTCAAAACAAAAAAAATAGAACTATTTTGCCGAATACCGGCAGTTTATTTATTTTTTGTCATGTACTAAGTGAAATAAATTAAAACGTTATGAAACACACACTCACAATTTGGATAATTATCCTGTTTATTATGACTGGATGTGGAGGAAACAAATCATCAAGCGATGATTTGATCATCGTTGACGCTTCGAAAAGTTATCCGAAGAAAGAACTGATCCTTCAGGATTTGATGGATGTGGAATACGTCCCGTTGGAAACCACGGACGAATTTCTTACACAAGGTTTGGTATTAGATGTAGGGAAGGAATACATATTGGTGATAAATCGAACGAATGATGGGGATATTTTTATTTTTGACAGAAAAACCGGT
>JAISWO010000020.1 GCA_031271045.1 Tannerellaceae bacterium
AGCGTAACAAGTATTGGTGAGGGTGCTTTTATTGATTGCAGCAGCCTGACTTCCGTGATCATTCCGGGCAGCGTAACAAGTATTGGCAGTGAAGCTTTTCGTAGTTGCCGCAGCCTGACATCCGTGACCATTCCCAACAGCGTAACAGCTATTGAAAGAGATACTTTTAGTGATTGCAGCAGCCTGACTTCCGTGACCATTCCGGGCAGCGTAACAAGTATTGGTCGTGATGCTTTTACTGATTGCAGCAGCCTGACATCCGTGACCATTCCCGCCAGCGTAACAAGTATTGGTGAGGGTGCTTTTCGTGATTGCAGCAGCCTGACCACCATTACGGTGGACGGATCGAATACGGCTTATACTTCCTACAAGGGTGTTTTATTCAATAAAGAAATGACTGTATTGATTGAGTATCCGGGAAACAAAAAAGGACGTTATAAAATACCTAACAGCGTGACAAAAATTGGATCCATGGCTTTTTACGGATGCCACAGCCTGACGTCTGTTACCATCCCCAACGGCGTGACAGAAATTGAAAGCTTTGCTTTTACCGATTGCAGCAGCTTAACCTCCGTAGCCATCCCCAATTCGGTAACCGCCATTGACAAGCGTGCTTTTTCCGGATGCAACAGCCTGACCGGCATTACAGTGAAGGGAAATACATACTATTCCTCAGATGACGGCATTTTATTCAATCATAACAAGACTGCGCTGCTTCTATATCCGAGAGGAAAAACAGGTGGATATACCATTCCTAATTCGGTAATATCCATTGGAAACGTGGCTTTTGCCGGTTGCAGTAGCTTAACCTCCATAATCATCCCCAATTCGGTAACATCCATTGGAGACGGGGCTTTTGTATATTGCAGTAGCTTAACCTCCATAATCATTCCCAATTCGGTAACATCCATTGGAGACAGGGCTTTTGACGATTGCAGTAGCTTAACTTCCATAATCATTCCCAATTCGGTAACATCCATTGGAGACAGGGCTTTTGACGATTGCAGTAGCTTAACCTCCGTAACCATTGGCAATTCGGTAACATCCATTGGAGAGTCTGCTTTTTCCGATTGCAGTAGCTTAACCTCCATAACCATCCCCAATTCGGTAACCTCCATTGGAGACAGGGCTTTTGCATATTGTCGTAGCTTAACCTCCGTAATCATCCCCAATTCGGTAACATCCATTGGAGTAGGGGCTTTTGCCGGTTGCAGTAGCTTAACCTCCATAATCATTCCCAATTCGGTAACATCCATTGGACGCAAGGCTTTTGAAGATTGCTTCTTCCTGAAAAATGTAATCGTCGGATGGGCGAGGCCTCTTTCAATTCCAATCAAGGTATTCCATGCGAATTCCGACACCCTGCACCGGACCCTGCACGTCCCCATCGGCACAAAAGCGCTTTATGAAGCGACTATTGACTGGAAAAAGTTCGGAACAATCAAAGAGCGGGGTGTCATTGTACAACCTTCTCCCATTTCACTGAGCAGAGGAAGTTTCACGGTATCACTTGCATTCCCGGAAGAAGGCGCATTTACGGCAACGTTCGACGTGACGCTGCCGCAGAAATTTACGCTGGATGCCGCAACGACGAAACTTGCCGCATCTCTGGCAAACACTTACAACCTGCACATAACACCAAAGGGCAGCGGCGTATGGTCGTTTGATATAGAGCCGAAGGCAACCCGTAGCACTTCGGCAAACGATTTCCGCGAGATACTTGAAGTTGCCTACACGGTGGACAAATCCTTGGCAGACGGCAATTACGAACTGAAAGTACAGAACCTGACCCTCACCCTCAGCGACGGAACACTCATCCGCGAAGAGGAAATCATTCTTCCGGTCACATTCAAATCCGCAACGGATGTGAAATGATAGATGATAGTATATATATATATAATGTATGGTCATCCGGCGACATGCTTTATGTCCGCACGCCGGCGGAAACGATATTTCCCCTGTTTCATAGTAGCGAATTAACCTTGGAAGAGTTGAAAGAAACAACTACCTTTGTGTCTTATAAATAATAGAAAATATGATCAGTTTATCCAGATTATCCAACAAATCGGCGCAGATTGTCAGTGTTGTACTGCTGACGGTGCTTAGTGTTATGCCGCTTACCGTGGCGGCGCAGAAAATTATTGCCACGGCAACCGTTATCCAACAAGTCGAAGCTACGGACGCATACATCCGCCAGGTGCGCGGATACCTGCACGAACATCCCGAACTGTCGTCGAAAGAAGTTGAGACTACCCGTTTCCTCCAGGACGAAGTCCGGAAAATGGGATTAGACGTTACGCCCGTTCCCGGCACCGGCTTTTATGCCGTTCTCGACACCCGCCGGCCGGGCCGGACCATCGGCCTGCGAACCGACATCGACGCCCTGCCGATTGTCGAATCGCCCGTCAACCTGAAACAACCCAAGCGATGGATCTCCAAAAACGAAGGTGTCTCGCATGCCTGCGGGCACGATGGGCACATGGCCATTTTGCTGGGCGCCGTCAAGATCCTGACCGCAATGAAAGATCAACTCCGCGGGAAGATCGTTTTTATCTTTGAAGAAGGCGAAGAAACCGGCTCGGGCATCCAACCGATGATCGAAGCCCTGCAACCGCTGCATATCGACGCCTTTTACGGCAATCACTTGGCCTCGGCATTCCCGACCGGCGTATTTGCCGTTCAGGGAGGCCCGCTCATGGCCGGCGCTGCGACTGTAGCCTTCGATGTCATCGGCCGTGGCGGACATGCCTCCCGCCCGGATCTGTCGATCAACCCCATCTTTGCCGCTGCCAACATACTGACCGGCATCTCCATCGCCTGGAACAATCAGCGCGATATTACCAAAATCCTAACCCTCGGCATCTCGCAGATTCACGGTGGCGAAGCCGATAATGTCATTCCCAACTCCGTCTACGTAGGCGGGACGGTGCGTTTCTTCGACCGCGAAGAAGCCGAACGCGCCTTCGTCCTCTTCCGCAAAGTCGCCCAAGACATCGCCCAAGCCCATAATTGCACCGTTCGCTTCCGCGACAATATGGGCGTCATCCTCAACCCCGTCATCAATGACGACACCCTGGCATCCCTTGCCCTCAACGCCGTGAAGGAACTCTATCCCGACAAGATCCTCCAGGGCGATGGGAAATGGTACGCCGCCGAGTCGTTTTCCGAATACAGCCGGCTTGCACCTTCCATCTTCCTGTTTGTCGGAATCAAAAACGAAGCCCTGGGCAGTGGCGCCGAGCATCATAACGACCATTTCGACATGGACGAAGACGCCCTTTCCTACGCCCTGGGCGCCATGGTTCGCTTTACGCTCAACTACCTCGCCGCCCCCGTCCGCTGAAAAACATTCCATTTCGGGAAGCGATTGGCAATATTTTTGATACCCTCTTTCCGGTATATAAATAATAAACGTGACAACGATGAACCCGAATAACGAAATGGAATTAAACGAAAAAGAAGAGTTGTTGAACAACGAAAGTACGACAAACTTGCAGAGAGACGCAGAGAACGTGTCAGGCAATAACGCATCCACTGACAATGTGGCGGACGAGCCGGTCGACGCGCAAAAAAAATACGACAACCTGAACGACTCCTACCTGCGCTTGATGGCCGAATTTGATAATTACCGCAAACGCACCCTGCGCGAAAAAGCCGAATTGATCAAAAGCGGCGGCGAAACCGTCCTGGCCGCTCTGCTCCCTGTAATAGACGACATCGAACGCGCCATGCAAACCATCCGCACGGCCACAGACATAGACGCCGTAAAAGAAGGCGTGGAATTGATTTATAATAAATTTCTCGCCTACCTGGCACAGCAAGGCGTCAAATCAATTCCAACCATCGGCGAAGCTTTCGATACCGAAAAATTTGAAGCCATCGCCATTATTCCCGCTCCCGGCGAGGACCAAAAAGGAAAAGTTATCGACAGCGTGCAGACCGGATACATGTTGTACGACAAAGTATTGCGTCATGCCAAAGTAGTCGTAGGCGAATAATAACAAAAGAACGATACGGAAATGGCGAAAAGAGATTACTACGAAGTGTTGGGCGTTGCCAAGAACGCCGCCGCAGAAGAAATAAAAAAGGCTTACCGCAAGAAAGCTATCGAATATCATCCGGATAAAAATCCAGGTAATAAGGAAGCAGAAGAAAAATTCAAAGAAGCAGCCGAAGCATACGACGTCCTGAGCGACGAGCAGAAACGCCGGCGCTACGACCAGTTTGGTCATGCAGGCGTAGGCGGCCCTGCCGGAGGCGGTTTCAGCGGCGATTTCGATATAGAAGATATTTTCTCGCGTTTCGGCGATGTATTCGGAGGGCATTTCGGTTTCGGTGGTTTCGGCGGCTTCGGTGGTGATTCCCGCGGAGGCGGACGCCGGATGAACAGAGGCTCCGACCTGCGCGTGAAAGTAAAGCTGAACTTGTTTGAAGTAGCCAAAGGAGTAGAAAAAAAAATAAAGGTAAAGAAATATATTCCCTGCTCTACCTGTCACGGCAGCGGTGCGGAAGGCTCCGGAGGCACCAAGACCTGCGATACGTGCCGCGGTAGCGGTGTAGTGACCCGTGTCATCAATACCATGCTCGGTCAAATGCAGACCCAAAGCCCTTGCCCAACATGCGGCGGCGAAGGCAAGATCATCACAAAGAAATGTCCGGCCTGCGCCGGCGAAGGCATCGTCAAAGACGACGAAGTGATCACCCTCCAGATCCCTGCCGGCGTAGCAGAAGGAATGCAACTCTCCATGAACGGCAAAGGAAATGCCGCCCGTCGCGGAGGCATCAACGGCGACTTGTTGGTACTCGTAGAAGAAGAACCGCATCCTGAACTGCTTCGCGACGAAAACGACCTCCTCTACAGTCTCCTGCTGAGCGTTCCCCAGGCCGCCCTGGGCGACAACGTGGAAGTCCCCACCATCGACGGCAAAGTAAAAGTAAAGATTGAACCGGGCACCCAACCCGGCAAAGTACTCCGCTTGCGTAACAAAGGCTTACCCTCCGTCAACGGCTACGGAACAGGCGACCTGTTGATCAATATCAGCGTCTACATCCCCGAAACCCTCTCCGAATCGGAGAAATCCATACTCAACGGACTGGAAAACTCCCCCAATTTCCAGCCGAAGAAATCAATGAAAGACAAAATATTCAGCAAATTCCGGAATATGTTTGACTGATAAGATGAATTTTACCTACATTTGCTTCCACTCATTAATAAATTAATTCTCAACAAATAATTAAGCTATGGAAGTGAATGAAAAACGGTATGACGATATGATCTATCGTCGTTGTGGACATAGCGGGATACTCTTACCCGCTATCTCTTTGGGGTTATGGCATAATTTTGGAAGCGTCGATGTGTTTGATCACTTTATCCGGATTGCTCATACAGCATTTGATAAAGGGATTACTCATTTCGACCTGGCTAATAACTACGGGCCGGAGTATGGATCGGCTGAAGAAAATTTCGGTCGGATACTGAAGAAAGGATTGGGTAACTACCGGGACGAATTGATCATCTCTTCAAAAGCAGGATACGATATGTGGCCCGGTCCTTACGGTAACTGGGGAAGCCGCAAATATCTGACGGCAAGTTTGGACCAAAGCCTCAAACGTATGGGACTGGACTACGTGGATATTTTCTACTCGCACCGCCCCGACCCCAGCACACCGATTGAAGAAACCATGGGCGCTTTGATTGACATCGTACGCCAGGGCAAAGCCTTGTATGTGGGCATTTCAAATTACAATGACGAGGAAACGAAAGCAGCCCTGTCCGTTTTGAAAGACCATAAAGTGCATTGCCTGATACATCAGTCGAAATACTCCCTGTTTGAACGTTGGGTGGAACCTCGGCTTTTACCCTTGCTCGAAGACGAAGGCGTAGGCCTTATCGCCTTTTCTCCTTTGGCACAAGGTCTGCTGACGAATAAATACTTGAATGGCATACCCGATAACTCACGTGCCGCCAAACCGTCCGGACACCTGCAAAAGAACCAGGTGACGGAAGAAGTCGTGACTAAAGTCCGCCGGTTGAACGATATTGCCATTTCGCGCGGTCAGACTCTGGCTGAAATGGCGTTGGCCTGGTTGCTGAAAGATGAGCGCGTGACCAGTGTCCTGGTTGGAGCCAGTTCCGTAGAACAACTGCTTGACAATTTGAAAGCGCTCAAACATCTTCCATTTGCAGAGGAAGAGTTGAGCGCTATCGAGCGTGTTCTATTGTGATAAGTTTTATTAAAGTCCGCTGAAATCGACGTCGTCAAACAAGAGGGAAGGGATCTTCCAATTAGACGATTTGCGCGGGTCGTTCCCTGTTTCGATAAGGTGATTCCATAGGGTGAGCATATTGCCGGTGATGTTCATTTCGGAAACGGGTTGCGTCGGTTTTCCGTTTTCGATAAGGAAGCCTTCTACGCCGTATGAGAAATCGCCGGTAGAACTATTACTGTTCCCTCCGTTGAAACCGGTCACGAGGATGCCTTTGTCTACCGATGCCACCAATCCGTCGATATCCTTGTTTCCCATCTGTATGGTAAGAATAGAGGGAGAGCTGATGGTAGGCGCTATGCCCAGTTTGTTGGCATTATAGATGTCGATGAAATATGTTTTCAGTACACCGTTTTCGAATACGGCATGTCGTTTTGTGGCTATACCTTCGCTATCAAAGTAGCGTGCTCCCGGCGATTGAATAAGGTGGGGTTCATCCGTCAGGGAGATGGCTTCGCCGATTACGTTCTGATCCAGTTTATCCAACAGGAAAGAGTTTCTCTGCTGAATAGCCGATCCGGATAAGGCGCTAATGAGGGGTGACAGCAGCCGCGAGGAGTTGAGATTGTCCACCACCATGCGGTATTTGCCGGAAGCGGTTTTTTTCTGTCCCAGTTTGCGAAGGGCGCGTTCGAGCGCTTTGGTTCCGATGCCGTCTTTTACTAATGTTTCGTAATATATCGACGAATCATACCAGTAAGATTCGGGGCGCGCTTCTCCTTCCCCTTTGATACTTGCGCTTCCTGTCAGGCTATAGGACGACATGGAGGTTTCACCTTCAAAGCCGTTGCTGGCGATCATATAGTGGTCTCCTTTTTCGTCTCCGTATGAAGAGGAGGCTGAAATAAGGCGGCTGTCTTTGCCCATGATCTCGTTGCATACGTGCATAGCCAGGGCTACTTTGTCGTCGGGCAGGATGGCGTCAAAACGCGGGTCGAGCAATTGCAGATCGGCTCCGCCTCCTTTGTAATAGAGAGATGTATCGGGCAAGGTACGGGCTGTATCTTCCGCCAGGTAGCGGGTGGATTCGATACCGCTTTTGATGAATTTCTCCAATTCTTCCCGATCTAAGCGGTTGGTGGAGAAGGAGCCATAGCGTCCGTCCGTGAAGAGTTGAATCATCAGTCTGCTTTCTGATGCTTGCGTGAGGCGGTCGATCTTCATATCGCGAATCTCGAAAGCGCTGTTTGTACCACTGTATAAATTGATACGTGCGGCCTGGCAGCCGTTTTTCAGGGCAAAGTCCATTGCCCATTGAGTTAGTTGTTTTTGTTCGTTTGTTATCATAATTTAGTTTTCTCCACCTACTGTAAGTTTACTGACTAAGGCTGAGGGCATGCCGCAGGTTACGGGGCATGATTGTCCGTCTTTGCCGCAGGTCCATGTGCCGTTATCCATTTCATAGTTGTTGCCTACCATTGTGATGTCGGCAAGCGCTTTGGGCCCGTTTCCGATGATGTTGATGTCTTTGATTGGCTGGGTCAGTTTTCCGTTTTCAATCAGGTATCCGTTTTTCACAAAGAAAGTAAAGTCGCCGGCGCCTATCTGTACTTGTCCGTTGGTGAAGTTTGCTGCGTAGATGCCGTTCTTTACGTTGGAGATGATTTCTTCTTCTGTTACGTTGCCGGCTTCCATATAGGTAGAGCGCATACGGGGGATGGGCATCATACGGAAGGATTCGCGTCGTCCGTTACCGGTGGAGGCTATGCCGTAGTGTTTGGCGCTGATGCGGTCGTGCAGATAGCTGGCCAAGATGCCGTTTCTGACGATGTAGGTCTTCTGTCCTTCTATGCCGTCGTCGTCGATGTTGACTGAGCCACGGTTGAAGGGTATGGTACCGTCGTCGACTACGTTGATATGTTCGTTGCAGACTTTTTTATTCAGCAAGTCGGAGAATATGGAGATATTTTTCCGGTTGAAATCGGCTTCAAAGGCATGTCCGATGGCTTCGTGCAGTAGTATGCCCGATCCTCCGGCTCCCATCACGACGGGCATTTCTCCTCCTTTGGGTTTAATGGCTTTGAAGAGGATAGCGGTTTTCTCGACGGCTTCTTTGGCGATGGTTTCGACGATGTTGTCGGTGAGGAATTCTGCTCCCATGCGGTATGCGCGTGCGGCGTAGGAGTTTTCAATTTTTCCGTTTTCCTGCATGATACAGACGGCTCCTAAGGTTACCATCGGTCGGTAGTCGTAGTACATTACTCCTTCCGAGTTGCAGAAGAAGATGTGCGAAGTGGTGTCTCCCAGCGAGGCGTTTACTTTCATCACCCGGCTGTCGGCTTCAAATATCCGGTCGTTAATGGCCTGAAGGTAGGGAGTCTTGTCTTGTATGGAGATGGTATCCCAGGGTATTTGTGCGGTGTAATAATTGTTTGTTACGGTTTTCCCGGTCAGGTTGACGGGTGCTTTTCCGGCGTTTGTGTTTGCGATGCGTGCGGCTGTGCGTGCTGCTTTGAGCATTTCGTCGAGGGTGATATTTTCTACGTAGGCATAGCCGGTTTGGTCGCCCGACAAGACACGTACTCCCATTCCGAAATCAATGGAAGAGGAGGCCCGGTTTACGGCGCCGTCTTGCAGTGCTACGCTGTTTTGATAGGAATGTTCGAAGAATAAGTCGGCATAATCTCCTCCTTTTTCAAGTGCTGCTGCGAGCGTTTGTTTCAAGTCGCCGTCACTGATTTGAAAGTGATTCATGGCGAAAGATATACCGGCCGCTCTATTGTTCGCAGCGTGGGCGAGTTCTCCGAAAAAGGAGGGCGCCGTTAAAGAACCAAGCATGACCATACTTCCTGTTTTAATAAAATTGCGTCTGTTATAATTCATATTGTTTATTGAGTTCTGATTTTGCTGTTTAGTTTTTCGATTCTCATTTTTATTTCTTCTGCTTGTTTGATTGCCTGTTGTATTTCAAATTTGAATCGTTCCTGAAGGGTTGCGTCGATGAAGTTGGTAAGGAGTAGCATGTTTTTCTTTACTACTTCGATTTCTCTTGATGTCAGCATTGTTCCTTCCTCTTCCAGTAATGTTTTCAGCGTGTAGAAAGCGTCAGCCACTCTTTCGTAGGTGGACTTGTCGGAAGTTGCGGGAGGTGTGGTAATCACTTTCCTTTTTGTCCTTGATTTTTTGATCCTGACGTTGTCTTCTCTTTTCTGTTTGTTGATGGTGTCTATAACTTCTTGTTGTTCACGGGTTGGAGAAAAATCGGTTAATTTGTTTTTAATTTGTTCCACTTCTTCTACCCCGTACTCCTTGGACAAGTCTTTTGTTCTTCTTACATTGTTTATGTAATTAATTATTGATTTAAATTCGTCCTTTTCCTTACCTTTAAGTGTGTCTATGTAAAACTCTGCGGTTCTGTTCTTTATGTACCGTTTTATTTTACCAAAATCAATTGCTTTTTTATCGGCGGCCATGATTGTTTTTTTTTATCGAGTGAGACTGTTTTTTATTGTCCACAAATATATGAATTATGATTCGATATAATTCTCGGATTAACGTATTTTTTTATGATTTATAATTTGATTTAGATACTTTTTTCCTTCGTGATGGGGGCATGGTTGTGTATCTTGCAGGCAAACAAGCTGATGGATGCAGTTGTCTTTTTCGTTTCCTGTTTCGACATTATTCGTTGCCGCTTTTGGCTGTATTGAAAGGCCGGCGCGATGCTTGAATCCTCCGGGAGGCGCTTCAAACTTTCCGGGAGGGGGTTCAAATCCCTTCTTAGGGGCTTCAAACTTTCCGGGAGGGGCTTTAAATCCTCCGGGAGAGGTTTCAAACTTTCCGGAGGAGGCTTCAAATCCCCTCGCAGGGGCTTCAAATATCTTCGAAGGATATTCGAATATCCTTGTATGGACATTCAAATGCCCTTGTATGGATATTCGAATGCCCTGGGGTGGATATTTGAATATCCTTGTATGGATATTCAAATCCCCTGGGAGGATATTCGAATGTCCTTGGGAGGGCATTTGAATGTCTTTGTGTGATATTCAGGTGTTCACGCAGGGGATTCGGCGAATGATGTTTATATTTGCGTCATTGTATGAAAGCTAAGAAACGTATTTTCAGACGGATCGGTATCTGGTGCAGGAACATCCTGCTTGGGCTCTGGCTGTTCACTATCCTGGCGGTGGTGGCGCTGCGTTTTATTCCGGTCTATTATACGCCGTTGATGTTTATCCGGATGTATGAGCAGACGAAAGAAGGGAAGGCGCTGAGGCTGGAGCATGCCTGGACGCCGCTCGAAAAGATCGCCCATCCGCTCGTTATGGCGGTGATGGCATCGGAAGATAATCGCTTCCTTACGCATAGCGGTTTCGACTTTGAACAGATAAAGAAGGCGCGCAACGAAGCCGAAGCCGGCAAGCGCCTGCGGGGAGCGAGCACCATTTCGCAGCAAACGGCCAAGAACGTCTTCCTCTGGCCGGGCAAGACCTACGTGCGCAAAGGGATTGAAGTTTATTTCACGCTTCTGATCGAATGGATCTGGGGGAAGGAGCGCATCATGGAGGTCTACCTCAACTCCATTGAGATGGGCGACGGCATCTATGGGGCGGAGGCGGTGGCCCGGGCGCATTTCGGCAAGCATGCTTCCGGACTCTCGCGAGCCGAAGCGGCGCTGATTGCAGCCTCCTTGCCCAATCCGAGACGGTACAACTCGGCGCATCCGTCTCCCTATATGCTTCGCCGTCAGGGGCAGATTCTTTCGCTGATGAATAAGATAGAAATCACAAATATGGGATACAATCCATGAGTTTCGATTATACAGATATGGGCCTGATTGCCTATCCCGATGCCCTGGCGCGGCAAACGGAGGCTTTCGATGCTTTACTCCAGGCCAAGCGGAGCGGAACGGCCGGCCGCAACCGGCTTTTCTTCTGCGAACATCTGCCGACGCTGACAATCGGTAAGAGCGGGAACGAGGCCAACCTTTTAGTCTCCGAGGCCCTCTTGACCGGTCGCGGCATTGCGCTCCATCACATCGGCAGGGGGGGGGATATAACCTATCACGGTCCCGGACAGATCACCGGCTATCCGGTGTTTGACCTTGAGTACTGGCAAATGGGGCTCCGGCAATACATTCATCTGTTGGAAGATACCATCATCCGTTTTCTTGCCCTCTATGGCATTGCAGCCGGGAGGCTGGAGGGAGCCGCCGGCGTATGGATAGATGCGCTGATTCCCGGACGTGCGCGCAAGATATGCGCCATAGGAGTGAAGAGTAGCCGTTTTGTGACCATGCACGGTTTTGCGCTCAATATCAATACGGATTTGCGTTATTTTTCCCTGATTAATCCTTGCGGCTTTACGGACAAGGGCGTCACTTCGCTGGAACGGGAACTGGGCGTTGCGCAGGACTTCGAGCGTGCCAAGGAACTGTTGCATGAACTGTTTACGGAAAGCTTCCCCGTCAAGGGAACGTCAGGGAGCATCGAAGAGGCTGCGCCGCCTGCGCCGGAATAGGTCGGAGAGGGTGGAAAAGTCTTTCTTGTACATGATACCGAAACCTTGCGTGGTGAGGCTTTGCTTGAGGTAGCGATACATATCGTTGGCATGGTTGTAAGCCTTCAGGCGGAATTCTCCGCTGGGCGTGAGCAGGTACTCGATGTCAAATTCGCCGACGAATACGTTCTTCACATTCGGGTTGTTCTTGTATCCGAAGTTTCCGTTAAATAACAGCCTGTTGTCCCAGAGTTGTCCGGAGAGCAGCATCTCCACTTCCGTTTCGCTGAAGCCTTCCTGGCTGGCGCGAATATTTGTACCAATCTGCACTTTGTCGGTGAGGGCGCTCAGGATGCTTGATATTTGCGACGAGATGGCGGCCGACGTCATGGCGCTGAACTCATTGGAGCTGGGTAGCCGGGTAAAGTCCGAGGGGTGAAATTTGTTCAACACCAGGAGGTATACAATCTGCCGTGTCATCATATCTTCCGTATTGGCAAAGCTTTTCACTTTCCGTTCGAGGTCGCTGTTGGCGCCGGGCAATTCGAGGTCGAAGGAGAGGGAAGGATTCGGCAGTGCACCTTCGAGTTGGAGCACGCAGTTTACGGGGATATTCGTACGGGCGCTTTCGTCGAGCAAGGTCGGGTCGAGATCACCTATATTGGCTGTCACGTTGTAGATCGCATTGATGCTGAGGTTCGCGTCGCGGGGATCGCCTCGGAAGGAGACGGAACTGCCTTCGCGTATCTTGAAATCTTTGCGTATGAGTTGTTGCAGGCTGAAGTTATAATCTCCGCTGAGGATAGAGTAGATGCCGTACATGCGCAGGTCGGTCTTGGTGCCGTACTCTACTTGCAAGCTTCCGTTGCCGTAGCCTTTGATGCGGTCGCCGGCCAGCGGATTCATGATAAGTTCGAGGTTCGCATCTGCCGTGACGTCTAAGGTGAAGTTCATCCTTAGCTCTGTGCCTTCCTCTTCGGGCGGCGGGATGGGGAGCGGGATGTGTCGGACGGTATCCTGCGGAGCATTGCGGTCTTTGAAGGAGATGAAGTCGTAGGCCGTGGCGGTGGAATTGCCCATGAAGTTGAACGAGACGGACGTCCGGGGTTCTGTCCGCATATTGACGTCGAAGTCGATCGTCCGTTCGTTTCCGTGGATGCGGGATGTTCCGCTGCTGAATACGGTTCCGTAGATGGTGGGACGTTGTTTTTCGGAGGCATTGTAGACCAGCATCCGGTTGGTCTGTATGTCGACGTCGAAGGTGAAGTTGCGGAAGTAGGAATGGTTTACCTGCGCGTTGACGATGCCGGTGTTGCCGTACGAGTCGTAGAGGGTGATATGGTTGGTACGGATGGTTCCGGGGTCGAGCAGGATGGAGTCGGAGAAGGTATAGTATGTGTCAAGGAATCCGATGCCCAGTCCGCCATCGCGGACGAACATCCGTCCTTCGAGGTCGATGTCTTCGAACGAACCGTAGAGGCGGGCGTAGCCGGAGCCCCGTCCGCGGAGGCCGGAGACGACGTTGTCTAAGTAGGGCGTGAGGAAGGCGATGTTCAGGCGTTTGGCATCGAACGTCAGGTCGAGGCCGTCGTGTTCTCCGGCGGGATAGATGTATCCGGTAACGTCGGTGCGCGTCGTATCGTTTTCGTAAATATCGCCACTCATGCGGATGCCTTTCTTTTGTTCATCCCAAGAACTAAAGAGATTGAGGTCGCCGAGCGTCACCTGGTTGAAGGAGAAATCCTGGACGTAGAGGTTGCCGTTGAGTATGACGTTATGGTAGGGGTCGCTGGCGTGAAAGAGTCCGGTAGCCTTTCCGCCGAAGCGGAGGGCGTTGAGTTGGAGGGCGTCGAAGATGTAGCTCAGTTCGATACGGTTAAGATCGAGCAGCAACGTATCGCCGGGACTGTCCGAGATAGTTCCATCGACATAGAGCCGCTGGTCGTCGAGCGAGATCATGAAGTTACTCACGTCGATCCTTTTTCCCCGGACGATGAGGTCGGCTTCGGATAATGTCCAGAGGCTATCGTTGATAAGCAAGGGACTTTCGGCGATGTGAATGTCGGTACGGAGGCGTGAGTCGGCGGTATCGTCGTCGGTTTCGCTGAAGCGGGCGGATGCGCCGATGTGCGCTTCGAAGCGTTGTTGCTGGTTGTTGGTCCAGTGCAGGAGAGTTTCGATGCGGTTATCCCTGGCATGGGCTTGCCAGTCGATGATGTTGTGTGCATCCGTAAGGTCGGTCAGTTGCGCAGCCCGCAGTCTGAAGTCGATCCGGTCTGAGGGATTTTCGCAGGTGAAATAGCAGGATTCCAGTTTTGTGTTTCCAATACGCAGTCCGGGCAGGAAGGCTTCGGTGCGGAATTTGCCCAGCCGTTGGTTGTAGAATCCGGTGATGCGTCCCTGCGCGGTCAACGCCAGGGGGAGCCGGAGGGTTTGGGAGAGATGTTCTGTGTTTTCGATGGCGAGCAGGAGGGCAAAATCGTTTTCCGGCATTGTATAGACGTGCGCATTGCTGGGGTTGTTGGCGACATTGGCGACGTTGGTGAGGGCCGGCAGGTAGTTGGCGAGGGTTTGAAAGAGTCCGGGGAAAAGGGAGGCGAAGGAGTAAGCTCCGCTGATTTCGCCGTTGACAAGGTCGGACGCTATGGACAGGCGTCGGTCGGGCGCCAGGCCCGAGGCGGTTACTTTGAACTGCTTCATGAAGAAGTTCCTCGGCGCAGTGCGTATGTCGAGGCTATCGACCGAGATGCTTCCCTGAAGGTTGTCGATGGTGTTACCGGTGAAGTCGGCATGGAATGAGAGGGATATGTCGGGCGAATCAAGCTTGTCGTAGAGGTTGAGGTTATCGGGCCGTAGGTGTTGGAGGCTGGCGTCGAAGTTGGCGACTGTTTTTTGCCCTTCGGAGCGGAACATACCTTCGGCGAAGAGCGATCCGTTGGGGTCGTCCATGCGTACAAAGCCGTCGAAGCCGTTGGCTTGGAAGTGTCCGGAGAGGAGGATATTTTCGTAACGGTAGTTGCGGTAATCCAATTCATTGACGCGAGCCCGGACGTTGCCGGCGAAGGATCCGCCGACGGGGCATTGAGCGTCGATGGAGGCGTCGAAGCGCAGGATTCCGAGAAGGCCGTCGTCGGAGAGTTCTCCGGCGAGCAGTTCGGACGAGGTGACGGTTCCGCGCACGTAGGCGGCGATATTTTCTTCTTTTTTGCTTCCGAAGAGGAGGTCTGTTTCTATCGTTCCGATGTCGGAGGATAGTTTGCCGTAGGCTACAAGGTTGTCGAAGAAGCCGGATATTTCACCGCTGAAGTGGAGAACGCCGAGGCGGAGGATGGGATCGGGCAGGCGTACGGGGCGTGCGTTGAAGTTGGTCGCGAGGCCTGCCAGACCTTCGGAGGTAAGATACATTTTGTTCACTTTGCCTACGAGGTAGGTTTCGCCCGGTCGGGTGATGCCTTTGAGCGTCATGGTGCCGGCGAAGTGCATTTTGTCGCTGTAACGGAGCGTAAGTTCACCCAGGTTAATATCGTTGACGCATCCGTCGGCCTGTGCTGCGAGTATGACGGGATCGTGGAAGTTGGCGAGTTCCGGCACGAAGGCGGCGAGTTCTTCCGGATAGAGTTCGGAGGGCGCTATTTGCAGGCGGAGGGGTGCCGTAAGGATGTCGCCCGGCGTTGTAGCGTCGGCATAGAGAATGTGCGCGCGGGGTATGATCAGGGCGCTTTCTTTGAGGTGGATTTCAAAGTCGCGGATGGCAAGACTGTCGCTGTTGCCGGCGATGTGCAGGGAGATTTTTTCCGGCGCGAAGCCGGAGCGTTCGCTGAAAGAGAGCCTGCGGATGCGTGCGTTGAGGCTGTCGGGGCCGAGGGTCTCGAGGGAGATATTGGCGTTAAGGTCTTGAATGTCGATATGTGCCGGGTCGAAGCGTTTGCCGGTGGCGGGGAGCCGGCTTAGGAGATCGTAGCGGATGCTTCCGCGCCGGAGTATGACGGAGGCGATCCGGAGGTCGATGTCGCTTGTTTGGGAGGTATCTTGCCGGAAGGCGTCAACCAGGAATTGTATGTTGAAGGGAGAGCCGGGCGCCTCTTGCGCCAGGTGGAGTGAGAAGTTTACGAGCCGTATGCCGGTAAAGACGAGCTGTCCTTTGAAGATCAGTGGGAGGATCCGGAATCCGGCGGCGGCGTAACGGGCTTCAAACAAGCGTCGGCCGGCTTCGTCTTCGAGGCAGATGTCGTCGGCAACGAGTTGTCCGGGCCATTCGAAGTGCACCCGTCCGATGCGCAGGGGTGCGTGCAGGCGATCGGTCAGCGTCGCAACGATCTGTTCGCTGATCCCGCGCTGGACGGACGGTATCTCGAGCAGCAGGGTGGGGACGAGGTAGAGCAGACCAACCAGCGTCGCAAGTAATATCAGTATGTATCTTAACCGTTTAATGTCTTTTGCCTGAATTGAGGAGCAAAACTACAATATAATTGCCATAGAATGTGTTATTTTGCCGGGAAAAACGATTCGTATGACAGTAACAATATTAGGCATTGAGTCCTCGTGCGACGATACGTCGGCGGCTGTGATCCGCGACGGGACGCTACTTTCCAACATCATTGCCTCCCAAGCCGTGCATGAGGCTTACGGTGGCGTGGTGCCCGAGCTGGCTTCGCGCGCCCATCAGCAGAACATTGTCCCCGTCGTCTCCGAAGCTCTCCGTCAGGCGGGCGTCGGGCGGGCGGAGGTATCGGCTGTTGCCTTTACGCGCGGCCCGGGCCTGATGGGGTCGCTGCTGGTAGGCATATCCTTTGCCAAGGGACTGGCGGCGGCACTGGGTGTTCCGATGGTGGACGTCAACCACCTTTCGGCACATGTACTGGCGCACTTTATCCGTCGTCCGGGGGAGGCGTTCGTACCGCCGGCATTTCCTTTTCTCTGTTTGCTGGCGTCGGGGGGCAATTCGCAGATCATTTGCGCATATGCCTACGACCGCATGGAAGTGATCGGGCAAACGATCGACGACGCCGCCGGCGAGGCCTTCGACAAATGCGCCAAGGTGATGGGTCTGGGTTATCCCGGAGGGCCGGTGGTGAACAAGCTGGCCGCCCAGGGCAATCCGCGGGCCTTCGCCTTCAGCCGTCCACAGGTGCCGGGCTATGATTACAGTTTCAGCGGACTGAAGACGTCGTTCCTGTATACCCTGCGCGATTGCCTGAAGACAGATCCCTCCTTTGTCGAGCACCATAAGGCCGACCTTTGCGCATCGCTCCAACAGGCGATTGTCGATACGCTGATGGCTAAACTTGCCGCGGCGTCGAAGGATCTCGGTATCCGGCAGGTGGCCGTGGCCGGCGGCGTATCGGCCAATACGGCCCTGCGCGAGGCTTTTCGCAGCTATGGCGAGCGTTTGGGTTGGACGATCTACATCCCGCCACTGGCTTTTACAACCGACAATGCGGCGATGGTAGCCATGGCCGGTTATTTCCACTACCTCGATGGCCGGTTTTGTTCGATGGACGCCACTCCTTTCGCCCGCGTAACGATGTAGCACACTGAAAAAGATAAAAGATAAAAGCAAAGACAAGATCATGAACACAGAGATAATAACCATCGGAGATGAATTGCTGATCGGGCAGGTCGTCGATACGAACTCAGCCTGGATGGGCGAACAATTAGAGAAAGAAGGTTTCCCCGTCGTATGGAAAACAACCGTGGGAGATGTCGGCGAGCATCTCCTGGAAGCGATCGACAAAGCCCTGAGTCGCTCGCAGATCGTGCTGCTCACCGGCGGCATCGGCCCCACCAAAGATGATATAACGCGCGACACGCTATGCCGCTATTTCAACAGCGAGCTGCACTTCTCGGAGGAGGTATATGCCGACATCAAAAGACTGTTCGAACATTCGGGACGCAAGATAAACACCCTCACGCGCAATCAGGCCATGGTGCCCGACGCCTGCACCGTGATCCGCAACTATGCCGGGACGGCGCCCTGCACATGGTTCGAACGCGAAGGCCGCGTGCTGGTATCCATGCCCGGAGTCCCTATTGAAATGAAGTGGCTCATGATGAACGAAGTCATCCCCCGCCTTAAAAGCGCCTTCCACTCCGGCGTCTATATCCACCACCATACCCTGTGGGTGGAAGGATATAGCGAATCGGAGCTGGCCCTCGCCCTGAAAGACTTCGAAATGCAATTGCCGTCCTATATGAAACTGGCATACTTGCCCCAGGCCGGCGTCGTGCGCCTCCGCCTGTCAGCGTTTACCGGCAACGACGGCGAGCTTTCGGACGTCATAGCCGGACAGCACGTCCACCTGCACCGGCTGCTTGCCGGCCATATTCTCTCCGAAGAAGACCGGGCGCCGGAGGAAATGCTCGGACGTAAGCTCCTGGAACAAGGCCTGACGGTGGGGACGGCCGAAAGCTGCACCGGAGGACGTATAGCTTCGCTGATAACCTCCATACCGGGTAGTTCGCATTATTATAAAGGCAGTGTGATAGCCTACGCCAACGACGTCAAATGCCGCGTGTTGGGCGTGAAAAGACAGGCGCTGCGCAGCTATGGGGCTGTCAGCCGCCAAGTGGTCGAACAAATGGCTATGAAAGCGATCCGGACGTTGGAATGTGATTGCGCCATCGCAACTTCCGGCATTGCCGGCCCCGATGGAGGGACGCCCGATAAGCCGGTGGGGACTGTCTGGATTGCCGCCGCATACGGCGAACAGCTCCTCTCGACCTGTTACCAGTTTGGCACGCTACGCGAGATGACTATCGTGCGAGCGTCCAATACGGCCCTCATTATGCTGCTCCGGTTGCTGAACGAATAAGCGCCGCGCCTTTTCCCTTAGAGTTCATCGAGGTCGACCTGCATCCCCGGTATGGGTTGCTTGGCGATGATCTTCCGGCTGTCGGGGTCGAACTCATAGATTTCCTTGAGCGTGATTTCTCCTTTATTGTCGATGAAGTAACGGGCGAAGTACTCCTTTTTGGAGTTCGATCGCCGGTCGTAGATGGGTATATAACTGAACGAGTCGTCCGTCTCGCGGTCGAACAGGAGTTCGTCGACGATCGTCCGCTCTTCCATGGCTCCTTTCGACTGTACCAGGAAGACATGGATATGCCTCGCGTCGAACCGCGTGGGAGCCGTCGAGAAAGCTTCGATGAGGAAGGATTTGTCGACAACTGCCGAAAAGAAGTGATACATACCAAGGTCTTCGGCCGTGGTATATTTCTTGCCGATCATGGGAGAGGATAGCGTATCCACTCTCGCTTCCTGCTCCTGTGCCTGTGCGCGGACGGTTACCGCTGGCATCGCCATCATGGAAAACAGGGTAAAACAAACGACATGATGTGCTTTCATAAGAGAATAAGAATATATTGTTTGAATTTGGGATTTCGCCTCCTTCATGCCTTGGCCGGGAAGGGAAGGGCTGCTTCCATTCCTGCGCGGAGGGCCTTTAGGTTGAGCCCTACGACGTTTTCACCTTTGCGGTGGAAGATACGCCGTATGCCTTCTTCTATCTGTGCATAACTGATGCCGATGAAAGGGGTGGCGGCGCCCAGCAGGACGATGTTGGCGGCGCGCGCCGAGCCGGCTTCGCGGGCGATGCGTTCGACGTCGAGCGTCACCTTATGGGGCAATTTGCCGAGTTCGTCGTTCACCCTGTCCATGTCGGGATAGTTGGGAATGTTGACAAAAGGCTCCGAATGGGTCACCACCCATCCGTCGGGCCTGAGATAAGGCAGGTAACGCAGGCTTTCCATCGGTTCGAGCGAAAGGATCAGGTTGGCCCCGCCCAGCGGGATCAGGTCGGAGGCGATCGGACGGTCGGACAGCCTCAGGTTCGACTGTACGTCGCCCCCTCGCTGACTCATCCCGTGCACCTCGGATTGCTTCATGCAGAGGCCTTCGCACAGGGCGGCCTCTCCGATTACTGCGGCGATGGAGAGGATGCCTTGTCCTCCTACGCCGGCGAGTATGATGTCTGTTTTCATTGCTTGGCTGGGTGTTTTCGTTTCAATGTCTGGATACATTCGCGGCGGGGGATGAGGACGGACACGCCGCGGTACTCGATCTCTTCGCGGATGATGCGTTTCATCTCTTCGTAGTTCTTCTTCAAGGGCGTCATCACCCGGAGGTGCTCCGGCTCTACGCCAATGCCGCGGCAGATGTCTTCGAGCCGTCCGGTACCGGCGGAGTCCTGTCCTCCGGTCATGGCGGTGGTCTCGTTGTCGGAGATCAGGATGGTCACGTTGCTTTGCTCATTCACGCAGTCAAGCAAGCCCGTCATTCCGGAATGAGTAAAGGTGGAGTCCCCGATGACGCATACGGACGGGAAAGCGCCGGCGTCGGCCGCTCCTTTGGCCATCGTGATGGAGGCTCCCATATCGATACAGGAGTCTATTGCCCTGAAAGGCGGCAAGGCTCCCAGCGCATAGCAGCCGATGTCGCTGAAGACTTTGGCTCCTTCGTATGTCTGTATCACTTCGTTCAGCGCTTCGTACACATCGCGGTGGCCACATCCGGCGCACAGGGCCGGCGGGCGCTGCTCTACGACTTCGGGGACGGCGTAAAAGGCGCTGATTTCTTTCCCTAAGGCCTTCCCGACGGCGTCCGGCGTAAGCTCTCCGTCGCGGCTCAAGGTTCCGTCGAGGCGTCCGTGGACGGTTATTCCCTTGCCGAGGAATCCCTTCAGTTGTTCTTCGACAACGGGGTAGCCTTCTTCCAGCGTCAGGATCTCCGCGCAGGTGTCGGCCAGGCGTTCGATGAGCCGGCGGGGTAGGGGATACTGGCTGATTTTGACAACCGGATGCTCGAATCCTTCGGGATAATTCTCTGCGAGGTAGTTAAAGGCGATGCCGGTGGCGATGATGCCCAGCGTTTTATCGGGTGCGTCGAAGTACTGGTTGTAGGGCGATGTTTCCGATGCGTGCGTGAAGGCTTCCTGTGCTTTCAGGAGGGCTTTGAAGCGCAGCCGGGCCAGGCCGGGTAAGAGGATGAATCGTTGCCGTCCGTCGGCGGGGAAGCTCAGCGGATTTTGCTCTTTGGGAGGCCGGGTCTCTACGCCGGCCCGCGAATGAGCCATGCGTGTGGTGATGCGCAGCAGGAGAGGATATCCAAGCCTTTCGGACAGTTCGAATCCGTCGTACACCATGTCGTAGGCTTCTTGCTGGCTGGAAGGTTCGAGCATCGGTATCATGGCGAAATTTCCCATGACGCGATTGTCTTGTTCGTTTTGCGACGAGTGCATCGAAGGATCGTCTGCCGTGAGGATGATCAGTCCGCCGTGCGTGCCGCTCATAGCGGCGTTCATAAAGCAATCGGCGGCTACGTTGAGGCCTACGTGTTTCATGCAGCAGAGCGCCCGCTTGCCGGCGTAAGCCATTCCCAGAGCTGCTTCGAGGGCTGTCTTTTCGTTTGTGCTCCACCGGCTGTGTATGCCGCGTGTTTTTGCTGTGGGCGAGGTTTGAATGTATTCGGTTATTTCAGTCGAGGGAGTGCCCGGATAAGCGTAGACGCCCGACAGTCCGGCGTCAATGGCTGCCTGTGCGATCGCTTCATCTCCTAAGAATAAATATTTTCCCATGTATTGTGCTTGTATTTCGCATCAAAGATAGAGGTTTTGCCGACATGACGGATAAATCTTCACCGAATGTTTCTCCGGTTCAGTTCGGCGCGATAGCGGTTTGCGTTGCGATTGTGTTCGGCGAGTGTGACGGCGAAGTTGTGGCGTCCGGAGAAATCCTCCTTTGCACACATATATATATAATGATGTTTGGTATGATTCAGTACGGCGTCGATGCTTTTGGCGGAGGGGATGCGCAGCAATCCCGGCGGCAGTCCGGCGTACTTGTAGGTATTATAAGGAGATTCGACCTCAAGGTGTTCGAACAGGATACGCTGAAGGGCGAAGTTGCCGATTGCGAACTTGATGGTAGGATCGGCTTGTAGGGGGATTCCTTGCCGGAGGCGGTTCAGGTAAAGCCCGGCAACGACAGGATATTCGCCGGCGTCGGCGGTCTCTTCCTCCACGATGGAAGCGAGGATGGCGGTTTCTACGGGGGTGAGGGAAATGTTGGCCGCTTTCTTTTTTCGCGCGTCGGTCCAGAAGGCCTCATATTCCCGTTTCATGCGTTGCAGGAGGTTATCGGGCGATATATTCCAGTAGATTTCGTAGGTATTGGGGATAAACAGGGCGCCGGCCGTTGCGGGCGTAAAGCCTAAGGAGCGGCAGTAGTCCGGGTCGTTCAGCCGTTGGAGCAGGTCTTCTTTATCAAGCATTAGCTGTCCGGCCAGCCGTTCGGCCAGGTCGTGGGTGAAGCGGACGTTGTTGAAGGAGATGCGCGTGGCCGCCTGTTGTCCGCGTCGCAGATCATTTAGCAGGCTCCAGTGGCTCATGCCGGGATGGACGGCGTAGCGTCCGGTCTTCATATTTGCCGGATATTTGAGCCAGCCTGCCAGCAGTCTGAAGCGCCCCGGTCGGGCGATCTGCGCCGTATCGTCCAACTGCCGGCAGAGGCTGTTGAAATCCTTGCTATCGTCGACATAGACATAGACCGTATTTTTGATCGTAAAGCCCGGCCTGTGGAACCCGTATGCCAGGATTCCGGCGCCAGCCGCGAGCAGAAGGCAGGGAGTTAATATCCCGATGAGAAGAAAATGTTTCATAACTATTTATTTATTGTTCGGAAAGATATGTCATTGCAATCTGCAATCCGGCCGTAAAAGTAGTTTCTTTTTTCTTTAAATAAAGGACGGGAACCTTTGTATATTTAGAAATATAGATCTATCTTTGCCGCGCGTTCAGCTCAAAACGATTCCTGGAAGGATGGGTGAGTGGCTTAAACCAACAGTTTGCTAAACTGTCGTACGGGTAACTGTACCGGGGGTTCGAATCCCCCTCCTTCCGCCAGGGGGCGGCGCCAACCATACACTGAAGATCTACTGCCTGCGCCGGCCGCGCGTTAATCGAAAATAATTTAATACAACCTCCCGAATCCAATTTAAAGTAAGATGAATCGAAAGAAAATACTGTCAGGCTCCTTCCTGCTTGTGATGGCAATACACCTTGTTGTTTTTACCGCCATTGGGCTGTTCACAACTAAGGGATGGCGGCTGCTTATTATTTTCATTGCCGGCTTTCTCCTGATATTCATCGGCGGCCGGCTTTTACGTCTGTATTCCAAACGTCATCCCGAAAAGAAACGCCTGGCCCGGTGGATTTCTTTTTTCCAGAAACAATAACTGCCCGACGGGATCGTCGAATTTTTTAGCCCTTCACGGATCGTGCCGCGGAGGCGTTTTCCTGTTGCAACGACGGTAACATATACCGCCTCGAGAGAGAACAGGAAAAAGACCTGAATAAAAGGCATTTGTTGGGATCGTCTAATTTGTTAGACAATCCCAATGACTACCCATTTGAATCATCAAATAAATTAGACAATCCTAACGACTACCCATTTGAATCATCAAATAAATTAGACAATCCCAACGACTACCCATCCGAATCATCAAATAAATTAGACAATCCCAACAACTACCCAATGGGATCATAAAATAAATTAGACGATCCCAACAACTACCAAATGGAATCATCAAATAAATTAGACAACCCCAACGACTACCAAACCAAATCATCAAATAAATTATACAATCCAAATCACCACCCAACATAAATATTTAATGTTTTTTATAATCACACACGCACCATTTCAGAAAAACAAATAATATCTTTGTTGCCATTAGACACTCCTTCACAGTTTAAAATTATGAATACGATCAAAAAATACGGCATACTGATCCGCAGATTGCGCGACGCAGAACACTTTGACTTCTTCAAATACAACACAGAACTTATCAATGCCCACCTGCCGGCGCTTGAAGCAATCAAACCTCTGTGCCAATCCCTCTGCCAACTCTTTGCGAAAGAAGATAAAATATTCAAACGCAGCCGCAAGGCCGAAGAGACACAACTCATACGCACAACATACCGCAGAACACGCAACGAGTTTATGATTATCAAACACACCGTCACGGCAGCCGCTTATAGCAATGATCCGGCGCTGAAAGCCGTAGCGAATACGCTGGAATTTGTGCTCAGAAATTTCAAGACACTCCCCTCCACGCCCATGAACGAAACAAGCGCGTTGGTCGCCGGCCTGGTGCAGGACCTTCGTCAGCCCAAAAACGCCGCCGCCGTCGCCATCCTCCAGCTCAGCGCACAAGTAGGCAAACTTGAAGCCAGCAACGAAACCTTCCGGCAACTCTACGCCGCCCGCGCCCAGGAACACGAGGCCTCTGCCGAACAGGGAAATATGCGCAGCATACGCCCCCAGGTCGATAAATCTTTTGTTCTCTTCACCCGTACCCTGGCCGGCCTCTACGCCACCGCCCGCGCCACCGGAACACCCGCCCGCGTGGCCGCCCTGAAAGAAATCATCGACGGAATCAACGCCATCATCCTCCAATACGATCATATCTACGCCCGCCGCCACACACCCGGAAGCGAAATCGAACCCTGACACCCCCCCCGCCACTTTTTGAAGCCCCAAATCTTTGAGAAGTGAATAAAAAATACGAATTTTGCCGCATGGTGAATCAACCTTTAGCAGAAAGAATGCGTCCGAAAACCCTCGAAGACTACATCGGGCAGACGCATCTGGTGGGAGAAGGCGCCGTCCTGCGCAAGATGATCGACGCCGGCCGGGCCCCCTCCTTCATCCTCTGGGGGCCCCCAGGCGTAGGCAAGACGACGCTCGCCCGCATCGTCGCAAGCCGGCTCCAGGCGCCGTTCTACACCCTGAGCGCCGTCAGCTCCGGCGTCAAAGACGTACGCGAAGCCATCGAAAAAGCCCGCGCCAACCGCTTCTTCGAAGCCCATTCACCCATCCTTTTCATCGACGAAATACACCGCTTCAGCAAGTCGCAACAAGACTCGCTGCTCGGCGCCGTCGAAACCGGCATCGTGACCCTGATCGGAGCCACCACCGAGAACCCCTCGTTCGAAGTCATCCGACCGCTCCTCTCCCGCTGCCAGGTGTACGTCCTCCGCTCGCTCGACAAAGCCGACCTGCTCACGCTCCTGCACAAAGCCATCAGCGAAGACGTCCTGCTGAAAAAGAGAACCATACACCTTCTCGAGACCACCTCCATCCTGCGATATAGCGGAGGCGACGCCCGGAAATTACTCAACATACTCGACCTGATGGTCGGCGCCGAAAACGAAAGCGATACGGTAGAAATAACCGACGCCAAAGTCGTAGAACGCCTCCAGGAGAACCCCGCCGCCTACGACAAAGAAGGCGAAATGCACTACGACATCATCTCGGCCTTCATCAAATCCGTCCGCGGCAGCGACCCCGACGCCGCCATCTACTGGCTGGCGCGAATGGTGGCCGGCGGCGAAGACCCGGAATTTATCGCCCGGCGCCTCCTCATCCTGGCCGCCGAAGACATCGGCCTGGCCAATCCCAACGCCCTGCTGCTGGCCAATGCCTGCTTCGACGCCCTGCGCAAGATCGGATGGCCCGAAGGCCGCATCATCCTGGCCGAAACCACCGTCTACTTAGCCGCCAGCGCCAAGAGCAATTCCGCCTACTTAGCCATCGACGCCGCCCTGGAATGTGTCGGCCAAACCGGCAACCTCCCCGTCCCCCTCCACCTTCGGAACGCCCCAACGCAGCTCATGAAGGAACTCGGGTACGGACAAAATTATAAGTACGCGCACGACTATGAAAACAACTTCGTAGAACAAAACTTTCTGCCCCCCGAACTCGCCGGCCGGCATCTGTGGAACGGACAGCCCAACCCGGCGGAGCAAAAACTGATCGACCATCTGAAACGCCTGTGGGGCAACCGAGATTTCTGAAACATAACATTTTAAAAACAATAAGAATGAAGAAGCACAATTTCTCAGCAGGACCTTCCATCCTGAGTGAACAAACAATCAAAACATCAGCCGCCGCCGTCGAAAACTTCGCCGGCACAGGGCTGTCCATCCTTGAAGTATCGCACCGGGGCAAAGAATTTGTCGCCGTATGCGACGAAGCCAGAACCCGGGTGAAAGAACTCCTCGACGTTCCGGCCGGTTACGACGTCATCTTCCTCGGCGGAGGAGCCAGCCTGCAATTCTGCATGGTACCGTTCAACCTGCTGAAACAAAAAGCCTCCTACTTAGACACCGGCACCTGGGCCTCCAACGCCATCAAAGAAGCCCGCCTCTTCGGGCAGGTCGACGTCGTCGCATCCTCCAAAGACGCAGGCTACACCTTCATCCCCAAAGACTACAAAGTCGCCGCCGACTCGGACTACTTCCACTTTACGTCCAACAATACGATTTACGGCACCGAGATGCGCAACGACCCCGACCTCAACGTACGCCTGGTCTGCGACATGTCGTCCGACATCTTCACCCGCCCGGTCGACGTCTCCCGCTATGACATCATCTATGCCGGAGCACAGAAAAACCTCGCCCCCGCCGGCGTGACCTTAGCCATCGTACGCGAAGACGCCCTGGGACGCGCCGAACGACCCATCCCCACGATGCTCGACTACCGCACCCATATCCGGAAAGAGTCCATGTTCAATACACCGCCGGTCTTCCCCATTTTCGCCGCGCTCCAAACATTGAAATGGTACCAGGAACTCGGCGGCCTGCGCGTTATCGAAAAAATGAACCTCGACAAAGCCGCCATCCTCTACGACGAAATCGACCGCAACAAACTCTTCCGCGGAACCGTCGCCACCGAAGACCGCTCGATCATGAACGTCTGCTTCGTCATGACCGACGAATACAAAGAACTCGAAGCCCCCTTCGCCGCTTTCGCCGCCGAAGCCGGTATGGTCGGCCTCAAAGGACACCGCTCCGTCGGCGGATTCCGCGCCTCGCTCTACAACGCAATGCCCCGCAGCAGCGTGCAAGCCCTGGTCGACGCCATGCAAACATTCGAAAAACAACACTGACCATGACAAAAGTATTAATAGCCACCGATAAACCTTTCGCCCCCGTAGCCGTGAAAGGCATCCGCCAAGTCGTCGAAGACGCCGGCATGGAACTCGCCCTGCTCGAGAAATATACCGGGAAAGACCAACTCCTCGACGCCGTAAAAGACGCCGACGCCCTCATCATCCGCAGCGACATCATCGACGCCGAAGTCTTCGACGCCGCCCGGCAACTGAAGATCGTCGTCCGCGCCGGCGCCGGTTACGACAACGTCGACCTCCGGGCCGCCACCGCCCACGGCGTCTGCGTCATGAATACACCCGGACAGAACGCCAACGCCGTGGCCGAACTGGTCTTCGGCCTCCTGGTCTACGGCCTCCGCGGATTCTTTAGCGGCGCCTCGGGCGCCGAACTGAAAGGAAAAAAGCTGGGCATCCTGGCCTATGGCAACGTCGGGCGCAACGTAGCCCGCATCGCCCGCGGCTTCGGTATGGAAATCTACGCCTTCGACCCCTATGCCCCGGCGCAACTTATGGAAAGCGACAACGTGCAAGCCGTTGCTTCGGTCGAGGAACTCTTCAGCACCTGCCGGATCGTATCCCTGCATATCCCGGCCACCGCCGAGACGAAAAACTCCATCAACCACGCCCTGCTGAGCCTCATGCCTCCCGGCGCCATCGTCGTCAATACCGCCCGCAAAGAAGTCGTCGACGAAGCCTCCCTTGCCGGTATCTTCGACAAACGCCCGGACTTTAAATACCTCACCGACGTCAAGCCCGACATCGCCGCCGAATTAGCCGCCCGCTACCCCGACCGTTATTTTGCAACGCCTAAAAAAACAGGCGCCCAAACGGCCGAAGCCAACATCAACGCCGGCATCGCCGCCGCCCGGCAGATCGTCGACTTCCTCTGCAACGGAAATACGCAGTTCAAAGTAAACAACGGAGACGTATGAAAATAAAACCCTTCAAAGGCCTTCGCCCGCCAAAAGCCTGCGTCGAAAAACTCGTCTCCAGGCCATACGATGTGCTCAACTCCGAAGAAGCCCGCGCCGAAGCCGCCGGCAACGAACAATCGCTCTACCACATCATCAAACCCGAAATAGACTTCCCCGCAGGAACCGACGAGCACGACCCTCAGGTGTATGAAAAGGCCGCCGCCAACTTCCGCCAATTCCAGGACAACGGCTGGTTGCTGCAAGACGCCCGCGAGATGTACTACCTCTACGCCCAGACCATGAACCAGCGTACCCAGTACGGACTGGTGGTCTGCGCCTGCGTAGACGATTATCTGGATGGCCGCATCAAGAAGCACGAACTGACGCGCCGCGACAAAGAAGAAGACCGGATGAAGCATGTACGCATCAACGATGCCAACATCGAGCCCGTCTTCTTCGCCTATCCCGATCATCCGGAATTGGACGCCCTGGTGAAGACCTGTGTGGCCAAAGAACCCGAATACCGTTTCACCACCTCCCCGGATGGCTTTACGCACACATTTTGGCTGATCAGCGACGACGCCGGCATCGCCCGCATAACGGAGCTCTTTGCCGCCATCCCCGCCCTGTACATCGCCGACGGACATCACCGCTCGGCCGCCGCCGCGCTGGTAGGCGCCGAAAAAGCCAGGCAAAACCCCGCCCACCGGGGAGACGAAGAATACAACTACTTTATGGCCGTCTGCTTCCCAGCCTCCCAACTGACGATCATCGACTATAACCGTGTCGTGAAGGATTTGAACGGATTATCGGAAGCAGCCTTCCTGGCCGCACTGGAGAAGAATTTTACGGTCGAACCCAAAGGACGCGAGGTATACAAACCGGCGGCCCTGCACAATTTCTCGCTCTATCTGGGGGATGCGTGGTATTCGCTGACGGCTAAGCCCGGAACCTATGACGACAACGATCCGATCGGCGTATTGGACGTCACGCTCTCGTCGCGCCTGATATTAGACGAGATCCTGGGAATAAAAGACCTGCGCTCGGACAAACGTATAGACTTCGTCGGCGGTATCCGCGGGCTGGACGAACTGAAACGCCGCGTCGACAGCGGCGAGATGCAGGCCGCCCTGGCGCTCTATCCCGTATCCATGAAGCAACTGATAGACATCGCCGACAGCGGAAATATCATGCCGCCAAAGACGACATGGTTCGAGCCCAAACTCCGCTCCGGATTAGTCATCCATAAGCTGGCTTGATTTTTTCAATCATTCAATCATATAAAAAAGGTATGTCAACAATAAAGAACATCGTATTCGATTTAGGGGGCGTGATCATTGATCTGGATATTACCCGCTCCATACAACGGTTTGAGGAACTCGGTATAGATAACATCCGCGAGATACTCGACCCCTACGAACAACGCGGCGTCTTCCTGGAACTGGAAAGGGGAGACCTGGATTCGCCGGCATTCTGCCGCGCCTTAAGCCGGTACGCCGGCAGAGAACTTTCCAACAAAGAAGTCGAACATGCATGGATGGGATTTATTGTTGACATACCCCAATATAAGCTGGATTATATTCTCGAACTAAGGAAAAGCCACAAGGTCTATCTGCTGAGCAACACCAACCCCTTCATCTTCGAATGGGCGCAGACGCCTGCCTTTTCGCCTGCCGGCTTCCCCATCGCTCATTACTTTGACGCCACCTATGTTTCATACAAGATAGGTATAACAAAGCCCGACCCCCGCATTTTCGAATATCTGTTGAACGATAGCGGCATCATAGCATCCGAGACCTTGTTTGTGGACGATGGCGAACGGAACGTCGCCGTTGGCCGCTCGCTGGGCATGCAGACCTGTCAGCCCCGGAACGGAGAAGATTGGCGGGAAGCCGTCGGTCGTCTGTTACAACTGCCTGGCTAAGCGATTGATATAGTCCCGCACGCTATCCGTATCTTCCGGAGCAGGGCTCCAGGGAGCAAAGTTCTCCGGAGAAACAGGCGCGTAAGGTCCGTTCTTCACTTCATAAAGTACGCTTCCCGTTTCCAGTACGATCAGGCCATGCCATACGCCGGCCTTTATTTCGGCGCCATAGACGCCGGACCGGCTGTCGAGTATAAATTGTTCCGTAATATTCCCTTGATCGTTGAAGATAAAGATTGCAACTCTTCCGCGAAGGATGAGAAAGGATTCGTCCCGGTCGGGATTCCGGTGGCGATGAGGGCGCAGGTAAGTGCCTGGTTCCATGGCGTTGATCAGCCGGTGAACCGGCTCGTCCAGGTGTTCATGGAAATTATGGTTCATGCGAAGTCTGGGGGACTGCTTCGCTTTTTCTGTTGTCTCGTCTAAGAGCTGTTCGTCTATGATTTTCATAAAGTAAAAAAAAGGGACATCCTTTGAGACATCCCCTGTTTATATTTTCGGATAAGTGTATTAACGGCGGCGTTCCAGAATCCACGCATCCTGAAAGTTCGGATAGTATTTAGACTTGAAAGAACTTCTGCTGCGTACCACTTCCGACTTGTTGTCGGAACTGGAAACGATAACGCGTATCATTCCTAACTCATTTTCGGCCAAAATAGTATTATAGCCTTCGTATTGCATGCGCTCCTTCAATGCCGTTGCGTTCGTTCTGTTTCTGAAACTGCCGATCACAACACTATAGCGCTTCAGACTCTGGAAGCTTTCTCCTTCGAAAGGATTGATGCGTTCCTGCCGCGTAGCGATGTCCAAACTTTCACTGATATCGGGATATCCGATGTTCCCGGTGTTTCCGAAAGGATCAAAAGTATCTTCTTTTGGTTTGGAGACAGGAGCAATTTCTTCAACTTCCGCATATTCGCTTTCGGTATCATCGAAGGCTGGATCATCATATAAAGAATCTTCCGTCCTCTCCTGTGCCAGCTCATAAGCAGCTCTATAAGTGCTCTGCTTAGGCTTGCACGAATTAAATGCCATTACCATACATAAGGTAATTCCCAACAGCCAAATCTTATCCATAATTGTTCAGTTCATTAAATTATAACGCAAAGGTATAATATTATTTACTAACTTCGCAAAATATGAATTTAATTTATTAATGGAATGAATAAAACAATTGCTACGGTAATTATGTCTATGTCCGTATTATCATGGGGATCCTGTGTGCAAGGAAATAAGCACGCAACAGAAGAGTCCGCGCCTCTTATCGGGCGGTCGGAGACTAAGGTGACAAATGGTATCCTGACGCCGGAAGTGCTTTATACGTTGCCCCGGGTTAGTGACGCCAAACTTTCGCCCGATGGAAGTAAGGCGCTTTATGGCGTTACTTTCATCAGTATTGAACAGAATAAGAGTAACAGGGAACTGTTCGTTGTCAACCCTGATGGGAGCGGCAAACAACAAATTACGCAGACGCCCGCAAGCGAACAGAATGCCGTCTGGATAAATGGAGGAAAGAACATTGCTTTCCTGTCGAACGAAAGCGGGAGTTCGCAGATTTGGATCATGGATGCCGACGGGAGCCATCGCCATCAGGTGAGCCGCTATGAAGGAGGAGTAGGAGGAGGAATTAACGGCTTTGTCTTTTCGCCGGATGAGACCCAGGTGCTTTTCTTCAGTGATATTAAATACGGAGAGCGGACGTCGGACCGGTATCCGGATCTGCCGAAGGCTACCGGACGCATTGTCGAGGATTTGATGTACAAGCATTGGGATGAATGGGTGGAGACGATTCCTCATCCTTTCCTTGCTTCCTTTGATGGGGTGACGCTTGGAGAAGCGGTAGATATAATGGAGGGAGAGCCGTTTGAATGTCCAATGAAGCCTTTCGGCGGAGTAGGGGATCTGGCTTGGAGTCCGGATGGGAAGCAGATCGCTTACGCTTGCCGGAAGAAGACCGGAGTGGCCTATGCTTTGTCTACCAACTCGGACATCTACCTCTACGATGTGGAGACGAAAGAGACCCGCAACCTGACGGAAGGTATGATGGGATACGACATTGCACCGCAGTTCTCGCCCGACGGCCACTACATTGCCTGGATCAGTCAGGAGCGCGACGGATACGAGTCGGACAAGCAGCGTCTTTTCGTAGCCGACCGGTCGACCGGCGAGAAACAATACCTTACGTCAGATTTCGACTACAATACCGACGCCATCCAATGGTCAGCGGACAGCCGGTCGCTTTACCTGATTGCCTGCAAAGAGGCGCTTACGCATATCTGGCAGATAGGTTTGGATAAGCAAATCCGGCAGATCACTTCCGGACAGTACGATTATGTTGCGATGGATCGGATTGTTGCCGGAAAGATACTGACCGTCCGCCAGTCGATGGAATATCCTTCGGAAGTATTTACCGTCGATACGGAAACGGGCGAAGCTACCGAGATCAGCTTCGAGAACAGGGCCGTATTTGACCAGTTGACCGTCGCCCGCTCGGAAGCCCGCTGGATTCCGACGACCGACGGCAAGCAGATGCTGACCTGGGTGGTTTATCCGCCCAACTTTGATCCTTCCAGGCAATATCCGGCGCTGCTCTATTGTCAGGGAGGTCCGCAGAGCACAGTCAGCCAGTTCTGGAGTTATCGCTGGAATCTGCAACTTATGGCGGCCAACGGCTATATTATTGTCGCCCCCAACCGTCGCGGCTTGCCGGGCTTCGGACAGGAGTGGCTCGAGCAGATCAGCGGCGACTATGGCGGGCAGAATATGCAGGATTATCTCTCGGCCATCGACGTCCTTGCCCGGGAGCCTTACGTCGATGCCGACCGTCTGGGAGCTGTCGGGGCCAGTTATGGGGGCTTTTCGGTCTACTGGTTGGCCGGGAATCACCAGAAGCGGTTCAAGGCCTTTGTTTCCCATGCCGGTATCTTCAATCTGGAGCAGCAATACCTGGAGACGGAGGAGGTGTGGTTTGTCAACTGGGATCTGGGTGGTGCTTACTGGGAGGCGAATCCCGTAGCTCGACGCTCGTTTGCCAACTCGCCGCACCGCTTTGTCGACAAATGGGATACGCCCATCTTAGTTACCCATGGCGAGCTGGATTACCGCATCCCTGCTTCCCAGGGCATGAGCGCCTTCAATGCAGCCAAGCTTCGGGGCATTCCGGCCGAGATGCTGATCTTTTCCAACGAGAACCACTGGATTGCCCGGCCGCAGAACGGAATCCTTTTCCAGCGCGTCTTCTTCGGATGGTTAGACAAATGGCTGAAGCCATAAGCTTCTGTTAAAAACCGGTTGCCAGTGACGTATGTTACCGCGTGATTTTCCCTGCTGGCAACCGGTTTATTACTACTTTAAAGGAGATGCTACGTTCGAAGAAGTACACGGAGATTACGCGTTCTCTGTCGGCGCAGCAAGTCAAACACCACTTTCCCGGCGCATGCTTGATCGACATCCAAAGCGTGGAGGCCACCCGCGTCGATGTATAGAGTCGTGGCGTGGATGCTGGAAAGAACCTTCTCTTGACAGGAAAATTCTCATAGATTGGCTAAAGATTACGAGTATAAGGTAACCACGAGCAATGTGATGTTGTATTTGTTATTTATTGTGCTGATGCGCAATAAAACTTGAACAGTTTCTTGTTGTATTATAAAATTCATCCATATTCTCTCCTAAATTCATTATCTTTTCCAGATGACTATTTGCGACTTTCTCAAGTTCTAATGTGCCACCGAGTATTATCATTTCTTTCTTCTCGAATCGAACTCCCAACCTGTCGTCAAGCATTACATTCCGCATACTTCTTGCAATTCCTGTTTCTTCCAAAAAAATGTTTGGATGCCCGGCAGTACAAATGACAAGTCCCAATTTGATTCGCTTCATTTTCATTATTTTTCCTCCATCCCGGTCGTAGCCATAAGCATATCCAACGGAATAAACCCTGTCGAACCAGCCTTTCATTTTTGCAGGACAGTCACTCCACCA
>JAISWO010000040.1 GCA_031271045.1 Tannerellaceae bacterium
CTATGGGTAATAGTTTGAGTAATCTCAATCGAATCAAGCCGTGCCAAGGTTATATTTACCTCTTCAAGTGGATGTTTGTTTTCTGCATCAATTATACGGCCTGTTATAGAAATAGGATAGGAACTCAAACTGAGAAAAAGTAGAGAGACGACAAATATAGTTTTCATAATTGTATATTAAAATGTAACTTACAGCTCTATTTTTTTGTTTTGAAAGAACCCTAATGATCAGCAATTTAGAGGAAAACTTCGCATGTTTATCTCTGGCTATGACTTATGACTACTAAGGTGCCGCACAAAAATACACAATTGATTGAAGTTTTACTCAATCATTTCGGGAGAAATATGAATTTAGCCCGAATCAAGTTCTTTGGCATGTTTATTTGTGCCTTATGCAAGGTTCAAACGGGCTCTAAAAGCGACTCAAGTTTACGCAGGATTCAGCGATTCATGTTACGTTACGCCGAATACGGTTACATCGTGATAGGTCATTATCGCGTCGCTTTCGCAATACGGCTTATGGTTGTGTTCGCAGGCGTCGCAGTTGTCGCCAATGGCGTGGCGGGTGAAAGGGTAGGGCGTAAATTTCTCATTCTGACAAAAAAGTCATTTTTTTGAAGGCTTTTATATGTGTGGTTGAATAGCAACCGTTATATTTGCAGATTGATTATTTTAACAGGTAACATACTAAGTAAAAAACCAGCATATTATGAAGTTTTCTAATTTTCTTATTGTAATAATGTGGCTGCTTACGGGAGTAGCGGCTTGTTCGGGAAGTAAGGATCGTGCGGAGGAAGAGCAAAATGTGGAAACATTGCTGCCGGAAACAGGAAACGGGGTCACAGTGGAAACACTCCAACTGTCTGACTTTAACCATGAACTCGTCAGTAACGGTAAGCTGGCCTCCGGCAAATCAGCCGACCTGCACTTCGAGTCGGCCGAACCGCTTGCCGCTGTCTGGGTAAAGAACGGCGACTGGGTCACGCAAGGCCAGAAGCTGGCAGAACTGGCCTCCTTCCGTTTATCCAACAAAGCCTTCCAGGCAAAGGACGCTTTAGACAGAGCCCGTCTGGAAATGCAAGACGTCTTGATAGGACAAGGCTATACGCCCGCAGATTCCGCTCAAACGCCTCCCGCTACGCTGCAACTGGCTCGCACCCGGAGCGGATACGACCAGGCGCTGGCGCAATACGAACTGGCGGCATACGAAGAACAACGGGCCGTACTGACGGCGCCTTTTGACGGTACTGTAGCTAATCTGTTTGCCAAGCCCTTCAATATGGCTTCTACGTCGGAGGCTTTTTGCACCATCATAGATACGCGCAATCTGGAAGTCTCCTTTACCGTGCTCGAAGGCGAAGCTTCCCTTATCCAAGTGGGCGACAACGTAAAAGTAACTCCTTTCTCCCTGCCCGACGGAAGAACGGAAGGACGCATCTCCGAAATCAATCCCATCGTAGACGAGAACGGCATGGTGCGCGTAAAAGCCTCTGTTGCCAATCCGGGTAAGAGGCTCCTCGACGGAATGAACGTACGCATCCATATCCAGCGTTTAGTGGGGAAACAATTGGTTGTCCCCAAAGAAGCCGTGGTGCTTCGTTCGGGGAAACAGGTCGTCTTTACGTTTGTCGAAGGGAAAGCGTATTGGAACTACGTACAGACCGGACTGGAAAATGCCGGTAGCTACACCATCACCGAAGGACTGAAAGAAGGCGATATAATCATTACAAGCGGGAACATCAATCTGGCGCATGAAAGCGCTGTATCGGTATTATGATAAAGTTTCTATTAGACCGTCCGATTGCCGTATTGATGGCTTTTACGGCCTGTTTTATCATAGGGCTGACGACGTATTTTACCCTGCCGGTATCCTTGTTGCCCGACATTGCGATCCCCGAAATTACCGTGCAGGCCGTGGGCACCGAGACATCTGCCAGGGAACTGGAAAATACGGTGATGAAACCCATCCGCCAGCAACTGATGCAGGTAAGCAGGCTGCGCGACATCCGGAGCGAAACGCGCGACGGCGGGGGGATCATACGCCTGAGCTTCGACTTCGGTACCAATACCGACCTGGCCTTTATCGAAGTGAATGAAAAGATAGACGCCGCCATGAACTACCTCCCGCGCGAGACCGAACGCCCCAGGGTGATCAAAGCCAGCGCTACGGACATACCGGTCTTTTGCCTCAACCTGACGCTGGCCGGAGAGGGGGGAGAGGCCGACTTCCTCGCGCTCTCGGAATTTGCGGAAATGGTCATCAAACGGCGGATAGAACAACTGCCGGAGGTAGCCATGGTCGACATAACGGGGACGGCTACCCAGCAGGTACAGATACGGCCCGACATAAAGTGGATGGAAACGGCAGACATCACGCTCAGCGACCTGGAAGAAGCCATCTCCGCCAGCAATATAGAGCCGGGCAGCATGACGGTGCGCGACGGGTACTATGAATACAACATCCGCTTCTCTACCCTGCTCCGCACGGCGGAGGATGTGGAGAATATCTATATACGCAAGGGAGAGCGCCTCTTTCAGCTCAAGGATATGGCCCGGGTGGCAGTGACGCCGGTGAAGGAAACCGGCGTCTCGCTCTCGAACGGGAAACGGGCAGTCACCTTAGCCGTCATCAAGCAAGCCGACGAGAATATGGATGCAATGAAGGAGTCGCTTCAGGAAGTCGTCGATTACTTCTCGGCCGTCTATCCGGAGATTGAGTTCAGCATCACGCGCAACCAGACGCAGCTACTGGACTTCACGATCTCCAACCTCAAGCAGAACCTTTCCCTGGGGTTTATCTTTATCTGTATCGTAGCTATCCTCTTCCTTGGAGATGTGAAGAGTCCGGCTATTATCGGCCTGAGCATGATTGTCAGTCTGGTGGTTTGCTTCCTGTTCTTCTATCTTTTCCACGTATCGCTGAACATCATATCGTTGGCCGGGCTGATACTGGCGCTGGGGATGATGGTGGACAGCTCGATTGTGGTGACCGAGAATATTGCCCAGTACCGGGCGATGGGATATTCGCTCGACGAATCGTGTGCCAGAGGGACGAACGAAGTCCTCACGCCGATGCTGAGTTCTACCTTTACGACGATTGTTGTCTTCGTCCCCCTGGTGTTTCTGAGCGGGATTGCCGGCGCTATTTTCCGCGACCAGGCGTTTGCCGTTACCGTGGGGCTGATCGTCTCGTATTTTACGGGGATCATGCTGCTGCCGGTATTGTATAAGATGGTGAAAGGCGCCGGCAGCAGGAAGTCAGTCACGGAGAAGTCCTCCGCCGGAGGGCTGTGGGAGCGTTTCTACGACGCCGGCATCCGTCTGGTGTTCCGCCATAAGGTGTCGAGCCTTTTGTTGTTGCTGGCTTCGATGCCTTTATGCGTACTGCTCTTTTACGAGATACCCAAGAGCCGGATGCCGGATATAGAACAAAACGAACTGATCGCCCTTATCGAATGGAACGAGAACATCCATATCGACGAGAACCGGGCGCGCGTTGACGCCCTCTTCAGGGAGATGAAGGAAAAAGGCATCGAATATACCGCCTATGTAGGTAGCCAGCAATTCCTGCTCAATCGCGACCGCGACCGGTCTCTCTCCGAAGCAGAGCTTTACTTCAAGGCGCCGGAACCCTCAGACATACCCCCTCTCGAGGAGAAGATAAGGGCGTGGCTCCAGACGTACTACCCGGCGTCGGTCTTTTCCTTTGCCCCGCCGGAGACGGTGTTCGAGAAGCTGTTCGTCACCGGCGAAGCCGATATCGTCGCCGGGCTTTATCCCCGCAACCGGACGGAAACGCCTACCCCGACCAGGATTCATCAATTAGAGACGAAGATAAAGGAATCGACCGCCCTTGTTCCTACAGGCGTGGCCTTCGATAACCAGTACAATATCACGATCGACCTCCGGAAGCTGCTCCTCTACAATGTGGATTACAGCGATGTATACCGCACGCTGCGCATGACTTTCCGCGATAACGAAGCCGGCACGCTCCGTTCCTACCAGCAATATATCCCCATCGTGATTGCCGGCGACGCGCAATCCATCGACGAGATGATGCGCAACACGATGGTGAAGGCCGTCCCCCTGGCCTCCCTTGTCAGCATTACGCCGGGCGAAGACCTGAAGACCATTACGGCCGGCAAGAACGGCGAATACATCCCCTTCCAATTCTATGACGTCCGGGATGCCGCCAAGCTGATGGACGACGTCAGGAACAGTGTCCGCTACGCTTCAGCCGCCACAGGACAGGAAGGAGCCCTGGGAGCAGAGGCAGAGATAAAGAGCGACTGGGACGTCGAATTCTCCGGAAGCTTCTTCTCCAACCGGCAGATGTTGAACGAGCTGGTCGTTATCCTGCTCATCTCTATCCTGCTGATGTATTTCATCCTGGCTGCGCAATTCGAGAGCTTCCTGCAACCGCTCATCGTACTGCTGGAGATACCCATCGACGTAGCGGCGGCGCTCTTGCTGCTATCCCTCTGCGGACATACGCTGAACCTGATGAGCGCCATCGGCATCGTCGTCACGTGCAGTATCATCATCAACGACTCCATCCTCAAGCTCGACGCCATCAACGTACTGCGCAAAGCCGGCATGCCGCTCCTGGAAGCCATACACGAAGCCGGACGCCGGCGCTTGCGCCCCATTGTGATGACGTCGCTCACCAGTATCCTGGCCATGGTGCCGCTCCTCTTCTCCTTCGACATGGGGAGCGAGCTGCAAAAGCCCCTTTCCTTAGCCATGATAGCCGCCATGTCGGTCGGAACGCTGGTCAGTCTGTTTATTATCCCCCTGGTTTATTGGTTTATTTATAAGAAAGAGCAATGAAGAGAGCCATGTTTATCATCCTGCCGCTTACCGGCCTGCTGGCGTTATGGCCGGGCCGGCGTGCGGATGCGCAGGTCGTCCTGTCGCTGGAGCAGACCATTCATCTGGCAGCCGACAGTTCGCTGGAGGCCTTCCGGAGCCGGAACGTCTACTTAGCCGGTTACTGGCAGTTCCGCACCTACCGCGCCGGACGCCTGCCCCGCCTGACGCTCAACCTGACCCCCGCACAATATTACCGCGACATCACACGGCGGTACGACTCCAACGAAGATATCGACGTCTATCGCCGCCAACAGTCCTTCTATTCCTACGGAGGGCTGGAAGTGAGGCAGAACTTCGACCCGCTGGGAGGCAGCTTCTTCCTCAACAGCGACCTGGGATATATGCGTAATTTCGGCGACAATACCTACACGCAGTTTACTTCCGTCCCCATCCGCATCGGATACGTGCAGGACCTTATCGGATACAACCCCTTCCGCTGGGAGCGCAGGATAGAACCGCTGAAGTACGAAAAGGCCCGGAAAGAACTCGTCTATAACCTTGAGCAGGTGAGCGAGCAAGCCACGACCGCCTTCTTCGACCTCGCCCTGGCGCAGGCAGAGTACGACATGGCCCTCGACAACGTCGCCTCGACCGACACCCTCTACCGCACCGGCGAGCAGCGCCACAAAATTGCCTCCATCACCCAGGCCGACTTGCTGACTCTCAGGCTCGACGCCGTCAATGCCCGCAATACCCTCCAGAACGCCGGCATCGCCCTTAAGCGAAGCATGTTCGCCCTGGCCTCGTACCTGAACTTCGACAAGAATACCGACATACGTCTCCGCCTCCCCGGGCGACCCGTCAACCGGATCATCGACGCAGATAAGGCACTGGCCTATGCCCGCGAAAACAACCCAACTTTCCTCGACCTCCAGCGGCAGATACTCGAAGCCCAACAGCAAGCCGACAAGACCCAAAAGGAAGCCCGCTTCAACGCCTCGGCCACCGCCAGTATCGGCTTTAATCAAGTAGCCGCCAGCTTGAGCAACGCCTACCGCAATCCCCTGCAACAGGACGTCATCTCCCTATCCGTCTCCATCCCCCTGGTCGACTGGGGCATCCGCAAGGGAAAGTACAACATCGCCCGCAATACCTTGAACGTTACTCAGATTTCCGCCCGGCAACAGGAGGTGGCTATCGAAGAAGATATCATCATGACCGTAGGAGACTTCAATATCCGCCTGCAACTGATCATCAGCGCCGAGGAAGCCCTCGACCTGGCCCAGATGGCGTATGCCGAAACCAAGCAGCGCTTCATGATCGGAAAGGCCGACATCAACAGTCTCACTCTCTCGCTCAACCGGCGCCAGGAAGCCGAACGAAACTACATCTCCGCCCTGCGCAACTACTGGCTGAGCTATTATAAAATACGCAAACTGACCTTGTTCGACTTCGAGATGAACGTCCCTCTCTCGCACTCTATCCTGCATCATAACGAAGCCGAACAATGGGAATAGATCCGCATCGAAAGAGGCCGGAGAGACGCTTCTCCGTCATACTCATCTTCATCTGTATGGCCCTGGCCGGGATCGCCTTTATCCCCCTGCTGCCCATTAAGCTGGAACCCTCCTACACCTTGCCCCGGCTGATGATCCGCTACGATATGCCCAATCACTCGGCGCGGGTGATCGAGATAGAAGTTACCTCCCGCCTCGAAGCCATGCTGGCGCGTATCAAAGGAATCAAAGAAATCGAATCCACCTCAGGCAACGGATGGGGCCGCATCACCATCGAGTTCGACAAACATACCGACATCGACGCCGCCCGCTTCGAGGCCTCCACCATTGTCCGCCAGACCTGGCCCGGCTTGCCCGACGGACTGACCTACCCCGTCCTGGAGATGAGCCGCCCCGACGACGAAGAAACGCGCCCCTTCATCAGCTACACCATCAATGCCGCCGCCTCCCCCATCCTGATACAACGTTTCGCCGAAAACCGCATCAAACCCTCCCTGGCCGGCATACCGGGCGTCTACCGCATCGACATCAGCGGCGCCACCCCGATGGAATGGAGGCTTGAGTACGACAGTCGACAGCTCTTCGCCCTCGGCATCACGCCGACCGGCATACAAGACGCCATCCGGACCCATTACAACCGCGAGTCGCTCGGCATCGCCCGTATTCGCAGCGAAAGCAGCGAATGGATACGACTCGCCCTCGTCCCCGACCCCGGCGAGCAGGCAGAGGAAGGCTTCGACGCCGCCCGCATCAGTCTCGCCGCCGCCGACGGGACGATCGTCCGCCTCGACCGCCTGCTGAAAGTGAGCCGCCGGGAAGAACCTCCCCGCAGCTACTACCGCATCAACGGCCTGAACTCCATCTACCTCTCCATTCGCGCCGAAGAAACAGCCAACCAACTGGAGCTGGCCGCCAGGGTAAAGGCCGGCATGGAAGACATCCGCGCCCTCCTCCCCGCCGGATACGAGATACACGTCAGCTACGACGCCACCGACTATATCCGCGAGGAACTGAACAAGATCTATATCCGTACCGGGATGACGGTGCTCATCCTCCTCCTTTTCGTACTGCTCATCACCCGCAGCTTGCGCTACCTTCTGCTGATCGTCTCCAGCCTGACGGTCAATATCTGCATCTCGGTCATCTTCTACTACCTCCTGGGGCTGGAGATGCAGCTCTATTCGCTGGCCGGCGTGACCATCTCGCTGAGCCTGATCATCGACAATACGATTGTCATGAGCGACCATATCCGCAAACACCACAACCGAAACGCCTTCCTGCCCATCCTTGCCGCAACGCTGACCACCATCGGCGCCTTGGCCATCATCTTCTTCCTCGACGAACGCATACGCATCAACCTCCAGGACTTTGCCGCGGTGGTGATCATCAACTTGGCCGTATCCTTAGCCATCGCCCTCTTCTTCGTCCCGGCCCTATCCGACTTCCGCCCGGCCGGGCAACGACGCTCCGGGCGATGGGTCAGCAAGCTGCAACTCCTCTTCTCGCGCTATTACCTGCGTCAGATGGCCTTCTTCTGTCGCTGGCGCAAGACGGCCTGCCTCGTCCTGGCCCTCGCCTTCGGCCTGCCCTTCTTCATGCTCCCGGACAAAATAGACAAGAAGAGCAACCAAACCTACTCCCACCTCGAATCCCGCCTGATCAGCAAGTACAACCAACTGTTCACCGGCGAGACCGTCAAGGAAAAGGTCAGACCCATCGTCGAGAAAGCCCTCGGAGGCACCCTGCGCCTCTTTGTGCAGAAGGTCTACGAAGGCAGCTACTTCACGCAGCGCGGCGAAACCGTCCTCACCGTCACCGCCTCACTCCCCAACGGCACGACGCTCGACCAGATGAACAACCTCATCAGCCGCATGGAAGCCTACCTGAGCGCCCACTCCGAAATCCGACAGTTCCAAACCTCCATCCGCAACGCCCGACAGGCGCGCATCGACATCGTCTTCACCAAAGAAAGCGAACGAAGCGGATTCCCCTATGTCCTGAAAAGCCGCATCATCGCCAAAGCCCTCGAACTCGGCGGCGGTAGCTGGAATGTCTACGGACTGGCCGACCAGGGCTTCAGCAACGACGTCCGCGAGACTGCCGGCAACTACCGCATCGAACTCATGGGTTACAACTACGACGAACTGTATCGCCGCGCCGAAGAACTCCGCGACACCTTGCTCACCTACCGTCGCACAAAGGAAGTCCTGATCAACGCCGAATTCTCTTACTGGAAAGATGACTACCGCGAGTTCTACTTCAAGCTCAACAAAGCCCGCCTGGCCGAGGCGAACCTCCGCCCCGTCGAGCTCTTCTCCTCGCTGCACACCGTCTTCGGACGAGATATATACGCCGGCAATATCATTGTCGACAGCGAAACCGAACGCCTCAGGCTCAACTCCCGGCAGGCCGACCAGTACGATGTCTGGAACATGCTCCACGGCCCCCAATCCCTGACCAAGACCTCCTACAAACCCGACGCACTGGCCACAGTCGAGAAAGAACAAATGCCCCAGAACGTCGCCAAGGTCAACCAACAGTACCGCCTCTGCCTCCAATACGAATACATCGGCGCATCCAGCCAGGGCAACAAGATACAGAAGGGCATCCTCGCAAACTTCAACGCCTCCCTGCCGATGGGATACAGCGCCGAGTCGCAATCCTCCTACTACTACTGGAGCCAGGAGGAGAACCGGCAATACTTATTGCTGCTGCTCATCGTCGTCATCATCTTCTTCACAAGCAGCATCCTGTTCAATTCACTTCGCCAGCCGCTCGCCATCATTTTCGTGATCCCGGTCTCCTATATCGGCGTCTTCCTCACCTTCTACTCCTTCCGGCTCAACTTCGACCAGGGCGGATTCGCGTCATTCGTCCTCCTGTGCGGCATCACAATCAACGCCAGCATCTACATCCTGAACGAATACAACAAAATCCGCCTCCGCAAGCCGCTCATCTCCCCCCATCGCGCCTACCTGAAGGCCTGGAACGCCAAAATCATGCCCATCTTCCTGACGGTCGTCTCCACCGTCCTGGGTTTCATCCCCTTCATGCTGGGGCCCGACAGGGAAGCCTTCTGGTTCCCCCTTGCCGCCGGCACCATTGGCGGCCTGCTGATGTCCTTAGCCGGCATCTTCTTCTACCTTCCGATCTTCGTCCTGCCCCGCCACCCCCACCGCCCAAAATAACGCGACAAAATAGGGCGCATGCGCGACAAAATAGGGCGCACACGCGACAAAATAGGGCGCACACGCAGGTGCGCCCCTACGTGATACCCGACACCCGCCCGCCCTGTCGCCTACCGGACAAACCATTGGTCGGAATGTTACAAATCCGTAGGGGCGCACCTATGTGTGCGCCCTATTTTATTACGTATGCGCCCTATTTCATTACGTGTGCGCCCTATTTTGTCGCGCATACGCCCCATTTTATTACGCATGCGCCCCATTTTATTACGCATACGTCCATTTCATTGGAGGCTTTTCTGTATCCTGCTGAAAAAATGTCGGAAGAATCATAATAATTACTATCTTTGTAGCGATCCCATTAGAAATCAATTCGATCCCATTGAGAAGAAATTGGATCCCATTGAGGAGAAATTGGATCCCATTGAGAAGAAATTCGATCCCAGCCGGAAGAAATTCGATCCCAACCGAAAGAAATTCGATCCCAACCGGAAGAAATTCGATCCCAACCGGAAGAAATTCGATCCCAGCCGGAAGAAATTCGATCCCAACCGGAAGAAATTCGATCCCAATTGGAAAAAATAAAAGAGAAAAATATAGAATTTTAATCCTTAAAGCAATAAATTATGTCCGGACGAGGATGGATACCGAACAGTAGGAGAGAAGTTTACCGCTTATTACTCAAAGCTAAGGGCCATATAGCAGCCAACTTGGTCCGCCTTGGGATGCAGCAGGGTATGCCGCTGGGAGATTGGTACCGCGACTTTTGCGACGGGCCGGCGGCCCAATATATGGACGCCTTCTTCGAATGGGAGAACCCCTCCACCCGAACGCGCCTGGCAAGCGAACGTATGACGGAGGCCGAAGCCGAATTTCTGCCCGCCTTGCGCGAACTTTATCACGTGATGGTCTCCCATCCCGACGTCCTGAATGACGACCTCGCCGCCTGCGGCTTCCCCAAACGACGAGCCGGCAAGTATAAACCGTCGCCCGTCGCCAAGGATCCGCCCGGCTTTGCCATCACGCCGCTCACCAGCCACCGCCTCCGGATCGACTTCTTCTACATCACCGGAACCGGCAAGCCACGCAAAGGCAAGCTCCGCGGACAATATGGCGCCGAAATCCGCTGGGACTACGTTGCATCCCCCGGCAGCGATCCTGATCCCGACCCCGACAGCCTCCTCTGCTCCGAAATCGCCACGGCTTCTCCCTTCGTCCTCGCCTTCCCCCCCGACAACCGCGGGCAACTCGTCCGCATCGCCCTGCGATGGGAAAACCGCCGCGGACAAAAAGGCCCCTGGAGCCCCCCGGCCGAATGTCCGATTCCTTGAAAAATTATTGCCGTAGAAGTAACCCGGATGTAATAATCATGTAGCAAGAAAAACCTACCTTTGCGAAAAGAAACAATAAATAAAGAAATTATGAACTCAATCAACCGACTTCTGCAAGGACTCGTACTGAGTTTCCTTATCGTTTGCAACGCCTTCGGGCAACTTACCACCTCCTCCATCGGCGGACAAGTCGCCGACCAAAGCGAACCCCTGCCCGGCGCCGTCGTTATCGCCGTGCACCAACCCTCCGGCTCGCGCTACTCGGCCGTCGCCAACGAAAGCGGCCGCTACCTCATACAAGGCATGCGCACCGGTGGCCCCTACAGCGTAGAAGTAAGCTACATCGGCTACCACCCCTACGCCAAAGACGGCATCTACCTCTCCCTCGGCGAAGCCTCGATCATCGACATCAGTCTCCGCGAATCCTCCCAGGCACTTAGCGAAGTCGTCGTCTCGGCTACCCGTAGCTTCCGCTCACAGCAAACCGGCGCCGCCGACAACTTCGCCCGCACCGCCATCGAGGCCACGCCCACGATCTCGCGCAGCATCTACGACGTGGCCCGCCTCACTCCCCAAGCCGCCGTCGCAGGCAGCGGACTGTCCTTTGCCGGAAGCAATAACCGCTACAACAGCTTCCAAATCGACGGGACGGTCAATAACGACGTCTTCGGCCTCGCCTCCAGCGGAACCAACGGCGGACAAGCCGGCGCCAACCCCATCTCGCTCGACGCCATAGAAGAAATACAAGTCGTCATAGCCCCCTTCGACGTCCGGCAAAGCGGATTCACCGGAGCCGGCATCAACGCCATCACCAAGTCGGGAACCAATCAATACCATGCCTCCCTCTACAGCTACTACAATGACCAGAATTTCACCGGCACCACCGCCGGCCGCGACGTTGAACAGCGCGAAAAGCTCTCCCAACAGTCCGACCGGACCACCGGCTTCACCCTCGGAGGACCTATCATGCAAGATAAGCTCTTCTTCTTCGCCAGCGCAGAACAGGCCGCCAAAACTTACCCCTCGTCCTACAACGTCGGCGCCGGGTCTAACGTCACCCCCGACGAGGCCAACCAAATCGTCGGCAAACTCAAAACCCTCACCGGAGGATACGACGGCGGAGGATACGGACCGCAAGACATCAACACCGAGTCCGTACGACTGCTCGGGCGCATCGACTGGAACATCAACGAACGGAACAAATTCTCCGCCCGTTACAGCTTCCTGACAGCCTCCCAGCTCATCTTCAGCAATACTCCCAATGCCCTCCACCTGAACAACAACGGCTATACGATGAACAACACGACCCATTCCCTCATCGCCGAATGGACCTCCAACATCTCCTCCACCTGGTTCAACGAACTCCGCGCCGGCTTCACCAGCGTCCGCGACTTCCGCGAAATCCCCGGACAAGCCATCCCCTACGTCCGCATCAACCTGTCCAACAGCCGGACCGTCGAACTCGGATCCGAACGATATTCACCCGCCAACTACCTCAACCAGGACATCTGGACCATCACCGACAACGCTACCTGGCGACACGGCAAACATGAGTTCACCTTCGGAACACACAACGAGTTCTTCACGATGGCCAACCTCTTTATCCGCGAGAACTACGGCTCCTACGTCTACAACTCCATCGACGACTTCCTCTCTATCGGAACCGCGACAGAAGCCGCCCCCTACGAATACAACTACTCCTTCTCGCGCGAAGACATCACCGGCAGCAAACGCTGGGCCCCGCAATTCAGCGCCGCCCAGCTCGCCTTCTACGCGCAGGACAACTGGGCCGTGACGCGACTCTTCAGCCTCTCCTACGGCCTGCGCATCGACTTCCCGCTCTTCATGGATAAACCCGGCGAAAACCCCGCCTTCAATGCCTCCGCCATCGCCAAAGAGTTCGACGTAGCCACCAACCAAATGCCCTCCTCTACGCCCCTGTTCTCGCCCCGCGCCGGCTTCCGCTGGTATCTCGACGACGACCGGCGCAGCCTCGTCCGCGGCGGGCTCGGTATCTTCACCGGACGCATCCCCTTCGTCTGGATCTCCAACAGTTTCTCCAACACCGGCGTCGAATACAGCCGCACCCGCCTCCAGTCGCGCGACATGACGGCCGCCATCGCCGACGGCTTCCGCTTCCAGATCGACCCCACCCGGCAATACCAGCCCTCGGCCCGCATGACCAGCGAAATCGACGTCGTCGCCCGCGACTTCAAGTTCCCCCAAGTCCTGCGCGGCAACCTTGCCTTCGACCACACCTTCCCGAACGGCCTCAAAGCCTCCGTCGAAGGCCTCTACTCCAAAACCCTCAATAACGTCCTCTACCAAAACCTCGTCGTCGAAGAAAGCGGCCGCTACCTCCAGAACGGAGGCGACCGCCGCCCCCTCTACCAAGCCGCCGTCAACCCCGCTACCGGCGCCGCTTACACACAGGAATACACCGGCATCGTCTACCTCGGCAACTCCAGCAAAGGATATACCTACAACCTGACCGCCAAGCTCGAAAAAGACTTCGACTTCGGTCTCGACCTCATGCTGGCCTACACCTACGGACGATCCAAAGGTATGAACGACGGAACCTCCAGCCAGGCCCTCTCCAACTGGTCCTACAACGAAAACTACCAGGGACCGAATAACCCTGAGCTTTCCTGGTCCGACTTCGACCTGCCCCACCGCATCATCGGCTCCCTTTCCTACCGCAAAGAGTATGCCCGCCGCTTCGCCACCACCGTCAGCCTCATCTACAACGGACAGTCCGGCAGCCGGTACAGCCTCTGCTACCAGTACAACATCAATAACGACGGAGCCTCAGGCAACGACGTCCTCTACATCCCCACCGACGCCGAACTCGCCTCGATGAACTTCCGCGACATCACCTCCGGAGGCAATACCGTGACCGCCGACCAGCAACGCGCCGGCCTGGGCGCCTGGATCAACGAACACGCCGACATCCGCGACCTCAAAGGCAAATACGTCGAACGCAACGGCCTGCTCGGCCCCTTCGAACATCATTTCGACCTCCACATCGCCCAGGATTTCTACGTCAACATCGCCGGACGGCGCAACACCTTCCAACTGTCGTTCGACATCCTCAACGTCACCAACCTCCTGAACCGCGCATGGGGGCTGTACAACAGCGTCGGCTACTCCTACACGCCGATAGCCGTCAGCCAGGTCGATGCCGACGGTGTCCCTACCTTCCAGTTCAGCAAACCTGCCGGCAAGAACCTCTACGGTATCTCCGACTACAATTCCCGCTGGCGTTCCCAGGTAGGCCTTCGCTACATCTTCTGATACGCTCAGACCATAAAAAAGCTCCGGGAACAATTCCCGGAGCTTTTTTTATGTTATCCCCTTTCTCTTTCCTTCCCCCGACCACCATCGGACAAGGACGCGCTCCTGCGCGTTAAACTCGGCGCCGACCTTCACAATCCGCCTCCCCTTGGCTGTATAGGGAATCGGATAAGCTGGATTGTTGATCTGCTTCCACGCATCCTCCGCCGTACCGCTGCCGGTGACCTTGAACTCGAGAACATAAACCGTGTCGGCGGTTTGAATCACCGCATCCGCACGACCGCGAGCGATCTTCACCTCCACCGGCGCAAACTGCCCCATCATCGCGGCCAAAAGGTAGAACACCAATCGGAAATGCCTTTCCGCCTCTTCCTCCGGGTCGTAAGGGATCGCAGTCAGGAAAGCCTGCAAACTGCCGACAAACTTCTCAACGTCGCCTGCGCGAAGCAACCGGATAAACTGTGAAGCCGAAAAATCCTGACGTATCGCATACATCGGCGCATACGCCGGCATCAATTCCCAAAGGAAGCCATATTTAACCTCTTCGTTCGGGAAACCTAAAACAAACTCGTTAAACTCGGCATCGTACTCCTTTATTGTCAGGTATCCGCTCTGGTAAAGTACCGGGATAGGGTTGCCCCACTCGACCCGGTAGTCGGACAGGCCCCGCACCGACGTACGCACGTTGTTGTCTAAGTTCGGAAGCTCAAAGTCTCCCCCCTTGAGCATATTCACCAGAGATGTCGGCGTGCCGGTCTGGAACCAATAATCGGCGAAGTAGCCTGCGGCGAAAGTATTCAGTACGCTAAATGGATTATAGATGCCTTCCGACGCCTGCGCGAAATGATAACCGTCGTAACGCTTCTTCATCCCGGCAACGACGGCCTCATAGGTGAGCTTCCTCTTCTTTGCCAGCTCCCGAAGTTCGGGCCCGAAATCCCTCAACAACTCCCGCTCGGATAAGCCGCAGATGCCGGCGTATGCTTCCTCCATGCTTATATCCTGCAACTGGTTGAGGTCGCTGAAAACACCCGCCTCCGGAAATCTGCCGACACCCGTCAGGAAGACAAAGCGCAAGCAGGCATCCACGCTCTTCAGTACGCCATAGAACCCTTTCAACGTCTTGCGGATCGCTTCGCTCACGATCGGGTCGTCCATATTGCCCGGTAACGGCTTCTCGTAATCGTCTACCAGGACAACCACCTTCCGCCCCGTTTGCTCGTACGCCCAACGGATCACCGCCGCAAAGCGAGTGGCAGGGTCATTATCTTCGACCGTCCTTCCCCATTGCTTCTCAAAACCATCCACCAGAGCCTTCAGCCTGTTGACCAACGAATCATTGTCGGTAATAATACCAATACTCATATCCACATAAAACACCGGGTATTCCACCCATTCCTTCTCTACCTGGTCTATCTCCAGCCCTGCAAAGAGCTCCCGTTTCCCAAGGAAGTAAGCCTTCAGCGTAGAGAGGAACAAACTTTTCCCAAACCGCTGCGGCCGCCCCAGAAAACAGGGTGCGCCCTTCATCGCCAGGTCATATACATAGCGTGTCTTATCCACGTACAGAAACCCGTCTCTGCGAAGTTTCTCAAAATCATGTATGCCCACAGGCAATTTCCTGTCATACGTCATAATTCTTCTCCTTATATTCTTTAAATGTGTCCAAAGATACGAAAAGGAGCGTCTCCTGGCCCCAAAAAAACATGCAGTTTTGATAGCAGAATAAACGAAAAGCAATACCTTAGCCCGGCAAATGAAAAGCATTATGAGAAAATATAGCATAATATGTATACTGTTGAGCATCTTCGCCTTCAACATCTCAGCCCAGGTAAGCCACGGGGGCAAACCGCTCCCGCCCATCATGACAAAGACTTACCGGTCGCTGATGTTTGAAGAAATGCCCCCTTTTGACCTGGAAAACGAACGACGGACAGAAGCCTCCACTCGCCAAGACCTAAGGGGAGGATACCGGTTTGCCTATAAATTCATGACCCATCTGGACCGCAACAACTCCGGCTCCTCCTTCCTTCTGCCCGACGGCAGTTCCGTCTGGAGGCTGGGCATCCGCTCGAAGGGAGCCCTTTCCATCAATGTCCTGTTCACCGAGTACGAACTGCCCGAAGGCGCCCAACTCTTCCTCTACAACTCCTCCCGGACGCAGACGCTCGGAGCATTCAACCATTTGAACAATTCGGAACTGGGTATACTGCCCGTCTCGCCTGTGCAAGGCGACGAACTGATCATCGAATACCACGAACCGCCACAGGCCGCCTTCCCCGGACGGCTCAGGGTAGGGGAGGTAAACCACGGATACCGGAGCCTGGAAGGTTATGAGCCGGCAGGCGACAGGAATGAATATGCCTGCATGGCCTCGCCCCTCTGCTTCGGAGAAGAATACGCAGAGCTGAGCCGGAGCGTCGTGCTGCTCACCATCGACGGCGTAACAGCTTGTACGGGAGTGATGCTGAATAATACCCTCAACGACGGCAAACCCTATCTGCTGACCGCTTCGCACTGCCTTAACAAAGACTTCTCCGTACAAAATCCCGACTACGAAGCCATAGCCGGAAGAATCGTCTGCTTCTTTAATTATACCAGCCCGACCTGCGACACCCTGATGCGGGGAACAGAAGAAATGTCGGTCGCATCCGCCATCTACCGGGCCGTAAACGAAAACAACGACCTGGCCCTGCTCGAATTGGCCGCCCCCCCTCCGGCCTACTACCAGCCCTATTACGCCGGCTGGACAATCAACGAGAACGGAGGCGTCCCCCCCTATGCCGGCATCCACCACCCCCGCGCGTCGATGAAACGGATCAACTTCTCCGCCATAAGCCCCGTGCTTAAAACGTTTGACATCCCCCAAATCTCTTTCAACAAAAACGTACACTGGAACATCGAAGCCTGGGATGCCGGAAGCACCGACGCCGGCTCGTCGGGCTCGCCATTGTTCGACTCCGCCCACCACGTCATGGGCTTCCTCTCCGGAGGAAGCTCTACCTGCAACGATCCGGTCAACGACTACTACGCCGCCTTCTTCAAAGCCTGGGATTCCGCAGGCGACGCCCATACGCAACTGAAAACCTGGCTCGATCCCACAGGCGACAACCCCCAGACCCTCGACGGCCTCGCCCCCTATGCCTCCAACCCTTGCTACCGCCTCAGCAACATCGCCGGCATGAGAGACAGCATAACCATCACCGCCCTCCCATCGCCCGCAAGCGGAAACCTCTTTGGCTCCAACACCCTGCAAACCGCCGAATACGCCGAATACGCCGAATACGCCGAAGAATACCACCTGACAGGCAGTGCCCGGATCGAAGGAATCTATTGCGTAACCCCAGCCATTACCGACCCGGCGGGAAGCTTAGAAGTAGAAATAACAGTACTTGAAGGAACAGAATCGCCTCACACCCTGCTACACTCCGAACCCTTTTGCCCCACCTACCTCGAACTGTCGCTGATAGACAGTACAATTGTAAACACAGAAAAGAGACTCGGCAGAGCACAGGAATCCTTCATCCGTTTCAGCCGGCCGGTCGACGTATCCGGTACCTTTTATATCGGTTACAAAATCAAATCGCCCGCCTCTTCCTCCTTCGCCGTGTACAATCTGTCGAAAGGAATGACAACCCGCAACACAGCCTGGGTGAACAACAAAGGCCAATGGATCAAAGCCTCCGCCCATCCACTGACCCCCTTCCACACCTCGCTGTTCATCGACCCGGTGATCTCTTATACCAACGATGACTCTTCCGAACATATCGACCCCGGAACCACCCCCACGATATGGATCGACCCGGTGCGCGAACGGATCCACGTCCTGCTACCCCAGGACGACAGCGGCGTCTGCGCACTATACTCAACCGGCGGCCGGCTTTTGCAGGAGAACAAATTCAGCGGTAGCGAGACCCTCGTGCCTGCCTCCGGGCTCCATCCGGGCATTTATATCCTCCAAATCAGAGGACGGAAAACCCACCATGCCCAAAAGATATTCTTATAAACAAGCAGCGGTGAAACTTAATAAGTATTAAATGAGAAGAATTTGTTGATTCTTTCGTGTGTGAAAAAAAAAAATGGTTTAGTTTTGCAAACGGATGTGATTAGAACTCAAAAAGTGAGATAACTATAAAGTAGAGAGGACTAACGATTACCGAGTAATTATAATAAATACAATAAAATAACATTTTAAACTTACATCAAAATGAGTAGAAAGTATGTATTGCCATTTCTTACATTGGCAGCAATAGTAACCTTTTCATCTTGTTCAAACAAGCTGAATCCGTTGGCAGCCGACTACGTAAAAGCAGAGCCGCAACCGCTGGAAGCAGTTGGAGGCAAAGTGCAGGCGACTATAGACGCCACGTTCCCGGCCAAATGGTTTAACAAAAATGCAGTCGTAACAGTGACGCCTGTTCTCCGTTATCCCGGCGGAGAAGCCTGGGGAACGGCATACACGTTCCAGGGCGAAAAAGTAAAAGGAAACAATCAGGTGATCCCGCAGAAAACCGGAGGAAATGCAACCCTTAAATCTTCTTTCAACTACAAACCGGAAATGAAGAAATCAGAACTGTACCTTACGTTCGATGCAAAGATCAAAAACAAAACCGTGCAAATCCCCGATATTAAGATCGGAGAAGGAGTGCTCGCAACCTCTGAGCTGGCAGACGCCGCTACGGCTAACCCGGCTATCGGCGCTGATAAATTCCAACGCATCATCAGGGAAGCCCACAATGCCAATATCATGTTCCTGATCCAACAAGCCGAACTTCGCTCGAAGGAATTGAGCAAGCAGGAAATCACGGAATGGAAAGACCTGGTTAAAAATGCCAACGAAGCTCCGAATCAGAACGTAGCCGTAGAAATATCTGCCTATGCTTCTCCCGACGGAGGCGTTAAACTGAACACCGGCCTGGCCGAAAAACGCGAAGGCGCTACGTCTTCTTACCTGAACAAAGAACTGAAGAAAGCGAAGATCGACGTTCCCGTTGATGCCCACTATACCGCCCAGGACTGGGAAGGATTCCAGGAATTGGTATCCAAATCATCCATCCAGGATAAAGATCTGGTATTGCGCGTACTCTCCATGTACAAAGATCCGGAACAACGCGAACGGGAAATTAAGAACATCTCCTCCGTTTTCAGTGTACTGGCCGAAGAAATCCTCCCCCAACTGCGTCGTTCACGCCTGACGGCCAACGTTGAAATCATCGGCAAATCCGACGACGAGATCAGCGCCTTAGCCAAGAGCAACTCCAGTGCCCTGAGCGTAGAAGAAATCCTCTATGCCGCTACGTTGACCAACAACGCAGCCGAAAAGGACGCTATCTACACCAAAGCTACCCAGCAATATCCGAACGACTACCGTACGTGGAATAACCTCGGTATTGTTCGTTTCCGCGCCGGCGACCTGGCCAAGGCTGAGGAGCTGTTCAACAAGGCTAAATCAGTAAAGGCAAACAACGAATCCAATCTGAACCTGGGCTTGATAGCGCTGACCAAAGGCGAAAACGACAAAGCACAGCAACTCTTCGGAAGCGCTGCCGGCGTAGCTGAATTAAGCGAAGCCTTAGGCGTACTCTATCTGCAACAAGGCGAATATGCAAAGGCCGTCAGTTCCTTCGGAGCCGTTAAGAGCAATAATGCCGCTCTGGCCCAGATCCTGACCAAAGACTACAGCAAAGCGCTCCAGACGCTTAATGCCGTACCAGCAGCCAATGCAGCTACCGACTACCTGAAAGCCATCGTTTCCGCACGGACGAACGATACGAACGGCGTAGTAAACAACTTGAAAGCAGCTATCGCCAAAGACAGAGCCTACGCGAAGGAAGCCGCCGCCGACCTGGAATTTGCCAAATATGCAACTAATGCAGATTTTGCAACATTGCTAAGATAAGAAATGGTTTTTGGTTAAACTTTTATTTTATTCTTGATTGAAGAGGTTGTCAGTAAAGGCAACCTCTTTTTACGTCTATATATGAAACAATTTATACGTGAACATGCAGCAGACGACTTGAACCGCTTATTGCTGAGTGCCGCCCGCTATCCGGACATAGACGTCCCCTTTGCCGTTGAGCAGATAGCCTGCCGGCAACGGATACGCGACAAGCTCCCTTCCTGGTATGCCGACGACGAACTGATTTTCCCCGCCACGATAGCCGCCGAACAATGCTCGTCCGAGCTGACAGCCTCCTATAAGCAACGCTTGGTAGAGCCTTCCGACCATGTGTGCGACCTGACCGGGGGATTGGGTGTTGACAGTTTCTTCTTTTCACGTAAGGCGGAACGAGTCACCTATCTGGAACGCCAGGCTACGTACTGTGATGCCGCCCGCCATAATTTCGCCCGCCTCGGCGCGGATCATATCGACGTCAGAGAAGGCGATGCGACTCTGAACCTTGCAGACCAGCCTCCCTCCGTGGATGTTTTCTACATTGATCCCTCCCGGAGAGGCGACGGAGGCAAACGTATCTTCGCCCTCCGGGATTGCGAACCCGACCTGACAGCGATCCTGCCCTCCTTGCTGCAACGCGCGCCCCGGGTCATTGCCAAACTGTCGCCGATGACGGATCTCAGTCAAGCCCTGTCGCTGCTGCCCGGTGTCAGAGAGGCGCATGTCGTTTCGGTCAGGAACGACTGCAAGGAGTTGCTGTTTGTCATCGAACGCAAGCCCCCGGCTGACGGCTCGCTCCCGGTACATTGCATCCACTTTACGGCGGCCGGCAGCGAGGAAGCCTTCTCTTTCGACTTCCGGGAGGAAAGGAGCTTCCCTGTACGTTGGGCGGAAGGCGTACAGTCCTGGCTGTATGAACCCAACGCGTCGATACTGAAAGCCGGAGCATTCCGGAGCATTACCGCCCTGGGCGCCGGCAAGCTGCATGTGAACAGTCATCTGTATACCTCGCCTGAGAAGCTGGACGCTTTTCCGGGCCGGCGTTTCGTGGTGGAGAGCGTCTTGCCTTTCAGTAGCCGGACTTGCAAAGGCTTACTCCAGGTCATTCCCTGCGCCCATATCACCGTGCGCAATTTCCCCCTGACCGTAGAGGAACTCCGCCGGCGCACCCGGATCGCCGACGGAGGCGACCTCTACGTCTTTGCCACCACCCTGCGCGAGGGCGCACGATCGCTGATCGTATGCCGCAAAGGCTGAAGGAGGAACCGCTTTTTGCTTTATCTTTGCGCCAGAATAAACAATGAGTATGAGGATAAAAGATAAGATTGACTTTCAACCGAAACTGTTCGGTTTGCCGGCGAACTATTTGAAGGAACGGTTCGCCGGCGATTTGATGGCGGGAATTATTGTCGGCATCGTGGCGCTCCCGCTTGCTATTGCGTTTGGTATTGCTTCGGGAGTGAGTCCGGAGAAGGGATTGATTACGGCTTTCATCGGAGGCTTTATTGTCTCGTTCCTGGGCGGGAGCAATGTGCAGATCGGCGGCCCTACAGGAGCTTTCATCGTCATTGTGTACGGCATTATCCAGGACTTCGGCGTCGGGGGGCTGGCCATTGCTACGGTGATGGCGGGCATTATGCTGGTGGTGATGGGGGCGCTCAGGCTGGGGACGATTATCCGGTTTATCCCTTACCCCATCGTCGTCGGATTTACCAGTGGCATTGCCCTGACCATCTTTACTACGCAGATGAAAGACCTCTTCGGGCTGCACATCGAAAAGATGCCGGCCGATTTCATCTCGAAATGGATCGTCTACGCCGGGCATTTCCATACGTTCAACCTCTGGCCCTTGCTGGTCGGCTTGCTGAGCGTTGCCATCATTGTCTATACGCCGAGAGTGTCGAAAAGGATCCCCGGATCGCTCGTGGCCATCGTCGTGATGACGGCGCTGGTTTACCTCCTGCGCCGCTACATAGGCATCGACTCGATACAGACCATCGGCGACCTGTTCACTATCAAGGCCTCCCTGCCCCAGCCGGAACCTATCTCGTTTAATATGGCGACGATTAACCAGTTGCTCCCTTCGGCGTTTACGATTGCCATGCTGGGAGCGATCGAGTCGCTGCTGTCGGCTACGGTGGCCGACGGGGTGACGGGCGACAAACACCATTCCAACACGGAGCTGATCGCCCAGGGAGCGGCGAACATCGTCGTACCCATCTTTGGCGGCATCCCCGTCACCGGCGCCATTGCCCGTACGATGACCAACATCAACAACGGTGGGCGCACCCCCGTGGCCGGCCTGGTTCACGCCGTCGTCCTGCTGCTCATCCTCCTCTTCCTGGGTCCGCTTACCCGCCACATACCGATGGCCTGCCTGGCCGGCGTGCTGATCATTGTATCCTACAACATGAGCGAGTGGCGCACCTTCCGCTCGTTGCTGAAGAATCCCAAGAGCGATGTCTCCGTCCTGCTGGTGACGTTTTTCCTGACCGTGATCTTCGACCTGACGATTGCGATCGAGATCGGTTTACTCATTGCCATGTTCCTTTTCATGAGGCGGGTGATGGAGACGACGAGCGTCTCGGTGACGCGCGACGTGATCGACCTTTCCCACGAAGGCGAGACGCTGCACCAGGACGAAAAGCTCGTTATTCCCCAGGGCGTGGAAGTGTACGAGATCGACGGTCCGTTCTTCTTCGGCATAGCCAATAAGTTCGACGGCGTGATGCAATCGCTCGGCGGCCATAAGCCCAAGGTGCGCATCATCCGTATGCGCAAAGTGCCGTTCATGGATTCCACCGGCCTGCACAACCTTGAGAGCCTGCTGCGCCTGTCGCAGGCAGAGAACATCCACCTGATCCTGTCGGGCGTCAATCAGAAAGTACGCGGCGTCCTGACCCGTGCCGGCTTCGACCGCAAGATCGGGGAAGACAACATTTGCAGCAACATCAACGAAGCCCTCGCCAAAGCCTCCGCCCATCTCCATTCTGCATCCCTTTAAGGCTAAGAAAGAGGATACATTCCCCTCCCTCCGTCGCCGGGAAAGTCGCTACGTCACATATCGACCTTCCCGGCCTCGTTTTGTAGGGATTGACAGTTGTCAACCGGCCCGGATCAAACGCTTATTAGCAAGAAAAAAGCCGCTACCCGGCGGAGGATAGCGGCTTTGATCGTGATGCCGGGAGGGCAGGGTTATTCGTTGGTTGTCATCAACTGATTGGCGTCGAGTTCTTCTTGCGGGATGGCGTACTGCCAGCGGATGTCGCCGGCGGGTATGTCTATTTCGCGGCAGAAGGCGATGTTCCAGTTGCTGCCGCGCCTTGCTACGGGCAGGTTGAGACGTTTGAGGTCGTACCAGCGGAAACCTTCGCCCCAGAGTTCGATGCGACGGTGCGTCATGATTTCTTCCACCAAGGCTTCACCCGTATTAGCGGGGGCATATTCGGGGTCGCGGGTGAGGGCAAATTCCGTCAGGACGGCCTGGGCTTCGGCGTCTTTGCCTTGGCGTGCGAGGGCTTCGGCTTTCGTCAGGTAAAGCTCGGCGATGCGCATGAAGGCGTAGTCACCCACGGCGTCGCCCGTTCCGTTGGCGCGGAACTTGCGTACCTGTCCGGGATAGGCCGTATAGTTAGACGGTATCCCGTCCTTGCTGCCGGTCGGATCCCACCAGGCGCGGCGGAGGTCGGTTTCCGACATCTTGTCGTAGGTATCCAGACTGATGGACTTGACGCCCGAACGGATGGCCGTGGCATTGAAGTTCCATGACATATAGGCATAGAAGGAGTAGAAGTAAATGGTCTGATCAGCCTTGGTCATTGCGGCCCAGAGAGATTCTTTCACGCTGCTGGTGATGGTGGCGAATCCGTGATAAAGTTCACTGCCTGTCATCAGTTTGTAGCCTTGCGCAAGGGCTCCCTTCAGGGCGTTGTCGGCGGCTGTAGCGGCCGTGGCGTAGTCCTGTTGGGCCAGGGCGACGCGAGCTTTGAGCCCGTAGGCCGTTTCCTGGGTGAAGTGATTGCGGCGGTCGGCGCTGGGCTGGCTTTCGGGTTTATAGCCGTCGAGCAGTTGGATGGCCTGGTCAAGGTCCTGGTTGATGCGTTCGTACACTTCTTCTACCGTATGGCGCGCCATCTGCGTCACTTCGGAGGTGAGACGGATGGGTACGCCCGGCTGGCTGTTGGCGGTACCGGCTTGGTATCGCTTGGCATACATCTGCACCAGGTTGAAGAGGGAGAAGGCGCGGAAGCAGAGTGCTTCGCCTTTGACGCCGTGGTGGGCGGCGGGGTTGGCGGATTCGTACTGGTCTATATTTTCGAGAATGAAGTTGGCATTCAGGATCCAGCGGTAGTAATACCTCCAGGGGAGGTAGTCGTAGGAACTGAGGGCGTTGCGGTGTGCTACCCATCCGAGGAGGTCTTTATGCCAGGTGCCGGTGGAGTACCAAGTCATGTCGTCGCCCAGGGATTCGCGGCAGACGATGTATCCCGGTTCGCCTCCCATACCTTGGCTGGAGCCGTCTTGGGATACCATTTTACGGTGCATACCGTTCAGGGCGCCCCGGAGGTTGTCGATTCCTGAGGTGGCCAGTTGGTCGGACACCTGGTCGGTAGGAGCTGTTTCCAGATAGTCTTCCGAGCAGCCTGTGAAGAGAACCAGCATGGCTACGAGACTGCTCGCTATGTAATATTTAAACTGTTGTTTCATGATTCGTGTTGTTTTCGATGATTAGAACGAGAAATTCAAACTGGCCGTGATGGTACGCGCCGGTAGGTAGGCGTTATACGAGAGGCCATTAAATTCGGCTGCCGCGTTCAATCCCTTGCGGGCGTTGAAGTGGTAGAGGTTTTCGCCGCTCAGGGCGATGCGGGTCGACTTGAAGCCAACAGGGCGCAGGATCGACCGCGGGAGGGTGTACGAGAGGGTGATGCTCTTGATGTTGAGGAAGTCGGAGCTGACGAGCCAGCGAGTCGACTGTCCGTCGAAGTTCGTAGCCTGCGAGTCGTCGAGGCGAGGTACGTCGGTGATGTCGCCCGGCTGTTTCCAGGCTTTGAGTACGTCGACGTGCCAGGCGTAGCCGTAGCGGTTGTTCATCAGCGACTGGTAGTTTCCGTCGAGCACATCTCCGCCTAATTGGTAGGAGAATACGCCGGAGAGTTCGAAGCCCTTGTATCCGACTGCGAAGTTGAATCCGCCGTAGAGCTTGGGAATAACGCTTCCGCTGTATCCGAATTTAGCTTTGTTGAGCGTGGTGGTAACCTGCTGTCCGTTGTATTCGAAGACGTCCGTGCCGGTGGCCTGATTCTCGGCGTCGAAGATATAGAGGGCGGCGCCGGTATCGGGGTGTACGCCTACGAACTGGCGCAGCCAAAATTCATAGCGCGAATGACCTACTTCGTACCGTTTGGTATTGTCGACGATGGTTGGCGTTTCTTGGGGCAGGCTCTTGATCACGTTGGTGATGGTGCTTACATTCGCTCCGACGGAGATGTTCCAGTCTTTGTTTTTGAAAGCCAAGTAGTCGAGGGTGACTTCAATGCCGTAGTTGTCGATCCGTCCGAGGTTCTTTTTCAGGTTCGATACGCCGGAGGAGGTTGGCGTGGGGACGGTGAAGAGCAGGTTGCGCGAGTAGCGATTATAATACTCTACCGCACCGGTCAGGCGCTCGAAGAGTCCGAACTCGACGGCTACGTCGGACGACACGACCGTTTCCCATACCAGAGCCGGATTCCCAAAGGAATCAAAATAGATGCCCGGTTCGTCCTTGTTGCTGTATCCCACATTATATAAAGTCGGGTAAGCATAATAGATCTCCGAGCCGGGTCTTTCCGTGGTGGTGGAGGTCAATAGGCGGTCGTTACCCGTTTCGCCGTAGGAGGCGCGCAGCTTGAGGCTGTTGACCCACGAGATGTCTTGGAGGAAATCTTCCTGGTCTAATCGCCATGAAGCGCCGATGGAATAGAAGTCACCCCAGCGGCTATCTTTATGGAAGCGCGACGTGCCGTCGTGCCGGTAGGAGAACGATCCGTAGTAGCGATCCCTGAAGTTATAGTTGGCGCGGAAGAGGTATCCTTCTTTCGTATACGTATCAGTAAAGGACGAGAGTGAGTTGATGTTGACGAAATTGCCGAACTCATACAGCCCGCCGACGATTTCACTCTGCCGGAAGCCGTAGAGGTACTGCCGGGCGTAGGAATAATTTTCGTGCCCGGCCAGAAGGTCGATGCTATGATCGCCGAAGGTCTTCTGGTAGGTGAGCAGTTGGTTGAACTGGTAGGTCGTATAGCGGTTGTGCGTGATGGAGAGGCGTCCGACTCCTTTACCGTCGCCCACGAGGGTGTTCTCATATCGTTTGTTCAGGAGGTTACGGGTCTCAAGGTTCCCGCTTATGTTGACTTTCAGTCCGTCGATGAGGGTGAACTCCACGTAGGCGCGTCCACTCAGTTGGTCGCGTTCGTTCAGTCGGTCGTTGTAGATGGACTCGACTAAGGCGTCGCGTCCGGCGTCTGACAGGCGGGCGCCGTCGTAGTCGTACATCTTTTCGCCGTTACCGTCCAGGACGTAGGCTCCCGTTTCCGGATCGTGCTTATGGATCGGATAGATGGGCGCCATGCCGCGCGCGTAGCGGAATATGTTATTGTATGAGCTACTGTTGCCCGCATCGTCGGCTACGGAGACTTCGGACTGCGAGCGTGTGGCGGAGAGGTTCACGCCGGATTTGAACCATTTGACCGGGTAAATATTGTAGTTCACGCGTCCGGTAAAGCGTTTCATGCCGGTTTTGATGGCATATCCTTCGTTGTCCTGGTATCCGAAGGAGGCGAAGGCATCGCTCTTGTCGTTTTTGGACGAGTAGGAAATGTTGTAATCCTGGAAGTATCCTGTCCCGAAGTGTGCGCCTTCCCAGTCGAGGTCGTCTCCATAGAGAAGTGTGGTGGCTGCGGGGTTGAGCTTGCCGTCTGTGCCGACGATCTCGGTTCCGGCAATGCCTTGGAAGGGATTATACTTCCCCAGTTTGGTGTATATTTCGTTTGTGGCACGTTGGGCTGCCGCTTCGGCGTCGAGCTTGGCGCTTCCGTACTGGTACATGTTTTTCATCATCTGCCATTGTGCGGGGAAGTACTGGTAGATGTCAATGCGATCGTATTCGGGGATACCACGTTCCGAGAAGCCTTGAGAGACAGAGACGTTGACCGAGTGCGAGCCGACGTCGCCTTTGCCCTGTTTGGTATTGACGAGGATGACACCGTTACCGGCGCTTGATCCGTAGAGGGAGGTGGAGGCCGCATCCTTGAGGACGGTCATCGACTCGATGTCGTTGGGATTGATGTCCATAAAGTTACCGTCGAAGATCGCGCCGTCGAGCACAATCAGCGGGTCGGAACTAGAGTTGATCGATCCGAATCCGCGGATTCGGAACGTAGGCGAGGAACCGGGTTGCCCCATGCCGGAAGTGACCTGGAGTCCGGGGACGTGTCCTTCGAGGGCAGAGGTGACGTTTGTCAGGGTGCGTTTCTCAAGCATCTGGGCGCCGACGGCCGTTGCCGATCCGGTGAACGAACTCTTCTTGGCTGTTCCATAGGCCACGACCATGACTTCGTCGATGGTCTGTGCGTCGGATTCCAGTTCGATGCGCAGGTTGGCACGTACGGCTACTTCCTGCGATTTCATTCCCACGTACGATACGACGAGTGTCGCATTGGCGGGAGCATTCAGACTAAACTTCCCATCGATATCCGTGACCGTTCCTGTGGAAGTTCCTTTGATGATGACGGAGGCGCCGATCAGTGGTTCTCCGTCGTCTTGACCAACAACTACGCCGGTTATCCCGATTTGTTGCGCGATCAAACACTGTATCCCTGTCAGCAGGGACAACAAAAGTGTGAAGATGATTTTTTGCTTCATAGAGAAATTATTATTTAAGTATTACAATATAAAAAAAGCACGAATAACTGTGCTTATTCCCAGAGCCGGGAGAATTTCTTTTTCTATACTCTTATAAGAAGATTTCCATCCCGGGAACGCAAATATAGTTATTAATCTTAAATCTTCGTTATTAAAGGCTTTTTTTTGCATGGCAAAGCGAATTTTATCTACTACCCGGCTGGTATCCGGATGAACAGAAAGAATACAACAGGCAAATTGCTTCTTTCAGGATAAGGGTGGAACATGCTATTGCTGCTCTGCATAACTTCAGAATTGAAATTAATCTTTTATGATCCGGTTTTCATGGAAAGAGTGAAATAACGCTCTCTACCTCTATCCAAACAAGCAAGGCTTTGAATATCCCTGAAAATGATAGTCAAAGCCTTTTTTGTTCTCTATAATCTTCTCAAAATAACGTGAGTTCGATCTAAGTGTACGAAGGAGTTTCTGCGCCACTTCGCCCTGCAGATACTCCCCGAAGGCTTTGTCCGGATACGTCAGTATGGTTTATACTGACGTCAGTGCGACTTATACTGACGTCAGTGCGACTTATACTGATGTCAGTACGGCTTATACTGACGTCAGTACGACTTGTACTGATGTCAGTGCGACTTATACTGACGTCAGTGCGACTTGTACTGATGTCAGTACGACTTGTACTGACGTCAGTATGACTTGTACTGATGTCAGTATGACTTGTACTGATGTCAGTATGACTTGTACTGATGTCAGTAATTAGTCAATATATGTTGTGGGAAGCTGCCGGAGTAATTGAGCGAAGCAGAAATAGGCGCTTATATTTATCCGTTGAAACTCAATGAGGATAATCCAAGGTATAATGCAACCCGCGGCTTTCCTTGCGATCAATAGCTTGGCGCATGATAAGGTAGCCGACATTGATCATATTGCGCAGCTCGCAGATGTCTTTCGAGGCAACGGAACGTTTGAAGAGATCTTCCGTCTCTTCATAGTTGATGTCTAAACGTTTCCAGGCGCGTTGCAACCGGAGGTCGGAACGTACGATGCCTACGTAGGTGCTCATGATTTGTCCCACTTCCTTGGCGCTTTGCGTGATCAGGACCATCTCTTCGGAAGCCTGCACACCTTCGTCGTTCCAGGCGGGAAGGTTTTCCTGGTACGTCAGGGAATCCAGCAGTGGAATGCTGTGCCTGGCCGCAGCATCGGCATAAACGACGGCTTCGATCAGCGAATTGGAGGCTAACCGGTTGCCTCCATGCAAGCCCGTGCAGGAACATTCTCCTACGGCGTAAAGGCGACGGATAGACGAACAGGCGTTCAGATCAACCCATATTCCTCCGCAGAGGTAATGTGCCGCAGGGGCTACCGGGATGTAGTCTTTGGTTATATCGACTCCTATTTCTAAGCATCGTTTGTAAATAGAAGGGAAATGGGCTTTCGTCTCTTCCGGGTCTTTGTGGGTGACATCCAGATATACATGTTCATCTCCCCTGAGTTTCATCTCATTGTCGATGGCGCGGGCTACGATGTCGCGCGGAGCCAGCGACAGGCGGCTGTCGTATTTCTGCATAAATTCTTTTCCATCCAATGTACGAAGCACTGCCCCATAGCCGCGCATGGCTTCCGAGATAAGAAATGAAGGACGGTCGCCTTCGTGATATAATGCGGTGGGGTGGAACTGAACAAATTCCATATCCTTCACCGTTCCTTTGGCGCGATAGACCATCGCAATACCGTCGCCTGTAGCCACCAACGGGTTCGTTGTGGTCTGATAGACGGCGCCGATACCTCCGGTTGCCATCAATGTGATTTTGGAAAGGAATGTATGAATCTTGCCCGTAGCTATATCCATGATATAGGCTCCGTAACATTCAATGTCGGGCGTCTGCCGCGTAACGGTTACTCCCAAATGATGCTGTGTAAGTATCTCAATGGCGAAATGATTTTCATAGACAGTGATGTTGGGATGTTTCCGGACGGCTTTTATCAGACTGGCCTGTATCTCGGCACCGGTGCTGTCTTTATGGTGCAGGATCCGGAACTCGGAGTGTCCGCCTTCCCGGTGGAGATCGAAGTTGCCGTTATCGTCTTTATCGAAATCAACGCCCCAACTGATCAAATCTCTGATCTGGCGCGGCGCATTCCGAACGACCATCTCCACCGCCTCCCGGTTGCTAAGCCAGTCGCCGGCAATCATGGTGTCTTCGATATGTTTTTCAAAATTATCGGTTATCCGGTTTGTCACTGAGGCAATCCCGCCTTGTGCAAAATACGTATTGGCTTCTTCCAGGTTTGTCTTGGCAATTAAGGCTACATTTCCTTTGTTAGCTACTTTCAGGGCAAAACTCATCCCGGCAATGCCGGAACCGATCACCAGGAAATCAATTTTATGAACCATCCTCTGTTTTACTTCTTACTTAATATTTCCATTGTGTCGGAAGCAATCATGTATTCTTCATCCGTTGGCACGACCATGACGGTCACGCGGCTGTCGGGAGCGCTGATAATCTTTTCTTCTCCACGCATACCGGTGTTCTTTTCATTGTCTAACCGGATGCCCATAAATTCCATACCGGAGCATACTACTTCCCGTGTGCTCCATTGATTTTCACCTACGCCTCCGGTAAATATCAGGATATCCAATCCTCCCAAGGCCGCGGCATAAGCGCCGATGTATTTCTTGATACGGTAATTATATACTTCCAAGGCCAGAATGGCTCTTTTGTTGCCTTCTGCTACGGCGGCTTCAATCTCCCGCATATCGGACGAGATTCCCGAAAGCCCCCATACGCCGCTTTGTTTATTGATGAGGTCGGAGAGGCCTTTTATATCCAAGCCTTCCTTGTCCATAAGATAAATCAGGGCGCCGGCATCAATGTCGCCGCAACGGGTTCCCATCAATAATCCTTCCACAGGTGTTAGTCCCATAGATGTGTCGACTGATTCTCCGTTTTTAATGGCCGTAAGCGAGCCGCCATTGCCTATATGGGCTGTAATGATACGCTGCTCTCTGTAAGGCACACCCAATATTTCGCAGGCACGTGCCGACACATACCGGTGGCTGGTTCCATGAAAACCGTAACGGCGGACACCATAGTTTTTATACATGGAATACGGGACGCCATACATATAGGCATAGTCGGGCATGGTTTGATGAAACGCCGTATCAAACACTCCGACCTGGGGCGTATGCGGCAGCAAGGCTTGCATGGCGCGGATACCTTTCAGGTTGGGCGGATTGTGGAGAGGCGCCAAGTCGATACATTCGACCATTTTGCCAATGACTTCAGAGGTGATTTCCACACTGCTGCTGAAGGCTTCCGCCCCGTGCACGACACGATGTCCGATGGCGTCGATCTCCTGGAAAGAACGAATGCATCCGTAGGTTTCATCCTTGAGGATATGAAGGATAAATTCAATGGCGGCCGTATGTTCCGGAAGGTCGTGCTCCAAAGTGATTTTCCTGCCGTCGGGCAAGGTGAATTTCAGAAACGAACCGGGCAAGCCCAGTTTCTCTACGACTCCCTGCGCCAACGTCTCATGGCTGTCCATGTTGAACAGTTTGTATTTTACGGATGAGCTTCCGCAATTTAAAACCAATATCTTCATTGTTAATCTATTTATTTCGATTTAAGTCCGATAGCCTGATTGGCGGAAATGGCTACCATTTTATATATATCGTCGGAAGAACATCCGCGAGACAGATCGTTCACCGGGGCAGCCATCCCTTGCAGAATAGGTCCCACCGCCTCAGCGCCTCCCAAACGTTCAACTAATTTGTATGCTATATTACCTACCTCGAGTGAAGGGAATACCAATACGTTGGCCTTTCCCGCAATAGCGCTGCCGGGAGCTTTCCTTGCCCCTATTTCAGACACCAAAGCCGCATCGGTTTGCAATTCACCATCAATCTGTATGTCGGGCGCCATTTCTTTTGCCAGGCGAGTGGCTTCGACCACTTTGTCCACCATTGGATGCGAGGCGCTGCCTTTGGTAGAGAAACTCAGCATGGCCACACGTGGTTCAAAACCGGCTATCGCTCGCGTAGTATGAGCTGTTGCTACGGCAATCTCGGCCAATTCGGCAGCAGTAGGGTTAGGTATAACGGCACAATCGGCAAAGACAAGCAAACCGTTTTCGCCGTAATGCGAAGCTTTCGTAAACATCAGGTAGGCTCCGGATACGCTGCTCATGCCGGGCGCTGTCTTGATAATTTGCAGCGCAGGACGCAGGACGTCTCCGGTCGTATTGAAGGCGCCGGCTATTTCGCCGTCGGCGTCTCCGGCTTTAATCATCAGGCAAGCCAGATAAAGAGGGTTCTCTACTAATTTGGCGGCTTTTTCGGGGGTCATGCCTTTTTTCTGCCGTAATTGATAGAGCAGGTCTGTATAATCGGCTTTCCGCGGATGGTTGTAAGGGTCTATTATTGTCGCTTTGCCGATGTGTTCCAAGTGCATGGATGCGACTGAGTTTTGAATTTCAGAAGGGTTTCCTATCAATAGGATATCTGCTATTTCATCGGCCAGCAGACGATTGGCGGCTATCAGCGTCCGTTCTTCAGTCCCTTCGGGGAGTACGATGCGTTGTCTGTTAGCTTTAGCACGTGCGAGGATACTTTGTATTAAGTTCATTTTGGAATGATTTTGTTGTTTTTTATTATCGCGGTGTATTACCTCGCAAAGGTATGAAAATGCAATACCGGGTTTGCAAAACGAGGGGTGTTTTCATAAATGGAGATGCGTCTTTTAGAAGATTTAACAGAAATCCGAGACTTTCCGTTCTCCGGAAAGGATCTGCTGGAGTTCCTCCGCAGTGATATTACCGGCCAGACGTCCTTGACAGGCAACGGATATTTTCCCCCGTTCTTCCGACACGATGATAACCAAGGCGTCGGTCTCCATCGACATACCCAGCCCCGAACGGTGGCGCAATCCGAAGTCTTTCGGCAGAACGGCGTGTTGGGCAACCGGCAGGATACAGCCGGCAGCCTTGATCCTGTTGTCGGAAATAATCATAGCGCCGTCGTGCAAGGGACTGTTCTTAAAGAAAATATTCTCTATCAACCGGGCATTCACATCGGCATTAAACATCTCTCCCGAATGCTCGTAAACAGTAAGATCCATCTCCTGGCCGATTACAATAAGCGCACCGGTTTTCTTACGTGCCATATTCATACAAGCAAGGACAACGGGAGCCACGTATTTATTCTCGTTTTCCGAGTTTTCGTTTTTTCCCTTGAAGATGTTAGAAAAGATTTTCCACTGCCAACGCGAACCCAGTGCAAAAAGAAAACGTCGTATCTCGTCCTGAAAAAGAATAATCAGCACCAGAACGCCTACGCTGATAAATTTATCCAGGATAGCGCCCATCAAACGCATTTCAAACACTTGCGAAACGAGTATCCATACGACAATAAATGCGATGATACCCGTAAAAAGCACAGTCGTGCCCGAAGCTTTCATCAGCTTGTATACCTGATACAGAAAAAAGGCTACCAACAGAATATCAATAATGTCTTTTATTCCGGCGTGCATCCACATAATGAGTCGCTTTTTGTGTATTGTTCAACTAATCGTACCGCTTCTACCGCCTCCCGGACATCGTGCACACGCAGGATATCGGCGCCTTTGAGCAAGGCTAAGGTGTTTAATACGGTCGTCCCGTTCAGGCTTTCCTCTGAAGTGATATCAAGTGTTTTATAAATCATCGACTTGCGCGAAATACCTACTACAAGGGGACGTTCGAAGAGGGCAAATTCATCGAGAGAGTGCATCAGCTCAAAATTCTGTTCCGTCGTTTTACTGAATCCGAAACCGGGGTCGAGGATAATGTCGTTCACTCCCAAAAGTTCCAGTTCGTAGATTTTGTCGGCAAAGTATTTCCGGATATCCACGATCAGGTGGTCGTAAGTGGTAAACTGCTGCATTGTCAAAGGGGTGCCACGCATGTGCATCAGTATGTAAGGCGTCTTAAGAGCGGCTATGGCGCGAAACATACCGGCGTCTAATTCGCCTCCGGAAATATCGTTGATAATGGCGGCCCCATATACTTCTACCGAACGACGGGCTACGCCGGATCTGAAGGTATCGATCGAAACGATGGCTTCCGGGTAATGTTTATTCACAATCTTCAAGGCAAGGGCCAGCCGTTTCATCTCTTCTTCTTCCGACACTTCGGCGGCGGCGGGACGGGAAGAATAACCACCGACGTCGATTATCCGTCCGCCTTCTTCCAGAATCGTTTCAATGCGGCTGTGTATTTCAGTTTCGGTTTGCTTCCGGCTACCGGTGTAGAACGAGTCGGGAGTGACATTCAGTATGCCCATCACCAGCGGGGGGTGGAGAGACATTAAGCTCCCTTTGATACAGATCCTGTTATTATTCACTTGAGTCACATTCATTGTTAGGAATCTAATCCTTTATTATAGGCAACGGCATCGTTGATGATGCGGAGGGCGGCCTTATAGCTTTGATTTTCGTCGTTTATGATTTGATAGTAGTCGCTGATGTCGTGCAGATCCCGTGCAATAAGGGCTTTTATCTGGAGTTTGATGAGGGATTTGGAGTGGTTGTAGGCTTCCGGGTCGAAGGTTATGTCTTCTTTCGTTGCAAGGTCTGTCAATTCTTGCAGGAGTGTTTCCGGAACTTCGAACGATTGTTTGTATTGGGTTAGTTTCGGATATTTGGAAGTCAGGCGGTCGCGGTTCGTATCCAGATAGTTCATCGCTATCCGGTTAACCAATCCGCTTGCTACCAATTGCCGGTGGTAGTCCGTATAGGTTGTTGTGTCTATGGGAATGAATATATCGGGCATGATCCCGCCGCCGCCATAGACAGTGCGTTTGCTGATGAGTGTGTTGAACTTCAGCGAGTCGGGGAAATGGATACTGTCGGCGCTTATAAATTCGCCACGGTTGTAACGAACGCCCAATTCACGGTTATAGGCTTCCATGTTTCCGTTTTCATACGGTTTTTGTATGCCCCGTCCGGTAGGCGTATAATAGCGGGATACAGTTAAGCGTATCATAGATCCGTCGGGCAGCGGGATCGGTTTTTGTACCAGTCCCTTTCCGAAGGTGCGTCGTCCGAGGATAACACCTCTGTCCCAGTCTTGCACGGCGCCGGCCAGTATCTCGCTTGCCGAGGCTGAAGATTCGTCCACCATAATCACCAGGCGGCCTTCTTCGAAATTTCCTTTGGAAGTGGCCGTTGCATTTTCGCGCGGCTGGTTATGTCCTTCGGTATAGACGATCAGTTTGTCTTTATCCAGAAATTCGTCGGCCAGTTCGATGGCGATATTCAGGTATCCGCCTCCATTGCCTTGCAGGTCGAGGATCAGGTGTTTCATTCCTTCCTTTTTCAGTTTGGTCAGAGCCGTTTGAAATTCTTCCATTGAGGAGGAGGCGAAGCGGCTCAGTTTGATATAGCCGGTTTGTTTGTCGGCCATATAGGCGGCGTCGAGGCTATAGACGGGGATCTTTCCGCGCGTAATTTTGAAGTCGATCAGTTGGGGTGCTTTGTGACGGAGGACTTTTACCTGCACTTCGGTTCCTTTGGGGCCTCGCAGACGCCGTTGTATTTCGGAGTTTCTCATTTTCACTCCGGCAATGAGTGTGTCGTCTACCATGATGATGCGGTCGCCGGCCTGCAGGCCGACTTCTTCCGAAGGGCCTCCGGCAATGACCTGGATGACGTAGAGCGTATCGGTCAGCATATTGAATTGGATGCCGATGCCGTCGAAGTTTCCTTGCAGAGGTTCGGTGAGTTCTTTTGTCTCTTCCGGGTCTAAATAGTTGGAGTGGGGATCGAGCTTTTCCAGCATACTGACGATTGCGTTTTCGGTCAGCTTCGTTACATTGGTTGGGTCTACATATAGGTTAGCAATGGCGTAGAGGGACATTGAGAGTTTTCTCGCTTCCTGATTCACCAATTGATTCTGGACCTGATTCTGGGCCTCTGTCCGGACAAGGGAGCAGAGGATTAGCAGGAGGGGTAATGCAATTTTCTTCATGACAAATTATGATTCATTTAATGATTATTCTTTTGCTTGGGGGATGAAGGGGGAGATGTCTTTGCCGTACTTCAGCAGTTCGCGCACGATGCTGGAGCTGATGTGGGTATGTTCGGGTTCGGTGAAGAGGATGAAGGTTTCGATGCCGGTCAGGTTGCGGTTGATGTCGGCGATACTTTTTTCGTATTCAAAGTCGTTGACGGTACGGATGCCGCGCAGGATGAAGCGTGCGTTCATTTCCTGGGCAAAGTCGACGGTCAGCGAGTTGTATGCTTCGACGCGCACTCGTGGTTCGCCGGCGTAGAGGCGGCGTATGGTTTCGATGCGTTCTTCGAGGGAGAAATAAGACTGTTTGTTGTCGTTGATACCGATGGAGATGATGAGTTCGTCCACAAGTCCGAGTCCGCGGGTTACGAGCGAATGATGTCCGATGGTAAAGGGGTCGAAGGTGCCGGGGAAGAGGGCGATCTTTTTCATGCTATTTCTTCTTCTATAACCAGGTTGTCGATGATGAAGTTTTGCCGCTCCATGGTGTTTTTACCCATATAAAATTCCAGCATTTCCTTTACGAGGTCTTCTTTACGCATGGTTACCTGGTCCAGGCGTATGTCTTTTCCGATGAAGTGTTTGAATTCGTCGGGCGATATTTCTCCCAGTCCTTTGAAGCGTGTTATTTCCGGGTTTTTGCCGGCGGCTTTCATGGCTGTGAGGCGTTCTTCGTCGGTGTAGCAGTACCAGGTTTGCTGTTTGTTGCGTACGCGGAAGAGGGGGGTTTGGAGGATATAGACGTGGTTGCTTTTGATCAGGTCGGGGAAGAACTGGAGGAAGAAGGTGATCAGTAACAGGCGGATGTGCATACCGTCGACGTCGGCGTCGGTTGCGATGATGACTTTATTGTAGCGCAGGCTATCGAGGCCGTCTTCTATATTGAGGGCGGCTTGGAGGAGGTTGAACTCTTCGTTTTCGTAGACGATCTTTTTGGTGAGTCCGAAGCAGTTCAGGGGTTTTCCGCGCAGGCTGAAGACAGCTTGGAGGTTGGGGTCGCGGCTTTTGGTGATGGAGCCGCTGGCGGAGTCTCCTTCGGTGATGAAGATACAGCTTTCTTCCGTCAGGGGGCCTTTGGAGTCGTTGAGGTGGATGCGGCAGTCGCGGAGTTTCTTGTTATGGAGATTGGCCTTTTTAGCTCGTTCGCGCGCCAGTTTGGTTACGCCGGCGATGGCTTTGCGTTCTTTTTCGGAGTCTAATATTTTGCGGAGCAGGAGGTCGGAGGTTTCGGTATGTTTGTGCAGGAAGTTGTCTAATTCTTTCTTGATGAAGTCGCCGATAAATTTGCCGACAGTTGGTCCTTGGGGGCCCATATCTTTGGAGCCTAATTTGGTTTTGGTTTGGCTTTCGAATACGGGTTCTTCTACTTTGATGCTGATGGCGGCTACGACGCCGGCGCGGATGTCGGAGTATTCGAAGTTTTTGTTATAGTATTCTTTTATGACGCGTCCGATGTGTTCTTTGAAGGCGGAGAGGTGGGTTCCTCCCTGGGTGGTGTACTGTCCGTTGACGAAGGAGTAGTATTCTTCGCCGTATTGGTTGCTGTGGGTGATGACCAGTTCGATGTCTTCGCCCTTGAGGTGGATGATGGGGTAGAGTGGTTCGGTGGTCATGTTTTCGTTCAGGAGGTCTACCAGGCCGTTGCGCGAATAGAATTTCCTGCCGTTGTAGAAGATGGAGAGTCCGGAGTTGAGAAAGACATAGTTTTTGAGCAGCGTTTCGATGTATTCGTCTTTGTATTCGTAGTCTTTGAATACTTCTTTGTCGGGGATGAAGCGGATGAAGGTGCCGTTGGTTTCCTGGGTGGGGGCGATTTCTTTTTCTGCGGTGATGATGGCGCGGCTGTATTCGACTTGTTTGGATTCGCCGTCGCGGTTGCTGCGGATCAGGAAGTAGCTGCTCAGGGCATTGACGGCTTTGATGCCGACACCGTTCAGTCCGACGGATTTCTTGAAGGCTTTGCTGTCGTATTTGGCGCCGGTGTTCATTTTGCTGGATACGTCGACGACTTTTCCCAGGGGGATGCCGCGTCCGTGGTCGCGTACGGAGACGGTTCCACCTTCTACTTTTACTTCGAGGTTTTTGCCGTATCCCATCATGTATTCGTCGATGGAGTTGTCGAGTACTTCTTTTAGGAGGACGTAGATGCCGTCGTCGGCATGTGTTCCGTCGCCCAGTTTGCCGATGTACATACCGGGGCGTCGTCGGATGTGTTCCATCCAGTCGAGGGTTTTGATGTCATCCTCTTCATAGTTTGCATTTGTTTGAAAGATTTTCTTTTCCATTGTTGGTTTATAGTTGTTTTTTGAAGGCTCGTCTGGTTTTATGGTGTTCTTGCCGGAAGTAGTCCCATTGTGCCTGCACGGCTTTGTTGGTTTCGAGTTCGGGGTTACTTTCTGCGTATACGGTTCCTGCTTTCTGGTATACGGGTATCAGGTCGTTAAAGAAAAGGGCGTTGATGCCTTTGCCCCGGTATTCGGGTGTGACGCCTGTGAGGTAGAGGTCGACGACTTTGGGTTTGCCGTAGAGGGCGCGCATCAGGGGGATGAATCCGAAGGGGAAGATGCGTCCGCGGGCTTTCCTCAGGGCGTGCGAGAGGTTGGGCATGGTGATGGCGAATCCTACGACCTGGTCGTCGGCTTCTCGTACGACGACGGTGATCATGTCGAGGCGGAGCATGGGGATATACATCTGGACGTAGTATTCTATTTGTTTTTCGGTGAGCGGGACGACGCCGTAGAGCGGGGCGTAGGCTTCGTTCAGTGCGTAGAAGATTTTGTTGGCATAGGGCCAGATGTCTTTGCGTTTTTTGAACTTGAGTACTTTGAGTCCGTATTTATGTTGTGCGATTTCGCCGATGCGCCAGTGTTTTTCGGGTATTTCCCGGGGGATATAGATCTTGTATTCTTTCCAATCCTGGGCTTTGTCGTATCCGAGACGTTCCAGGTGGAGGGGGTAGTAGGGGTGGTTGTAGATGGTTGCCATGGTGCTTAACTGGTCGAAGCCGTGTACGAGCATGCCTTCGTGGTCCATGTCGGTAAAGCCCAGGGGGCCGTGTATTTGGTCCATGCCTTTTTCGCGGGCCCATTGTTCGACGGCTCCAAAGAGTGCGTCTACGACGTCGTCGTCGTCGATGAAGTCGACGAATCCGAAGCGTGCGGCTTTCTGTTGCCAGATTTCGTTGGCCTTGTGATTGATGATGCCGGCTATGCGTCCGACTATTTTTTTGTCTTTATAAGCGAGGAAACAGATGGCGTCCGATACCTCGAAGGCGGGATTTTTCTTCCTGTCCAAGGTCATCATCTCTTCGTCGATCAGTCCGGGTACGTGGTAGGGGTTGCCTTTATACAGTTCGATATTGAACTTTACGAACTTTTTCAGTTCCTTCCTGCTTGTTACTTCTTTGATTTCTACTATTGCCATCGTTTTGTTTTATTTGGAAGGCAAATTTACGTATTATATTTTATCTGTGACGAATCGGTTTCTATAAATTGAGGCGAGCATCGCCTACGGCATGATTCTCTGTTGTTTCTTCTGTTTTGTGTTCGTTCTGTTCATCCGCGTCGGGGCATGAAATGTTGTTGGGTTTTATAGTACCTGTTACTTGGGTGAAAGAAAACCCAGGTGGGTTTTATAGCACCTGTTATTTGGGTGGCATAAATCCCATATGGGATTTATATTGCCTGTTACTTGGGTAATAAAAATACCGGAAGGGGTTTATGTGGCCTATTACTTGGGAGATGGAAATACCTGTTGGGGTTTGTGTAGCCCATTACTTGGGAGATGAAAATACCTGTTGGGGTTTGTGGGGCCCATTACTTGGGAGAAGGAAATACCTGTTGGGGTTTGTGGGACCCATTACTTGGGAGAAGGAAATACCGGATGGGTGGGTTTGAATCCGGCGGTTGGGTTTAGTCTGCGCCGGCGATTTTGCTTTTAGCTTGGATGCCGGCACGGTGAGCAAGCATATTGCGGTACCTCTTTGCGACTTCGTTCCACCGGATGACAAATTTGCAGATGATACTGGCGTCGGACGAGTTGAAATTGACGATTCGGTTGCCCCCCAGACCGTCGGCCAGCAGTTGTCCGTCCAGGTGGTTCATCATGGCGGTGTAGATGAGTTCCGCCTGGCGGCGTATTTCGAGCAGGTTTTCTTTGGGCTTGTTGATGTTTTCCTGGCGTCGTTTTCTGTAGAGTTCGAGGAAGTCCTGTTCTGCCTTTTCGAGGGGTGTCACCCATTCGGAGAGGTTCAGCAGGCTGATGTCGGCGGCATAGTCGCCGTGGAGGTCCTGCATCAGGTTGTAAAGTGTGGACGACTTCTTGGCGTAGCTTGTGTCTATGACATTCTTGTAGTAGCTTCTGAGCAGGTTATAGAGGTGATGGGCGGCTACTTTCCGGGTGGGCTCGGGTTGTTTTTTCATGATTTTGGTCATGCCGTAAAGGGCCCGGAAGAGGTCTTGGCGCATCCGGTCGAGGTTTTCTATCTTCTGGGTATAGATGCTTTTGCGGAGTATTTCGAGCAGGGTATCGGCAGTGGCATAGAGAGGAAGGAAGCGTTGGTAGAGGGCTTGGAAGCCAAGGTTTTCTTCGCCGAAACTTTCGACGGTACTCTTCAGTTCGGTACAGAGGTTAAACCATTCTTCGTTCTGAAGGTTCTTCAGTCTGAGTCGTATTACTTTCATATCGGTACGTTTTATTCATTTTCCGGGGTGGCGTGTTCTTTCATCCGTATGAAGACTTCTTTACGAGCTTCTCCCATGAACCAGGAGGTTTCTGTGTCGAATTCGTCTTTGCTGAACGAGATACGGATGGTCTGGGGGGCGTAGCGGTTATTTTCTTCGTCGTCTATGTCTGTGACAATAATGTCGAAGGCAAGGTCTTTGCCGAATGTGCTGACGGGGCGTTCCCATCCGAACTTGCCGTCATTGGCCGTATACAGCGTATCGGCCGAGGGGTGGGGGGTGGCATGTGAAATGATGACCTGCAATCCGGGAATGGGAAGCGCTGTGTCTTTTTCGCTTACAACTGTTCCTTGGATGATGTAATTGGCCGTTGCCATATCGGCATCGAGATCTATATCTCCGCCGGACGAACAGGAAAAGGCGATCCCTGCCATCCATCCGCAAAGGATGTTTATCCACAGTCTATATTCTTTTTTCATATCTATTGCTGTTTTCCTTGTTTTGTGTTGCATGACAAAAGACGTTAAAAAGCTTGTTTTTGCTGCATACAAGCCAGGAGTTCTTCGATCAGCTTGCGGTCGTTGCTCAGTCGTGGGGCTTTGTGTTGCCCTCCGAGCTTGCCTTTTTGTCTGAGCCATTCGTAGAAAATACCTTCGCGTGCGACGATGACTTTCAACGGGCGGAGGGATATTTCCTTGTAACGCTTGGCGGCATAATCGGAATTAAGCTCCTGGAGGTGTCTGTCCAGCAAGGCCGAGAAGTCAGGGATGGATGCGGGCATTTCTTCAAATTCGATGAGCCATTGGTGCTGCCCTTGGGCTTTGTCGAGCATGAAGAGGGGGGCTGCCGTATATTCTTTCACCTTGGCGCCGGTCTCGCGGCAGGTCAGGCTGATGGCATTGTCGGCATGGCCGACCATGAGTTCTTCGCCGAAGGCATTGATGTAGTGCGTTGTCCGCCCTGAGATGACGAATTTGTGTGGGAAGACGGAGGTGAAGCGTATCGTATCGCCGATGATGTATCGCCAAAGCCCTCCGCAGGTGGTAATGACTAAGGCATAGTTGCGGTTGACTTCCACTTCTTCCCAGGGGACGGCGGCCGGCCGGTGGGATCCGGAGAATTCGTCCGTGGGGAGAAATTCGTAGAAGATGCCATAGTCGGGCATCAGCAGCAGGGCCGGATCTGCCAGATCGTCCTGGATGCCGAAGAAGCCTTCGGAGGCGTTATAGGTTTCCATATAGTGCATCTTGTCCGACGGTATGAGGCTCTTGTATTGATCGCGATAGGGCTCGAAACTGATGCCTCCATGGAAAAAGACTTCCAGGTTCGGCCAGACGTCCGTCAGGGAGCTGCGCCCGGTTTTCTGTAACATCGCCTTGATGACGACCAGCATCCACGATGGTACGCCGGAGAGGTTACCGACGTCTTCGTTACGGGCGCTTTCGACGATGGCTTGTATCTTGCTTTCCCATTCGTCCATCAGGACGATTCGTTTCTTGGGTACGCGTATGAGGTTGACTAAGGGGTTGATGTTTTGTATCAACAGCCCCGACAGATCTCCGCAGTGGGCATGCCTGTTCAACGGCGAAGGGCTGTGGCTTCCTCCCAGGATCAGTCCTTTGTGCGAGAAGAAACGGCTCGTTGGGTTATTGCGCAAATAAAGGGTTACGCAGTCGAGGCCGCCTTTGTATTGCGCATCCCGTATTTCCGGCGTGAGGGGGAGGTATTTGCTTCTGTCGTGGGTCGTGCCGCTACTCTGCGCATACCATCGGACGGCAGAGGGCCAGAGGATGTTTTTCTCACCATTGATCATACGCATGACAGAGGGTTTCACATCGTCGTAAGTCTGCAAAGGCAACCGTCCGGAGAAATCCGCATACGTGCGGATACTCCCGAAGTCGAATTTCCTTCCCCATTCCGTATTTTTGGCCTTGCGTAAAAGTATCTTCAACTGTTGCTGCTGAATGTCGCCGGCTTGCTGTGCAAACCGCTCAATGGTTCGTTGGCGAGGCAGTAACAGTTGTGATATAATCGTTGTCAAAACGTCCATACTCTTTCTTGTAAATTATCCACAAACGTAGGCATTCTCCCGCTTATTTCCATATCTTTGCCTTATAATCTTTTAGATATGAAAATAGGTATTCTTTCTTCAGGTGGCGACTGCCCCGGTATTAATGCTACGATCCGGGGCGTAGGCAAAACGGCGATCATGCACTACAATATGGAGGTGATCGGCATACATAACGGTTTCTCAGGCATATTGAACAAAGACTTTCAAACACTCGACCAGCGGAGCCTGTCAGGTATCCTGAACCTGGGCGGGACCATTCTGGGCACTTCCCGCGAGAAATCGTTCCGCAAACTCATCCTTCCCGACGACAGCCACTCGTCCATTATCAAGCAAAAATATGACGAGTTGGAACTGGATTGCCTTGTATGTATCGGAGGAAACGGGACGCAGAAGACATCCCACATCTTATCCAGGATCGGGCTAAATGTGATCGGGATACCCAAAACGATCGACAACGACGTATGGGGGACGGACATTACCTTTGGCTTCGACACGGCGGTCAACATCGCGACCGAAGCTATCGACCGGCTTCATTCTACCGCCAATGCCCACAGGCGGGTGATGGTCGTAGAAGTCATGGGGCATCATGCCGGCTGGATCGCTTTATACGCCGGCATGGCCGGAGGCGCCGACGTGATCCTGCTGCCCGAATTGAGCTTCGACATCGACCGGGTAAACGACACCATCACGAACCGCGCCCACCAGGGCAAACCGTATTCCATCGTCGTCGTAGCCGAAGGGCTGCGAACCAGAACCGGGAAGATCCATCCTGCGGATTACATCGCCCGCATGATAGAAAAAGAAACCGGTATCGAGACCCGCGAAACGGTCCTGGGATACATTCAGCGGGGAGGGAATCCTTCTCCCTACGACCGTAACCTGGCGACACGTCTGGGAGGGCATGCTTCCGAGCTGATCGCCGAACGGAAATTCGGACGCATGGTCTGCATCAACGGCAATCGTGTAGACTCCATCCTTCTCTCCGAAGCGGCCTGCAAACTGAAATTAGTTCCTCCCGACCACGACCTCATCATTCAGGGCCAGCGAATGGGCATCTCGTTCGGGAGATAAGGCGGGTCAGGGCTTGAGCTTGTGGCGGAGTATCTTCAGCGATTGGGTAATCCGGTATTCTACTGTTTTGAGGGAAACGCCCAACAGTTGGGCGATCTGAATGTTTGTATAGTGGCTCATCCGGCTCAGGGCGAATGTCCGGCGATAGTTTTCGGGCAATTGGTTGATGGCATTCCGGAGCTGTTCTTCCAGGTCGTTCATCAGGTAATAGTCCGGATCGTCAAAGCGTCCTTTAGTCTTTTCCTGCAAGTCGCTATGCACGCGCCGGTGAAATTGTTGCTTCTTCAGCATATTCAGGCAGCGGTATTTGGTGGCAGTAAACAGATAGGATCTCAGCGAGCTTTCGATAACGAGGATTTTGCGGTTTTCCCACAAGTAGAGCATGAGTTCCTGTACCAGCTCTTCGGTCTCTTCGCCGGGAACATACCGGGAAGCATATTCGCATAGCGGGGAATAGTATTGGACAAACAACTGCTTGAACGCCTCATTACTGTCATCATATAACAAAGCCAACAGGCAGGAATCATTTGTAATCGTTGAAGCCATGATGTCGGGTGTGTGTGTGTCGCAAAGGTATCATTTCGTCGAAAAACAAAGTCCGCAGACGGGATTAATTATGTTTCATTTTAGGGTGAAGGATGGGTTTTATTGTCATCTATACAAATCTAATCATTACAGTAATAAATTATGTTGAACCGAATTTTATTAGTTGCGGCCGTATGCGGAATATCCTTTGCGGCCGGCGCGCAGTCCTTGCCCGGACTGCAAAAGCAAGGAACGGCTACACAGTTGATAGTGGACGGGAAACCCTATCTGATGCTCGCCGGTGAGTTACATAACTCCAGTTGCTCGAACGTAGAGTATATGGATGCCATCTGGCCGCGAATGAAACAATTGAACATGAATACCATCCTGGCGCCCGTTTCCTGGGAACTGATCGAGCCGCAGGAAGGGACGTTCGACTTCACCTTAGTCGACGCCATGATCCGGGGAGCCGAACAATCCGGCATCAAATTGGTCATCCTCTGGTTTGCGAGCTGGAAGAACGGAGGCTCTATCTATATGCCTTCTTGGGTAAAGAAAGACTTCGAGCGATTCCCCAGGGCGATGGATCAGCAGGGCAATCGCATCGAGATCCTTTCCACCTTTTCCGACGAAGCCATGAAAGCCGATGCACGGGCCTTTGCCGCCTTTATGAAGCATGTGCGCGAAACAGACACGAAACGCACCATCCTGATGGTACAGATCGAAAACGAAGTCGGCGTCCTGAACACCGTGCGTGACTTCTCGCCGGCGGCCAACCAAGCCTTCAACGGCCCGATCCCACAGGATTTATCTGCTTACCTGAGTAAGAACCGGAACAACCTGGCGCCCGAATTGCAGAACGTATGGCGCCGTGCCGGCTCCCGTACCTCCGGGACTTGGGAAGAGGTCTTCGGACGCAGCTTCGTCGACGTGAAGGACTGGCGGTCGATGTCTTTCTTCACCGAAGAGATCTTCATGGCCTACCACTATGCCCGCTACATGGGATACATCGCCCGCGAAGGGAAGAAGGAATACAACATCCCCCTCTTTGTGAACGCTTGGCTCAAAGGGCCGGATCATCCCTGGACGGGACGCTTCCCCGGAGGCGGCCCCCTGCCACAGGTGATGGACCTGTGGAGATGCGCCGCTCCTGCGATTGATTTCCTGGCGCCCGATATTTACCTCCCGTTCTTCCGGGAAATCGTCGAACAGTACGACCGGATGGGCAATGCCGTCTTCATTCCCGAAACCAGGGGAGGCGACATCGGCGCTTCCAGGGCGCTCTTTGCCATAGGAGAACACAATGCCATGGGTTTCTCGCCCTTCGGCATCGATGGCATGAGGATGTCCACATCAACGGCGCCCGATCCCTTAGCTGCAACCTACCGCCTACTCGACGGCATGAGCGGGCTCATCCTCCGGCATCAGGGCAAAGGAACGATGCGTGGCATATTGGTCGAAAAGGACGCGCCGGTACAAACCTTCGAAATGGGTAATTACATCGTGACTGCCGATGTTTACAACTCCCAATCATTGGAAACCTCTGCGGCCGGGGGGCTGATCATACAGCTCGGAAGTGATGAATACATCGTACTGGGACGGAACCTCAACGTCCGCTTTGCCCCAAAAACGCCGGGCGATCTCCCCTACGTCGGCATCGACAAAGTCTACGAAGGCGTATATGATAAAGACGGCCTGTGGAAACCGGGCCGTTTACTGAATGGCGACGAAACTCATTGCAGCACCTTCTCCGGAACCGGCCTGAAAATGCCCGGCACAAGCATCCAGCGGATCACGCTCTACCGCTACCGGTAATCCGGCGCCGGATTATGTCGCCGGATACTTTGATCGCCGATCCGCTGCAATGTGAGTTAAACGGCTTGACTTTCCAGCCAGGTCCTGACGGCATTGGTCAGCAACTGATTCTCGGCGCTCGTTTGGGTGGACAGGCGGAAGTAGGATTCATCCAGGCCGTGGAAATTGGATGCGGTCCGTATCAAGATGCCGTGATGGTCTAACAGATACTTTTTCAGTGCGGCAGCAGCAGCGCCTTTCTTCAGGCGGACAAGGAAGAAGGTGGTGGAGGTAGGCAACACTTCCAGTCCTTCCATTTTGTTGAGTTGATAGATAAACTCTGCCGTTTCGCGTTGCCATTTCCGGATGGGCAGGGTAAATTGTGCCGGATGTATGAGGATGTATTTGCTTGCTTCGATGGCCAGGGCATTGACCGACCAGGGGATGAGGTATTTGTTTATCTCCTTCGTTACGGAGGGAGAGGCCATGAGATAGCCGATGCGCAATCCGGGGACGTTATAGGCTTTGGAGATGGACTGCACAAGGACCAAGTTTTTATTTGTTTTCAGATCGGCGGGTTTCAGCAAGTCTTCTGTGGTGAAGGTGGCGTATGCCTGGTCGATGATGAAGGTCGTATGTCGGTTGGCAGCGAGTAATTTGAGTATTTCCGGGCGGTGGATCAGTTTGCCGTCGGGGTTATTAGGATTGCCGATCCAGCAGAAGTCTTGTCCTTTGAGGGATAGTCCGGACAAGTCTCCGGAGTTGGAGAAGTAGCATATCTCGTGTTCATGCAGGCGACAAGCGTCTTCGTACTCGGAGAATGAAGGCACGAAGATGGTCGATTTGGAGCCTCTCCAAGCCTGCGCCAGGAGGTAGAATGCTGTGACGGATCCGTTTGTCACCACCACATTATCTTCTTTGATCTCAAACCGGCGTGCAAGCAGTCGTTTCAGGTTGGACGCATCGGGGTCAGGATAGCGCGTAATTTTGTCGAACTGTGTCCGTAGATGTTCCGTCAGTTTTTCGAGGTTTGCTCCGCGCCATACGTTAGAGCTGAAATTGATTTTCACTTCCTGCTGGATATTGTAGAAGTCGTCGCCATGTCCAAATAACATATTATTTTAGTTTTAAATGAATAATTCGTTTTATTTTTTATCCGTCACAGCCTTGTATATTGCATCCTGTATGCGGGTACGGATGTCGAGTGAACTCAGCTTATTGTTTTCGCGGGTTGGGTTCACGCGGTTGCTCAGGAAGATGTATAACAATTGGTTGTCGGGGTCTACCCAGAAGCAGGTTCCCGTATAGCCGGTATGGCCGTAGACCGAAGGCGGCGCCAAGACGCCGCATGGCGAAGACTTGGGGTTTCCTATGGCCGGTTTGTCGAAGCCCAGTCCGCGCCGGGAGACCGGGCTTTTGCTTTCGGTGAAGAGCCGTACGGTTTCGGCCGACAGATAGCGTTCGCCGCCGTATTCTCCTTGGTTGAGGAAGAGTTGCAGCATTTTGGCCAGGTCGTTGGCGTTGGCGAAGAGGCCGGCATTGCCCGATACGCCTCCAAGGAATGCAGCCATTTCGTCGTGGACGTATCCCCGGAGGAGTTGGTGGCGGGTGTGGGGGTCGTTTTCTGTGGGTACGATGCGCAGGGTGTCGATTGTTTGGAGTGGGCGCCAGGTCAGCGTGCGGGCGCCTAAGCGGTTGCTGAATTGGGTACGGAAGAGGCTGTCGAGCGGTTGTTTCGCCTGGTTTTCCACTATTTTCTGTAGTACGACGAAATTGACGCAGCTATACAGGTATTTTCCTTTAACGCCTAAGCGGGAGGTTTTTATTTCCTCCATAAGGGTGTCCTTAAAGCTATTGCTTACGTAAAGGCGTCGGGCCACTTCGATCTGGAAGCCGCTTTTGATCGTATCCGACACATTCCTGTCGATGGCTTTTGTGTAGCGGGACAGGGTTGGCACAAGTCCTGTCTGGTGATAGAGCAGATCTCTTATCATGAAGTCTTTTTTGTCTGACTCCAGCAGTTCGGGGACAAAGTCGGAGATCTTACTTTCTAAAGAGAACGCGTGCCTGTCGTACATCTGCATGACGACAGGGAGCGTGCCGGCGGCTTTGGTGACGGAGGCCAGGTCGTAGACGGCGTCCGGAGTCAGTTGCTGTTTCTTTGCGTAGTCATAGTAGCCGAACGACTTATCGTAGATGACCATTCCCTTGTGGGCAACCAACACCTGGCAGCCGGGGTAAGCTTCCTTGCGCAGTCCTTCGGAGGCGATACTGTCGATGGCCGACAGGAGGTGGGCATCGATACTTGTTTCTTTGGGCTGGTGAAATCCTAAGCGAGTCTTTTCGGTGAAGATACCGGCGCCTGCATAATAGAGGTCGGGGATGCTCACCGGCAGTTTTCCTTTGGCGGCGATACCGCCGAAGATCAGTTGGGCGGCGTATTCCATGGCAAGCGGGCTTCCTTCGTAGGCCATGACGACGGCTTTGGCCTTGTCGATGGAGCGTTTGTATTCGCGGCAGAAGTAGGGGTGGGTAAAGAATGTGAGGACGACGTCTTTCCGGGCGACCAGCCGGCAGAGGGCTTCGCTTTCGGGGATACGGACGGTGTGGAGTCCGCAGACGATGAGGTCGTAATGTTCCAGTTGTTTATATACGTTTTGTTGCTGGGCGACGGAGGCGTTCCTATCCAGGGAGAAGCAGTCGACGTTGTCGTATTTGTTCAGCATGATCTGGAAGGCGTTTCCCGGGGTTTCTCCCAGGGAGAGGGCGGCTATTCTTTTCTTATCCAATTGTTTCAGGGGGATGGCGTCGGCGTCGTTTTTCAGCAGTGTGATACCTTCGGCGTTGAGGCGGGCGGCCAGCCAGGCAGCGTGGGGCGAGTTGATGCGTTCGGAGAGTCCGTCGGTATGGAGCGGCGTTGAGGCATTCAGTCCGGCCACGTATTTATAGCGCAGGATTTTCAGGCATCGCGATTCCACGTCTTTGAGGTCGAGGATGCCGTCTTCGATAGCTTGTTTGACGGCTTTGAAGTCGCTGATGGGCGAGGCCGGCGCCAGCAGGATGTCGTTACCGGCCAGGAGGGCTTTGACCGAAGGGTTGTCGGTTTTACCGACCGAAGCGCCTTTCATGGCTAAGGCGTCGGTGAAGAGCAGTCCCTGGAAGCCGTATTCTTTTTTCAGCAGGTCGGTGACGATGGGCTGCGAGTAGGAGGCGGGGTTGTTTTTGGTCTCGTCTAAGGCGGGGACATAGAGGTGGGAAGTCATGATGCCGGCAAATCCTTCGCGTATATAGCGTCGGAAGGGCAGGAGTTCGATGGAGTCCAACCGTTCTTTGTCGTGTCCGACCACAGGCAGGGTATAATGCGAATCTTCGGACGTATCGCCGTGTCCGGGGAAGTGTTTGGCGACGGAGATGATGCGCGCCTTTTCGAGTCCTTTGGCATAGATAACGCCTTTGTCTGCGACGGCCTGGGGGTTTTCGCCAAAGGAGCGGGTACCGATGACGGGGTTTTCGATATTGCTGTTGACGTCGAGCGAGGGGGCGAAGTTGACGTGGATGCCCATTTCCCGGCATTGCCGTCCGACTTCTTCGCCGTAGAGGCCGATGAGGCTATCGTTTTCGATGGCGCCCAGCATCATATTCCGAGGGAAGCGGACTGTCTCGCTCAGTCGCATGGAGAGGCCCCATTCGCCATCCAAGGCGATGAACAGCGGTACGCGCGAGGTTTTCTGGAGGTAATTGGTGACGGACACCTGCTCCACGGGGTTACCTTTGGAAAAGAGAACGCCGCCGATCCGGATCGAGTCGATATATTGCGAAAGTTTCTGCATATTGCGCTTATCCTGGGTAGGATTGGCAACGACCATGAAGAGTTGTCCGATCCGTTCGTCGTAGCTCATTGCATCAAAGACAGAGTCAGCCCAGTGAATCATCTTTTCCCGGTCCGCCAAACGATACAGGGCGGGCTCGGTCTGCGACAATCCGCACAGGCAGGATACTGCAAGGAAATAAAATGTATGATATATCTTCATCTGCTTACCGGTACATGAAAAACCGACCAAAAGTAGGAAAATACTTGCACTCGGCAATCCCTTCCGCCTCAAAACTTCCCCGTTGCATCCCGAAGGGAAAGAATTTTGGGCGCATTGTATTCGTTGCGGTAATATAGTAAATTTGTCTCTAACTATATGACAAAATTCAAAAATATCAAAATCGAGTTTTGCCATCGGGTTCAAATATTTCCTGACTTCGTCAATGCGCCTCCCAAATCATTCGCCGATTTTCTGAGGTTCGAAAAGCGTCTTAATAGCCAGATGCTTTTCTGTGAGGAATAATGTCTTTGTATAGACCTTCCTGTTTTCGGGCATGTTCACTCTGATGGTAGTTATGGTTTTGGCTGCATCAAGGACTTTATCTACGCTCATTCCTATTCCATTCAATTTGATGACGCGTTCGAGTTCTTTATATACTTTACAGGCAATGAAACAGATGCAGACATGTGCCTCAATCCTCCGTTCTGTAAAATGAAACATAGGACGCATCTCTAATGAGCCTTTGGATATTCTGAATGCTTTCTCA
>JAISWO010000072.1 GCA_031271045.1 Tannerellaceae bacterium
CAATAGTTGCGAACACCATCACAGTGCTCGCTATTCTTTCGTTGTGTCAATCAAACAAATTAATAACAATGAGGCTGATTTACAGATAGTCTCGCTAATAAATATTTACGAATGAAAAATTTGATTCTTTATACTTTCTTACTATGCTTCCATGCTGGCGTTTGCTACTCGCAGAAACAGATCAGCGTGGATGATTGCCTGCCGGTCAGGAATACGGAAGATGCTGCATGGATCGGCCGCTATGAGAAAGAAGTCCTTGAGCTTGAAAAGAAAGAAGCGCTCGCGACCGATGCAGGATGCGACGCCTTGTTTATAGGCAGTTCGTCGATCCGGATGTGGCAGACCCTTGAGGATGACTTCGCCCCGCTTCGGGTCGTCAACCGGGGATATGGCGGGGCTTCCATCCGCGACCTGCTCTACAACTATCACCGCATTATCGGCCGCTACCATCCCGAACGGTTTGTCTTCTACGCTGAAAACGACATGACCGGATCCGCTACCGATATAAGCGTCAGTATGACTTTCGACCTCTACCGGCTGTTCTTCGAACGCATCCGCCGCGACTTCCCCCAGGCACGCCTCTATATCCTCAGCGTCAAACCCTCCCTCTCGCGTAAAAACATGATCCCCAAGTACCGCATCCTCAACGAACTGCTCCGGGAATATGCCGCCGAGACAGACCGTTGCTCCTTCGTCGATGTAGCCGCCGCCTTGCTGGATGCAAACGGCGACCCGAACCCCGCGCTCTTCCTCCCGGACAACCTGCATCTCAACAACGAAGGATACCGCGCATGGACAAACATCCTCAAACCGTATCTGATGACACATTAAAAAATTAATATCCTCATACAACAATGGAAAAACATCTTATCCTTCTCTGCGGAATCCTCCTCTCTTTGTCCGCCTGCTCCGTAAAGCAACCCCAATACCGGTTTCAGAACCACCGCCTGCCGGTCGAAGAACGTGTCGACGACCTGATCAGCCAACTGACAATCGAAGAAAAAATCGCCCAGATGATGAACAACGCACCGGCCATCGAACGCCTCGGCATCCCGGCCTATAACTGGTGGAACGAAGCCCTGCACGGCGTCGCCCGCAGCGCCTACCCGGCCACATCCTTTCCCCAAGCCATTGGCATGGCGGCTACCTGGGATACAGAGGCTATCTATCGCATGGCCGAATATACCTCCGACGAAGGCCGGGCTATCTATCACGATGCCTCGAAAAAGGGAAAAACCGGCATCTACCTCGGACTGACCTACTGGACCCCGAATATCAACATCTTCCGCGACCCGCGCTGGGGACGCGGACAGGAGACCTATGGCGAAGATCCCTTCCTCACCGGCACCATGGGGGCCTCTTTCGTCAAAGGATTACAGGGCAACGACCCGGTTTACCTCAAAGCATCAGCCTGTGCAAAGCATTTCGCCGTCCACAGCGGCCCCGAATGGAACAGGCATACCTACAACGCCGAAGTCAGCGACTTCGACCTCTGGGATACCTACCTCCCGGCCTTCCGTAGTCTCATCGTCGACGCCAAAGTGACAGGCGTAATGTGCGCCTACAACGCCTTCTTCGGGCAGCCTTGCTGCGGCAACGACCGCTTGATGATGGATATATTGAAAAATCAATGGCAGTTCGACGGCTACGTCACCTCCGACTGCGGCGCTGTCGACGACTTCTACCGCACCCACCAAACGCATCCCGACGCTGCCGCAGCCTCGGCCGACGCCGTCCTGCATGGCACAGACTGTGAATGTGGCAACTCCTACCGCGCCCTGGCCGACGCCCTGGGTAACGGCCTGATCACAGAAGAAGCCATCGACGCATCCCTCCGCAGGTTGTTCAAAATACGCTTCCAACTCGGCATGTTCGACCCCGATAAACAAGTGACCTACGCCCAAACGCCCCTCTCAGTCCTCGAATCTCCCCAGCACCAGGCGCACGCCCTCCGGATGGCCCAACAGTCCATCGTCCTGCTGCGCAACGAAAACAATCTCCTCCCCCTCAACAAAGGACAACTGAAGAAGATCGCCGTCACCGGCCCCAATGCCGACAGCGAAAGCGTCCTGCTGGCCAACTATTACGGCAACCCGACTCAGATAACCACCCTCCTCGAAGCCGTTAAAGCGAAAGCCGGCGACGACATCGAAGTGGTCTACGAAAAAGGCGTCAACCTGACCGACGACTACGTCTTTACGTCCCGCTACAACGACGCCCTCTTCACCACCGGCGGACAGCCCGGATTCCAAGCCAGCTACTACCAAAACCTCCAACGCGAAGGCGAGCCCGGACTCTCGCGCATCGAAAAGAAAATAAACTACCGCTGGGGCGACGGACAGATTATCGCCGACAGCATCATCGCAAGCCGCCTCTCGGCCTCCTGGTCGACCCTCTTCACCCCGGAAGAAACCGCCGACGTCTGCTTCGAACTCCGTGCCGACGACTGGGCCGAACTCCACATCGACGGCGTCAAACAAGAAAAAACCGGACACATCAATGCCTACTATCCCCTCAAAGCTGAAAAAGGAAAAGCATACCAAATCGACATCTACTACCGCCAGTACTCCGAAAACGCAGAAATAGTCTTCGACTTCGGAACCCTCCACCGGGCGCAGCCCAAGGCCGTAGCCGCCTCCGTACAGGATGCCGACGTCATCATCTTCGCCGGCGGCATCTCAGCCAAAGTGGAAGGCGAAGAAATGGGCGTCCTCATCGACGGCTTCCGCCGGGGAGACCGCACGAACATCGAACTGCCCGCCGTACAGAAAGACCTCCTCCGCGAACTGCAAGCAACCGGCAAGCCCGTCATCTTCGTCCTGATGACCGGAAGCGCCATCGGCCTCGAATGGGAATCTGAAAACATCCCCGCCATCCTCAACGCCTGGTACGGCGGACAAGCCGGCGGACAAGCCATCGCCGACGTCCTCTTCGGCGATTACAACCCCGCCGGACGCCTCCCGGTAACCTTCTACCGCAACGTCGGCGACCTGCCCGACTTCGAGGACTACAGCATGGCGAACCGTACCTACCGTTACTTCCAGGGAACGCCCGTCTATCCCTTCGGCTATGGATTGAGCTATACATCCTTCCGCTACAGCGAAGCCAACGTCGCCCCCTCCGCCGAAGGCTCCTTGCGCGTGACAGCTACCGTCGCCAATACCGGCACCCGCGATGGCGACGAAGTCGTGCAACTCTACGTCTCCAACCGCCGCGACTTCACCACCCCCATCCGCGCCTTGAAAGGCTTCCGACGCATCCACCTGAAAGTCGGCGAATCGCAAACCCTTGAGTTTACCCTTACCCCCGAAGACCTTACCGTCATCAACCCTGCCGGCCAGCCCGAACCCATGCAAGGCGAAGTAACCATCTCCCTCGGCGGCTGCCAACCCTCCGCCGCCTCTCTGGCAACCCAACAATGCCTCCTGAGCACCCTTACATTATAATAATTTCCTGATTCATGAAACATTCCATTATGGCAAATACAATCAGCAAATTATTATTGTTCATCTGCTCAGCTTTAATAATAGATTCATTGCATGTTGTGGCGCAGCCATCCGTTCGCCTGAACAGGGTGGAAGAATTGGGAAATAACGTTTTCCTCTATCGCGACACAACGCAAAACATAGAGGCAAGAGGTAGTATGAATGCCCCTCTGTTTATCATTTATCCGGATAAACCGGTAAACGAAGAAGAGGCCAACGCATTGATAGGTGAAACCGGACTTGATGATTTGGTTTTCAAATATGCAGGTGGCGTGGGCGTCATCAATCCCATAGGGGAAACATACGACAACGAAAAAGATTTTACGGCATACAAATCCTTTATCAACCATCTCCGTACTATTTCCAATCTGAAAATAATCGGAATAGGAAACGGGGCAACATTTGTGAATGACGTCATATCGCAAAATGCGAACGAAGTTGCCGGTATCTTTATCTATGGAGGAAAGCGAACAAAGAAAACCCCGTCGGATATTCCTGTTCCTGCATACATTAGCAGGGCAGATAAAAACGTCGCGGCTTATTATGTGAAAGTAAACGAGGCGAAAAAAATAGAAGAAACCAATGATCATATCATTTATGCGAACGATAACGAGCCTTTGCAGCGAGTCGTCCTTGGCTTAGACAAGAACGTTACGCTAAAAGACGCGATTGCGGATGCGTGGCAAACGTTATTCTCCAGGAATTACAGATTCAGCAACTATAAACATACCACATATATGGGAGGCCGTTTTGGAGAATACGGCAGTTATGAACTTGAACCTTACCTGATGTTGGACGAATCAGGTGTGACGCGCAAGACCGTCATAAAAAAACTGCATGAACAAGGGGCTTCTTTTTGGTATGAATTTATACCGGAAAAAACTGTTCATGCACCTGATCGCAGTATCCCGCTCGTCGTTTTATTGCATGGAAATAATAACGACAACCGTACGCAAAGCGAGACGAGCGGTTTTATTGAAGTGGCTGCACGGGAAAATTTTATTGTAGCCGAAATTGAATGGCAAGGGGCAGGCAGATTCCCTTCGGAAGTCTTTTTGGGTTTAGACGGCATTGAATTTGTTGTTGATGAAATCATTCGTACTCATCCGCAGATCGACCCTTCACGCATATACGCTCAGGGACTTTCTGCCGGAGCAATGACATCGGCTGCATTGGGCATAAGGAAAAGCCATCTGTTTGCGGCAGTTGCCGGACATTCCGGAGGTGTTTTTGACTTCCCTGTTTTCGGTTTTTCGTATCAAAGTCTTCTGAACGAAGCCAAGCAGAAAGCCGGTTGTGTGGAAACGCCTTATTTCCTGATCACCGGAACAGACGACAACGTGATTCCTTTCCCAACGAAAGATAATTATACGAATAATCCTTTCTTCAATGCCATACAAATTTATCGACGGATGAATGATCTGCCTGAAATTGATATCGACTTTTACTCCGAATCCATTTTGGGCATGAAATTCCAAGGAAGGGAAACCATATTAACGAACAAGCATCTAACACTGGAGACAGGAAAGCTTTACAAAGGGAATATTCCCCTGATACAATTTACCGCTATCCTTCATTACGGACATTGGAACTATGCTCCTGCGGCGCAGATGATGTGGGATTTTTTTAAGCAGTTCGCACGGGATCCGGAAACGAAGAAATTAATTTATCATCCGAAATAAACTCCTGATTCCCGCAGGCGAGACACTACAGCGGGCAATCTTCCCTTCACCGGAGAAAGGTTGCCCGCTTTCTTTTATCCCTTCAACGGGTTGTGTAAAAAAAATAACGCTAACTTGCGCTCGCTTTACTCATAAACAATAAATAAATACTACATCGCTAATACATCGTATCATGAAAGAGTTCTTTACTGCAATCTTTAGATTTATAGCGCAAACACCCATAGTGGTTTCTTTGGCACTTATGGTTGTCACAGGTGTTTTTAAAATAATCTATAAGAAAAAGCCTTGGCTCAATGTACTTGTGACGATGGCAGGTCTCGTCTTTCTTGTTGTCGTTGTTTACCTGTTTAAAGACAACACCGCCAACTCAAACAACCTCCCCGAAGAGCAAACGGCAGGAAACAAGGAGCAAAAGGATAAGGAAGACAACAGACCAGAGATCGAAACAGTCACCGCCAACGCTTCCCCTTTCTACAAAGAAGCGTACGACTTATTTACCGAAGGCAAGATACACAAAGCTCTCAATCTGTTGGACGAGGAAACACTGAACGAAACGGAAAACAAGCGGAACGAAGAGTCTGCCAAAGAACGCATCCTCAAGGCCCAACTCCTGGAACGAACCTACGATTTCCAAGCCGCCGAAAACAACTACCTCAAAGCCGTCGACATCTTCCCATCCCTTGAGAATAACTTCCAGGTCGCAAACTTCTATCGAAAACAAAACAATTTCCCATACGCCGAAACCTACTACAACCATTGCTTACCTCTGGCCAAGACCCTGGAAGAAAAAGCAAAGGTTCTGAATAATGTAGGCCTTTTGCATGAAAAGATGATGAACTATCCGAAAGCAGCAAAAGCCTACAAAGAAGCCGAAGATATATACCGTGAATTAGCCGGCGACAATCCAAAAGCATACCAGCCGAAATTAGCCACAACGCTGAATAATGTAGCCAATTTGTATGGGAATCTGAAAAACTACCCCAGAGCAAATAAAGCCTATGAGGACTACTCCAAAGCAAAAGATGCCTACATGGAAGCATTGGAGATTTACCGTAAGTTAGCCGACGACAATCCAAAAGCATACCAGCCGGATGTAGCCACAACGCTGAATAATGTAGGCACTTTGCACATGAATAATCGTGACTTCTCTGATGCAGCAAAAGCCTATGAGGAAGCCTTGACGATCCGGCGCCAATTGGCCGCCGAAAATCCACAAGCATACCGGCCCGATCTGGCCGCGACGCTGAATAATGTAGGCATTTTGCGTTGGAAGACGAAAGAGCTCCCCAAAGCAAAGGATGCCTACGAGGAAGCCTTACAGATATACCGTGAGTTAGCCGACGAAAATCCACAAGCATACCAGCCGGACCTGGCCATGACTTTAGCCAACCTGGCCCTCTTTTACGCGAAGACAGGAAAGGACAGGGAGCAATCTATCCAATATGCCAGGGAAGTCCTCTCCTTTCGGCCCTTGCTGGAAAATATCCCCGATGCCCAAAAGAGTATGGAGATAGCTGATCAGATCCTGCTCTATTGGGAAAAAATTCCTCCCCTCTCCGGAAGACCAATATAATAATGTAGAAAAGCCGGTTGTATGAGAAAAAAAATACTATATTGCGCTCGCTTTACTCTTAAACAATAAATAAATACTACATCGCTAACACATCGTATCATGAAAAAGTTCTTTAAAGTATGGATTGCCGTCTTTATTCTTTCCGTCGTAATATTCTTCTGCTATGACGATGATATAATTAGGTTTATTTCAATCCTCAGTGGATTGGCTTCAATTGTTTCGCTGTTCTTTTGCTTTAAGGACGACGGGAAAGGAGGAGGAGGTACGAACATTTTCAAAACTTGGTTCAATTTCAATAGCACGGTCATACAAAACAATGTCTCCCTCGACGCACGCGAACTCATCAAAGAGCTAACAGCCGAAGACAAAGAGCGAATCAAAGAGCTAAAGGAGTTGCTTGCAAACAACAATCAGTTGCATGGTATAGAACGTTCAAAGCTGAACGCAGAAATAGCGGATCTGGAACAACAACTCAAGGAAAAAGAAGCCAAGATACAGGAGTTCGTCAAATATTACGAAACAGTCGACATCAACGCTTCCCTTCTCTTCAAAGAAGCGTTCGACTTATTTACCCAAGGCAAGTTAGACGAAACCCTCACCCTGCTGGATGATGAAAAAATGAGAACCGAAACGACTAAGCTGGAAAACGAAACGGCCAAGCTGGAAGACAAGAGAAAAGATCTTGCCGCTACCTATATCCTCAAAGCCCAAACCCTCGATCTGAAAAACAACTTCCAAGCCGCCGAAGCCAACTACCTCGAAGCCGCCGACATCTTCCCCTCCGGTGAGAACAACTTCCAGGTCGCAAGGTTCTATCAAAAACAAAACAATTTCCCAGCCGCCGAAACCTACTACACCCGCTGCTTACCTCTGGCCAAGACCCCGGCAGAAAAAGCAAATGTTCTGAATAATGTAGCCGCTTTGCATTGGAAAATGAA
>JAISWO010000012.1 GCA_031271045.1 Tannerellaceae bacterium
TTTAGATTTTTCGTTGGCGCAAGTTGTGGCGGCGTCGATAATTTAGATTTTTCGTTGGCGCAAGTTGTGGCGGCGTCGATAATTTAGATTTTTCGTTGGCGCATTTGTGGCGACATCCATAATTTAGATTTTTCGCTGGAACAAGTTGCGGCAGCATCGGAAATTTAGATTTTTCATTGACGCAAGCTGTGGCGACGTCCATAATTTAGATTTTTTCGTTGGCGCATTTGTGGCGACATCCATAATTTAGATTTTTCGTTGGAACAAGTTGTGGCGACGTCTATAATTTGGGTTTTTTGCCGAGACAAATTGTGGCGGCACCGATATTTGAGATTTTTCGTTGACACAGGTTGTGGCGGCACCGATATTTGAGAAATTCTCTCCAAATAGACGGTATGAGCATCCGAAGAAAAAAAATCAAGTAAAAAAAACAGGCGGATATGTGGATGAATTGATTTTATGTATACATTTGCATCGTGCGTAACAAAAAAACATAACATACCATCTAATATAAAACTATACAGCAATGATCCGGATCGTTTATACCCCATCTTTCCCGCGCAAGCTGCGCAATGCAGAGCATTACGATATGTTCGGCCACATTCGCACCAAACTTCTCACGATGCAGTTCAAAACGGCAAGCCTCGCCGCGCAGGTGAACAGTTTCCTTCAAACCTTCAGTAACGAAGAAGTCATCTACAAGCGCTACGTCCGCAAAGCCGACACCCGGCAGGTGAAAAAAACGCACTCGGCCCGCCACAAAGGGCTTATGGCCTTCAAACGCACCCTCGAAGCCGCATCGTACAGCCTCAATCCCCAAATCAAAGAAGCGGCCGACGCCATCCTTCTGATCCTCGGCAACTACGGCGATGCCTTCCGCGCACCCATGACCGAAGTAACCGCTTTGGTAAGCAATATGATCCTGGACCTGAAGCTGCCGAAATACGCCGCTTCCATTGCCCTGCTGCCCGGAGTCGAAGACGCCATCGACCGGATGGAACAGGAAAACAAGGACTTCAACGACATCTATGTCGAACGTACCGACCTGGAAGAAGACATGAAAGAAGAAGGCAGCCTGTACGAAGCGCGCATGAAAACCGACCACTCCTTCGCCTCCTTGGTCGAAGCCTTCAATGTGCTCTACCGCCTGAACGAAATGCAGCATCCCAAAGATCCGGACGTGAGCGCCGTACTGGGCGAGATCATCCACTTCATCAACTCCTTCCTCCACCGCTACGAATCTATCTACTCCCGCCGCAACCCCAAAACCCCTTCCGACGATAGCAATAAACCCTCGACGCCCGACGAAGACGTTCCCGGCGATACGATCCCCGAACTGACCTTCTCGGCCCAGGTCATTGTCGCCGACAACCGCATGGCGTTGCGTGCAGATGCCATCATCCTTGCCATCCTCTATCCGGCGAGCGAAGACGGAGCCGTCCGCATTTTCAGTCCCGAAACGGAAACCTTCGTTGACTTCCCGGTCGCCGGCATAGAAACAGACACCGACGGCCTGACCATCGGTCTTCTGGTCGATCCCCCGGCTGCCAACGAGACTTTCGACAAACCTTTCTTTGGCTTCGGAGTCGCCGAAGCCGACATCGTCAACAAAGACGGCACCATTCTGGCCCTCCTCCAAGGCCTCCAATACCCCTCAATGACCCGCGAAGGTTGAAACGATTGCAAACCCCGCCATTTGCTGTTTTCACATTTAATGTGCAGATGCATGTATGTGCGTACTGAATTTAAGAGTATATTTGTTGCCTCAAAAATAAAGTATCAACACATTAATATAATACATGGATCAAACAGAAGAATTAGTACAAACCGTCGTCCGGAGCCTTCAGGAAAAGAAGGGAAAAAACATTGTAACAGTCGATTTAACCGGCCTCTCCGGCGCTATCTGTCAATATATGGTTATCAGCGAAGGAAATACGCCAACGCAAGTATCGGCGCTATCAGACTCCGTCTGGGACTTTGCCCGCAGGGAAGCAAACGAAAAGCCGCTGTCCGTCGACGGATACCGGTACGCACAGTGGATCGGTATGGATTACGGCACGGTGCTTGTCCATATCTTCCTGCCCGAACAACGGCAGTTCTACAATCTGGAACACCTTTGGGCCGACTCGAAAATAAGCCGGATACCGGACCTCGATTAACAACAACAACGAATCCAATTTCTCACTAAAGAATCTAAACATATGTCATCCCCAAATGATAAACCGAATAAACCGTTCCGATTCAGTATCTATTGGATATACGGAGCGATTCTGATCATGCTGGCCGCCCTGTATTTTACAGGAAACAATTCCATCACCAAAGAAATAGGGTGGACGGAATTTCAAACACTGGCGCAAGAAAATACGTTCGAGAAACTATTGGTTTTCAATAAACGCAATACCGTGGAAGCCACCGTGCGGCCCGGTATGCTGGGACGGGCGTTCAAAACCGACACCACCCAGGTGGGCAAAGATCCGAAAGTGATCGTAAAAATACCGTCGGCCGACAAATTCTCGGATTTTTACGACCGCATAGTCAGTGAAAACCAAGTTACAACCCAAGTAAGCTACGAAGAAGGCGAAGACACGATGTGGAACTTTTTCCTCTCCATCGTCCCCTTCCTCCTCTTTATCCTGATCATCTTCTTCATCATGCGCCGCATGTCGGGCGGCGTCGGAGGCGGAGGCGCCGGGAACGTATTCAGCGTCGGCAAATCCAAAGCCCAACTCTTCGACAAAAACAACGACAAGAAAGTAACCTTCAAAGACGTCGCCGGCCTGGCAGAAGCCAAGCAAGAAGTCGAAGAAATCGTATCCTTCCTCAAAGACCCCGCCAAATACACCGAACTGGGCGGGAAAATACCCAAAGGCGCCCTCCTGGTAGGCCCTCCGGGAACGGGGAAAACCCTCCTGGCAAAAGCCGTAGCCGGCGAAGCCGATGTCCCGTTCTTCTCGCTCTCGGGATCCGATTTTGTGGAAATGTTTGTCGGCGTAGGAGCATCGCGCGTGCGTGACCTGTTCCGCCAGGCAAAAGAAAAAGCCCCCTGTATCGTCTTCATCGACGAGATCGACGCCGTCGGCCGCGCACGAGGCAAAAACGTCAATATGAACGGCAACGACGAGCGCGAAAATACCCTGAACCAATTGCTCACCGAAATGGACGGCTTCGGCTCGAACAGCGGCGTCATCATCCTGGCCGCCACCAACCGCGCCGACGTCCTGGATAAAGCCCTGCTCCGCGCCGGACGCTTCGACCGCCAAATACACGTCGAACTGCCCGACCTGAATGAACGGCGCGAGATCTTCGGCGTGCACCTGCGCCCCATCAAGATAGACGAAAGCGTAGATACAGAATTTCTGGCCCGCCAAACGCCCGGATTCTCAGGCGCCGATATAGCGAATGTCTGCAACGAAGCCGCCCTGATAGCCGCCCGTAACGGGAAAAAGTTCGTCCAAAAGGACGACTTCATGAGTGCCGTCGACCGTATCGTCGGCGGATTGGAAAAACGCACCAAAATAACCACCGCCAGCGAACGCAACAGCATCGCCAACCACGAAGCCGGTCACGCCACCCTGAGCTGGCTACTCGAATACGCCAACCCGTTGGTAAAAGTCACCATCGTGCCGCGCGGCAAAGCCTTGGGCGCCGCCTGGTACTTGCCCGAAGAACGCCAAATCACGACCCGCGAACAACTACTCGACGAAATGTGCGCCACCCTTGGCGGACGCGCCGCCGAAGAACTCTTCCTCGGGAAAATATCTACCGGCGCCTCCAACGACCTGGAACGGGTCACCAAACAAGCCTACGCCATGGTCGTCTATTTCGGCATGAGCGAAAAACTCCCCAACCTCAATTATTACGACTCCACCGGACAAGACTGGGGATTTACCAAACCCTATAGCGAAGAAACGGCGACGCTGATAGATTCCGAAGTGCAGCGCATCATTAACACACAGTATGAACGCGCCAAACACATCCTCTCCGAAAACGCCGAAGGACATAATTCGCTGGCGAAGGTACTGCTGGAACGCGAAGTCATCTATACCGAAGACGTCGAACGTATTTTCGGCAAACGCACCTGGCTCTCCCGCTCGGAAGAAATTATGGAACAACAAACCAAACAAACAAATCCGTGAGCAACTTACTGGTGCGTACAATAACGGGCAGCATTTACGTTGCCGTTATTTTAAGCGGACTGTTCCATCCTTGTCTTTTCCCCATTGTCTTTAGTATAGCAGCAGGGCTTACTTTATGGGAATTTTACGGCCTGATACGCCGCCATAGTGTTCCTTCCTTTTCCGGACAGCTTGCCGGCACAATAGGAGGGATCTACCTTTTCGCCGCTTCTTTTGTGTATGTCAATGCCTGGTCAGACAGTCGCATTTTTCTACCTTATCTTCTTTTCCTGCTGTTTGTCTTCATTTCGGAGATGTATGCTCAAAGAGAAGCGCCACTGTCCAATTGGGCTTTTATGCTTCTTGGGCAGGTATATTGCGCCGCCCCCTTTGCGCTGCTAAACGGGATCGTCTTCCAGCCGGGCGACAGTTTTCCGGTCCGCTTTGTATCCTTGCCGGCGCTGGCTCTTTTTGTTTTCGTATGGCTGAATGATTCGGGCGCCTACCTGATCGGCTCGAAGCTGGGGCGTCATCGTTTGTTTGAACGTATTTCCCCGAAAAAATCTTGGGAAGGTTTTTTTGGCGGTTTGTTTGTCGTCCTGATCGCATCACAGATTTTCGCCTTCTATATCCCTGCGATAAGTTGGTTTCATTGGCTGGGGATGTCGGCTATTATCGTCGTTTTTGCCACTTGGGGCGACTTGGTCGAGTCATTGCTGAAACGTTCGCTTGGTGTGAAAGATTCGGGCGCTTTGTTACCCGGGCATGGAGGAATGTTGGATCGTTTCGACAGTATTCTCCTGGCTCTTCCCGCTCTCTATCTTTATCTGCAACTCTTTATTCAAAATTAAACGTCAGGACAATCATCCGCGATGTCCCGCGACCGAGGGCATCGGTATATATCTTCCATTCCGGTTGAGTCAGGTCAGACCGGTTTTTCTCTATCAAATCACTGAAACCAAAAAAGAACTTCAACTCCGGACAAAGTTTGAAGAATGAAAAATAAATATCACAGCCCAATCCAACCGACAGCCCATAATCAAAACTTTTCATAAGGAGGGATTCGCCTTTTTTGCGCCCGACGTCCAAAGCCCCATAAACGCCGCCGGTCAGGTAAGGGCGATAGTTATTGAGACGTAAAGAACTGTATTTTAATTCTACCGGCAAGGTAATATAATTAGATCGCACCGATGTTGTATATTCTTCTCCTGTTTCCTGTTCTTTGAAAACAAATTGTTTGTCTCCAAAATGAATACTGGGGATGAGTCGCAGGTTGAGATATGGATTCACAAACATATCGCCGATAACACCAACGCTGAATCCCGGCGCATAAGCCGGTATTTCAGCAAACCATGTCTGCATCGAAGACGTTGGCATCCCCGTATGTGTAAGTATCAAATCCTGCGTATGCAAACCGATATGGAAGCCCAAGTGAAACAATCTCATGTCCGCATAGGGCTGATTCCTCACCGTTTCCCTCTGGGCGATCAGCCTTGAAGCGAAGAAAACGAACAAATATAATACGAAGAGCAGACGTCTCAAACCGGTAATCTGTTTTCGATATTAACGTAAGTAAGGGCGAATTATTGCAGAAATCGTATATTTAAACAAAATATCAAGGCATCTCTACTTATATATAGAAAGAAAACGTTATTTTTGCACCAACTAATAGTTGTTACAATTTAAACGTAAAAGAAGAATGGCTTACTTAATTAGCGAAGATTGCATTGCCTGTGGCACTTGTATTGACGAGTGTCCGGTTGAGGCTATTTCGGAAGGTGATATTTATCATATCGATCCTGAAATGTGTACAGAATGTGGAACCTGCGCAGATGTTTGCCCCACCGGGGCCATTCATCCTGCATGACGCATACGAGTTGTTCTTTCATTGAAAGAACAACTCGTATTTTCATATTGCCTGCCTGTTCGTCGCTAATTAAAAATCAATGCTCAACTTTATTTCGTCAATATCGACTTTTTCGTTTCCGGACGGACTGACAGCAGAATCCAAATCCGGTTGCGACACCTCTGTTCCGTTATTTTTCTTGATATAATCAATAACGTCATTTAGCCCATCAAGAAACTTATCAAAGTCTTCCTTGTAAAGAAAGATCTTGTGTTTCTCGAATACCGATTGCATACTTTCTCGTGATTGGACCTTTTTACTTTCCGTAATAGCCAGGAATAGATCGTTTTTCAGGTTCTTTTTTACATCCAGGTAATAGATGCGTTTCCCTGCCTTTATGGCTTTAGAATATAAAATTTCCTTATCACCACCTCCACCAATTAATAACTTTTTCGTTGATTCTTCCATATAATAAAAAACTGATTCTCGTTCAATAGCACATACTTTTATATATCATCCCCCAAATATGCACATTTTTTTTAAACAGGAGCCATAAATTATATTTTTTTTAATTTCCGGATTTGTTTATTTTCTTTCGTCGCGCATAATCATGGTTTTTTGTCTACATTTGTCGGCCAAATAAAAGCAGATAATATATGGAACATATACATTTCGAAGGTTTACTAATAGGTGTTACGACCTTTCTAATCATAGGTTTATTCCACCCGGTTGTGATCAAGGCAGAATATTACTGGGGTACGAAGTGCTGGTGGGTATTCCTCTTATGGGGAATTAGCGGGATTATAGCTTCGGTGTGGATAAGCAAGGTTTTTGTTTCCGCTGTCTGCGGTGTTTTTGCATTCTCTTCTTTTTGGGCGATCAAAGAGCTGTTTGAGCAGGAGCAGCGCGTTTTGAAAGGATGGTTTCCCAAAAACCCCCGGAGGACATATCCTCCAAAGGGTTAATCCGTACTATACTTACTTGTAATGACCTGAAAACGCAGAGTTTCGGGTTCTTTCCGCAATCGCACGCCGGATGGCTTTAAATAGTGATTGATAGAGGTCGCGATTGTATTACCGCTGTTATCTTGCTGGGTTGTCATTTCTATTGGGATGACTAAGAAATTTATGTTTTCCGTATCCGGTTCATTGGCCATCAGATAAGTTAGCAGAGAGGCAAGGTTGCCAAAATCGTATGTGAGCGAGGCATATTTGGAGGATACATACGAAGTGATGGAGTTGTGAAGCTTGCTTTCACGGAAGAAATTAGCAAGCGAATCTTCAGGCAACAGCAACAAATAATCGGGGGGAGTCAGAGCATATGCCCAATCTTCCTGAGGCATCGCTTTGAGCGCTAAATAGAAACTATTAACCCTCCGGCCTTTTATGCGTGATAGAATTTCCTTAGCGGGGATTGTTAAACGAGTAAATATACCGGCAGGAGTTTTCATGTAGGTATAAGAGTCGTTAGGTTCCAGCAAGTGAGATATGTCGGTATTCCGGAAATTGTTCAGTTGGATGACTTCCGGCGTCACGGTGAAAACTTCGTAGGTGTTAACTATCGAATCAATGGCGCCCGACGAGCTGGCCGTTAAGTATCTGTAATGGATAGTCAGGACAGTATTGGTTACGATTAAGATATTCCCGCTACCAAAGGTGTTGGTCACATACAGGCCGGGGAAGAATTCGTTGAACGACTGTTGCGTGTTGAATGTAGAAGGGTGAAGTATTGTTTCGTCATAAAACTTTTGTCCTAAAGATATGGGAAGCGAAACTTTCACTCGTGGATAATAATAGTTACTGTCAGAGGAGCTCAAATCCCGGATGGAATCCGAAACATGCAGGTCGCGGGGCGTATAGGCTTGCTGTCCTAAGGGATTGTGCATGTCGGCATATTCTTTCGGGTCAGTTTTCGTATAGAAGTTTCGTTCCAACTGTTTGATAAGGGGGAATATTTTTACCTGCATAGGCGCTAATGAATCTCCTATCCAGCCTCCCCGGTCATAATATACGCTCAGGTCAATGGAGTCTATTTTCCCGTCTATAGGTGTTTGTGTGAAGCTGAATCCTTCTGCCGAGTAGAATTGGCAGATATAGTCTGATTTCAGATTACCGAACAAGGGGTCGTAAAACTCGCCTAATAAGCCATAAGTCGATTTGGCATAGATAGAATCAAGCAACTGCGTGGATGCTGTCAGTGCGAAGGTATCGCTATAAATAATTGATTTGTCATCCTCCGGCTGTATCGTCGGGCCGACTACACCCATTTCATCATTGCAAGCGTACATGACGGAAAAGCTCAGGATAACAATTGGTATGTACAATCTAAATTTCATCTTATATGTTTTTTACAGTTAGAGGCCTAATATTGTGTCGTAAAATTTATTGATTTCATCCATGTAAACATCCGGGGATTGATACGGAAGGATGGGCTTGTCTTTTATTTCCGACAGATACGTTTGTATCTCGGGATGTATTGTTTGGCTTCCCAATATCACGCCGTCGGCAAAGTCGACGGCTAATTGGGTGAGCGAGATGAAGCCGGTGTCTTTTTTCAGGCCGACGAGGTCTTCATCCAGAACCCCGTCCATTTTTAGTTTGTCGGGGAAGTTGGGACGGAAAGGTGTTTTGAACTCATCGGAATAAATGGAATAAACAGTCTTGGAATCTTTCAAGCACGGGTCGTCCACATACATGCGTTTGATGTATAAAGGGGTCAGCGCTGAAATCCATCCGTGGCAATGAATGATGTCAGGTATCCAGCGAAGTTTTTTTATTGTTTCCAATACGCCGCGGATATAGAAGATAGAGCGTTCGTCATTATCTTCGTATTCACGATCGTGCACATCGCATACGGTTCCTTTACGCTGAAAGAAGTCTTCATTGTCGATAAAATATACTTGCATCCTGGCTGATTGAATAGATGCGACTTTTATGATCAGCGGATGATCTGTATCGTCTATAATAAGATTCATCCCGGACAAACGAATCACCTCGTGCAATTGATTACGTCTTTCATTTATACTCCCGAATTTAGGCATGAATGTCCTGATTTCACGGCCGCGCTCCTGAATGCCCTGGGGCAAGTTTCGGCACACCGTAGATAGTTCTGATTCCGGAAGGTAAGGGCTGATTTCTTGAGTTATAAACAAAATTCTTTTTGCGTCCATTTATACGTTTGTTTTTAAGACGATACAAAGGTAGTAAATTTCTTTCATTTACCGTATTATTTTATTTGCTTTGCAGCGTCAATAACGATTTTGAACGATGAAAACAGTTAGCAATATCAAAGTTTTGAGAAACTATCTTGCGGAAGAACGCCTGCAAAACAAGCATATTGGCTTTGTTCCCACGATGGGAGCTTTGCATGAAGGACATCTGAGTCTGGTCAAGCGCTGTCTGGAAGAAAACGATGTGTGCGTGGTCAGTATATTTGTCAATCCTACACAGTTTAACGATAAAAACGATCTGGAAGCTTATCCCCGTACGCCGGAGGCTGATGCGGATCTGCTGGAAGCTGCCGGATGTCATTACCTCTTTGTTCCTTCGGTAGAAGAAATGTATCCGGAGCCGGATACACGTGTATTCGATTTCGGGAACATCGGCAGGGTGATGGAAGGAGCACATCGTCCGGGGCATTTCAATGGCGTGGCCCAGATTGTCAGCAAGCTTTTCGATGCCGTCGAAGCCCGGCGTGCGTATTTCGGAGAGAAAGACTTCCAGCAAATAGCCGTTGTCCGGGAGATGGCAAGGCAATTGGGATACGCCACAGAGATTGTAGCCTGTCCTATCCTGCGAGAAGCCGACGGATTGGCCATGAGTAGCCGGAACAGGAGGCTGGACAGCAAGCAGCGCAGGAAAGCCCCGCTGATAGCCAAAATACTGAAAGAGAGCCTCCGCCTTGTGCCGCAGATGAGCGTGCAGGAGGTGAAAGACTTCGTGATAGACACGTTGAACAACGAGCCGCTATTGTGCGTCGAATACTTCGAGATCGTCGACGGACAGACTTTGATGCCGGTGAATCACTGGGACCAAACGGCATCTCCGACGGGCTGCATCGCCGTCTTTTGCGGACAGGTGCGTTTGATAGATAATATAATGTATACGTAACGCAGAGGGCAACAACACAATCCACAACGATATGTACATCGAAGTCATTAAATCGAAGATCCACCGGGTAACAGTTACGGAAGCCAACCTCAATTACATCGGCAGCATCACCATCGACGAAGCCTTGCTTGATGCAGCCAACCTGCTTCCGAACGAAAAAGTATCCATTGTCAATAACAACAACGGGGAACGATTCGAAACCTACATCATCAAAGGCGAACGTCATTCGGGAACTATCTGCCTCAATGGAGCGGCTGCCCGGAAGGTACAACCCGGCGACATTATTATTATCATGTCCTATGCCTTGATGGATTTTGAAGAGGCCAAAACATTCAAGCCGTCCATTATCTTCCCCGATACGGCAACCAACAAGCTTGTTTACCCATAAACACATCTGGAACGTAAGCTATCCGATCTTCCTCAGCCTGCTGGCTCAGAATGTTATTAATGTAACAGACACCGCTTTCCTGGGGAGGATAGGAGAAGTTGAACTGGGCGCTTCCGCTTTAGGCGGATTGATCTATATCTGCGCCTTCACGATTGCTTTCGGCTTCAGCGCCGGGTCGCAGATCCTGATCGCACGCCGCAATGGCGAGAAAGCCTTCGACAGCATTGGCCCCGTCATGATGCAGGGCATCTTCTTCCTTTTCGGCATGGCCATCCTGCTTTTCCTGCTCATCCGCCTTTTCGGCGCCCCTTTGATGCACCTGATGGTCTCGTCGGAGATGATACTTGAGGCGACGGTCGAGTTTCTCGACATACGTATCTTCGGCCTGTTTTTCGCCTTCCTTAATGTCATGTTCAGGGCTTTCTTTGTGGGAATCACCCGCACGCGGGTGCTGACGGTCAATGCCCTGTTGATGGCTGTCACCAATGTGGTCCTTGATTACGTCCTCATCTTCGGACATGCGGGCTTCCCGGCGATGGGGCTCAAAGGCGCAGCTATTGCATCGGTCATCGCAGAGGCGGTCTCGATTTTATTCTTTGTTCTCTATGCCCGCTTTACGCTGGACACCAAAAAGTATGGCTTAAACCGCATCCATGCGATTGACTTCCATCTCCTCCGGCGGATATTGAGCATCTCCGTCTTCATGATGCTCCAGTATTTTATATCCATGAGTACCTTCCTTTTCTTCTTTATCGTTGTCGAGCATATTGGTCAGCGGGAGCTGGCTGTCGCTAATATTGTACGGAGTATCTACATCGTCCTGTTTATTCCTGTCAATGCCCTTTCGACAACGGCCAATTCCCTTGTCAGCAATGCCATCGGAGCCGGGGCCGTAGACAAGGTCACCGGCATCATTAAGCGAATCGCCGGCCTTTCGTTCGCTATCATGGCCGTCTGCGCTGCCGTCTTCTGCCTCGTACCGGAGGCTATCCTTTCGATTTACACCAATTCCCCGGCGCTCATTGCCGATTCCGTTCCTTCGATCTATACCATATCGGGCGCCATGCTGATATGCGCTGTGGGAAGCGTCGTCTTCAACGGTGTATCGGGGACGGGCAATACACGTACGGCGCTGCTGCTTGAGGTCATCACGCTGGTTTTTTACTGCGTTTATGTTTACATTATCGGTATGAAGCTCAAGATGCCGGTACATATCTGTTTCACGTCCGAAGTGATCTACTTCGGCAGTCTTTGCCTCCTGAGCGCCCTCTACATGAAGAAAGGCAAGTGGAGGAATAAAAAGATCTAAGCAAATCAGGAGGTCCGAAACTTTCCGCCTCTCTTCTCCATGCAAGGAAAGGACGTCCAAAACTTTCCGCCCCTCTTCTCCATACAAGGAAAGGAACCCCAAAACTTTCCGCCCCTCTTCTCCATCTATGGAAATAAGGCCCGGAAACTTCCGGCGAGCTTCTCCACATGAGGAAAGGAGCCCCGGAATTTTCCGGGAGGTGTTCTCCCGAAGGGAAATGCCTACTTTGGTTTTCCGGTGGATCTTCTCCCGGAGGGAAATGTCTACTTCGATTTTCCGGCGAATCTTCCCCCGAAGGAAAATGCCCACTTCGGTTTTCCGGGCGACGTTCCCCCACGTGGAGAAGCTCGCCGGAAAATTCCCGGCCCCGTTCCCCCATCCGGAGGGGAAGGGCGAAAAAAAAGCGGGCAACGTTCCCCTTGTGGAGAAGCTGCCCGCTATCACTCTGACTCCGCCTATTGTCAGAGGATGTCTTCTTCATTTTCCGGAGCCTTGTCCCGGCGGCCGGCGCGCTGTTGGAGCAGGTTGCGGAACTTCTTCAACCGTTCGTTCCAGGCGATGACAAAATTATAGGTGATGTTTCCATGCACTTCGGGGTTGAACAGCTCGCCGTTGTCGTGGTCTGCCGTATCGAGGGATTCCTGTTCGACCACGATGTCGCCGCCCAGCCCGTCGAGCATCAGGCGGGTATCCCAGACGTTTACCGCAGCCGTATAGTACGTCTCAAACAGGCGGCGGATTTGTTGCAAATCCTCCTTGGGTTTGGCAACGCTTTCTTCCATGCGCGTGGCGCTGAGGGTGAGAACGGCCTGTTCGGCCTGGTCGATGGCCGTCACCCATTCGGCCAGGGTGAGTGCGGTGACGTCGGGGGCGTATACCGTCCCGCGCAGGTCGGCCAGCAAATTGTAGACGGCGGCCGACTTCTGTGCGTAGGTGCCCGACAAGACCGAGTCTTTGTATCCTTCCAGCAGGTTGTAGAGGTGGTCGGCGGCTTTCTGCTTGAGGGCATTGGGGAGCTTGCGGGCGCTTTTCACGGTATTGAAAAACGCCTGACAGATGTCGACGCACTTTTTGTCGGCTGCTTCGATCTCTTTGGTGTAAACGCTTTTGCGCAGCACCAGCAGCAGTTTGTCCGCCTTGTCGTACAGCGGAAGGATCCGCATGTGCAACTCCATGGTGCCGATGGCGGTCGGGCCGAAGCGTTCTGCCTCGTCCTTGTAGTTGGTGAACAACTCAAACCATTCTTCGTTGTGAAGGCTCCTGATTTTAACGCGTATGACTTTCATTACATTTGGTTTTTATTGGAAGGGAATCCTTGTTTTTTTTCCCAGGCAAATATACGAATGTATTTTAAACAAAAAAATTCCCGAAGGAATTTTTTTTAATCAGGCAGCAAACGACGGCTTGCAGCTTACGGATTGCAAGCTGCCGGGCGAGGCCCTCAGAGGTGGAGGCGTTCTTTCAAAAGTTTGTATCCGGCGCCGCTGGCACGGAGGGTGACACCGCTCTTGAGGCGCACGCTATAACTTTCCTTGCCGAAGAGTTCGACACGTATAATCTGCTCGGCGCTGACGATGGTGGAGCGGTGAATACGGATGAAGGCGGCAGGCGGGAGGTTGGTCTCGAAATACTTCATGGTTTTCTCCTTGATGTATTGCCCGGTGGCGGTAAAGAGGGTGACATAATCGCCGCAGGCCTGGATGTAATGCAATTCATCGAGGCGAACCAGGTGGATGCGCAGGCCGTCTTTGACCGATATGCGGTCGAGCTGTTCGGCAGGTTCTGCGACCTGCGGGAGAGGCAGTGGTTCTTCGATTTCATTTTCCCGGCCTTCGTTCTCCTGTTGTTCTCTTTTTAAGTAGATGTACTGGTATCGCTGCATCAGGATGATCCAGGACAAAATGCCGGTTGTCAGTCGAAGAGGCAGCAGTTGTGCAAAGACGGTGGCATCTTCCATCTCCATCAGCGAGAGGGCCGTATAACAGACGCCCAGGCAGATCGCCTGTACCAACAGGGTCATCATGATCTGCGCCTGCCAGGGGCGAATGTAAGGGAAGAAATACCAGCTCAGGATTCCGCAGATGGCCAGTAACCCGGTAAAAAGACTTGCATCCGCCCAGGCAACCGGCAGCGGCAGGTTGCCGTAGAGGGCCAGCAATCCTCTCAGCAAGGCAATATCTGATACGATCAGCAAAAGGCTTGTCAAGATACTGGATCGCGAGCGGATAAGCGGGTGGGCCAGCATCATTTAGTTCTTGATCTCCAGGGCGCCGAAGGAGACATCTCCCCGGATGATTAATTTGTGTTCGGTGTCGATCTCATGCGAAGTGTAGCGCTTGTCTTCACTCGATCCAAAGGTGGTGTCCAGTTCCGAAAACAAACACCAGTTGGGGGGGACAAAGATCTCGAATCCGCCGAAGGAGCAATCAAGGTCGATAAAGGTTTCGGGCTTTTCGAGCGTGGTGCGCCGCAAGTCGAGGGCAATGGAGCCGCAGGAGACGTCTAATTTGGCGCCGCGGAAAACGGGATCCAGCACAATGTGGCGACTGCTACCGAAACTGACGTTGACGGTAACGAAGCCGTCGATGATCTCCTCCGTCCGTTTCTCTGCTCCGCAATGACGCTGGGGCGGAATCCACCCTCTGTTCCACGGTCTCCGGCGATTGTGGAAGAAAACAATCAGCCCGGCAATGATGAGGAAGACCGGCCAGTAACTGATCTGCCAGGTGTCATTCATAGGCAGAATGCGCGGAAGGATAAAATACAGCCCGATCGAAAAGAAAAGGATCCCCAGCAGCAGGTTTCGCTTCAGTAAAGAGGAGATCCCCAGAATGATCAGCAGCATCTGCCACGAGATGATGATGCGGTAGGCATAATCGCTCACCACTCCCGTATTGTGCCCAAGGATAACAATGCCTGCCACAACAAGTATCAGGGCGGTGACAAACCTGTTCATTTTGTAATGTTGGTGAAAATTCACCCGTCTATTCGTTTCTGTTGTTTCCATGATAATATGGTTTTAAATTTGAGGTTAAAAGTAAGTTCTATTTCCATTATACGCAAACGATGCACGCCCAGCAGTTGCTGAATCCCGGTAAACGCCCGTTTTTGCCCGATAAGCCCGGCCGGCGTCTGTTTTTGTCCGGTAAGAACTTTTCCCGTAACTGATTTTACATACCTTTGACGACTGTTTATTACGTTTAAGATACTATTTTTAGAAAAACAATGGATATGAAAAAAAGATGGATCACAATGGCTGTCTGTACAGCCCTCTTGACAGGCGTCGAAGCGATGGCCTGCACAGATTTATTGGTAGGAAAGAAAGCCTCGGTAGACGGCTCTGTCATCATCAGCTATGCCGCCGACTCGCACACGCTCTACGGCGAGCTGTACCGCTGGCCGGCGGCAACCTGGCCCAAAGGGGCCATGCTCGACGTAAAGGAATGGGATACCGGCAAACCGCTGGGACAAATCCCGCAAGTGGAACAGACCTTCTCGGTCATCGGCAATATGAACGAATACCAGGTCGCCATCACCGAAAGTACCTGGGGCGGGCACCGCGAACTCAGGGATTCAACCGGAATCCTGGACTATGGAAGCCTGATCTACATCGCCCTCCAGCGTTCCCGCACAGCGCGCCAGGCGATTGAAGTAATGACCGCCCTTGTCCGCGACTACGGCTATTGCAGCGGAGGCGAGTCCTTCTCTATCGCCGATAAGAACGAGGTCTGGGTGATGGAAATGATCGGCAAAGGCGTCGGCAACAAAGGCGCCGTATGGGTCGCCATCCGTATCCCCGACGACTGTATCTCGGCGCATGCCAACCAGGCGCGCATCCAGCAGATCCCCTTCGACGATAAAGAGAACTGCCTCTATTCGCCCGACGTCGTCTCCGTAGCGCGCGAGAAAGGATACTTCAGCGGCCGCGACAAAGACTTTAGCTTTGCCAAAGCCTACAATCCCTACGACTTCGGCGGCCTGCGTGGATGCGAAGCCCGCGTCTGGAGCTTCTTCCGCAAATACGATAAAACGATGGACCGCTACGCCGACTTCGTCAAAGGCGACCCCACAAAGGAGCCTATGCCGCTATACATCCGCCCCGACCGCAAGCTGTCCGTACAGGACGTTCAACGCTGCATGCGCGACCACTATGAAGGCACCGACCTGGATATGACCCTCGACATCGGCGCCGGTCCTTTCAAAGTCCCCTACCGCTGGCGCCCGATGAACTTTACGGTGGACGGTAAGACTTACGTCAACGAACGCGCCATTGCCACGCAACAGAGCGGCTTCGTTATCGTCCCTCAGATGCGCGCCTGGCTTCCCGACGAAATAGGCGGCATCCTCTGGTTTGCCGTTGACGACGCGGATATGGCCGTCTTCACGCCTCTCTACGCTTCGATGCTCGAAGCTCCGGAATGTTATCGCGTAGGCAATGGTGATATGTACAACCTCTCCTGGACGTCGGCCTTCTGGATCCATAATTGGGTCGCTAACATGGCCTACCATAAGTACAGTTTCATGATCGAAGACATACGCAAAGTACAAAGCGACCTCGAAAACGGCTTCAGAGACCGCCTCCCGGCTATCGACAAGGCCGCCTCCGAGCTGTTGGCCAAAGATCCGGCCGACGCCCGCCGCTTCCTGACCTGGTTCAGCACAACGACAGCCGACGCTGCCACAGCCCGCTGGAAATCGCTGGGCGAATACTTATTGGTGAAATACATCGACGGGAACGTCAAGAAAGAAGAAAACGGGCAGTTCCGCCGTAACCCCTACGGCCTGCCCGCTTCTCCGACTTTCGCCGGCTACGACGATGCCTACTACCGCAGTATTGTCGTCGATGCCGGAGAACGTCTGGAAGTAAAAGAATAAGAAACTTATTTGATCCGTACGCTGAAGAGCGAGCGGGTCGTGGTGGCGAACAGTATATTATGCCCTTCGCCGCCGATAGCCAAAGAGATGGGACGCTCTTCCAACTGGATGCGTTTCATCTCTTTTCCTGTCCGGTCATAAACGAATATCTCGCCGTCGGCGATGTAGAGATTCCCATCCCTGTCTGTCACCTGGCTGTACTGCCCCTGCGGATAGAGCGTCTGCAAGTTCGAGAGCGAGCCATCGGCCCCGACGTCGAGGCGGACGGTTGTCTTATCATTCTCGTGAGCGACATAAAGCGGCTCCTTCTGTCCCGGCGTCACAGCCGAGAGGGCCGCCGAGCGAGCCAGGTCATACGTCTCCGGAATGATCGTCACCCCATCGGGAGCAACGAAACTGTACTCAGGCATTGAAACCGCAACCTTGGCAAAGTCCCCCCTCCAGCGACTGGAGGGATAAATCACTTTCCGCGCCTTCGGAAGCACGTCTTGAGTTGCCACGCGGGGCAGTTGGGCGATCGTCTCGTCAGGCTTGGCCGGGTCGATGGAATACCCCCAGGCAGCCCATCCGCTGTTTCCCCACCCGCTGTACATCGGGTTGTCGTCCGGCAGGCGGGAGACAGCCTCCTGCACACCGTTCACAAGGTAGCCCGGCTGCGGATCGTAGCGGAAGATCACCAGCAGGTTGTCCTTCGTATCGGTTGCCAGCGTAAAAGGTTTCCAAGGATAATCCGCCAGCAACGAGAGGCTGCGACTGCGTGCGTCCCACTTATAGATCTTCTTCAGCCGGTTCTCGCCGAAGTAGACATTCCCCTTCGAGTCGGAAGTCACGCCGGCAGCAAACTCAAACCCTTCAGCCAGCTTGTTAACCACGCCGGGGCGATCGTCGAAGGGACGTTTGCTCGTCTCGCTGCCTGTCACCGTCAGCCGGGCGAAGTCCCACGCGTAGACAGGAAGCCGCTTGTTTACGTCGTATACCGGTATCTCGATAACGGGCAATACCTGCGTATAGTTATGTACGTTCCGGAACTCAATACCGCTACTGTTCCATATCCGTATACCAAACTCCTGTGGCGTCGAAGCCCGGATAACGCGGTACATCCACAGATTGGCGAACATCAGGTTGCGGGAATTGGAGATCTCGAGCATCTTGCAGTCTTTGCCTTCGCGGCCTTCTTCTTCGAACTGGAAAGCGTAGACTTTCCAGTTCGAAACATTTTCGAATCGCGCCTCATTGCGTACATGATGTTCGAGCGACATGGCGTAGATGCGTCCCGGTGTGGAAGTCTGGCTCACATACAGTCCGGAGGCGGCGTAAGTTGAGGCCGTCCAGATATCTTTGATGGTACCTCCACCTCCGCGGCCTATCCAGAGACTCCAGTATTGGTTATCCCAGGCCAGGTCCAGACCTTGGGCCGCGATGGGATTGGTGGGCGAACTGATGCGGGAAACGGCCTGCGGACGTTGGGGAGGCGTACCGGAGGGATTGGGGGAGGGCTTCCGCATCGTGCCGTGTCCGCCTACGTACTTGACGTCGTTCATGAGCGATTGCGCGCCGGCCAACCATTTGCAGCCAACGGCGCGGTAGTTATATCCTCCGGTATTGATACCGATGCCGTTGAGGATATCGTCTCCTCCTTCCGATGACTCGACGACCGGAACGGGCGCCCCGAAGCCGCTGAAGGCCGGTTCACTCTCTTTAAGGACAAACTGCGTACCGAAGGGATGCAGTCCGATGAGTCGGGTGCCGGGCGCCATCTTTAGCGTTCCGGTCAGCCGGTACCATCCCTGGGGAACGTAAATATGTTTGTGTTGGGCGATAGCCTGGCGGAAGGCGTGCGTATCGTCGGTCTCGCCGTCTCCTTTGGCTCCCAGATCGCGTATATTCACCCACGATTCCATGGACGGCAGGGGGGGCACATCGTTCGCAGCCGGCGGAGCGAAAGCAGTCAGCGGAGCCATGTCGACAGACACTTTGAAGTGGGAAGGCGTCGTCATATCAGCCATCTCAAGTCCGTAGAGGTAATCCTTCACGTGGTATAGACGAGACGGGGCCGCCAGCTTCCTTCCGCTTGGAGTGTAATGTATCAGCGTAGGGACATCCTTGCAGTAGACATTGAGCAGGTTGACCTGCGAAAAGGTATTGTCTTCCACACCAACGACGACGGCGGCCTTCGATATATTCTCGAACCAGGAATTTTCGATATGGAGGCGGTCGACTCTTCCTTCCTGCATCTCAAAGGCGATGGGGACGTTCTTGACCTGCATATTCACGATCGCAAAGCCAACCTCGCGACTTAGGACTGCTGCCTTACGTTGTCCTTCAAAATAGGTGTCAACCATCATCATCGGCCAGCCGGGCGAGGTGCGTCCGGAGGTAATGCCGTAGTCTCCGCCGTAGAACTTGAGGTTTTCGACCTCGTTGCCCACGTCGTATATGCCGGCCTTGCCGTCGCCGGTATAGAAGACGCAATGGCTGATGAAACTATGCTGGGCAAAGTGTGAGCGGATACCGATAGCCTGGGGATTGCCCTTTTCGATTCGGATATTGATATTGGACAGGGCGCTGTAAAAGGTGCCGGCGCCGGCATCCTGAGGCGTACGTCCAGGCTGCGCCAGGCCGCCGGTGAACCAGATCATATAATTCTGTTCGTCCCGGAAACCCGGTGTATCTTTCCCCAGGATGATCTCCGGCCGGTTTTTTCCGTACCCGATCAGGCGTATGGCGGAAGGTACATGAATGGTTTTACTGATCCGGTACTTCCCTTCGGGGATGAAGAGGATGCCGAAAGCCTTTTCGGTTTTCACCTGGTTGATGGCCGCCTGGAGAGCGTCGGAGACGTCGGTCTTTCCGTCGGGACGGATGTTGTATTTCTCCGGCGTAAAATAGTACGCTTCGGGATCGGAGGGGCGCTGGGTATAGACCGAGGCCTCCGTAGCGGCCCGGAGCCCGCATACGCTGCCGGCCAGCCAGAGGACCAGCAGACAGATATTCTTTATAGTCGCATTGTTTCTCATTGTCTTTGTTCTTTTTATATTATTTATCTAATAAGGCTGCAAGATATACGCCGTCCGTTGTTTGATATGAACGACGGTCACCGTTCGGGTTGTCGCTCATACGAAGTCGTGCATCAGCATGAGCCAGCGGCAGGAGGGATGCACCCAGATCTCCTTCCAGTTGTAGCAGTTCTCGGCCGGCCAGTAGGGTTGGTCGCGGTTGAAGTGGGTCTGTATGCCTACGGGCAGTCCGCCGACGAGGTTGCCGCTGGTGACGCTGTATTGCCCGGCGTAGCGGTAGCCTTCGCCGTACATCAGGCTCTGTGCAAAGGGGTTTAATCCCAGGTGCCAGTCCAGGGCACGGTAGACGATCTGCTTCAGTTCCTCGTCGCCGAGACAGGCTGCCACGACCGACAGTCCTTTGGCCTGCGTCAGCGTCGTGCCGCTATTGCCTCGGAAGGAAGTCCAGACGGGGAAGCGCTTCAGGTAGTAGCGGTCGTTGAGTTGGATACCGTTTCGGATCTGTTCGTTTTCCACCTCGTCGCGCGCCTGCGTCAGGTCGTAGATGCCTGCGGGGAGCATGTAGTAAGGCGCATTGGCGGCGGCGGTTTCCTTATAGAAGTCGGCGTAGAGCTGGAGAGCCTTCTTCCATTCGCCGGCCTCGGAGGGGAACAGATTGGCGAGCTTAGCCAGTCCGACGACGGCATCCTGCTCATGGCTCCGGTGCGGATAGTGGAGGATCGTTTCCTTCGATGGGTTGCGGTAGAAGAAACCCTTGAGGGCTACGCCTTCGTCGAGATCCGCCTGCTGCTGGCAACGGACGATATAGTCTGCGTAGGAGACGGCCGGGGCCTTGTACGTCTCGTCTCCGGTTGCCTCGTAGAGGGCCAGGGCGGCATTCAGGGCGGCTCCGGCCAGCTCGACGTTCATGCGGCGCTCGTCGATGTCTATTCCGAAGGCATAATCTTCGATGGCCGAGGCCAGGGCGTAGCGGGCGAAGTCGGGATCGCGGTCTTTGAAGAGGAGGAAGGCGATCGCCTCCGTGGTAGCGGAGACGAGGTTGGCGTGCGGACTGTTTTGCGCCCGGCTTGCGAAGTCGTCCTCCGACCCGATGATATTGTCGGTCCACATATCCTTGGTAGCCCAGACGTTGCGGAAGCCGTCGCCGAAGCGGGTCTTGAGCATCCAATCAACGCCCCAGCGAGCCTCTTCCAGCAAACGGTCTGCAAGGGCTTCGTCCGAAGTCTTCAACTTGCCGGCAAGCAGAAGCATGGCGTAGGCCGCCTCGGCAGTATTGACCAAGCCCTGCGAGAGGTCGCCGGCATCATGCCATCCGCCGTGTATAGAGACCATCCGGTCGTTGTGCGTGCTGACCCAGTCCAAGTGGCAGGCGTCGTGCACACCTTCGACGGCGTATCCGCAGCGCTGCGTGTAGAAATGGTTGATGGTCTTGATGATTGAGCTGCGGTAGACGGCGGCGAAGTGGTCGATAAGGAAAGGCTTCGTCCGGAGCCCTCCGGCTTCCAACAGATACGTCCCTTTCGAATCCACGCGGCTGAAGTCCATGACGCGGAAGTCGCCGGTGGGCGTCGATTGCGTGGCGACGGGCGCTTCGAGGACTACCTTTCCTGTCTCGACGTCCTTCAGGCGGAAGGTCTCGACGGAAGCATCGGGGGTGAAGGCCAGTTTGGGATAGCCCGTTGCGTAGCCGGCATGATTGTAGGCAATCTGTCCGGGCGCGACGTTCCAGCCTTCGAAGTGGTCGGCGTCGACCTTTTCGAGGTAGAGGTCGTCGATGTAGTAGCGGGCCGTTTCGGCGGCTCCGGGTTCGTTGCCTTGCAGGCGGTAGCGGATTTCAACGGCGGAGACCTTTTCCCGGCCCAGGTGGGCGATCTCCCAGTAGACCGTATTCCAGGTATGGTTTTCGAGCACCTGGTAGTTGAGGCCGTTGCGTCCGTAGCTGTCGGGTACTTTATCTTCGCCGTCGTTGTGGAAGACCAGACTGATGGAGACGACCTTGAAGCCCGGCAGATCAGGATAGATACGGAACGAGAGGCGGTTCCAGTCCGTCCAGTCTTCGCCGTCCACCCGGTAGATGGCGCTTGCCACGCCCCAGGGGCGTCCGTCGGGCGGCGTACTTTCACCTTTGGTAGGCGAGGTCAGCAGGAGAGAGGCCTTTCCCTGGTAAGGATTGTCGGTGGAGAGGGAGAGATCGCCGTATCCCCGGTGAGTCCAGGGATCCATCGCCTCCATGTCGGAGAGCAGACGGGAGTCCGACACCGTCTTTTGCGACCAGGCGTATTCCAGGGTATTCTCGTAAGGCGCCCGGAGGGGCATGGAGGGGATATCTCCGGAGGGGACATTCCCCGTGCTGCCGGTGCATGACAGCAGGCAGCCGATAGCACCGCATAGCGAAGCGGCATGTAATAAGAGTGGAAGTTTCATGGCTTACATATTAGTTAGTTATTTGATTCGTACGCTGAATAGTTTGGAGCGCGCCGTGATGAAGAGCGTCCGGTTGTCCGCTCCTCCGAACTGGATAGCAGAGGGCCGTTCGGGGACGTCGATGACGCCTTTGGGATTGCCATCCTTGTCAAAGACATAGATCTGCCCGTCGGCCACGTAGAGGTTGCCTTCACTGTCAACGGCAGAACCGAACTCGCCCCATTCGACGAAGTATTGCAGGTCGGAGAGCGTCCCGTCGGGGGCTACCTGCATCCGTACCATCCGTTTGTCGTACTCGTCGGAAGCATAGAAAGGACGTCCGGGCCAGGCTTCGAGCAAGGAGGAGGCACGGGCCAGGTCGTATTGGTCGGGGATGATGGTGCGTCCGTCGGGAGCGAGGAAGCAGTGCGTGGGCTTATACATGACAACAGTGTTGAAGTCGTGGAAGTCGCGCCAGCGGTTCGAGGGGTAGAGCGCTTTGCGGACGTTGGCGACGGAGCCCATCGGTACTTTGGGGAGGGCCGCGAGGGTCTCTTCCGGGCGGTTGGGGTCGATGGTATAGACGCGGGTCTCGAAGGCATTGTTACCGTAGCCGGCGAAGGAAGTGCCGCGCGTATCGGGATAGGTGATGGGAGCCTCCGGCTTGCCGTCGACCATGTAGCCGGGCTGCGGGCGGTAGCGGAAGACGACCAGGAGGTTGTCCTCGGTATCCACGCCGAGCGAGAGGGGCTCCCAAGGGAAGTCGGAGACGAGCGAGAGCGTCTGGGTCTCGACCGACCAGCGGTAGATGCGACGGAAGCGTTGTTCGCAGAAGTAGACGTTCCCCTTACTGTCGCGGGCGATGCCTTCGGCAAATTCGAAGCCGGCGGCTAATTGCTGCACGCGGCCCACCTCGTCAGATAAGGGCGTACGGCGGGGTTCGCGGCCGGAGACGTAGAGCCGTTGCAATTCCCAGGGACGCACCTGGATGTCGCGGTTGACGTCGTAGAGAGGATTATCGGTGGTATACTTGATCTGCGAATAATTGTGGAGGTTGAGGAACTCGATGTCGCGGCAGCCTTCCCAGAGGCGGATGGAGTAGGGATAAGGCTCGTTGATACGGATGACGCGGAACATATAGAGGTTGGCGAAGGTGATGTTGCGGCAGTCTTCCATCTCGATAGGCTGGCACTCGGTACCTTCGCGGCTTTCCTCCTCGAGTTGGAAGCAGAGGATCTTCCAATTGGCAACGTTGCGGAAGCGGGCTTCGGTACGCACATGATGTTCGAGCGACATGGCGTAGATGCGTCCCGGCGTGGAGGTATTGTTGACGTAGAGGCCGGCCGCGGCGTAGCTTGAGGCTGTCCATACGTCTTTGATAGTCCCTCCTCCTCCGTTGGTCACCCAGAGGCTCCAGTATTGATTATCCCAGGCCAGGTCCAAGCCTTGGGCGGCGATGGGGTTTGTGGGGGAACTGATGCGGGCGAAAGTATTGCCGCGGGGCTGCTGTGGACGGTCGGCTGAGGGCGGTTGGGGCTTGTTCATGCCGCCATGCCCGCCGACGAACTTGACGTCGTTGACGTACGATGCTTCGCCGGCCATCCATTTCAGTCCTACGGCGCGGTAGTTGTAGGCTCCGGTATTGATGCCGATGCCGTTGAGGATATTCGCTCCCCCTTGGGAGGACTCAACGAGGGCTTTGGGCGCTCCGAAGCCACTGAAAGCGGGCGTACTCTCGGCCAGGCGGAGTTGGGCGCCGAAGGGATGGAGTCCGATGAGGCGGGTGGAGGGCTTCAGGCGGAGCGTCTCGGAGATGCGGTACCAGCCTTGGGGGACGTAGATGTTGTCGTAGCGGTCGATGGCGTCCTGGAAGGCTTTTGTGTCGTCGGTTGCATCATCGCCCCGGGCTCCCAGGTCGCGGATATTGACCCAGGTATCCATCGGCGGCAGGGCGGGGATGTCGCGCGCTTGTACGGGGGGCATCTTGGCGAGAGGTTCGACCTCGAGCAGGGTCTGGTAGGAAGGAGGCGCAAGGAGGTCGTCCATCCGCAGTCCGTGGGCAAAGTCCTGAATGAGATACGTCTTGTGCGGGACGGAGGTTTGTGTATCGCTGCGGCGGTAATGGGCCAGGACGGGGACGTTGGAGCAGGCGACGTTGCGCAGGGTGATCTGGTTGTTGCTGTTGTTCTCGTTGCTGATGCGGATGGCCGGTCCGGCAACATTTTCGAAACGACTGTTCTCGACATAGAGGCGGTCGGCATAGTTGGGGTCGATATCGAAGACGGTTGGGACGTTCCTGACCTGGAGGTTCACCATCGCCAGACCGGACTCCTGGCAGCGGAGGGCGGCGATGCGTTGCCCCTCGAAGTAGGAGTCGACCATGACAACCTGCCATCCGGGGGAGGCCTTAGTGGTATAGATACCGTAGTCTCCGCCGAAGAAGGCGACATTCTCCATCTCGTTGCCGACGTCGAAGAGCCCGGCTTTGCCCTTGCCGGTATAGACGGCTACGTGGCTGATGAAGCTATGCTGCGCATAATGAGTGCGCAGGGCGATAGCGTGCGGATTGCCGTCTTCGATGCGCAGGTTGATGTTGGACAGGGCGCTGTAGAACGTGCCGGCGCTGGCGTCGCGTGGCGTCTGTCCGGCCTCGACCATTCCGGAGGTGAACCAGAACATATAGTTGGACTTGCCTTTGTCGGCGGTCGCTTCCTGCTGGTAGCCGGGCGAGTTGCGGGCCAGGATGATTTCGGGCCGTTTCTTGCCGTAGCCGATGAGCCGTATGGCGGCGGGGACGTAGATGGTTTTCGAGATCAGATACTTCCCTTCGGGGATGAAGAGGATACCGAAGTTACGTTCGCGCTTGACCTGGTTGATAGCTGCCTGGAGGGCGTCGGAGACGTCCGTTTTGCCATCGGCGGAATAGTTTTCCGGGGTGAAATAAAACGCTTCGGCATCTGCTGGGCGCAGGGTATAGACCGATGCCAGGTCGACGGCCTTTACTGGTTGGTATGCGACGAGGCATAAAAGGAGTAAGAGAAGTGATTTTAACAGATTCATGGGTATCTAAATTTTGTTCGAAGATATAAAGTTATTTTGAATGAAGCTCTGTTGAGTTTCAAAGAAGCGCCGGGTCCTTTTTGATAGCGCCAAAGACTTTTTCAGCGGACTGGTGGGGAGAGGCAATAAGCCCCGGCCCTTTCAACCTCTCCCCGACCCCTCCCCATAAGGGAAGGAAGTGATCGGTGAGATCGGTGAGACCCTCCCATCCCTTGTGGGGAGGGGCCAGAGGAGAGGTCGAAGGAGCCGGGGAAGAATCCGTGAAGCCCTGGGAAGAGCGGTGTCCGGAGTATTACAACGGGATAACGACTAAGGGCGCGTAATTGTACCTTATGGTTCCGACACCGGAGACGCTGGCTAAGGCGCCGACGCGGAAGTAATAGTTGCGCGCGTACTTGAAGAAGTTCTCATTCGCTCCCAGGTCGATACTCAAGGTGTAGGTCGTGCCGTCGATGTCTTTGGCCGGGCTGAACGTCTGGCTGAAATCGGATCCCTGGGTGGCAAACTTGACCTGCTCGCCCACGTATATGTCGGTAAAGGCATACAGGCGGATGGCGGCGAGCTTTACTTCGGGCTTGCCTCCCTGGAGAGAGAAGGTCGCGACGATGGCATTCCCTTCCTTGCGGATGTTTACGTTCTGCACGCGGAGGTAGGGCGTTACTTCAAAGTCGTGTTGGTTGTCGCCTTTCTTGATTTCCAGGTCGTCGATGGTGAAGGGATAGAAGTTGCCGTTGATAAACTCGATCTTGTAATGAGCGGCAAAGACCAGATCGTTGCGAAACTCCCCGTTTTGCTTGACGACCCAGGTCTGGGCCGATTCGGTAGGCCACCCCAGTTCGTAGGCGCGGATCGCGGAGCCGTTCTGGATGTCGGTTTCCACCAATTCGCCCGTCTGCGCGTCGCGGATACTTCCGTGGAAGGAGGCATTGGGCGCCTCGTAATTGTCGATCTTGAATATCTCGCAGGAGTTGAATGCGAGAAGGAGCGCCGGTATCAGTAATATATTCAATAATTTCTGCATAACTATGAATGATTAAGAGTTTATTGTCCCGGATTTGGAACCAGGTTGTTCGTATTTCTTCCCGGTATGGAGAAATAATAGCTGTTCGGATTGAAAGTACGTCCGCCGGCCTGCTCGTCGTAGTAGAGGTTCACCCGTGCGAAGATGAACTTGGGCGACGGTTCCCTGAGGTCGATCATCGGTATCAGCGCATGCCGCTTACCGGCCGTGAAGAACGTATGATACTCTCTGCGGCGCGCCATATCCCAGTAGCGGAGCCCTTCGAAAGCCAGTTCGACGCGTCGTTCCTTCAGGACGTTGTCCAGTGTCAGGGGGATGTTGTCGCGATGTCCGGCCCGTTTGCGGAGCGCGTTGATATAGGAAGCGGCTGCGACGGCGTCGCCTTTACCGCTTTCCACGACGGCCTCGGCATAGTTGAGATAGATCTCGGCCAGGCGCATGTCGATCCACGAAGTGGTGGAGCTTCGTTCGACGCCGGGGATGTTCTTGTTCTCGGACAGGTATTTTCGTATCGTGAAGCCGGAGCAGGAGTAGTTCGCGTCGTCGCTGCGTCCCATACCGAAGAAGCCGGAGTAACCGCCGGCGCTTTCCGCTCCGTAGGTGTAGTAAGTATTACCGTCCTGTCCGGTTTCGCTGCCGGCGGCATAGACCGTCACAGCGCCATTCTTTCCGATCAGTCCACCTTGCATGATGATCTTCGTCCCCTTGTAGGAAGCTCCGGGTACGATGATGCTGGCCAGCAGGCGGGCGTCTTTGCCGCGGAAGGGTTCGTAGAGGTCGTCATACTTGATGAAGGGGATGTTGACATCCAGGTTGTTCGGGTTGGCGGTATGGAAGGTCTCGTTCCCGTCGGTACGGGTGGCGATCAGGGCGCTCTGCCCTGTACCGTCGTCGGTATAGTCTTCGTAGAGGTCGACGATGTCGAGCGTCGGGCTGAAGCGTCCGAACTTATGGAAACCGGGGTTCACCTGCGAGGGGCTGTACCGGATGTCGTAATCGTGTCCTTGGTTGGCGATGGTCGTACCGTCCAGATAAGCGCGGCTGAAGATGATTTCCTCATTGGCCGTGAGGAAGAGATACTGGTAGTTCGTTGCCGCTTCTTCGGGCGACGAGGGATTGGGCATATAGAGCGAACGTCCGGAGCGGTCGATGATCTCTTTAGAAGCCTTGATACACTCGTCGTAGAAGTAATCGGCGTCGGCCGTCGTCATACCGCCGACCAGCTTGAGGTCTACCGCCTCGCCGGTCAAGGGCGCACGGTTCCAGTACTTGGCAATCGAGGCGGCATGGAGTGCGGCCCTCGACTTCAGTCCGTAAGCCGCCCATTTGGTCGCGCGGTACACGCCGTCGGATGGTGTTTCGGACGGCAGGTAAGCGACGGCCAGGTCACATTCCTTGAGGACAAAATCCCAGGTATCCTTCTCGGTGCTCCGGGGGATGAAGAGCGCTTCATTGTCCGTACCGGGCAAGTAGTCGTTGTCGAGCAGCCGGTCTATAAGCGGCATGCCTCCGTAGCGTTTGACGAGTCCGAAGTAAATGTAGGCACGTACAAAGTGAGCTTCGCTGTTCAGGCGGTTGAAGGTCGCTTCGGTGATGACGCCGTCGTTCTTTGCCACTTCGATGTTCTCGAGGAAAAGGCTTACGTCGCGGTTTCGCTGGTAGGCATTTTCCAGGTACTGGTACCCACCGGGACCGACGGCATTCCCGCCATCGCTTTTAATACTTTCGTCCGTATACATGGAAGTCATGACTATTTCGCCGACGCCACCGCCCCAACCTCGGCGATTGAAGCCTACGTCCGGACGATAGTTGAAGTCCTCCATGGGGGCGGAGTTATACAAGTCGGCAAGCAATGTTTTCAAACCTTCCTCGCTGTTCAGCAACTGGTTGGCGCTGATCTTTTCCAGCGACTCAAGTTCGAGGTATTCGTTGCAACCGGTATGTAGCGTTAGCAGGAACGCCAGCATAACGGAAGCGATCGTAGTTTTTATGATTGTAAGATTCATACTGTTTCCGTATTAGAAGTTAATATTGATACCGGCGTTGAACGCTTTCATGATCGGGTAGGCTAAGTTTGCGTTCCAGGCATTTTCCTGCCTTTCGGGGTCGGCATCCTTCAGCTCCCGCGTAGTGAAGGTGAAGAGGTTCGTCCCGTTGAGGAAGACGCGTATGTTGCCGATACCGATAGCGCGCAAGGTGGAGCGTGGAATGGTGTAGCCCAGTTCGATATTTTTGGCTCGCAGGTAAGTTGCCTGCGGACGCCATACGCTGATGATGTTCCCGTCGGTGGTATTGTCGCGGTTACTGCGGATAGCGGGATAGAATCCGGCGATCCAGGTTGTCGCCGGATCGTAGGGATCGTCTCCCACGTTGGCCGTATGCCAGCGGTCGAGGAACTTCTTGTGCAAGGTTGGGTATCGTCCGTATCCCCAGATGTCGTCCATGGAGTATTGGATGGAATACAAGGCCGCTCCCTGCATAAGGATGTTCAGGTCAAAACCCTTGTAGTTTCCCGCCAGGGTGAAGCCGAATTGCAGGGGAGGATTGACGCGCTGGCTCGTGCTGTTGATACCAGAGACATAGCCGGTCTCACCGTACGACCAGTTGTTGAACAGTTGGTCTTCGCCGCTTATGCGACCGTCGCCGTTGTTGTCCTGTATGCGGAAGCTACCGGGCAGGATGCGGGAGTTACCCTGGGTTCCACCCATCAGAGGAGCCGTTTCGTACTGGTCGAGCGCGGTGTACTGTCCGTCGTAGGTATAGATGAGTGAGCGTCCGGTGAGGCGGTTTTCATTCCCGTTCCGCCAGCGATCCCACTGGCTTGAGAAAGGCGCTCGTTCGGTATGCAGACGTTTGGTACGCGAGTAGGTCATGTTCGCTCCGATGGAGTAACTGAAGTCGCGTCCGATCTTTCCCCGGTGGTTGAGCGCGATTTCGAATCCCATGTTCATATCCGAATTGATATTCTCGTCGGGGAAGGAAGCGCCGAAGGTGTTGGGGACGGAGGATTGGCGGGTTGCCAGGATCCCGGTATTCTTCCGCTGGAAATAGTCGAACGAGCCGGCCAGCTTACCACGCCAGAAGTCGAAGTCGATCCCGAGGTTGGAGATTTCGGACGTCACCCACGACAGTTGGTCAGTCACGACGCCCGGCGGATACATCCCGATGGTGAGCGAGCCTTCGTCGAACACATAGCCCCGGTTCGTATCGCCCGTATAGGCGGCCACGTACTGGAAGGGATCGCCCGTATCTCGTCCGCTTTCGCCGTAGGAAGCGCGCAGCTTCAGGTTATCGGCAAAGGGAAGGAGATTCTTGATGAATGCCTCTTCCGACAAGCGCCAGCCTACACTGACCGAGGGGAAGAGCACCCAACGCTTGTTCGGTGCGTAACGATAGGACCCGTCATAGCGGATGACGGCTTCCACTAAGTACTTTTCGGCATAGTCATAGTTGACGCGCCCGATATAAGCGGCTAAGCGGCGGAACTCGCGTTTACCGTCGTTGGAGGCCGTCGTAGCCGAACCCTGATTGAGGATGTCGTGCGTAAAGATATCGAGGTACTGCCGGTCGCCGCGCACCCAGTCAAAGCGTTCGCGGGAGGCCTCGACCAGTCCCGTGACGTTGATGGTATGTTCGCCGAAGTCTTTGAGGTAGTTGGCCATGCCGCGGATATAGGCTTTCTGATAAAGGTCGATGCGGTTCCAATAGTTATTTGAGCCGAACGTAGCGACGAAATCGTCGGTGTAGTAATCGTAGATGTTGTACGATTTCTGCAATGCGGATTGATTGCCGTTGCGTATGTCAAAAGAGCCGACGAGCGAGAGGGTCAATCCTTTTAGGAAGGGCGCCTTGTAGGCGAGTTCCACTTGCGACTGAGCGTTGAGGTTGTCCATACGGCGGTAGCCGTCGACGTCGGGATCTACCAGGGCGGCGGGGTTCTTGTTTTCCGGCGCGATGGCGGAGTAGTGTTTATCGTTGGCCATGGTGTGCCATCCGATACCGCGGTCATTTACGGTAAGGGTCTTGTAGGTCCAGAGGAAGTCTTCGCGCGGCTGCTGTCGTTTGTCGACGCGTCCGGAGACGTTGACGTTCATGGTCAGGTCGTCGGTCAAGTCGGCCGTCAGGTTGGTGCGGAAGTTATACCTCCGGTAATACTGGATGTCGCTTTTGAGGAGTCCGTTGTCTTCGGTATAATTCAGACTGGTGAAATACCTGACCCGTTCCGATCCGCCCCTAACGGAGATGTTGTGGCTCTGCTGCGGGACCATATCGTACATAAACAAGCCGATCCAGTCGGTATCCTGGTATCCGGGCGCGTTGGTACGGTATTTTTCGAGCAGGTCGTTGTCGTAGGTTGGCATACCGCCGATGTTGCGCTGCATTTCGTTGGCCATGACGCGGTAGGTGTAGGCGTCGACGGTGAGTTCCATACCGGTGGGCACTTTCATCCCATAGAGTCCGGAATAGGAGAAACGCGCTTTGCTGGCTTCACCCTTTTTGGTGGTGACGATGATGACGCCGTTGGCCGCGTTCATTCCATAGATAGCGGCGGAAGCATCCTTGAGGATGGAGATGCTTTCGACGTCTTCGGAGTTTAGTTGGGCCAATTCGGCCACACCGTCGCGGCTGCGCGTGATACCGTCGATAACGACGAGCGGTTCACCGTATCCGCGGATACTGACCATATTGTCGAACACGCCGGGCTCGCCGGTTTGCTGGCGGATGAGTAGCCCGGGCATCTTACCCTGGAGGTTGGTGACGAGGTTCTCGGTTTTGGTTGTCGTAATCTCTTCGGAGCGGATAGCGGTGACGGCTCCGGAGAGGGTTTCTTTCCGTTGCGTACCGTATCCGACGACGACGACTTCTTCGAGCGCCTGGGCGTCTTCGCTGAGGGTGATGTTAAAGGTATTCGCATTGCCGACGGGTATTTCCTGCGTGGTATATCCGACATAACTGACGACTAAGGTAGCGCCTTGCGGAACCTGCTGGATGGAGAAGCGTCCGTTCAGGTCGGTTATGCTCCCGGTGGTTGTTCCCTTGACGGAGACGTTGACGCCGATGAGCGTTTCGCCGGCTTCGTCTTTCACGGTCCCGCTGACGGTACGCGTCTGTTGCTGTATGGATGCCGCGCTGTAGGAGGGTTGAACCAGGGCGAGGGGCGCTTTCCGGGAGATGATGATCTGGCGGTCTTCGATGGCGTAAGTATTATCCGTTGCTTCGAAGAGTTTGTCCAGGATTTTGTCCACCGTCTGGTTCTTTACGTTGATATTGACCTTGCGGTTAATATCCAGTGCATTGTCATAGTAGAAGAAGATGTATTCGCTGTTGCTTTCTATTTCGGCCAGTACATCTTTGACACTTTTGTTGTTTACGGTCAACGACAGCCGGACGCTTGAGGAATAAGTTTCCGCGGCATACGAGAAGGCTGTTCCGATCAGTAAGAAAAGTAGCGTTAATCGTATCATTCGAATTGTTTTTCTTGGTTTAGCTTTCGGGAAGCTGACTATTCGTGGATTTATCATACATTTGTAATGATTTTTAATTAAATAACTTCGTTTGTTTGTTCATTCTGAATGGCGCCGGATGGGAGACTGTCTCCTGTCCGGCATTTTTGCGGGCATTGTCTTATTCCATAGGCGGCAGGTTTTATTTGTTAGTAACTGTATAATGTTTGCCATCGTAGCGGCAGATAACGGGCGCGGTGCGCGAGATGCCTTTGAGTACGCGGTCGAGATCGTCTTTGAGATCGAGTTTGCCGGAGCAGCGGAGTCGTGCGACGTGGGGGTCGCAGAGGATGTCTTTGCCGTAGTATCGGGAGAGTCGCTTGAGTATGACGTCGAGGGATTCGCTTTCGTACTGGTAGGCGCCGGATTTCCATGCGATATAGTTTTCTATGTTGACGCTTTGGACCTGGGAGGGTCCGCTGGCGTCGTAGCGATACATTTCGTTGGGAGCGAGGAGCGTTCCGTCTTCGGTTCCGGAGCCGGAGCGTACTTTTACGCTTCCGGATACGAGGACAACGTTCTGCACCGTATCGCCGGCGTATGCCATGACGTTGAAGGAGGTGCCAAGGGCTTCGACGTTGAGCGTGGCGGTTCGGACGACGAAGGGGCAGTCGGGGTTGGTGGCCACTTCGAGGAAGACCTCTCCGTCGACGTATATTTCCCTTTGCTTTTTGTCGAAGACGGCCGGATAGACTACGCGGGAGCCTGCATTGACCCACATGCGGCTTCCTTCAGCGAAAGTGAGCATGGAGCGTTTGCCCAAGGGGACGATGAGCTGGTTGAAGACGACGGTCTGGCCGGCGTCGGCGGGCGGGTTTCTCAGGTCTGTTTCGTGGTTATTGATGGCGATGCCTTCTTCGCGGTAGGTTATTTCGGCTTCTTTGCCTTCGAGCGAGAGCATTTCGTCGCCGGCGAGCACAAGTTGTATATCGGTTGGCGCGACGGCGGGGGCTTTGATATGTTCGATGCCGGAGGAATAGATACCGGCGACGGGTCGCTGCGCTACATTATTATATATGAGTAATCCGGCCAGGATGGCGGTGGCTCCGAAAAGGACAGAGAAATAGAGACGGAAGCGTTTCTGCCTTTTGCGGAGGTTCTGCTTGTTTTTTATTTCGATATCTTCCCAGAGGTTGTCGATTTCATTATGTTGCAGGGGTTCGGGCCTGACCTGTACGGAAAGGATGAAGTAGTGCGCCAGTTCGTAATCGCGCTCATTGGCGATACCTTCGCGGAGAGCTTTATTCCAGTAATCGTCCGATTCGTGGGTCGGATGCGTCACGGAGGAGATAAAGCGTTTGTCCTGGAGCAGGTCTTCCACGCCGTAGGGCCGGTATTCTTTATGTCTGTTTTCTACTGTCATGATCGGGTCGGAATCTTTATGTGTTATGAACAATTGGTTCGTCTTTTTATACTCATTACGGTGTTGTCTTTTTCGGAGAAGGTAGTTTTGATTTTCTTGATAGCTCGTTGGATGAGGTTCTGCACGGATTGGTAGTTCATCTCCATCAGGCGGCAGATGTCGCGCAGTTCGATGTCTTCGACGTAGCGGTAGTAGATCACTTCGCGCTGCCTGGGGGTGAGCGAGTCGAGTATGCGTCGCATCTTTTCTTTCCGTTCGTTTTCTTCGTCTGTGGCCACGAGCTTGTCTTCGAAGACGTATTCGGTGCTGAAGACCGGTTCTTCGGTATCGGCGCGGGAAGAATTTTTATCTTTCTGGAATACGTTCAGGAGTGTATTTTTGAGGGAGATGAAGAGATAGAGCTTGATACAGTCGGTTCGGCCCAGGTTGGCGCGGTTGCTGTATATTTTGACGAAGACATCCTGTATGCAATCTTTGACCAATTCGCGGTCGGGCGTAAAGCGCATACCGTAGGAAAAGAGTTCCTTGACGTATGTCTTGTAAAAATGTGCATAGGCTTTGTCGTCGCCGGTGAGAAACTTCTCCCATAGTAATTTATCTTCGGCGGAATCGCTTATTTCGTTTGTCATATTCTCTGTGGAGGGTATAGCTTAGTTGGTCTATACTTTTTAGAGAACAGGCGGCATCTTAAAATATACTCACCAGGAGGGGATAATTTATAAAACAGTGCATGTCCCCCGGAACCTCCGGTGGACTTCTTCAAGGACTATGGAGGTTTTGAGGACTTTGGTTCTCCATTCTGTTGGTTTATAGAGCAAAAAAAACAGGAGAAGGGAATTCCTTGGAGAAAATTCCGGCAGGGATTTGCCGGCGGGAAGTTTAGGGATGGATCACCTTCAAAGGAAAGTTTGGGGGGGGAAGGAGTTTCCATCTGTTTATTCTTTAAAAAAATATATCAAGAAGCTGAAGATGGTAATTATATATACCTTTACGCTTCATTTACATCAATAACAAACAATAATAGTATGAAAAGACAAAGTTTATTTGCAATCGTAATCCTGTTGTGGACGGGAATGATCCCGGCTAATGCGCAAAGCGGCAGCGATAAGAAACCCGTCGGTATCGACTTCTTCAAAGAAGTAAAAATGATCTCCAACCTCAAGGAGAAAAACGGCAATATCTATTGCATCATCAAGCAAGCCGACGTAGAAGGCAACAACTATGCGAGCGATCTCTACCTCCTCGACGACGGCGTCCCCCGCCCTCTGACTTCGACGCACGACATCGGCGAGTATTACCTGCTCGACGACGGCAGTATCCTTTTCAAAGCCGCCCGCGAGGCAGCCGACAAGGAACGTATCCGCAAAGGCGAACCGCTCTCGGTCTACCTCCGGCTCAGCCCCCGCATCGGCGAAGCGACCGAAGCCTTCCGCCTGCCCTACGCCGTGGGTGATATTAAGTTGGTGGACGAAAAACATTTCTTCTTCACCGCCGCCTACGATCATTCCTTCAACCAATGGCTCGAACAATCGGCAGGCGACATGGACAAGGCCCTCAAGGAAAAAGAAAAGAACAGCTCCTATCGTATCTTCGACGAAATACCTTTCTGGTCGAACGGACGGGGCGACGTAAGCGGCAAACGCACGCATCTGTATTACTACGACGACGGCGCAGTCACGTCCCTCTCCGAAACGTTTGAAACCGTCGGCGGCCTTACCCTGAGCACCGACAAACAAACCCTGCTCTACACCTCCAATACCTACCGTGGCAAAGCTCCCCGCGGCAACCGCCTGATGGCGCTTCACGTCCCCAGCCTGAAGGCCGAAGACATCACCCCGCTGGATGAAACCGCCTCCTACGGCAGCTTCAGCTTCCTGCCCGGCGACGACGTCATCCTCTCCGTCAATACTCATATCGACGACATCGGCAACGCCTCCATCCACCGTCTGAATCTCCGGACCGGAGTCTTAACCCTCCTCTATGGCGGCGATCCCTACGGCGCGGGCAACAGCATCGGCTCCGACGTAAAGATGGGCAACGTCTCCTCCGGCATCAAGCCCGACAAGCAAGGCTTTTACTACATCACCACCGTGAACGATCATGCCCCCCTCATCCACGTCGCCTACAAAGACGCCTCCGTCAGCTTCATCACCCAGGGGAAGGAATCTATCCTTGAATACCTTCCCTTCGGCGACGGTTTCCTCGCTATCGCCATGACGGGCAACCGCGCCGCCGAGATTTACAGCATTGACCGCAAAGGCGCCTTGGCGCCGCTGAGCCATCTGAACGACCATCTCCTGACCGACTTCAACATCCTCACGCCGCAGCCCCTCACGTTCCGCAACGAGAACGGCATCGAAATCACCGGCTATGTCATCCCTCCCGCTCACCGCGAGCAAGGAAAGAAATATCCCACCATCCTCGACATACACGGAGGCCCCAAGACGGCGTTCGGCGCCACCCTCTTCCACGAAATGCAATACTGGGCTAACCAGGGCTACGCCGTCATCTTCACCAACCCCACCGGAAGCGACGGCGGCGGCAATGCTTTTGCCGACATCAAAGCCCGCTACGGCGAGACCGACTACCGCGACTTGATGACCTTCACCGACGCCGCAATCGCTGCCTTCGACTTCATCGACCCCGCCCGCATCGGCGTCACCGGAGGATCCTACGGCGGTTTTATGACCAACTGGATCATCGGGCATACCGACCGCTTCAAAGCCGCCGCCTCCCAGCGAAGCATCGCCTCGTGGATCTCCTTCAGCAACACTACCGACATCGGCTACACCTTCATCCAATCCCAGATCGGCGGCGACGCCTGGAGTGATCACGACGGACTGTGGCGGCAGTCCCCCCTCCGCTATGCCGACAAGGTCAAAACCCCAACCCTCTTCATCCATAGCGACGAAGATTATCGCTGCTGGGAATCGGAAGGGATACAGATGTTTTATGCCTTGAAATACTTTGAAGTGCCCTCGCGACTGGTTCTCTTCAAAGGCGAGAACCACGAACTCTCGCGTTCCGGCCGCCCGCTGAACCGCATCAAACGGCTACAGGAAATAACCGACTGGATGAATACATATTTATAATGTGAAAATTCTGCCCTACGCTTCGTAAGTCTCCTTCAAGACAACGCAGGCGCTATGGATATCTCCTCCGACGGGAGGATTGAGTTTCGACAGTGACAATTCGATTTCCGTGATGCACGGATAATGTGCCTTCACAGCACGCAGGATACGTCCGCCGACATGCTCAATCAAACGGGAAGAGATATCCATTTCCTTTTTCACGAGCCGGTAGACGACGGAATAATCTATCGTATCGCCCAGCTCGTCGCTCTCAATCGCCTCGCTCAAAGGCGCTGACAAGGTCAGAGAAACAACGAAATGATTCCCTACCACATTCTCCTGCCACCCGACGCCGTGGAAGGCATAAAATCTCATCTCTTTCAACACAATTCTGCCGATCATCTATTTTAGTATAATTAAGAGGTAAAAGTAACCAAAGAGGCTCTAACTGCAAAAATATAATTTTATATTTGCACCTATCTTGAAATATACTATAACAAATTATATGAAAATTAAGTTTAGAGAGGAAGCGCCTTCCAATGGACTACACAACATCCTGGCAGTGGGAACAACCGTAAGAGGCGACATTATAACGGATGGAGATTTTCGTCTGAATGGAAGAGTGGAAGGTAACATCAATTGTGCCGCCAAGATCGTGATCGGTCCCAAAGGACATATCGACGGCGACATCATATCCGTCAATGCGGAAATACAGGGAACGGTTGTCGGAAGCATCCGCACAAGCGGGGCGCTGGTGCTGAAGTCATCATCCATCGTGACCGGCGACATCTACGCCCAGACGCTGGAGATCGAACCGAACGCCAAGTTCAGCGGTGTCTGCAATATGCTGTCCGAAGTTAAAGAGTAAGCCTTCCGCTCCGTTTTATCAGAGCTGTTATCTTCTCGTTTAAATCATCGGCGCGCAGCAGCTCCTCAATGGTTATGTGCATGCGGTAACGCCAATAGTGGGAGGCATTTGCCGGGACGTTGATCCGTTCGGCGTCGTAATCTTTTCGTTTCACTCCGTCATCTACGGCCATCCAGTCCTGAAGGGGAATGATCGTTAGCATGGAAGGCGCTTGCAGGTGATTGCCGATGATTCGCCCGGCAATATCGGAGGTACACTCCCAAGGCGCTTCGCCGGAGAGGCGAAGTATATTGTTATAGTATCGTTGGGTCTTTTCGCGGTCTTCCCGCCACCAGCTTCTCAGAGGATTCATGTCGTGCGTCGAAGTTGTGCAGACAGAGAGGTAAGGCAGATGGCCCAGATCGGCAAATTCGTGGTGGGGCGTTTTTGAGACCCGTTCGATCTCCAGGCTGAGGATTTGCAGCTTGCCCATCACTTCGGGCACCGATTCCGGAATCATTCCCAGGTCTTCGCCGCACACCAGCATGCGGGTGGAGGCAATCAGAGGCGTCAGTCGCTTATACGCCTGTTCTTTCCAAAAGTCATTATGCCGGCGGTAGAAAAAATCCCAATACAGATGATCAAATGCGTAGCGGTCGGAATTGTCCAGTTCAAGGTACAAATAAGACTGGGAGGCCGAGACACGCGGATGAAAGCGATCTTTCCGGTAGGGGTCGCGCAGGAATAAGGCTTCATTGGCCACGGAAAGCAGCCCTTTCTTTTTCTGCAACGAGGGCGCATCCGTTTCGCCGGCAAACAAAGCTTCTATTTTTATCTGCGTATCGCAAAAAGGTTTCAGAACGAAATGTTGGGATGAGGACTGCGCCAGATAGGCGTCGGTTGCCTCGCCGGTATATGGGCCAAACAATGCTTCCAGATGTTGCCGGTGGATGTGCGGCGTAGTGAAACGACTTTCGTTGAATTCGATTCCATACTGTTCGATCTCTTCGGCCGAAAGGGGCAGGGCGGGATTGAAATGTCCGCAGAGTCCTTCGGTAAACTTGAGCGGTATTTCCCATATACGGAAGAATCCCAGGATATGGTCGATGCGGAAACAGTCGAAATAGTCGCTCAGGCCGGTAAAACGTTTCTTCCACCAGGCGAAGTGATTCTTCTCCATTTCTTCCCAGTTGTAAGTTGGGAATGTCCAGTTCTGCCCCGTTGGGGAGAAGTCGTCGGGAGGCGCTCCGGCTTGTCCGTTCATATTGAAGTAGCGAGGTTCCTGCCATACGTCGACGCTATGGCGATTGACGCCTATGGGGAGGTCGCCTTTTAAGACTACGCCTTTTTTGCGCGCATAGGCAGATACGTTGGCGAACTGCTGATGCAAAACGTATTGCAGGAAAAAGGTGAAGGATACTTCGGGCCAGGCCTGGCTGTCGCGGCTGCATAGCCGGGCGATGCGCGCCCGGTCGCAGACGGCGTCGGGGCCCCATTGGGAGAAGTCGGCCGTTTGGTGGACGTCCCTGAAGTAGGAGTAAGCGGCGTAGGGGAGCAGCCATTCCTGGTTGCGGGCGAAAAATCCGCCAAATTCTTCGGTGTCTAAGACGGCGCGTCCTTTTTGCAGGAAGAACAGGCGGCAGTACTCCATTTTGTTCGTCAGGACGGCTTCGTAATCTATTTCGGGCAGGTGGTTGAGTTCGTTGCGGATCGCTTCGAAGCGGGCGGTCTGGCGGTCGTCGGCAAGGTGTCCCAGCCAGGCGAGGCTGATGTAGATCGGGTGGATGGCATAGATCGAGATGGCGTTGTAGGGGTAGGAATCGGTCCAGGTATGCGTTGCGGTGGTATCGTTGACGGGCAGGATTTGTATCAGATGCTGTCCGGTTTGATGGATCCAGTCGACCAGGAGGCGGAGGTCGGCCAGGTCGCCGATGCCGAAGCTCCGTTCCGAGCGCAGGGAGAAGACGGGGACGACGCTTCCGGCGCCTCGCCAGGGCGGGCGGTTGTCGCGCAGACAGAGGCCGGTGACGTGCGCTGCTTCGCCGTCGGTCTGTGGCGGCAGGGTGAGGAGGCGGTTGTCGCCCGGCTCCCAGTAGACCGGTTGGCGGGTATCGGCGTCGATGACGAGGAATTTATATTCCAGCGGGTAGTGGATGTTGGCGGCGTCGAAGGAGATTTCCCATTCGGGGAAGGCGTGGCTGAGGAGGGTGGGGGCTTTTTCCGGCTGCCAGTTGCCGAGGCAGGGTTGGTTGCCGGTCAGGGCCAGGAGGTGGCGCCTTTCGATGTGGGGGGCGAAGACTTTCAGGGTGAGCGGTTGGCGGTGCGGCGGGCTTTGTGGCGGCGGTGCGGGGTGGGCGAAGAGGTTTTGCGTGAAGGCGGAGGAATAGAGGGCGAGGTTGGGCGGGGGCGACTGCCAGTTGTCATATAATATGTAGCGGGAGTATCGTTCGTCGATGGTCAGCCGGTGATTTTTGTCCCATTCTTCGAAGACGGTCAGGTCGTCCACTTTCACGAGGTATCGGTATTCGATGGTTGCCGGGGTAAGGGGGGCGTCGATGTCGAGCTGCCAATTACCGTCTCCGACGTAGTTCATGTCGGCGTTTTGTCCTGCTTTCCAGGTTCCGAGCTGTGGTATGGAGCCGGTGATGCATAATTTTTGTCCCCATACGGTATGGAAATTTATATGGAAAAGAATTTTCATCATTTGCTATATTGGTGATGTTGCAAATGTATTAAAAAAGGCTGAACTTCTAACTGTTCAGCCTTTTTTGAAGGTCTTTTGCCTGCCGGTTGTCAGTTGGTTGAAAAGCCGGGGTATTGCACGCCGGTCAGTATGGCGAGCGCTTCGTTGTCTTTGATGACGGTTGCCAGTGCGGGTCCGGCATCGTAGAGGGGTTTGTCGAAGGCGGCGTTTTGTGCCGGGGGATTGACGATGAGGCCGGTGAGCGTTGTACCGTCGTTGTCGACGAGGAATCCGGCGATGGGGAAGTTGGCTTCTTCGTATTCCCCGACGAGGTGCAGGATGGCGCCGTTTTCGGCGTCGGGGTGTAGTGCGGCGGCGAAGGCTTCGGGGTTGGCGGCCTGGAGGGTCATTTGTGCGGCTGCGCCCTGGATAACGAGGCTGTTGCCGATGACTTTCTGCGCGGCGATGGCCAGTTGGGGCAATCCGTTGCCGGGTTTAAAATATGCAATTATTAGGAATCATATCAAAACAAAATAATTGCATATACACATTGAAAGTCAATAATTTATAAATCAAACAACTGAAAACCATTGAAAAATATTTGCAGAAAAATCTGTTTATGTGGTGCAAATTTTGTATTTTGCACCACGATTTTAATAACAATATTTTCATGGCAACAGTAACCGCATTTATCCGCACTGCCTCGAAATACAATCAGCTATTTTTTAAAACTTCTTTTTTCATTATGGAATAATTTCAAAATTTCTTCAAAATCAACGCCTACTTTTGCACCCAGATTAATAAAGATGCAAATGAAACAATTAGACAATCTTTTTACCTGAAAAGAGAAAGTCGGCTTGAAAAAGCCGGTAGCGGAGAAAATGTAGCTTACCCGATTATCGGGAAAATCATTATCGGCAACAGCATCGCCCAGTTCAGTACCAAAC
>JAISWO010000047.1 GCA_031271045.1 Tannerellaceae bacterium
GCCCCAGAGATTCGGTAAGTTGCACCCAAGGCTCGGCAGGTCGCATCTAAAGCTTGGAGGGTTTCCCCGAAAGCTTGGTGGGTCGCCCCAGAAGCTTAGTAGGTTGCTCCCAAGGCTTGACAGGTTACCCCCAAAGCTTAGAGGGTTGCATCCAAAACTTGGAGAGTTGCTCCGGCAGCTTGGTAAGTTGCCCCGAAAGCTTGGTGGGTCGCTCCAGAAGTTCAGTAAGTTGCCCCGGAAGCTTGACAGGTCACCTCAGAAGTTCGGCAGGTTGCCCCAGAAGCTTGGTAAGTTGTACCCAAAGCTTAGTAGGTCACCCCAGAAGTTCAGCAGGTCACCCCGGAAGCTTAGTAGGTCGCCCCGGAAACTTGATAAGTCGCCCCGAAGATTCAGTAAGTTGCCCTGGAAGCTTGGTAGGTTACCCCCAAAGCTTGGTGGGTTGCTCCGGAAACTCGGCAGATCACCCCGAAAGTTCAGTAAGTCACCCCGGAAGCTTGATAGGTTGCTTCCAAAGCTTGGTGGGTTGCTCCGAAAGTTCAGCAGGTCGCCCCGGAAGCTTGGTAAGTCGCCCCGGAAGCTTGGTAAGTCGCCCCGAAAATTCGGTAAGTCACCCCGGAAGCTTGGTAGGTTGCACCCAAAGCTTGGTAAGTCGCCTCGAAAGTTCAGTAAGTCGCCCCGGAAGCTTGGCAGATCGCCTCGAAAGCTCAGCAGGTTGCCCCCAAAGCTTGGTAGGTTGCCCCCAAGACTTAGTGGGTTGCCCCAGAAGCTTGGAGGGTTGCATCCAAAGCTTGATAGGTCGCCCCGGAAGTTCAATAAGTTGCCTCAGAAGCTTAATAGGTTGCCCCCAAAGCTTGGCAGGTTGCCCCCAAGACTTAGTGGGTTGCCCCCAAAGCTTGGTAGGTTGCAACCAAAGCTTGATAGGTTGCTCCGGAAACTCGGCAGGTCACCCCGGAAGCTCGGTAAGTTGCCCCGAAAGTTCAGCAGGTCGCCTCGGAAGCTTGGTAAGTCGCCCCGGAAGCTCGATAAGTTGCCTCAGAAGCTTGGTAGATTGCATCCAAAGCTTGGTTGGTCGCCCCGGAAGCTCGGTAAGTCGCCCCGGAAGCTTGGTTGGTCGCCCCGGAAGCTCGGTAAGTCGCCCCGGAAGCTTGGTAAGTCACCCCGGAAGCTTGGTAAGTCGCCCCGGAAGTTCGGTAAGTCACCCCGGAAGCTCAGTAAGTCACCCCGGAAGCTCAGTAAGTCACCCCGGAAGCTCGGCAGGTTGCATCCAAAGCTCGGCAGGTTGCATCCAAAGCTCGGTGGATTGCATCCGAGCTCAGGTGGATTGCCCCCAAAGCTCGGTAGGTTGCATCCAAAGCTCGGTAGGTTGCATCCAAAGCTCGGTGGATTGCATCCGAAGCCAGGTGGGTTGCATCCGGGCTCAGGTGGGTTGCATCCGAGCTCAGGTGGATTGCATCCGAGCTCAGGTGGATTGCATCCGGACTCAGGTGGATTGCATCCGGGCTCAGGTGGATTGCATCCGAGGCCAGGTGGATTGCATCCGAAGCCAGGTGGATTGCATCCGGACTCAGGTGGATTGCATCCGAAGTCCGGCAAGTCGCACCGGAAGCCCCAAGAGGCGCATTATTGGAAAAAAATTCCTATCTTCGCCGGCAAACAACAATCACCCTCACATTCAATTATATGTTTAAAATGAATCTTTCCTCCATCGTCCTTATCCTGGGCTTAATGGTACCGGCCGGCGCCGCCATCGCACAGGTCATTCCCGAATACACCCAGGCCAGGAAGTTCGCACCTTCCAATGCGGAACAACTCCTGTTCTCCTACACCCTGACACCGCACTACTTCAACAGTAGCCCGAAGTTCTGGTACGAATACAAAACAAGCGAGGGCAAAAAATGGTACGTCGTCGACCCCGCCGCCACCTCCAAAGAGCCCCTCTTCGACCTCGAAGCCCTTGCCGCGCAGATCAGCCTCCTCACCGGCGATCCCTTCACCGCACAACAACTGCCGATCGACAACCTCCGCCTCACGGACGACGACCGCACGTTCACCTTCGACCTCGCCGCGACGCAGAAAACCCACCACTTCGCCTACGAATACCCCTCCCGCCGCCTGGCGGAAAAAGACTCTGCCGCCCTTGCCGACGAACGCTGGGGCAACGTCTCGCCCGACAAACGATGGGTCGTCTTCGCGCGCGACCTTAACCTCTACCGTATCTCTTATGCCGACTACCTCCGCCTGCAAGCCAACCCGCTCGACAGCTTGGTCAAAGAAACGCCCCTCACCACCGACGGCGTCGAACATTTTGCCTTCGGAACGCCTCGCAATCGCCTCAATACCGACTCCCTCTACGACCACCGCCGGCGTAGCGTACAGGGATGCTGGTCGCCCGACGGACGTTACTTCGCCGCAACCCTCGCCGACCAGCGCAGCCTTGCCGACCTCTGGGTCATTAACTCCATCGCCAAGCCCCGCCCCACGCTCGAAACCTACAAATACGCCCTCCCCGGCGAAGCCCATATCCCCGTCGCCCACCTCTACCTCTTCGACGTCGGCAATAACACCCGACGCGAAATCCGCGCCGACGCCTTCCCCGGACAAACCCTCTCACTCGCCTCCGAACCCCGGCACTCACCCTCCGATCCCGCCATCTGGCTCGGCAACGGCGACCGCTTCCTCCTCACGCGCGTCAGCCGCGACATGAAACGCGTCGACATCTGCACCTATACCCTCGGAGCCGACTCCATCCGCGCCATCATCCGCGAACGAATGAACACCTACATCGAAACGCGCCCCCTCGCCCTCACACCGGGCGGCGACCTGATCCACTGGAGCGAACGCGACGGATGGGCGCACCTCTACCTCTACGACCTGGAAGGCAACCTCCGCCAGCAAATCACCCGCGGACCCTGGCACGTCGACCGCATCGAACATGTCGACCACAAAGCGCGACTCATCTACTTCCTCGCCAACGGACGGGAAACAGACGATACAACGCCCTACTACGAACATCTCTACCGCGTCGCCTTCGACGGCTCCGGCCTCAAACTGCTCACTCCCGGCAACTACTTCCACCTGGTCCACCTCGACCGCGAGGCGCGCTTCATCGTCGACAACTACTCGCGCGTCAATACCGTCCCCGCCACGGCCCTCTACAACAACCAGGGAGTCCGCCTGATGACCCTCGAAGAAAGCGACTTCTCGCAGCTCTTCCTCGCCGGCTACCGCTTTCCCGAACCCTTCCGCGTCAAAGCCGCCGACGGCCTCACCGATCTCTACGGACTGATCTACAAACCCTTCAATTTCGACTCCACACAAGTATACCCCCTGATCGACTACGTCTACCCAGGCCCCCAACAGGAAGGCACCTACTTCCGCTACATCCCCCTCAACCCCCGCACCGACCGCCTCGCCCAGGCCGGCTTCGTCGTCATCTCCGTCGGACATCGCGGAGGCCACCCGAGCCGCTCCAAATGGTACCATAACTACGGCTACGGCAACCTGCGCGACTACCCCCTGGCCGATCACAAAGCCGCCATACAGCAACTCGCCGCCCGCCACCCCTGGATCGACATCAACCGCATCGGTATCCACGGACACAGTGGAGGAGGTTTCATGTCGACCGCCGCTTTGCTCCTCTATCCCGACTTTTTCCACGTAGCCGTCTCCTCCGCCGGCAACCACGACAATAACCTCTACAACCGCAGTTGGAGCGAAAAACACCACGGCGTAAAAGAAACCACCGCCGACGACGGCAACATCCGCTTCGACATCCGCGTCCCCGCCAATCAGGACCTGGCCAAAAACCTCCGCGGCAACCTCCTCCTCATCCACTCCGAAATCGACAACAACGTCCACCCCGCCAACACCCTCGTCCTCGTCAACGAACTCATCAAAGCCGGCAAACGCTTCGATATGCTCCTCATCCCCACCCAACGGCACCACTTCGACAATTACAACGAATATTTCTACTGGCGCATGGTCGACTACTTCAGCGAGCACCTCCGCGGCCGCCGCGAGACCTCCCCCGACATCCGCGACCTCCGCCTGGGCAACTACTTCCAAGGCTATCAGGAATAACACACAAACATCTGATATTACACAACGCAGGACAATGTTTTTTTTCGATCCCGTCCCATATTGCTCGGACGGGATCAAATTTTGTTTACTTTTGCAGACATCAATATCAAAAAAATTATGGACTTCAAACTATATACCGGCCCCTGCTGCCTCTGCCGCAAAGGATGCAGCAAGGTGCAAAACAATAAACTCAACACCTACGACTGGCTCTGCGGCGTCCCCGACGACGCCGGCGCAACAGACTACGTCGAAGTACAATTCAAAAACACCCGCAAAGGATACTACATCAACAACTCCGGCCTCCCGCTCGAAAAAGGCGACATCGTAGCCGTAGAAGCCTCCCCCGGACACGACATCGGCGCCGTCACCTTGACAGGAAAGCTCGTCCTTCTCCAAATGAAAAAGAACAACGTCCGTACCGAAGCCGCCGACGCCAAACGCATCTACCGCAAAGCCAAAACCACCGACATGGACAAATACGAAGAAGCCAAAACCAAAGAACACCCCACCATGATCCGCGCCCGGCAGATAGCCGCCGACCTCGGACTCAACATGAAAATCGGCGACGTCGAATACCAGGGCGACGGCAACAAAGCCATCTTCTACTACATCGCCGACGAACGCGTCGACTTCCGCCAACTCATCAAAGTACTCGCCGAAACCTTCCACGTACGGATCGAAATGAAACAAATCGGCGCCCGGCAGGAAGCCGGACGTATCGGAGGTATCGGCCCCTGCGGACGCGAACTCTGTTGCTCCTGCTGGATGAGCAGCTTCGTCTCCGTAACCACCGGCGCCGCACGCTACCAGGACATCTCCATGAACCCGCAAAAACTCGCCGGACAGTGCGCCAAACTAAAATGCTGCATCAACTACGAAATAGACGCCTACGTCGAAGCACAAAAACACCTGCCTTCCCGTGAAATCGCACTCGAAACCAAAGACAGTACCTATTATCACAACAAAACCGACGTCTTTAAGCGTGAAGTAACCTACTCGACCGACCGCCTCCTGGCCATCAATATAGTCACAATCCCCGCGCAACGGGCCTTCGACATCATTGAAATGAATAAAAAGGGCATCAAACCCCAATCGCTGGAAACTGACGAAAAAAACCGCCAGTCCAAACACGAATCGCACGACATTCTCGGACAAGAAAGCCTCACCCGCTTTGACTCCACCAATAAAAAGAGAAAGAAAAAAAGAAAAAATGACAGACCCGACAACAAAACCAAACAGAAAAACTAAAATAACCCTCATCGTCTTCTTCTCTATCCTTTGCCTCTCCTGCAAAAACGAAGCTGTCTACAATCAGTATCACAAAATAGACCGCTTTATGTGGGAAAAAAACAAAGAATACTCCTTCACCTTCCACATAGACGACGCTGCGGCGCTCTACGACATCACCCTCGAAGTGCGGAACAATAGCTTCTACCCCTATCAGAACCTCTGGATCTTCTATACCGAACGCCCGCCTGCAGGAGCCTTGCGGCGCGATACAATAGAATGTATCCTTGCCGACGATTTCGGACGCTGGTACGGGAAAGGCATTTCTCTGTTTCAGTCAGGCTTCCCGTTACGCACCCGCTACCAATTCCCGCTCGAAGGAAAATACACTTTCACCTTCAGGCAAGGCATGCGCCACGATACGCTCTCCGGTATCCAGAACATAGGCCTCCGCGTCGAACAGTCCGCTAAACTTCCAGGCCCCCGCCCCCAAACCTCTCCTTCCGCGAAGCATCGAGCCGGAGAAAAATAAAAAGCAAAATAGTAAATCCCCAAAGAGACGACCCCCCATAGCTAAAGAATGGAAGCGGAATACCAATCACAGGCGTCAAACCCGTCACCATCCCTATATTGATCGCCAGATGGAAAAAGAAAATAGACGCTACGCTATAACCGTAAATCCGCGCAAATGCCGTCTTCTGCTTTTCGGCTAAACTGATGAGCCGGATAATAAAAAAAGTAAACAAAAACAATACGGCGGAAGCGCCCACAAACCCTTCTTCTTCCCCTACCGTACAGAAAATAAAATCGGTGTCCTGCTCAGGCACATATTTCAACTTGGTCTGCGTACCGTTCAGGAAACCTTTCCCCATCAATCCGCCGGAGCCAATCGCTATCTTCGACTGGTTCACATTGTAGCCCGCGCCGCCGGGATCATCCTTTAGCCCGAGCGCCACCTGGATGCGCAATTGCTGGTGTGGCTCCAGCAATTCGTTAAATACATAATCGACTGAATACAGGAACCCGATCGACACAATAGCAAACAGAATAATTAATAAGTACTGCCAAAACCAGTGCTTGATGGCAAGATATATCAGATAAACAGACGAAACACCGATCAACCCGATAGCTACCCGGATCCAATCGACGGAAGTAGAAAGGGACACCACATACGCCGTCAGGCCAACGGCAAGAGTCGTTCCCGATAAAATCTTCACCGGCAAGGCGCTCCGCTCCTGCTGCAAAACACGCGCCAGAAAAATCATCAGCACCTGAACAATCGAAAGCACCAGCAACTCGCCCAAGGGCGAAGTGCCGATCAGAACTTCCGAATACATCATGCTGATCACAAAAAAGGCCACGGCACAGATACCCGTCAGCAAAACATAACCCGTCATCCCCTCGCGATACAATACCAGGAAGAAAGCCAGGAAAACCAATGCCGAACCCATTTCGCTTTGCAGCAGGATGCATGCCAAGGGCAGGAAAATCAGAAATAAGACAAGCAGGATATTCTTTACCTTCGCAAGCTTGAATCCATACGTGCTCATTATCTTGGCTACAGCCAGGGCTGTGGCAAACTTGGCAAACTCCGCCGGCTGCAAACGCAGCGGCCCCAATACCAGCCACGAGTGGGATCCTTTGATGTCGGGAGCCAGAAAGATTGTAACTATCAGAAGCAGGATGATTACCGCATATATCAGATGAGCAAAAACGCCGTAAAAATTGGAATCCAGCATCAGAATGAAAAAGATCAGCACAAAAGACAAGGCAATCCAGATAAGCTGTGATCCGGGACGTCCCGAAGGATCAAACCAGTTCATGTGGCCGTATTCATAACTTGCCCCGCATATACTGAACCATCCGGCGGCTACCATGATCAGATAAAACAGTACCGTAATCCAATCAATCGTCTTCCAGATATTTACTTTCCTATAAGACATTCCTTGGCAATATAACTGTGTTCATAAAGGTCTCTTCCATATACTTGTCTGCCGGCGTCATTTCGATCGAAAAATATTTCTGCATCATCAGTTTGGCAATCGGGACGGCATACGTGGCTCCGAAGCCGGCATTCTCGACCAGCACGGCAATAGCGACCTTTGGATTGTCGTAGGGGGCAAAACCCATAAAGACCGAATGGTCTTTGCCGTGCGGATTCTCCGATGTCCCCGTCTTACCGCAAACGGCTATATCGGGCAGAGCGGCTCGGCGGCAGGTACCGCCCACTACCGCGCTGCGCATACCTTCGGCAATGGATTCGTAATAGGACTTGTCTATGCTTGTATAGCGCTTTTGGGTATAGAGCGTATCCAGGACATGATCCTGGATATTGTTTACAATATGTGGCGTATAGAAGTATCCCCGGTTGGCGATCTCTGCCGACAGATTGCATATCTGAAGTGGCGTGGCCAGTATTTCCCCTTGCCCGATGGCTACGGATATAATCGTACTGGACGACCAGCGTCCGTTGTACATCTTGTCATATATTTTACTGTTCGGTATATATCCGGCTTTTTCGCCCGGCAAGTCCACGCCCAGCCGGTAACCGTATCCCATACTTACCAGGTGGTCTTTCCATACATCCAATCCTTCCTGGACAGAGGCATAGCGCCGACGACTGTCGATCATGTCGCGCAAGCCCCAGCAGAAGTACGAATTGCAGGAGGTTGACAGAGCCGATACCAGGCTCAGGGGGGAAGCGTGTCCGTGGCAGCCCGGTTTATTGCCCGGCAGTACGGGGTATCCGTGAGCGCAGGAGTAATACGTGTCGGGCGTAATTACTCCTTCCTGCAGGTAGATGAGTCCCATAGCCGGTTTGAATGTAGATCCCGGCGGGTAAGCGCCCATCAGGGTACGGTCGAATAGCGGATTCAACGGATCGTTCTCCAGCAAGGTATGATTCTTGCCTCGCTGACGTCCGACCAACATACCGGGGTCGAACGAAGGCGCCGAGACCATACAGAGGATCTCACCCGTAGCGGGTTCGATCATCACAATGGCGCCGATCTTGTTTTGCATCAGTTGCTCTCCATAGGTTTGCAGGTCGATGTCGATCGAGAGTGTCAGATTCTTGCCCGATACGGGATCTACGTCATGCCGGCCGTTTTCGTATTTCCCCTGTGTTCGTCCGTGGGCGTCGCGAAGCAGTATCTCGACTCCTTTCTCTCCTCTGAGTGCATTTTCGTAGGAACGTTCTATGCCTGAGCGTCCGGAATAGTCTCCCTGCACGTAGTAGTTGTCAAGTTCGATATCTTTTTTGTTTACTTCCCCGACATTTCCCAGCACATGGGCGGCATGGGGGTATTCATATTCCCGGATGGTACGGTTCTGGATATAGAATCCGGGGAATTTATAGAGTTTTTCCTGCAAGATGCCATAGTCCTGGGCCGAAAGCTGATTCATGAACGTTTGCGGGACATAGGACGAATATCCGGGATTCAGGCGGCGGTCTTTGATGTCGGTGATCCGTTTGTCGAACTGTGCTTTGGTGATGCCTACCGTATGGCAGAAGTCCAGCGTATCGAAGGGTTGTATTTCGCGCATGATCAGCATCACGTCGTAGGCGGGTTGGTTATAGACCAGCAAGCGGCCGTTTCTGTCGTATATCATTCCCCGCGAGGGGTAGAGGGTTTTCTTCAGGAAAGCGTTGCTGTCGGCCCATACTTTATATTCATTGTCGATGACCTGAAGGTAGAGGAGCCGGATGATAAAAATGATCACCGTCGCGATCACTGCGCCGGAGATGATATAGCGCCTGTAGTTGGAGGTGTAGTTTTCCGGGTTAGTCATTTCGGCGGGATTCTTTGTTGAACGATTCTACGGCGCAGATGAGGACTGTAGTCGTCGCGATGCCTGCTACGACGCGGATCGTCAGGAACAGAGGATCGAAGAGCGTGACTGACTCAATCAGGAAGAGGGCGACATGATGTACGGTGACAAGCAAGAGCACGATGCGTATGAAATGACCATAACCGAAGGTTTTGTATGACGGTATCAGGTTCTCGGATAAATTCTCCCGCATGAATATTTGTATGATAAACGGACGGGCAAAGCCAGCCAGCGTGCATGCGGCGGCGTGCATGCCCGGCGTATTGGACAGCATGTCGATGACGATTCCCAGCAGGAACGAGAGGATTGTTACCTGTACGGATGTATATCCCACCGGCAATTTGATAATAAAATAGATATACAGGAAGGGGGTTACGAGCCTGAGGAAATGGATATTGTTCAGGAGCAGGATCTGCACCAGTATCAGGATGACGAAATAGGCCAGGTTACGGACGATGTTAATCATTGATTTTAGCCTCCTGCTCTAATTGTGTTTGTTCTTCCTGATGGTAGTTGCGTATCACCATAACGTTGCTCAGGTGGTGGAAGTCGGTGGCGAGCTGCACTGTCAGGGAATAGAAGTTGTCGTTGCGCTGCCGTTCGAAGGAGGATACGTTACCGACCATAATGCCTTCGGGGAATATGGCCGAGAAGCCGCTTGTCACGATGATGTCTCCTTCCTTGAACTCCACGTGCCGGGGCAGTTCGTCGAGCTTGGCATAGCGGGCGCTGCGTCCGTCCCAGCTCATGGAGCCGAAATAACTGCTTCCAAGTACCTTGCAGCTCAGGCGGAATTTGGGATTTAGCAGGGGTATGACCACGGCGTAATGATCGGAGACTTTCGACACGATTCCTACGACGCCGCTTTCCGAGATCACGCCCATATCCGGTTTGATGCCGTCGTTGCGTCCTTTATCTATGGTGATATAGTTGGAGAGATACATCACACTGTTGTTCACGACCTTGGCGGCAACGACATTGTAGGGGAACAATCGTTCATTTTCGTTGCTGATAAATCCGCGAAAGACTGTCGTGTCGGCCGTCATTGCCTCTACCTGCCGGCGCAGGCGCAGGACTTCGATCTCTAATTGTCCGTTACGTTCTACCAGGGCTTTGTTTTTGTCCTGTAGCTTGAGGTAGGACGTGACGGCGCCTGTGAATGAAACGATGCGGGCGCTGGCCATATTGGCTGTACTGAGCATAACGCTTTGTTGATAAGCATTGTTGCGGTATATGAATATAAAGGATATGGCCTCGAGCAGGAGAAACAGAAACCAATGCCTTTTCCCAACCAGGAAATCCAGTAAGCGACGCATCGAAACGATTGTTTTTGGTTATTGGTAGCAGGCCTTTTCTCAGCGGATGAGGAAATTGAATTTGTCGATATTTTTCAGTGCTATACCGGTTCCTTTGGCGACGGCGTGCAGGGGGTCTTCGGCTACGTGGAACTGTATGTTGATTTTCTCCGTCAGGCGCTTGTCCAGCCCGCGCATCAAGGCGCCGCCGCCGGCTAAGTAGATGCCGTTGCGAACGATGTCGGCATAGAGTTCGGGCGGCGTTTGTTCGAGGGCGCTCAGGATGGCGGCTTCCATTTTGGAGAGCGATTTCTCTAAGCAGTGCGCTATTTCCTGGTAGGAGACGGATACTTCCATCGGCAGGGCGGTCATTTGATTCGGTCCATGGACGACGTAGTCTTCCGGCGGATTGTCGAGGAAGGTGAGGGCCGAGCCTACGTTGATCTTGATCTGTTCGGCGGTTCGTTCGCCGACCTTTACGTTGTGTTGGCGGCGCATGTATTCCATCACGTCGGCTGTCAGGTCGTCGCCGGCTATGCGGATGGATTTGTTTGATACGATGCCTCCCAGGGAGATGACGGCTATTTCGGTGGTTCCTCCGCCGATGTCGACGACCATGTTTCCTTCGGGCGCTTCTACGTCGATTCCGATGCCGATAGCGGCGGCCATTGGTTCGTATATCATGTATACGTCGCGTCCGCCGGCGTGTTCGGCCGAGTCGCGCACGGCGCGCAGTTCGACTTCCGTGCTTCCGGAGGGTATGCACACGACGACCCGCAGGGCGGGGGAGAACCAGCGGCTATTCGATCCGATCATTTTGATCATACCGCGTATCATTTGTTCGGCGGCGAAGAAGTCGGCTATCACGCCGTCGCGCAGGGGGCGGATGGTACGGATGTTTTCGTGTGTCTTGCCGTGCATCTGCCGGGCTTTTTCGCCAACGGCCAGCACGCGGTCGGTGCGTCTGTCTAAGGCGACGACCGAGGGTTCGTCTACGACAATCTTACCGTTGCTGATAATGATAGTGTTTGCCGTTCCCAGGTCTATGGCTATCTCTTGTGTTAATGAAAATAATCCCATGTAGTAATAAATATTATATGTGTCAAGAATTAATGTTTGAAATGTCGGATTCCGGTTTTTACCATCGCGATGCCGTGCTGGTTGCAGGAATCGACCGACAGTTGGTCGTTGATGGAGCCTCCGGGTTGGATGATGGCGGTGATGCCGGCTTTGGCGGCTATTTCAACGCAGTCGGGGAAGGGGAAGAAGGCGTCGGAGGCCATCACGGCGCCTTCGAGGTCGAAATGGAAGGCGCGCGCTTTGTCTATGGCCTGTTTCAGGGCGTCGACGCGCGAAGTCTGGCCGATTCCGCTGGCGCAGAGTTGTTGGTTTTTGACGAGCGTCACGGCGTTGGATTTGCTGTGTTTGACGATTTTGTTGGCAAACAGCAGATCTTCTGTCTCGCGCGTGGATGGGACGATGTCGGTCAGGGGTTGCAGGTCGGCGGCTGTCTGGGCGCTGAGATCTTTGCTTTGCATCAGTACGCCGTTCAGTAGCGAACGGTGTTGTATGGCGGGTGTCGGTGCATTTTTGCGGATGAGGATGATGCGGTTCTTTTTTTGCATCAGTACTTCCAATGCGGCGGTATCGTAGTCGGGGGCTATGATGACTTCGAAGAATATTTTGTTTATTGCTTCGGCGACGGCTCTGTTGATGTCGGTGTTAGTGACCAGGATGCCTCCGAAGGCGGAGACGGGGTCGCCGGCCAGGGCAGCGGCCCAGGCTTCTTCGACGGTGGGGCGCGATGCGATGCCGCAGGCGTTGTTGTGTTTGATGACGGCAAAGGTCAGGGTGTTAAATTCGTCGATCAGGTTGATGGCGGCGTCCATATCGAGGAGGTTGTTGTAGGATATTTCCTTGCCGTGGATCTGGTCGAACATCTGGTCGAGGTAACCAAAGAATTTGGCTTCCTGGTGAGGGTTTTCGCCGTAGCGAAGATGTATGGGGTTGTCTACTGCGGCGCGGAAGGCGGAGGCTTCCCGGTTATCGAAATAACGGAAGATGGCTGTGTCGTAGCCTGAGGTGACGGCGAAGGCTTCTCTTGCAAACCAGCGGCGGTCTTCCAGGGTGGTTTCGGCTCCTTTTTCTTCCAGTATGTGCAGCAGGGGAGTGTATTGTGCTTGGGAGGCGACGATCAGGACGTCTTTATAGTTCTTGGCGGCGGCGCGTATGAGCGAGATGCCGCCGATGTCGATCTTTTCGATGATGGTTTGTTGGGAGGCGCCGGCGGCTACGGTTGCTTCGAAGGGGTAGAGGTCTACGATGACTAAGTCTATTTCCGGGATGTGGTAGCGGGTTGTTTCTTCTGCGTCGGTGTCGTTATCCCGGCGTGCGAGGATACCGCCGAAGATTTTAGGGTGGAGGGTCTTTACTCGTCCGGACAGGATGGCGGGGTATCCGGTCAGTTCTTCTACTGTTTGGCAGGGTAGCCCCAGGGATTCGATAAATGTTTGGGTTCCTCCCGTAGAAACGAGCCGGACGTTTTCCTGGTGAAGTTTTCTTAGGATTTCTTCCAGTCCGTCTTTGTGGTAGACGGAGATCAGGGCTTGTTTCACTCGCTTGGATGCTGTCATTTGATTTTTGTTTGTTGTTTGTAGCACAAAAGTAGATAATTATTTCTTACTATATCATGTATCTGTCCATATTTTAGAGGCAGGCGGCTACTTTCTTGCGATCTGTTTCTTCGCGTTCAAATTCGGGGATGAAGGAGTTACCCATAGGGACGTTCGTGTTGCGATATTGCATGGCGCTTTGTTGGAGACTCCGGGCGGAGGTGTGAAATTCCCTGGCGCCTGTTGCGGTTTCTATCTGGGCGATATTGTTGGCTCGTACGCCGCATCCGGGCATGATAATGATGCGTCCGGCGGCTTGCCGGACGAGCGAAGCGATCAGGGGGATGCCTTTCAGGGCGTCGGGTTGTTGTCCGGAGGTCAAAAGGCGGCTGCATCCGGCGGAGATGATTTGTTCCAGGGCGACGGCGGGGTTACGGCAGACGTCGAAGGCGCGATGGAAAGTGACGGGCAGTGGTGCGGCGGCTGTCATGAGTTGTTCCAGCAGGCGGAGGTCTATATCACCTTCCGGGGTGAGGCATCCGAAGACGAGGCCGTCGACTCCGAGGTCTTTGGCCATTGCAATGTCGTACAGCATGGTTTGTTGTTCGGTCTGTGTGTAGAGGAAATCGCCTCCGCGAGGGCGGATGATGATGTGTATGCCGATCGAGGAGGTCAATGTTTGCGCTGTTCGTATTGCACCATAGCTGGGTGTTGTGCCTCCTTCGGGAATGGCGGCGCATAGTTCTACGCGCGTGGCTCCTCCGGCTTCAGCTTCGAGGCAACTTTGGGCGGAATTGGCACATATCTCGAGTATGCGCCGGGTGGGGGTGGGAGTGGGGGTCATTTCTTCTGTTTTTCTTTTATTTGCGGGCAAAGATAGGTCTTTTTTGCCTCTTCGCGGCAAGATTAAAAGATGTGATGTCGAAATCATTCTTCGGGAGAATGGCTATATTTACGCCAAATAATTTAAATCTCTATTGCTTTATGAAAAGATTCATCTTCCTGTTTAGTTTTATGTCCCTCTGCTTGACCGGTAACCTGGTGCAGGCACAGCTTACGGAAGCGGACTATCAACGGATCGACACCCTGCTGAAACGTTCGGAAAAGGTCTATGCTTCTTCCGTCAAACCGCATTGGACAGGGGATACGCACGACTTTTGGTACGTCAATCACGAAAGGGGAGGGGACGTCTACTACGAGGTTCATGCCGGCGACGGATCCAAACGGGTCATCCCTCCGCGTGAAGAAGACAAACCCGCCGATGCCGGCGAAACTCCCTACGGTAATCACCGCGATACGGTCAAAATTCCTTCCCCCGACGGACATTGGCAGGCCTACATCAAGGATCATAACGTCTATCTCCGTCCCGCAGGCTTCGAAGGTGAAGGCGTCGCCTTGTCCTATGATGGTACCGAGAAGCATTTTTACAGTGCACGCCTCCAATGGTCGCCTGATTCGCGCAAGCTGGCCACTCTTCGCGTCCGCGACGTGACCGAAAGGCAAATCCCCCTCATTGCTTCGTCGCCCGCCAACCAGCGACAGCCCATCCTCCAGTGGCGTGACTACGCCAAGCCCGGTGATCCGCTGCCCATCGCCCTTCCCGCTTTGTTCGACGTAACGTCTTTGAAGCAGATACCGGTTGATGCCGTAGAAAACTACGCCCATCAGTTCGAACTCCGCCTGACAGGATGGCGAAACGACAGTCGAGCCTTCACTTTCGAATTTAATCAGCGCGGGCATCAACGTTATGTCGTCGCCGAGGTGAATGCTACTACCGGCGCCGTCCATCATCTGGCAGACGAACAGAGCGATACCTTCATTCATTATTACAATCTCTTCCGGCACGACCTGGATGACGGACGCGAGATGCTTTGGATCTCCGAACGCGACGGTTGGCGGCACATTTACCTTCTTGATGGCAAAAACGGGCAGGTCAAACGACAAATTACCCGCGGTCAATGGATCGTCCGCTCCCTTGATCACGTCGATACGGACAACGGACTGATCTTCTTCTACGCCTCAGGCTTCAACCGCGGGGAAGATCCCTACAACCTGCATTATTGCAGCATCCGGTTCGACGGCAAAGGCTTCCGCGACCTTACTCCCGAAGACGGCAACCACCGCCTTTCCTTCTCGGCCGACCGCCAATACTTCGTCGACGTTTATTCACGGCCCGACCTGCCTCCTGTCAGCCTCCTGAAGCGCACTTCCGACGCCTCGCTTGTCGCTGCACTGGAACGCTGCGACGTCAGCGACCTCCGGGCCGAAGGATGGCAGATGCCCGAAGTCTTCTGTGCCAAAGGACGGGACGGAATAACAGACATCTGGGGAAATATACACCGGCCTTCCCACTTCGATCCACAAAAGTCCTACCCCGTTGTCGAATTTATCTACGCCGGACCGCACGATTCGCACGTCGACAAGGACTTCAAGCCGGCTCATCATCTCGTTTCCCGTTTGGTAGACCTCGGTTTCATTGTTGTTTCGATCGACGGCATGGGAACAGCCAACCGCTCGAAGGCTTTTCATGACGTTTGCTGGAAAAATCTGAAAGATGCCGGCTTTCCCGACCGCATTCCCTGGATTCAGGCTGCCGCCGCCCGGTATCCTTCGATGGACATCTCCAAAGTGGGTATTTATGGCTGGTCTGCCGGAGGACAAAACGCTATGGCGGCCTTACTTTTTCACAATGACTTCTACAAAGTCGCCGTCGCCTTCTGCGGATGCCACGACAACCGGATGGATAAGATCTGGTGGAATGAACAATGGATGGGTTACCCTGTCGATGCCTCTTACGCTGCCTCGTCGAACGTTGACAACGCCTCCCTTCTGCAAGGCAAACTCTTGCTTATCAACGGCGAGTTGGACACCAACGTCGATCCTGCCTCCACCCTCCAGGTTGTCAACGCCCTCATCCAGGCCGGCAAGAATTTCGAGCAACTTTACCTTCCGGCCAAGGGACACAGCCTTGCCGGCAAGTTCGAACTCCGTCGCCTGAACGATTTCTTCGTTCGCCATCTCAAAAACCAGGATCCTCCTGAGTGGTAAGTACAAACAATGGACCGTTCATAGCGAATCATTCCGTTTCTGTTCGCTATGAACGGTCTTTTATTTACTCTTTATTTACGATTCAACCCTTCTAATGTTATAAAATCGTAAATCAATTATTTTTCTTTCAAAATTCTATTGTAATCTCATATTAATTTCGATATTTGCACCGCATAGATCTTTGAATTGTTGAAACGGTTTTCTCCAAAGGACAAACAATCGAGCTAAATTACTAAACAATTGAGCTCCAACTTCGGTGCATCGTCCTCCAACTTCGGTGCATCGTCCTCCAACTTCGGTGCATCGTCCTCCAACTTCGGTGCATCGTCCTCCAACTTCAGTGCATCGTCCTCCAACTTCAGTGCATCGTCCTCCAACTTCGGTGCATCGTCCTCCAACTTCAGTGCATCGTCCTCCAACTTCAGTGCATCGTCCTCCAACTTCAGTGCATCGTCCTCCAACTTCGGTGCATCGTCCTTCAACTTCGGTGCATCGTCCTTCAACTTCGGTGCATCGCCTTGGAAGAACCGTTCATTCAACAAAAAGTGTAGATGATGATGGCTCAGAGCAGATGATGATGGATTAAGAATAGATAATGATAGATTAAGAACATAAAATAACAAATTAAAAACAATAAAGTATGGCAAGAAAATCCTGGCTGCCGTCAGGCACAGAAGCAATTATCCAGCAAGTTATCAAATCTTTTGACTGGGTCTCAAACAATCGGGCGACCATCGGAATGGCCGCAACTACTCCTCTTGGCATCTGGCTGGATGACTACGAAACCTCTTACCTTAATCCTTTGCTTGTCACCTACAACCGCTGGCACAACAAGGAAGAACGAAACCCTCTCATTATGCAGGCTATGAAAACCGCTTTGGAGGAATTTTTGCCCCATTATCGCGAGTTCCATACCCTGATTGTCGGGAATCCCTTGATATCGGATGAAAAACTCATCGCAATGGGATACCCCCCCCGGCCGACCAACAGCCGCACTCCGGCCCCCGTCGCCACCACCCCTCCGGGATTTGGCGTCATTCCGGAACTTGATCACCGCATTCGCATCGACTTCTATCCTTTCAACGGAAAAAGTGGGCACGCTAAGCCCGCCGGACAGCACGGTGCCGAAATTAAATGGGACTATGTCGACGTTGCCGAGAAAAATCCCAATGCGCTTACTCATTCTCTCTTCGACACCGCCTCGCCCGTCACCCTGGCCTTCGACACCAAGGATGCCTCGCGTTCGATCTACATCACACTCCGTTGGGAAAACACCCGCGGTCTGAAAGGTCCCTGGAGCGAGATCTCTACCGCCGTCATTCCCTGATACAATTACATATTAGATAATAGAACATAAATACAACAAAATACTAAAACGAAAACTGCAAACTGCGCTTGATTTTTATTGTTTTCATTTTTGAAAATAAACTGTTTTCATTTCTATTGAATTTAAAGAGGCTACCTGCAACCCAGGTAGCCTCTTTATCTTTTTACCCTAAGAACACTTTGGCCATATAAAATGTTATATCTTTGTAATATATAAATAGATAAAACGTTATAACCTTATGGATACGGTCACATTCTATCAATTATAAAAACAGATAATTTAATTATGACAACAAAAACAAAAGGGTTTTTGATAATATTGCTGATTTTGTCTGCAATGGCAGGATGCAATAAAAACGAAGTAACTCCGGAAGTTCCGGCGATACCTAAGGAAGATTTTCCGGATAAGGCATTTTATGATTTTATACTGAAGAACTTTGACACGAATAAGGATGGAATTATAAGCATAGAGGAAGCAAACAACGTAAAGCAAATAGACTGTTCTTCCCTCGCAAACCCTCAAAATAGTTTTACTTCCATAAAAGGGCTCGAACATTTCACAAATCTGGAGAAACTGAATCTCTCCGGAGTTCACGGAACAGACGGCGCTCTTTTCGATTTGGATTTGAGTAAAAATGTCGCTTTGACGGAGTTATTTATATCGAATGCAAGCATCAAAACCGTGAATATATCTAACAGTCCTTTATTGAAAATCGTGCGTGCCGACAATTCAAAACTGGAAGCACTGGACGTCAGTCGAAATACGCTGCTGGAAATATTGGACATAAGCCGTAACGGTATAAAGAGCATAGACGTCAGCAAAAATACAGTATTGAAAGAATTGTATTGCGCAAGAGGTGATTTGTTGGGAGAGAAATATACGAAAATGGCGGAACTCGACGTCTCGGCTAACTCACAGCTGGAAGTATTGAATTGCAGCGCGAATAAACTGACAAAAATAAATATCACGAAAAATCCTGAATTAAAGGATGTGGATATAAGCGAAAACGATATTGCATTTTTAAATCTGACCCAAAACAATGAGCTGAAAAAGTTGAATACCTCGAATACTCAAGTCCCGTTTTTAGACATAAAAAACACGCTGATCGACACACTGTACTGCCGCGCCGAAAGGGGGCTCCTCAGTTCCCTGGATGCAAAAGGCAGCAAGACGCTGAAACTGGTGGAATGTAGTTTCGTAGAAAAATTGGATGTGAGCGAATCATCCATCGAAACAATCGTTTTTCGCGATACAAAACATGCTTACGACTATTATCCGCAAAAGACGACTTTTTTGCTTAACGACTGTCCGAATCTGAAGGAATACTATTACCGCTTAGACATTGAGTATCCGCGTGGTTCGGAAGAGGCGCTAAATGCAGGTGATATAGACTTGGACATAAGCCATTGCGCGTCGCTCACAAAATTTTACTCGAATGTTCTTCAGAATATAAAAATAGATGACTGTCCGAAACTAAAGGAATTGACATGCAAAGGTGGCTTTGACGATATCGACCTGTCGGGTAACGCCGGCCTTGAAAAGGTCTACCTTTACTCCCCGTCATTAAAAACAGTCGACTTAAAGGATTGCGCTTCGCTGACGGACATGTCTTGCTTCGGAGCTTTTGAAACGATAGACCTTTCCGGCAATAAAAATATCCGGCGGCTGAAACTTGTGAATAAAGAATTAACCGCATTGAATATGGATGCATTAATCAATCTGGAATATCTGAATATCGCCGTCGCACCGTTTAATGGAACACTGAATATCACTAAGAATGTCAAGCTGGAAGAAATAACAGTGCGGGATTCTGCCGCTTTGTATTCCGGATATGGCGAAATGAAGCTACATGTTGCCGACCTGCCGTCGCTAAAATATCTGCAAAACAGCTCGACGTCACTTGTAGATCTCAAGATTGATAATTGCGAAAAACTGGAATCTGTTTCGAGTCGTAGAAACGGCAGCATAAATCCGGGTAAACTGACTATCGGGAATTGCCCCGGTCTTCATAAAGTGGATTGCAGTTACGGCAAGTTGTCGGAAGCTGATATTCGCAACTGCGTAAATCTTGACTCTTTGAATCTTTACGGTAATGAACTGGCATCTTTTCAATATAATGACAGTAAAAACCTTACCTATTTAAATTGTACGGACAACAAATTAAAATCGTTGGATATAAGCGGCATCACCGGACTAAAAGAGTTGCACTGTGGAGCTAATGCAATAAGCAGCTTAACGGTGAATAACTGTTTCAACATAGAAAGGATCTATTGCGAGAATAACCAAATACCGTCTCTGCACGTAGGCAGTCTTTTGGAGTTGCGTGATTTGTATTGCAGCGGTAATCGGCTGACGTCACTGGATATAAGTAATAATCCGGTGATGGACAAGTTGGACTGCACACAGAATCCGGACCTTGCTACCCTGTATATGAGTAAAACCCAGAATTTTTCCGTACTTAAGAAAGACGGGCATACGGAAATAAAATACACGGATTAGAGCTGGGAAAACGAAATGAGTGTTGTTTTTCCGTTCTTTTCTTTGAAATTGAAGAGGCTCCCCGACCGCAAGGAGCCTCTTTAATTTTTTTACCCTCCGGCCTGGTTGAAGTCGAACAGGAAGGTCTTCCCTTGCGGACTTCCTCCCCAACTTTCCCCTCCATAGAGCTGGTAGGACGGATAATCGGGCATCACACCGGGTAGAGCCAGGGCAAAAGCAAAAACGGGCGTCCGGATCTCGTCTCCAATCCGCAGGTAAACCGTATCCGCCCCACCCTTGAGGCGGGCGACGAAAGCATCTACGTTCCATTCCCCATCATGACGGAAAAACCAGAGGTCGCGATCCGCCGGGAAGTTCGTAAGAATAAAGCGCGTCGCTTCATGTTTGAACGAAGGGAATTGCACTTGCTCGCCCCGGAGAACATAAATGCGGGAGGTGAGAATATCTACGTTCTTCGTGTCCGTTCTCCCGTCGGCTCCCCAATAGGTAGCGATAAATTCCCCCGACGTATACTTATCGCCGGCAGGCCAATGATAAGTTTGCTCCGGAACCCAGTCGTTTCCGTCATAGCAAAGGACATACAGGTTGTCCACCTGATCGCCATACATCTGCCACCGGACGGAAACGAAAAGCGAATCGCCCTTCGTCCATTGGACGGAACCATCCGGGTTTTGCGTCGTCCGGGTCAGGCCTTCCCACAGAGGATAGCCGGGGACGGAGAAAGAAATAGGCGCCTCTACCGGAAGAAACCTCCGCTCGTCGTCTTGCGTGCAAGCTGTCCACAGTAAAGTCGCGAACAATACTATATAATATATCAATTTATTCATGATCCAAATGTTTTATTCTCCTTTATAATTAAAATCCAATTGAGGGTAGCCGGCAGCGTCGTCTTCTTTCCAGAAAGAACCGTGACGGGCAGAGGCGCTACCGAAATATCTTCTGCCCCAAAGCGTGAAGACCGGTAAATCATCTCCGCGAACAATGGCCGGTGTAGTCGAACGATGGACATCGTCGGGGAATACCCGGTCAATCCCTTCCGAATCTTTCCCGGCAAAAGTATCCTGCGTTGTATAACAGAAACAAATTGTCTGATCATATATTCCTTCGTCGAAAACATAGGTCGTTTTCCAATTCTTCCCGACAAAACCGCCCCGGGTTGCCTCATCCGTCCCCGGACTCACCGCCCCCGTCGCCGTGCAGTAGCGAATCAAAGCTCCGTTCCCTCCGGCAAAGCCCCCCACATAGGAACCGGACGCACGTACATCGCCCTTGGCCGAACATCCTGCGATGACTGCCTGCGAACCACTGAAGGATCCCACAAAACCTCCTACATTATTCACACCTTCTACTTCCACATCCGCCACACAGCGTACAATGACGGCAGGGAGTCCTGAAACATGTCCGATGAATCCACCCGTAGCGACTCCGGCTATATCGGCGACACCTTTGACCTTTCCGGTAGCCGTGCAGTCCTCAATAAGGCTTTGCGGCGATCTGTAACCGTACGACACTATGTAAGACAAATGGCCGATGAGCGCTCCCGCATCGTTTTTTGCGCTGACGTCGCAATCCCGGATATGGACATTCCGGATAATCACACCATTGGCCACCATTCCAAACAGACCGGCGGGGACGGATTCTGCGGAAATCTTCATCCCTTTAATTGTAAATCCCCTTCCGTCGTATAAACCGGTAAAAGGATGCTCCTGATCCCCGACCGGCAGCCAGTTATCGTACCCGCCGAGGTCTATATCCGCCGTCTGGACGACATAATACGTATAGATGAGCGTTTCACCTCTGTCGCCATACGGTCTCGTATTGTTTACCAGGGTAGACAAGCCGGCTAATTGCTCCGCTGTCCCGACGTAGATAGTATCTTTGGCAATTGGAGGCGTAATGTTTCCCGTTGTACCATTGGAGGAGGGCCCCCAATTCTCGATACCGTTGGTTGCTTTGATAATCAACTGCCCTGTTTTTATATCCACCTCTATTGGATAGCGTTTATTGCGTTCGAAAGTGAAGGGCGTCTCATTTTTAATACTGTATTCGGAACCTTCACCAAAGATAACCCCAACCTCTTTAAGGACGGATCCTGCCGGAATGATGATTTGCCTTTGCCACGCATACTCGCGGGTATAAGTCTTTTCATTTCCGTCTGCCGTCTGTACTGTGGCCGTGATTTTCCATATATCAGCCGTGTAGGGTTCTCCATTTTCCAGCACGGTGAAGTCGGCCAGGGCGTTGCTGTGTTTAAAATGCAATTCTATCGCATAACGATCGGCGGCGTACGAGGTTTGTACCGTTTGCGGATCATCACTGTCGGCATAAAGCGTATCGGCAAGGATAGACATTCCCATATCCGGCTGGGTGATTGCCTGCGGATCCACATATTTGGCGATCAGTCGACCGGGATTACCTACTTGCAGCATGACAGGATAGTCGAATACGATGCTGTTGTCATGTACCCTCCCTTCCTGAAAGCCAGGTTGCGCCGGGTCGCTTCCATAATAGAGCCGGATGACCTCCCCATCGGGAATATTGTCAAGCAGTCCGGCTTTTGTCTCCGGCGCAGTCACCGAGAAGGAGAAAGTAGCCTCGGCTAATCGTACCTCTTCCTCACTGCCCTTGTCGCACGACAGCAACAACCCGGCACAAGCGAAAGCGGAAATAAAAGAAATTGTTTTCGTTCTGTTCATAGTCCTAAATAATTATTCAATTCGATAATACAACGCAAGGTATGAGAAAGTATTTTAGAAGAAGATGATAAAAAGAAGAAGCTGCCTCGTTTTGAGACAGCTTCTTCCTGTTTTATATCTTCCCCTAAACAAAATGACAACGCCCGAACGCCTAAAGCGCCAGCCATCGCCCTCCGGGAACAGGAAAACCCTCCTCCGGAACGGTACCCTCTTCAAAAAGACCGTATACCGACGATCCGGAGCCCGACATCGACGCATATACCGCTCCCACCTCGTAGAAATTCTCCTTAATAGCGGCAAGCGCAGGATAACGGGCAAAAACGCTTGACTCGAAATCGTTACTCACCCGTCCTTTCCACTGCCCGACAGGAAGACGGATCATCTCTTTCAAAGACACCGCCGGCACCTGAGGCCTTACCTCCGCATAAGCTCCTGCCGTCGGGATAACAATACCGGGAGTGACCAAACATAACCTATAACCCTTCAACGACAAGCTTACCGGCTCGAAAATATTCCCTGTCCCCGAAGCAAAGACCGGTCTGTTGCGGATAAAGAAAGGACAATCGGCGCCCAGCTTCGCCGCCATTGCCTCCAACTCCCCGTCACAAAGCCCAAGCTGCCCAAAATCATTCAGCAACTTCAGCATAAAAGCCGCATCGGCCGATCCACCTCCCAATCCGGCGCCTGAAGGAATACCTTTGTACAGATGGACCTCAAGCGCCGGCAATCCATAACCCGAAAGTAACCGCAATGCCTTTACCACTAAGTTATCCTCCACCGGCGCATCCACTGGAATACCCGTCTGCGAGAATGAGAACGCCTCCGCCTCCACTACCTCCAGGGCGTCGCGCAAGGGAATGGGATAGAATACCGTTTCAATGTCGTGATATCCGTCTGGACGTTTGCCGGTCACATTTAACCCCAGGTTAATCTTTGCATTAGGAAAACAAATCATACTCAATTCAAGTTTTCCGGCAAAGGTAATGAATTTCTTACCGCCTCCTTGACGCAGATTAAACAGATTAAATTACCTTTGCTCCGTTTGTTTCACTAATATTAATAAAGAAAAAAACATGGAAATAAAAGAATACATCGCGTTAAACAAAGAACGCTTCCTCGAAGAACTCTTCTCGCTCATACGCATCCCATCCATCAGCGCCAAGCAGGAATATAAACAGCAAATGACCCACTGCGCCGAACGATGGAAAGAAATACTCCTCTCCTCCGGAGCTCAATGGGCCTCTGTCATGCCTACCCAAGGCAATCCCGTCGTCTATGCCGAAAAATTAATCAACCCCGCCGCCCCCACCGTACTCGTTTACGGTCACTACGACGTCATGCCGCCCGAACCACTCGAACTATGGCAAAGCGATCCCTTTGAACCTGTCATCAGCAACGGACGCATCTACGCACGTGGAGCCGATGACGACAAAGGACAAGCCATGACCCAGGTAAAAGGCTTCGAAACCGCTCTCCAACTCGGACTCCTGCGCTGCAACGTCAAATTTATCATCGAAGGAGAAGAAGAAATCGGATCACCAAGCCTCGAAGCCTTCTGCCGCGAACACCGCGAGCTGCTCAAAGCCGACATCATCCTCGTCTCCGACACCAGCATGGTAAGTCCCGACGTACCATCGCTCACTACAGGCTTGCGAGGACTCGCCTACTGGGAAATTGAGCTCACAGGTCCCAACCGCGACCTCCATTCCGGACACTTCGGCGGAGCCGTAGCCAACCCCATCCATACGCTATGTCAACTGCTCTCCGGCATCATCGACTCCAACGGACGAATAACCATCCCCGGCTTCTACGACGACGTCGAAGACCTCTCGCTCGCCGAACGCGACATGATCGCCCGCGTACCCTTCGACGAAGCACAATACAAAGCCGCTATCGGTGTCGACCAACTCCAGGGTGAAGCCGGATACTCAACCCTCGAACGCAACAGTTGCCGCCCCACCTTCGACATCTGCGGCATTTGGGGAGGATACACCGGACAAGGAGCCAAAACCATCCTTCCCTCCAAAGCCTTCGCCAAAGTATCCTGCCGCTTAGTCCCCCATCAGGATCACAAGAAGATCGAAAAACTCTTCGCCGACCACATCGTCCGCATCGCACCCCCCTCGGTCAAAGTCAAAGTCACCGTCCTGCACGGCGGACAAGGCTACGTCTGCCCCATCAACCTCCCGGCCTATAAAGCCGCCGAAGAAGCCATGCACACCGCCTTCGGTGTCTCACCCTTAGCCGTGCGGCGAGGAGGAAGCATCCCCATCATCTCATCTTTCGAAGAAATACTCGGCATCAAAACCGTCCTCATGGGCTTCGGACTCGAACAAAACGCCATCCATTCGCCCAACGAAAGTTTCCCGCTCGATTACTTCTACAAAGGCATTGAAACCGTTGCCGGATTCTACAAAGCGTATTAAAGGAAAGCCTGTTAAATGAACCGCGCCATCCTTATCAAAGGCGTCCAGTGGCAAGGCCAACCTACCGACCTCCTGATCGAAGGAACCAGCATCAGCCGGATAGATAGCTCCATCGACGCCCCGGACGCCATCCGGATCGACGGACAAGGAAAGGCCCTCATCCCCGGACTGATCAACGCCCACACTCATGCCGCCATGACTCTCCTGCGAGGCATCGGCGACGACATGCCCTTGATGCCTTGGCTCAAAGAAAAGATCTGGCCCAACGAAGCCCGCCTCACCGATGACGACGTCTACTGGGGAGCCCGCCTCGCCTGCCTCGAGATGATCAAAAGCGGAACTACCGCCTTCCTTGACATGTATTACAAGCTACCCGCCACCGCCCGCGCCGTCGACGAAATGGGCATCCGTGGCCTTCTCTCCTGCACATGCTTTGACCACTTCGATCCGGCCCTGACCGAACGAAGCAAGCGCGAAATACAAACCCTCTTCGCTCGTATGAGTGCCTGTAACCCGCGTATCCGCTTCGCTCTGGGCCCTCATGCCATCTATACCGTCTCGGGTACCTTGCTCCAATGGGTCGACGCCTTCGCCCAAGAGCACGACCTCACGATCCATATCCACCTTGCCGAAACCGAAGACGAAATACAGAACGCCATCCGGCAATTCGGCTCAACTCCTGTCCGCTACCTACACCGCTTAGGCATCCTCTCGCCCCGCCTCTCCATCGCCCACGCCCTCTATGTCGACGACGAAGAAATCCGTATCCTGGCCGGCGAAGGCGTGAAAGTAGTGCACAACCCGGCCTCGAACATGAAACTGGCCTCCGGCGCCGCCTTCCGTTTCGCTGAAATGCGCCGCGCCGGCATAACCGTAGGAATCGGAACCGACGGATGCTCATCGTCCAACAATTTAGATATGATAGAAGCCATGAAGCTCGCTTCATTGATGGGGAAAGCCTGGCGCAAAGACCCCAAAGTTTTAGCCGCCGCCGATATGCTAGCCGCCGCCACCGAACAGGGAGCCGATATACTCGGCATCCGGGCCGGACGCATCGAAGCAGGCTACTTAGCCGACCTTTGCCTCGTCGATCTCCACATCCCCGCCTTCACCCCCAACCATAACTTTGTTTCCAACTTAGTCTACGCCGCCAACGGCAGTTGCGTCGACACTGTCATCTGCGACGGACGCATCGTTATGCAAAACAAGAAAGTCCCCGGCGAAGAAGAAATTCTCCGCCAGGTAAACGAAAGAGCCCGTAAATTTATCTGAAATACATCCCTCCACATGGAACAAGACAAAGCCTCGCGTGAAGCCGCTGCTTACCTCTCCACACGTATCGTCGGCAATCCCCAAACCGCCCTCATCCTTGGCAGCGGCCTGGGCCTCGTAGCCGACCACATAGAAGACGCCGTCGTCATACCCTACCGCGACATTCCTCATTTCGTACACTCTACCGCCGCCGGACACAAGGGTAATCTCATCTGCGGACGCTTAGCCGGCATACCGGTTCTGGCCATGCAGGGACGCTTCCACTATTACGAAGGCTATACGATGCAGCAAGTCACCTTCCCCATCCGCGTGATGAAGCAGACTGGGATCCGGAATCTCTTAGTCTCCAACGCCGCCGGCGGCATCAACCCAACCTTCAAGGTGGGCAACCTGATGATTATCGCCGACCACATCAATATGATGCCCAATCCCCTGATAGGATCCAACGACGAAACCGCCGGCCCCCGCTTCCCCGACATGACCCGCGCCTACGACCGCGAATTGATCCGTCTGATGGAAGACATCGCCTCCGAACAACACATCTCCCTGAAAAAAGGCGTCTACGTCGGCCTCACCGGCCCCTCGTACGAAACGCCCGCCGAATACGCCTTTTACGGACGGGCCGGAGCCGATGCCGTCGGGATGAGTACCGTCCCCGAAGTGATCGTAGCCCGTCATGCAGGCTTGCGCGTCTTCGGAATGTCGGTCATTACCAACGAAGGCTACCACTTTGCCGACAACTTCGTCAACGATGCCGCCGACGTTATCCGTGCCGCCAACGCCGCCGCCACCCAAATGACCCTCCTCTTCAGCGAACTGATACACCGCATCCACTCCTGAAAATAAACGATTTCTTTTTTGCACGAAAAGTATAAAACACCTTCCGTAGACTTTTCTGGTTAATATGGAACTGCATAGAGATGGAGTCTGTCGTTCGCCCACCCGAAAGGTTATAGGGAAAATATCCGCATGACAAAAAGAAAGAAATATTTGCACGTTTGCATTATTTTGATTTCATTTGCGCGATTCTGTTAAAAGCGCAGATTATCCATGTAAACTATATCCACTAATCACTTAAATTTAACAGCAAATGAACAAGAAAGTATTTTTATCATCGTTGGCAATGATCTTTCTCCTTCCGGCAACCTACGCGCAAAAGCGCCTTCCGGACGAGATAGCCTACAAGATCAAGAGTGAAGCCTTTTCCAACTCAAAGATTGAGGAAACGGCGCAATGGCTGACCGATTTCCTGGGACCGAGATTGACGGCTTCGAAAAACGGACAGCGGGCGGAAATCCTGGTAAAGGAAAAAATGACGGAATTTGGACTGAGCAATGCCCGGCAAGAGTTTGCCGTTACGTTCACCCGAGGAGGATGGGAAAACGAAAAGACCTACATCGCCCTGACAGCTCCTTATTATGCCGCTTTTGCCGCCACACCCAGAGCCTGGTCGGGAGGAACAAACGGATTAGTTGCCGGAGAAGCCGTTTACTTCGATGTGACAAAGGAAGACGACCTGGCACAATACAAAGGCAAGTTGGGCGGCAAGATCGTCCTGATGCCGGTTACGACGAATTATACGATTAATTTCGAACCTCTGGCTTCGCGGCTCACTGACGCCCGTTTGAATGAATTGGCGCAAGATCCCCGTCCGAGTGCATCTCCTGTTCGCCGAAGTATGCCTACGGTGGATGTCTCGCTGAGAGAACAAATGACTCAACTCATTCAGGCGGAGAAACCCCTTGCTGTTCTGTCCGGCGAAGGGAGTTTCAATGTGCCTATCTCGCGTGGACTTAACTATATCGCCGGACAGCCAGAACCGATACTTGAAATCGCCCTCCCCATCGAAGACCACAGTCGTATGGTACGCCTGGCCCGGAAGAACATACCGGTCAGGCTGGAAATGGACATAAAAAACACATTCTATCCCACCGATACCCTCGTCAATAACGTCATTGCCGAAATTCCGGGCACGGATCCCAAACTGAAGAATGAAATTGTCATGATCGGCGCCCACCTGGATTCGTGGCATGGCGGGACCGGAGGAGCCGACAATGGTTCGGGCTGCATCGTGATGCTCGAAGCGATGCGCATCCTCAAGTCGCTGGGCATCTCTCCGCGCCGCACCATACGCATCGCCCTGTGGGGCGGTGAAGAGCAAGGATTGTTCGGATCGAGAGGATATGCCCAGAACTTACTGTACGACCTGAAAGAACATAATAAATTACCCGGATACGAAAACTTCGTCCTGTATCTGAATATGGATAACGGTTCCGGACGTTTTCGCGGCATTTATCTCGAAGAAAATGATATGGCTGTGCCTTTCTTTAAAACCTGGATGGAGCCTTTTGCGTCGCTGGGATTTACCACGCTGAGTTTGCGCCGTACGGGGGGAACCGACCACCTGTCGTTCAATATGCTGGGCCTACCGGCTTACCAGTTCATTCAGGATCCGCTGGAATACGGGCGTACGTATCATACGCTGATGGATACCTACGAACGGTTGTCGCTCGAAGACTTGCGCGTTAATGCGGCCTTAGTTGCCTGGTTCGCACTGAATGCGGCTCAGGACAACGACCGCATTCCCGTGAAGCCCGGCATATTGGAGAAACTAAAAGGGCAGCAAGATATCCGCTTCTATTAACCGATGATACCGCGCATCCGGTCCTCAAAGGCAGACAGGGCTGCTTTGGCTCCTTCGCCCATTGAGATGATGATTTGTTTGTAAGGAACGGTTGATACGTCACCGGCAGCGTATATGCCCGGTTGGTTGGTGCGGCAGTGCGTGTCGATTTCAATTTCTCCTATGCGGTTGATGCTGACAAGTTCTTTGAAAGCGGAACTGTTAGCCGTCAGCCCGATCTGGACAAATATACCATCCAAGGCTATCAGCCGTTCCTCTTCCGTCTGGCGGTTCCGAACGCGGATGCCAATGACCTTTTCGCCGTTGCCGGCCACTTCCAATGTCTGGGATGAGGTGAATATTTCGATGTTTGATTGTTGCCGGGCTTTTTCCTGCAAGACACTATCGGCTTTCAGTTCATCGAGAAACTCCAGCACCGTTACTTTCGAGCAGATACCTGCAAGGTCGATGGCCGCTTCGATACCGGAATTGCCGCCGCCGATGACCGCCACATGTTTCCCTTTGTAGAAGGGGCCGTCGCAATGAGGACAGAAGGCTACGCCCCGTCCGGTGTATTCCGCTTCGCCCGGCACGTTCAATCTGCGCCAGCTTGCGCCGGTAGCAATGATAAGGGCAGGGGCGGCGAAAGTTTCTCCGCTGGCTGTTGAGACGATTTTCTCTGTTCCTTCCAATTCTACTTTCTCTACGCGGCGATGCTCCAGCAGGTCGATGGCATAATTCAGGACATGCGTTTTCAGATCGGCGGCTAATTGTTCTCCCGTTGTATGAGGTACGGAGATGAGGTTTTCGATACCGACTGTTTCTTTCACCTGTCCTCCGACTCTTTCGGCCAGGATGGCTACTTTCAATCCTTTACGGGCGGAGTATATGGCTGCCGAACTGCCCGAAGGGCCGGCTCCGACAACGATTACGTCGTATTTCTTTACAGGCGGCCGGTTGATGCCCGAAGCATCCGTACCGTAATGATTCTCCAGTTTCTCCAGCAATTCTCCCAGGCTGGCTTTACCGATATGCAGCAGCTTACCGTCGGCAAAGACAGAAGGTACGGCTTGTATATGGAGCGCTTCCGTTTCGTCCTGAAAGATGGCGCCATCCACCATCTCATGGCTGATATTTTTGTTCAGCAGCGCCATGAGATTAAGAGACTGCACGACATCGGGACAATTGGTACAGGTGAGAGAAACATACGTCGTCAGACGTATGTTTCCTTTCAAAGCCTTGATCCGGTTGCTGATTGTTTCATCGGGGATGTTTTTCCCCTTGTCGTCGCTATTGAGGATGGCCAACAGGAGGGAACTAAATTCGTGTCCGTTGGGCACTCCCCGGAAGGTGATCCCGGTCGCTTCTTCATTCTTCAGTAGCGCGAAGCCGAAGGATTGTCCTTCCCTTGCACGGCAACTAATTTTGTCGGAGGCGGCGGCCAGGTCGTTGAGCAGTTCCAGCAGTACCTCCCTGCTCTCATGCTGAGGCGGGGAGGTAACGTCTAAAACATAGTTGGCTTCGAGTCCGGCCAGGAGGCTTTGAACTTGTTTTTTTAATGCGGAATCCAACATCAGATTTTTCCTACTAAATCAATACTGGGTTTCAGTGTAGCGTCGCCCTTTTTCCATTTAGCGGGGCATACTTCGTTGGGATGTGAGGCAACGAATTGGGCGGCTTCTACTTTTCTGAGCAACTCGTCGGCATTGCGTCCGATACCGTTGTCGTGGATTTCCGTAATCTTGATCCGGCCTTCCGGATTTACGAGGAAGGTGCCCCGGTAGGCCAGTCCGTCTTCTTCGATCAGTACGCCGAAAGCGCGGCTCAGGGCACCGGTTGGGTCGGCAAGCATCGGATAGTTGATCTTACGAATGGTTTCTGAGGCGTCGTGCCATGCTTTGTGTACGAAGTGCGTATCCGTACTTACGGAATAGACTTCTACGTCCAGCTCCTGGAATTTGGCATATTTGTTAGCCATATCTTCCAGTTCGGTGGGGCAGACGAAGGTAAAGTCGGCCGGGTAGAAGAAGAAGATGGCCCATTTGCCTGCGACATTGTTGTTGGTAATTGTTTTAAATTCTCCGTTGTGATAGGCCTGAACTTTAAATTCGGGCAGTTGTGAATTGATAATCGGTTGCATAATCTTTGATGTTTTATTAATGATACATATTGTTTTGTTATGCTGCAAAAGTACGGCGCTTGCATATCCCCTCCAACTCATTATTTTTATCCGGGAATAAACAAAATTTATGGCCGGCATTAATTATTCTGAGCAATGCCGGCAGAGTCCTTTTAGTACGAAGTTTACGCTTTGGGGTAGGAAACCGTCGGGGAGTTGTACTTTGGGAATGGAGAGTTTCTCGAGGCAGAAAGTTTTTTTGCACCGGGTACAATAGAAATGTACGTGCAGGTCGCTGAGCGAGCAGGTGCAGTGACTGTTGCAGACGGAGTACTTGATCGATCCCGATCCATCGTCGATGCTATGGATCAGCCGTTTTTCGTGAAAGAGGGAGATGGTACGGAAGAGTGTCGATTTGTCTACGGTCTCTAATTTGCTTTCCAGATCCAGCAGACTGAAAGCCTGTGGGTGTTCTAGCATGACCTTGAACACCAGCAACCGGATTGCCGTGGGTTTTATTCCTCTTGCTTCTAATCTGTTTTCGTAATCATCCATTGTAGATGGCTGTCTGTTTGTTGTGAAAGAGAGTCCAAACTTACATAAAAAAGAGGATTCTGAAAGGGAGAGAGATAACGCATAATGAACACTCATGTGGAGAACCGATAGAATGTCCGCAGGATGAAGACAGGCAAAAATCCTGTTACAATTGAATATAATGTCTAATATAATTCTTTTAGCGTTTAACAATCATTAATCTTTCTCCCTCCTCATATCTTACTATATTTGCAGTGGTAAAATGAACATTCAATTAGTATACACCAAGTAAAAAGCAAATGAAACATATCGTACTCCTTGCCACATTCGTTTTGTTTTTTGGCCTGTCGCCTGTATGCCTGTCGCAATCGGGTAACGCTTCCTCCCTGGAAGGAACCTGGACGCTCGAGAACCTCTCTGTCTTGAAAATCGCCGGCGCCGACACCACTGCAATCACCATGAGCCCGGAGGAAAGGGAGGAGCTCTTCTTCTTGCTCTCCGACACCGTAGCCTTCCGTGGCGATACGGTCATGCTTTCTTCCCTGACCGACTGCGGCTGCGGCAACCATGTCCCGTATACAAGGGAGGGAAACCACATCCTGATCTCCTCCACAGCCGCCCCCATCGGCATCGACTACCGCTTGGAGGGAGAAACCCTCTACTTCCGCCAGCAATTACTCTATGGCATCGTCCCCTTTGCATACCAAGTCCGAACCTCTTATAAGAAACTCCCATGATACACCGGCTTTATCTATTGGCGGCCATCCTCCTGGCCCTCACCTCTGTCACCGCCCATGCGCAAAACAGCGCCACGGAAGGTAAGGACTTTTATGTCTCGTTCTTAAATAATAACGGCCAGAACAATGCCAACCTGATATGCCAGGTGCGCTACGTGGTAACCACTACCTGTCGCATTACCGCCCAATACGGCGACGGCACCTATTTAGATAATAATGTGCAATACGCCCCTGGCGTATATACCCGAAGTGTAGATAAAACCAAATGTTACATTACTACTACTACAAGCGGAGAATCCAAACTGATGCTGCACATTACTGCCACCCAGAATATCGGCGTGTATGCACTGAATATGTATGCAAATACCACCGACGCCACCGCCGTATTGCCCGTAACCACCTGGGGAACGCACTATACCACGCTCGGCAATGGCGCTACGGGTACTTTTATCACCATCATAGCGCCCACGGCCGGCACTATAATTACTATCAAAGATGCGGCAGGAGGGGCCGTAGTCACCAATCATACAATCAACACCGCCACTCCGGTGTATAACTATTACAAATCTGCCGACTTGACCGGTTATACGGTAGAATCAAATTATGCTGTAGCCGTATTTTCCAGTTGCACCTGTGGCTCCCCGGCTACACACGGAGGGTGCGACCATAACTACGAGCAAATATATCCCACCAATACGGCCGGGAAGAATTTCTTCCTGTGGAACCTGAGCATGAAAAACACATTTAATGGCGGCGCCACCGGTATCACGAGAGATAAGGTGGTCATCCTCGCATTGGAAGACAATACGACGATAACCAAAAAGCTGGGAACCACCACGACGACCATCAACCTCGCAAAACACAACACAAACTCGTTCTTTCTTGACACCACCGTACATGTCAATAACTCCGCAGTGCCCGTTATGCTGACATCCAATAATCCCATCATCGTGAATCACATTCTGGGCTACGCCCCGAGCATCAAATGGTGGAGTTCCGTCGAGCAGCGCGTCACCCAGGCGGTGATTACCCCCTTTATCGCCACAGGAAACAGCGTAATTGTGGTGCATCAATTAGACATCATGATACAGAATGGCTCCCAGCAGAACATGATCGTAAGGGAAACGCGCAACGGCGTCGTCACTACCCCCACGCTGACCTTCTTTACCAATACCTCCAACTCCAACTACGTAATTGCTACGCGGCAGTATGCAAATACAGACAATGTGATGATCGAACTTATCAATCCCTCCGGATTCATCGCCTATATGACAGGATATGGGAATGCCGAATCCTACATCTACTCCGCCGGCTCCGGAGCCTTCAACCTGCAAAACTACTACACCATCCAGACCAAGACGCAACCCTATAGCGACACCCACTTCTCGGCTACCAGCGAGGCTACGCACACCTTCGTGCCGACCGACAATATCATCGTCAAGCGAACCCTCGAACGCACCTTCACCAGCGTCTCCTGGCGTATCCACGGCGCCACCTATGCCGGCGTCACCGAGAATACCAATATCAACAACACACTCACCTTCCCCGCCTCGGCCCTCAACTGCGGCAAGGATTCCCTCACCATGGTCGTCCGATACGCCGGAGCCACCGCCGACTCCATCTATACCGGCTACGTCTGGATAGACAACCCCGTCCCCGCATCCGCCATCAGCATAAGCGGAACAACCACGGTTTGCAGCGGAACAACCACGGCTCTCACCGCCTCGGCCCCCACCGTAACCAACCCCATCTACCGCTGGTACGCTTCGCAAACGGCCACAACCCCCCCTCTATACCGGGCCGACCTTCACCACCCCCGCCCTGTCGGTAACGACCTCCTACTACGTCAGCGCCGAAGGATCGGGCTACTGCGAGAGCGCTGTCGGCGCTCGCAAGCCAGTAACCGTGACCGTAAACGGTAGCCTGACGCCCGGCTCTATCGGCTCGGCTCAAAACATTTGCTACAACGCGACGCCCGCAGGGCTTGCCCCAATCACCCTCCCCAGCGGTGGCTCCGGTTCATACACCTACCGCTGGCAAAGCAGCACGGACAATTCCTCGTGGACAAACATCGACGGTGCAACATCCGATACTTACGCTCCCGGAGCGCTGACGTCGAACACCTATTACCGCCGGGCAGTGATCGACGCAAGCTGTGGTACGGTGTACAGCAACTCTGTCCTGATCACTGTCTACCCGCTCGTGACTGTCAACGCCATTAGCGACCAGGAGGGCTGCGTCAACACAAGCATACCCGGCGTCACCTTCGCCTCGCCCACCAGCGGCGCCACTTTCAAATGGACCAACAGCAACCCGGCCATCGGACTGCCGGCCACCGGAACAGGCAACCAGCCCCAGTTCACCGCCCTCCGGGAAGGCGCCGCCACAATCACCGTCACGCCCGTCTACAACGATTGCGACGGCACGCCGCGCACCTATACCATCACAGTCCATCCCTGCGTGATCCCCGTCAACCCCCATCTGCGCTCGCGCTCCATCCCCTGATATTCCTGAACGATCCACATCCTTGCGGGGATACCGCTTCCTCCCGCTTGCGAGGCGCTTGACGCCTTTCAAGGTCTACTTTTTGCGGCGGGGCCAAATGAGTTCATTTCATGAAATAACTTTTTGCGGCGGGGCCAAATGAGTTCATTTCATGAAATAACTTTTTGTCTGCGGGATGAAATGAGCTCATTTCATGGAATAACTTTTTGCGGCGGGGCCAAATGAGTTCATTTCATGAAATAACTTTTTGTCTGCGGGGCCAAATGAGTTCATTTCATGAAATAACTTTTTGTCTGCGGGATGAAATGAGCGCGTTTCATGGAATAACTTTTTGCGGCGGGATCAAAGGGGCTCATCCCGGGGAAGCGGAAGTTTGCAGCCGGTTGGCGGCGCCGCAAAAGTTTACCATCCCTGTTGCCGGGACAGGCATATTGAAAAAGGTTTTATACCTTTGTGCCGTATTATACAAAACGATCATATAATATAATCCTCATGCTACAAACAAAGTTGCTATTCCTTTCCGTCCTGCTCCTTGGCTGCGCCGCAATCTCCCGGGCGCAGGACACCGCCTTCTGGTTCGTCGCCCCCCACATGTCGACCATGAGCTACAACCCGCCGCTGAACTATCCCGCCTTCCTGGCCATCTCCAACGGTACCTTCCAAGGGGCCAAGATCGCCATAACACTCTACAACGGGGGTTCAACCAAGGT
>JAISWO010000056.1 GCA_031271045.1 Tannerellaceae bacterium
TAATAGCTTTTCTGAAATATTATAGGTTTTGTCCATTACCCTATATTAAAATATTTCTATATAGCTATAGAGAGTAAAAGCAAATTTATCCTATAATCCAAATGCTATTTTAACATTCAATCTGTATTTAGCGCCTTAGCCCTCTGCTCTCTTGCAAAGGGTTATCCACATGAAACACCTTCGGTGTCAGAAAGAAAGTTCCGGATTTTCCATACAGATAAAAATAAAGATTCATCCGGCAAATGTGTAGTTTCTTTTCATACATTTGTTGTCACAACTAACACATAAATGTATGAAAAACCTCCTCTTTTTACTCGCCTGCGTATATGCGCTGTCGGCTTGCAGCGATAAGAGCCTCACGGAAACGGGACTTTCCTATACGCTTCATTCTTTTTCTGCGCCTCTGACAAGCCTCAGCCTGACGGAGCTCAACGATAGTTTGCTGCTAATCGGGACCGAAAACGGCAACGCCCTTCTCCGGAACATCTACACCGACCGCCAGGTAGTCATAGATGCAGGCCACAACCGCGTCTATGACATAATAGAATACAGCCCCGACGCCTCCGCCGGCAGGATCCTCCTGGCCGGCATACGCGACGAAGGATTGAAGGCCGTCGTCATCACCCCGGACGGCGAAAAGATAGCCTCCCAATCGTACCCCATTTCCGGCAAAGGCACGAACTACGGCGTCTATACCATCCAGCGCGAGGACGACGGGCAAAGCTTCGTGCTCGAAACCTCCAACGGCGACTTCATCTTGCAGAACCTCGGCGACAGCCTCCGCCGGCGCGATTCGCTCGACCTCCCTCTCCGCCCGGCCCTCCCCGACGGCTCCGTCGAACAGGTCGAAGATTCGTTGGGAGGAACGTGGACCATCTATCGCGACCGGGTTGTTTACCTCCCCACCGGAAGCGACAAGCCTATTGTGCAGCCGATCCCCGAAGGCGTAAGCGTATCGGGCAAACATATCGCCTGCGCCTCGAAGGACTTTGTTTACTTAGCCGCAGGCGACCGCCTCTACACCTTCCCGGCGCATCAGAACCCGGCAGGCGCGCGGGGCAGCGTGATCGCCCTGGGCCGCGACACCGGCAGCGTTTACCTCCTGAGCGGCGATTACACGCTGTACAAATACAACGGCCAATCGCCCGCCAAACGGATGGGGAAGGTCAAAGGCCTGGAAATATGCGACAACATCGTCCGGAGCGAAGTTCGCGGCGCCAGTTTCTATATCGCCACCGACAAGATGCTGTACAAGATCCATATCCCCGGGCACACACTCCTGGACTCCATACCCGTCAACCGCCCCGGCCAGTCGCGCGACGACATCCGCAGCCTCTTTTACGACAATGATACGACCCTCTACGTCGGCACCCGCTTCAACCTCTACGCGACGAATCCCTCGGCCCGCGACAGCCTGCGCTACGACAGCCGCCTGCGCGATCCGAACGACGACCTCTACGTGACCGCCCTCTGCCGTATTGCCGATACCCTTTACGTCGGCACGCTCAACAAAGGCCTCTTCGCCATCGCCCCCGACGGACGGGCCGACACCCTGATCGACGGCAATCCCTACGGCAACATCCGCAGCCTGCCCGTCGAAGACGGCCGCCTCTATGTCTATACCTCGCACGGCATCTACCGCTATGCCGGCCGGAACCGGATGGAGCCTCTCGGGCATATCCTTCCCGGAGGGGCGAAGCACATCCGCTCGGTTATCGCCGACGCCCCCTCATCAACAGTCGCCATCGCCGGTTACCATGGCTTTGCCCAACTGCAATCGCTCTCCGGCGACACCTGCCGCGCGCTCTCCTATCACGACATCACCTTCAGCAACGCCACCCTGGCCTTCGCCGACAATTCATCCCTGATCATCGGCAATCCCGCAGGCCTCTACCAATATAAGCACGGGCACCTCTCGGCCATCCCCTTAGCCCCCAAACGGGAGATACCCTGGGCTGCGGTCGCGATAGTAGTCGTAGTCCTCTTGTTTGTAAGCATAATCATCGCACTGTTAGGCCTTACCAAACCCCAGACGACGCAGCAATACCGGCTGAAAGATTTTCTGCGACGAATCGATAATCATCTGACGAGCACCATCAAAAGTCGGGTTTTAAACCATAAGTCCAGGAGTCAATTGGAAGAAAATGCCCGGAACCTGAAAGAACGAATCGAGCAGAAACTGAAAGCAAATTATATATTCCCACGAACGATTAATGCCTTTTCCGATGAACTATACGAATGGAAACAACAATTTGACAAGTCAACAATCAGCTATAATGAAGAGGCTGAAGACAAATGCAAAGCCAGAGCTGCGCAACTTGGCATAACGCGGGGGCAACTGGCTATCATCGAATACCTTGCCACCGAGGATCATGAAGAGAAAGAATATTACCGTCAACATAAGAAGTGGTTAGAAAAGCAACAAAGGAAGATTGCCGATCTTCTCGGATGTGTGAAAAACGATAGAGCATACATTGTTGGCGAAGCCTACAGGCAAGGACTGTTGCCCATTCCTCTCCAATAAATTTTCCGCAAAATAAAGCTGTATGACACCGGCGGTAGGGTAATCCCTATCGCCGGTTGTTTATCGCCTGCAAATATTCTTGGTAGGGCTTCCCCTACCAAAAATATTCTCAGGCTTTGTAGGATAATCCCGCCAGTGAATCAAAGAATTAGTCATAAGATTGTCGCGTCAATAGAAATTACCAATTAAAAATTTAAAAGAAATGGAACAGAAAATTCAAGACATGGAAGAGAAGACGACGACGGTCGAAGTCTTAGACATTGAGTCTCAAACGAACAAAGAGTTGCCGTCAGACAAACCCGTATTGTCTCCTGAAGCAATGGGGGAACTGGCGAAAACGGCGCGTTATCTGCGCGTACTATATGTATTTTACTGTGTGGGATGCGGGTTTCCTGTCCTTGGTGCGATACTTAACCTCGCATCAGGACGCAACAATCCGATATCTGTGATCTTATCGATCTGCATCAGCGTATGTATCTATTTTATAGGCACCTATATGCGAGATACGGCCAAGGCATACAAGCGTTATCTCGAAACGTGTAACATCGAACAGTTGGAGTACGCAATTTCCCTGCAAAATGGGTTCTGGCGTCTTATTACAATATGTTTATCCGTATCCCTGGGGCTTGTAGTGCTGGGCCTTGTGGTGTTCGTTGCCAGCAGTTTTTTAATGTAAAACGCTTATGGAAACGATAAAATTACCTCTGCTGGAAAATCCGGAGTTTGGTATAGTCGCATTGATTCTGATAGGTATATACATTCTAATCCTGTTAGCTCCATATATCTGGAAAACCATCCGGTTGTTTGTCTTCGGGTTGATTTTGCCTCTACTCGTATACTCAATAACGCTGACGCCGATCACGCTCGCGATAGCTTTCACAACAGACTCCAGTCTCTTTGTTCGCATCCCCCTCTGCATAATAGGAGGCATAATATCCATGGTTGTAGGCTATTGGGCATTCAATTGGTATGCGGACTTAGATATTGATGATGAAAATTAGAGCCTTTAAATGGTTTGCCCAGAACAGGAATTACGCTTCTATGCTTCTGCTTATAATGGCGGATTTCACAGGCCGGAGCCGCAGACACAGAAATTCAACTATGCGGATATTGCCGTATGGTTCTATAATAACCTTTTAATTAATTGTGTATGAAAACAAAGATCCCGCAGATGCGGGCATTGGAGAGCGTCGCGACTGACATCGTAACGACAGCAGGCTATCTGTCGGCATCGGTTTCGTGGCCATATACCATGCAGGCATTGCTCATTGTTGAAGATGAACATCTCCTCAGAGGCGAAAGCCGTAATCTGACCCTTGTCGACACGCGTTTAGCCTTGAGCTTCCACAACTCGGAGACAGGCCAGATCTACGCCTCGCTCTCAAAACGTATCCGTGGCAGTGGCCAAAACAGGAGAGCTGCCGTCAGCAACGCACCGGGACGCTCCATGACATAACCTTTTCTGTAAACAATCATCTGATAATCCCGTGCACATTCCCCATAGACTTTTGACGAAAAATCCTTCACTCCTTCCCAAGGGGTATAAGAATCTGAATGACATTGGATTAAGGTGTGAAGGATGGGGTTCTTATCCTTCACACTCCTACACGTGATCCGCCCCGAAATCAGCTGACGGTTTTTGTCTGAAACAGCTGTCCGGGTTTATATCCGGAAGTCCCACTCGTATAGTTGGGACGTACCTCTCCCCCGCCTCTCCCGCAAGGCAGGGGAGGAAAGGCGCCCACTCCGCAGGGAAAAGGCCGAGGGAAAGGTGAAGGATGAAACCCCCGTCCTTCACACCTTAATTTTATATCATTCAGCTGCTTATATCCTCTGTGAAGGAGTGAAGGATTTTTCGTTAAAAGTCTATGGGGAATGTTGCGTCGTCCTTCTGCTCCCGTCCGGGATAAATCTGCTCCCGTCCGGGATAAATCCGATCCCGTCCGGGATAAATTTGTTCCCGTCCGGGAATATACCGGACGGGAGTGAAACAGATACAGGTTCCGGGGGGAAGATCCTATATACTTCGAGGGTGAAAGTAATTGGTTCTGAAACAAAAGTCTATAGGATATCAACTCATAACTCAAAACTTGCAACTTAGTTGCGTTTTCGTTTTTCTACCTTTGCGGGAAAATATAAATCATAAATAAAATGTCTGTTCCCGTATCACCTAACCCACAGGCTTGTTGCAGCAAGGGAGCCTGCCGGAAGAAAAAGCCGGAAGCTGCATGGAAAATCTTCCTTCCTGTCGGCATCAGTTTGTTTTTATTAATTATGGGTATGGCCTGTGATCGCCTGGCTCCCCATAGCTTCTTTAGTCCTTTTATGCGCTTGCTATGGTACATCGCGGCTTATCTGCCCGTCGGTTTCCCGGTAATGAAAGAAGCCTGGGGAACGATCCGGGAGAAGGAGTTCTTCAATGAGTTTACCCTGATGTTAATCGCCACTATCGGCGCCTTTATTATCGGCGAGTATCCTGAAGGGGTAGCGGTTATGCTGTTTTACTCCATCGGGGAACTGTTTCAGGAATCGGCTGTAAACAAAGCCAGGAACAATATCAAAGCCTTGCTGGATATCCGCCCCGCTACAGCGACGGTAGTCAAAGAGGGGAGCTATCAGGAAACGGAGCCGGAAAAAATACGACCCGGAGAAATCCTCCTGGTAAGGGCCGGCGGAAAAGTACCGCTCGATGGGGTACTGCTCTCCGAAGCAGGCAGTTTCAATACCTCAGCACTGACAGGCGAGAGCCGTCCACGTACGCTGCGCACCGGCGAAACCGTGCTGGCCGGTATGATAAGCATTGACAAAGCAGTAGAAATAAGGGCGGAGAAAGCGTATTCCGACAGCTCGCTGGCGCGGATACTGGAAATGGTCGAAGAAGCCTCCTCGCGCAAAGCAAAGACCGAACTGCTGATACGTAAATTTGCTAAAATATATACACCGGTCGTTTTCTCTCTGGCCGTGCTCATTGCCGTGCTGCCTTATTTTACAGTTGCAGACTATGTATTTGCAACCTGGGTGTACCGCGCCCTGATATTTCTGGTTATTTCCTGTCCTTGCGCTCTGGTTATCTCCGTCCCGCTGGGATACTTTGGCGGCATAGGAGCAGCCTCGCGCAAGGGGATACTCTTCAAAGGGGCGAACTTCCTCGATAAGATGGCCTCGGTCAATACCGTAGTCATGGATAAGACAGGGACACTGACAAAGGGAGTCTTCCGGGTGCAAAACGTCGTCTCACCCATGTATGAGAAACAGGATTTCCTGAATATGACCGCCGCACTCGAAAAACACTCCACCCACCCGGTAGCCAAAGCCATCGTAGCCGCCGCCTCCGGAGTGGAGGTGTACAGCACCGGGCAGGTAGAAGAAATTGCCGGGATGGGAGTCAAAGGACGTTGCGGCGAAAAGGAAATCCTGGCAGGAAACCGCCGGCTGATGAACTCTTACGCCATCCCGTACGACGAAACAATTGATACCCTGGTGGAAACGGTCGTTATCGTTGCCATCGACCGTCAATACGCCGGCTATATCAGCATTGCCGATGAAATAAAAGACGAAGCGGCGCAGGCTATCCGTGAAATGCACGAACAAGGTGTTCGCCAGACCCTTATGCTGAGCGGCGACCGCAGCTCCATCACCGACCAGGTAGCCCGAGCCACCGGGATAGACAAAGCATACGGCAACCTGCTCCCCGAAGGGAAAGTGAAACATCTGGAAGCCCTGAAGGCCGTCCGTTCGAATGTCGTTGCCTTTGTAGGAGACGGTATCAACGACGCCCCGGCGCTGGCACTCAGCGATGTGGGCATCGCTATGGGAGGAATGGGCTCGGATGCAGCCATCGAAATAGCCGACGTAGTGATACAAACCGACCGGCTTGTCAGAATAGCCACTGCCATCCGCATAGCCAGAGCCACTAAACGTATTGTGATGCAGAATATCGTTCTGGCTATTGGCGTCAAACTTATCGTCATGCTGCTGGGAGTCATCGGAATCGCCACCATGTGGGGAGCCGTCTTTGCCGATGTGGGCGTAGCGCTTCTGGCCATACTAAACGCTATCCGCATCCTGAGGATGAAGTTTTGAATCCCTTTCAAAGGGTGGATTTCTATCGTAATGACGATGCGACAATTTGAAATGCACCCCTTTCAAATAATGTAGTATATTTGTAAAAAAAACAGATATGAGAAAAAGAAGGATACCAATGGCTGTATGTACAGCCTTGCTGGCAGGTATGGAAGCCATAGCCTGTACAGGTTTATTAGTCGGAAAAAAAGCTTCGGCCGACGGCTCGGTCATCATCAGCTACGCCGCTGATTCGCACACCTTATACGGCGAATTATATCACTGGCCGGCAGCTACCTGGCCTAAAGGAGCCTGGCTCGACGTAGTGGAATGGGATACCGGCAAACCGCTCGGACGAATCCCCCAGGCCGAACATACGTATTCGGTAACAGGCAATATGAATGAATATCAGGTAGCCATTACGGAAAGCACCTGGGGCGGACACCGGGAACTGCGAGATTCTACCGGTATGATAGACTACGGAAGCCTGATATACATCGCCCTGCAACGCTCTAAAACGGCCCGCGAAGCCATTCGGGTAATGACGGATCTGGTGAAGGAATACGGCTATCACAGTGGCGGTGAATCCTTTTCTATAGCCGATAAAAACGAAGCCTGGATAATGGAAATGATCGGTAAAGGCCCCGGAAACAAAGGAGCCGTATGGGTGGCTATCCGCATACCCGACGACTGCATTGCCGCACATGCCAACCAGGCGCGTATCCAGCAGATACCGTTTGATGATAAAGAAAACTGCCTGTATTCGCCCGACGTTGTCAGTCTGGCCCGCGAAAAGGGCTACTTCAGCGGTAAAGACAAAGACTTCAGCTTTGCCCAAGCCTATAATCCATACGATTTCTCAGGACTGAGAGGCTGCGAAGCCCGCGTATGGTCGTTCTTCCGCAAGTACGACAAAAGCATGGACCAATATACCGACTTCATCAAAGGGGATACAACCCGGGAGCCAATGCCGCTCTATATCAGGCCCGACAGGAAACTATCCGTACAAGACGTGCAAAACTGCATGCGCGACCACTATGAAGGAACCGACCTCGATATGACCCAAGACGCCGGCGCCGGCCCGTATAAAGTGCCCTATCGCTGGCGCCCCATGAACTTCAAGGTAGATGGCAAAACCTATCTGAACGAACGAGCCATAGCTACGCAGCAAACCGGTTTCGTGATCGTCCCGCAAATGCGTAACTGGCTGCCTGATGAAGTGGGAGGCATCCTCTGGTTTGGTGTTGACGATGCCGATATGGCAGTATTTACTCCTCTTTACAGTTCGATGCTGGCTACGCCGGAATGTTACCGCGTCGGCAATGGGGATATGTACAACTTTTCATGGACGTCTGCTTTCTGGATTCACAACTGGGTTGCCAATATGGCGTATCATAAATACAGCTTTATGATTGAGGATATACGTAAGGTGCAGAGCGAATTAGAGAATCATTACAAAGAGATACTCCCTGCCATAGACAAAGCCGCTTCGGAACTGTTGAGCAAAGACCCTGCGGAAGCCCGTAACTTCCTGACATGGTTCAGCACGACAACGGCCAACAGCGCTACAACACGCTGGAAGGAATTAGGCGAATACCTGCTGGTAAAATACATTGACGGCAATGTGAAGAAAGAAGAGAACGGACAATTCAAACGCAATCCTTACGGACTCCCCTCTTCTCCCAACTTCCCCGGCTATGACGAATCCTATTACCGCAGCATCGTAGCCAGCGCCGGCGATCGTCTGCTGATACAAGAATAAAAATACTTACACGAGGAGTAGGAAATATCGGAATTATAATTACCTTTGCCCCGCAATCCGGAAAAGGTTGCTTCCTCAGGAGAGATGGCAGAGTGGTCGATTGCGGCGGTCTTGAAAACCGTTGAACTGAGAGGTTCCGTGGGTTCAAATCCTACTCTCTCCGCCATGAAACCCGCTTCAATAGCGGGTTTTTCTGTTTTGATGCGGGTTTTGAGTATTTTTATTTTCCGTATTTATCCGTTTTCATGCGCATTTATTCGTTAATTTCGTACATTTGCGGGGAAAAGTACGAAAAACGGTACGAAAATCTAATGACCTATGAATAATGCAGTTATACGCTATGTTTTTGACAAGAAAAAACAGGCGGACAATTCAAAAAAAACCGGGCTTCTCCAAATAGAGGTAAGATTGCTTGGAACAAATAAATGTGCGTATATCTCAACCGGCATTCATTTGTATAAAAATCAATTCTCGGATGCAAACGGATTTTCATGCCGGAGCCACCCGAACGCCGTATTAATAACCAGAAAGGCCAGAGGCATATTTAACGAGATTGAAGCGTACGTCCTTTCCGATAAATGCGCGTCTCTTGCGGATGTGCATAACTGGGATAAGCAGGATAAAGCCGGTACGCAATCGTTCATTTCGTTTATGAGGAAGACACTCGCAAGAAATAACCCCTCCATGGCCACATTAGAGCATCACAACGGCCTTATCCGGCGTCTTGAAGAGTTTGGTATTATCAAAACATTTTCCGACCTTACATACGAGAATATTTGCCTTTTTGACGCCTTTCTGAGAAAGAAGATTAACTCCTCTGCAACGCTAAACAAACGGCACTCGACACTGAAACAATATATCCGGGAGGCTATCAGTATGGATATGCTTACAAAAAATCCGTACGACCGTTTCAGGATGCCACAAAAAAAATCGAAGGAACCGACATTCCTGACCGATAACGAAATTAAAAAAATACTTGACTATACTCCCGGAAACGACAAGCTCTCAAAAGTGAAAGACTTGTTTATATTCCAAATGTTTACCGGCATGGCATACGTCGACCTTTGCGGATTTTGCCGGGCTGAAATCTCTGAATACGAAGGGCACAGGATAATACGCTCGTCCCGGACAAAAACGGATGAATCGTTTATCTCGCTGTTCCTTCCGGAGGCGGAGCGTATAGCGGAAAAGTATAATTATAACCTTCCCAGGCTGAGTAACCAGAAATACAACGACTACCTAAAACTGCTCGGAGCTGGAGCGGGGCTTGAGAAAACGCTCACATCGCATGTGGCGAGGCATACGTATGCGACGTATCTTCTTAATAAAGGCGTCCCTGTCGAAACGGTTAGCAGGGCAATGGGGCACTCGAATATTAAACAAACACAGCATTACGCGCGGATGCTTGGAAAGACCGTTATTGAAGATATGAAAAAGATGTTATAAAACATAGTTATAAAACATATTTTTGAACTTATAGACAACAAAAATATGCTGGCAAAAAGCCCTATCTTTGCCGGCATAAGTTAGAAAACTCCATTTATTAAAGGAGTTTTTTTCGGTTTTGAGGGTCGG
>JAISWO010000062.1 GCA_031271045.1 Tannerellaceae bacterium
TTACTCAATTAAAGGGATGATGGCAACTAAGGTAACGAATATCCAACAAAGTTATGCCAAATCAAATACCTTTTCATCCCCTTTGGTGAGCGAGAGCGATCATGTCTGTTTCATATACAGTATTATTTCAAATATGCCAGGATCGCAAAGATACGATAAATCAAATAAGTTAAGTAGCATCCCATCGCAGTCGAAAATCGAAGTCGTGCACCATGGCACCGAAGGCTTGGGGGAGGCGACGAAGAAACTGTCTTTGTTCCCTTTCCCAATGGTTTTTCGTACCTTGCGCCCCGATTAAAAAACAGAACGTATGAGATACAGAACCCTCGCCCTGTGGCTGGCTGCCTGGCTGGCCCCGCTCGCCGCCGAAGCCCAGTTCCTCGATTATGGTACCGATCCCTCGCGCTTGCGATGGAACGAAGCCTCCATCGAGCATTATACGATCATTTATCCCCGCGGACTTGACTCCCTGGCCTATCGCTACGCTCTTTACCTTGAGAATGTCCGGCCGCATCTGACAAAAACCATCGGCAGCCCCGTCAAAGGACGCTTCCCCGTCGTGCTGCACCCGACCACGATGACGTCCAACGGTATGGTCGCCTGGTCGCCCCGACGAATGGAACTGCTCTCCACGCCGCCGTTCAACCTCCAGTCCGAACGCTGGGACAAACACCTGGTCGTGCACGAATCACGCCACGTGGTGCAGACCGGACGCCTGATGACCGGCGTCTTCCGCCCCCTTTACTACCTGATGGGCGAACAAGCCGCCGGCATAGCCTCCCTCTTCGTCCCCCGGTGGTTCTTTGAAGGAGACGCCGTCGGTATGGAAACCGCCCTGACTGCCGCCGGCCGCGGACGGTTGCCTGAGTTTCAAATGACCTATCGCGCCCGGATCCTCTCCGCCACCCCTTTCTCTTTCGACAAATGGTACTTCGGATCCTACCGGGATTATACCGGCGACTATTACGCCCTGGGCTACGACATGGTTGCCTTTGCCCGTTACCGTTACGGCGCCGACATCTGGAAGAAGACCGCCGAACGCTACGTCGCCCATCCCTTCGCCTTCCCGCCCTTCGGTCGCGCCTTCAAGCATCAGAGCGGCATCTCAGTGAACCGCCTCTTTGAAGAAACCTTCGCCTTCCTGCGGAACGAATGGACAAGCGCCGACACCGCCCACCTAACGCCCCGCTATCTGACGCCCGAAACCCGACAGTATACATCCTATCGCTATCCCCAGGCTTGGAACGATACGACGGTGATCGCCCTTCAATCCTCGCTGTCCGACCTCCCGACGCTCGTGGCCGTTGACGCCGCCGGCGTACGCCGCCTTGCCTACCTCGGAAACCTTAGTGGACGAATCACCCTCCAGGGGAATCGCGTCTACTGGCTGGAACAGATCCCCTCCATCCGTTGGACGCACGAAAGCCTCTCGGCCATCAAATATTACGACCTCCGCAGCAGCCGCATCCATACCCTCGCCTCTCGCCGGCGCTATGTCGCCCTGGCTGCCGCCGACTCCCTCCTGGCCGCCTCGCTGACCACCGAAGACGGACAGAACCGGATCGTACGCATCGACGCCCGCGACGGCAGCGAATACCCCGGCGCCTACCCAACGCCCGACAACGCCTTTGTCAAAGAATTGACCGCAGGTGGAACGGACACCCTCTATGCCGTAGCTGTCGGAGAGGAAGGAGCCAGCCTCCTGCGCCTTGACCTCCGAACCGGACGATGGGATGAATGTCTGCCCCCAACCCCGGCCAATATCACCTCGCCTATCTATGCCGGCGGTACCCTTTACTTTGAATCCGGATTGAACGGCATCAACAACCTCTACCGCCTCGATCCTTCCAATGGAGAAACCCGTCGCCTGACTTCGGCGCGCTTCGGCGCCTTCCAACCGGCGCTCTCGACCGATAGCGCCGCCTTGCTGATGGCTGATTACCAAGCCAACGGATACCGCCTGGCAGCCCTTCCCCTCGACAGCCTGGGCAACGACCCAGCCGACTTCAGCCGGCCGACGCCTTTTACACTGGCCGAAACCCTGGCCCGTCAGGAAGGCTTCCGCCTGAATGACTCCAGCCTCAGGAAGGTCGACTTTCAACCCCGGCCCTACCGCAAAGCCTCCCATCTGTTGCACGTTCACAGTTGGGCGCCCCTATATTATAATGTAAGCGAAATACGCAACGGTAATGCCACCGATTTCACTTCCGCCCTGAAGCCGGGCTTCACCCTCCTGTCGCAAAATGCGCTCAATACCGCCATCATGCAAGCCTCCTGGTACTACGAGAACGGATATCACCACGGCCTCGTCAGTTTCCTTTACCAGGGATGGTTCCCCGTCATACACCTGAACATTGACTACGGCGACAAGGCTTTCGACGCCCGATGGACGACTAACGACCAGGGTGCCACCCACCTTCAGGCCCAGTATACCGCCCGTACCCGCTTCGACGCCCGCCTTGGAGTCTACCTCCCCTTCAACCTGACCACCCGCCACTACGTGCGCGGCATCCAACCCTCCATCACCTATCACTTCGTCAACAACCGCTACCAGCAATACGGAACCGCCCCGCAAGCGATGAGCAACTACCAATACCTCCTCGCCGAAGTGCGATTCTATAACTACCGCAAGATGGCCCAGCGCGACATCCTCCCCCGCTCCGGATACCAACTCCGGCTGCAACACCTCAGTCTGCCCTCTCATTCGACCAACTACGGCAACCTCTATGCCGCGCGTCTGACCGCCTACTTGCCCGGCATAGCCCCCCAGCACTCCCTCATGCTCCGGACAGCCTACCAATACCAGCCCGGCCAGGGAAAACCTCTCTATATACCCCAACAACTCCTCGAAGCGCCCCGGGGTCACGTCTATACGTACCGTAGCCTCCAACAAATGACCCTAAAGGTAGACTACGCCTTCCCGATCGCATATCCCGACCTCTCGGCCGGCACGCTGGCCTACCTTAGACGCCTGCGCGCCAACCTTTTCTACGACCTGACCGCCAATCAGACCGCCCGGCAAAGCCCTTGGACCACCCAAAGCGCCTACGGTGCAGACCTGATAGCCGATTGGAACGCGCTGCAACTCTCCTTCCCGCTGACAACGGGCCTGCGCCTGATCCAGCCGCTCGCCGGCGACGGCAACACCCAAGTCGAAGTCCTTTTCTCTATCAACTTTTGATCATGCACGGAATACGCGATTTGACGCAAGGCCCCATCCGGCGCCAACTGTTCAACCTTGCCCTGCCCATCATGGGCACCTCCTTCGTTCAAATGGCCTACAACCTCATCGACATGGCCTGGATCGGTCGGCTGGGAAGTGAATCGGTCGCCGCCGTAGGAGCCGTAGGCATCATCGTTTGGATGACCACCTCGCTGGCCCTGCTCGGCAAAGTAGGCGCCGAAGTAAGCGTAGGGCAAAGTATCGGCGCCCGCAATATGGAGGATGCCCGGCTCTTCTCGTCCCATTCACTCACCCTCGGTCTGCTCCTGTCGCTCGGTTGGGGAGCCGCTCTCTACCTTTTTGCCCGCTTCATCATAAGCTTTTACCAATTGGAGGCCCCGATCACGGAAGATGCCGTCACCTTCTTGCGGATACTCACCCTGGGATTCCCCTTCGTATTCCTTTCATACGCTTTCACCGGTATACACAATGCGGCGGGGCGCAGTCGGATACCCTTCTTCGTCAACGGCATAGGGCTGATATTGAACATCCTGCTCGATCCTCTGTTTATCTTTGTTTTCGGTTGGGGGACAGCCGGCGCTGCTTGCGCGACCTGCCTGTCGCAGGGAGCCGTCTGCTTCCTGTTTGTCTATCACCTGCGGCGCAAAAGCCGGTTGCTGGGAGGCTTCCCTTTCTTTATCAGGCTGCGGGGATACTACGTCAGGCGTACCCTCCGTTTAGGATTGCCGGTAGCCCTGCTGAATATCCTGTTTGCTTTTATCAACTTCTGTATGGGCCGTACGGCCTCCCATCATGGCGGCCATATCGGTCTGATGACCCTTACGGCCGGCGGACAGATCGAAGCCCTGGCATGGAACACCTCGCAAGGTTTCAGTACCGCCCTTAGCGCCTTCACAGCGCAGAACTATGCCTCGGGAAGGAACGACCGCCTCCGGGGCGCATATCGCACGACCCTGGCAATGACCTCTCTCTTCGGGATCTTTTGCACGCTACTGTTTATGTTTTGGGGGGAAGAGATATTTTCCCTCCTTGTCCCGGAACGGGAAGCTTACCTGTCCGGCGGGATCTTTCTACGCATAGAAGCCTATTCTATGCTGTTCATGATGTTGGAAATAACAATGCAGGGCTTGTTTTACGGAACCGGGCGCACGATCCCTCCAGCCGTCATCAGTATCGGGTTCAATCTTCTACGGATCCCACTGGCCATTCTTCTGTCGTCCACCTCCCTCGGCCTGACCGGTGTCTGGTGGTCTATCAGCCTCACCAGCATAGCCAAAGGCATAACCTCCTTCCTCTGGTTCCGCCTCAAAGGAACGTATCTATCCGGGAACGCTCATGCCCGATAATTTCTTTATCTAACCACTTCTCACTCCGGCTCGTAAAAATAATCAGGCTGTCGGTTTCCTTATCCATAATTTCCTTCGCCTTAAACTTTAATTCTTTTAATTTGACTTCGGTCAATTCACCTTCAAAAACAGAGTTTTGAATCCAGTTCAAATACTTCCGGCATAACTTCAACATCTTTGCAACCCTCCGTTCTCCGCAATCATAGACAAGGATAACATACATTACCAATACATTTTAAATGGTTTATATTCCTCTATATCCAATAGATGTTTAGCTAATTTGTAACATTCCAAACGGATCAAGTGCTTATAACTTACTTTTCGTTTCAATGAACGATGTTGGATCGTTTCGTTTAGTCTTTCATCTATTTCTTTAACAAAGATCTTTTTCCCAGCCTCATTTAATACGCATTTATTCAGACGATAATCAAAATGCTTTTCCTGTATTTCTTTTTTATTCAAAACCTTGAATAGAACACGGTCAACGATGATAGGTTTGAATATTTCAGCAATGTCCAAAGCTAAAGAAAAACGTCTTTCTCCGGGTGTGTGGAGGTAACTGATTGTCGGATTAAGCTGTGTTTGATGAATTGCTCGAACGCATGAAGCATAGCACATCATGTTTCCGAAAGACATCAAAGCGTTTACTTCGTTTTGTGGAGGCTGTTTGGTTCGATTTCCCATTTCGAAGTCATTTATGATCAAGTTAAATGCTTCGTAGTAATTCTGACGGATATTTCCTTCTATACCCATCAGTTCGTCCACTGCGGTTGCTTGGGGAATATGTTCCATGTGTTTGCTGATATACTCCATCAATGTTTCCATATCTTTTCCTCTCCGATTATAGTATTGCAGATTTTTCAACATATTACAGGCTGCTCCTGTAACAAACCGGTGAGCAATAAATAATCGTTTCTTTTTACTCTGATAATGGGAAGTCTGAGCCAATAACATCCGTCCTGACAGCAAAAAATCTTTCGGCATAAACGAGCCGGTATAATTTTCGTAATAATCGAAAAAATGTACGGCAATATCGTTTTTCCCTAAGAAGTTATACAACGAGCTATTTGCATGTAAAGAGCCGAATACAAAAAAATCGCTTACCCCTTCAACAGGAATATACCGGGGTACGCCTTCTTTTTTCCCTACTCCATTTTCATCCTCTTCAAGCGGAGTGAATTTAAGTGTATCATCTTTCCGTTGCAAATGTCCGGGATTAAATAGATAATAAGTCTTTTTCATGATTCATCTTCTTTTACATAACAAAACTCATAATAGCTACATGACTTACATATTTTACTGTTGATTATATCGGGACATGTATCTCCTGCAATAATACGTAAGATGTCATCCTTCATTTCAATTATTTTATTCCTGTCCTCCTCCGATAGAAGCACTTCATTTGTATGTCGAAGCATGGGATATTCTAATAAACCTCTGACAGCATCAATACCATTTCGTTCAAGTATATAAATATAATATTTCACCTGCCACTGATGTGCGATTTCGATCTTATCCGACTTTTTGATTTCATGAATGATTTTATTTCTTGCATCATAATAATCAATTTTTATTCCATCTATCTCTAACTCACTATAACGTTCCGAACGTTGCGGATAAGATGTTTCATGAAGCAATTTTCCTTCATAAACTAAATCGGAAGAATGTTCCATGCTTATTCCATTCGCAAACAACCAGAGTTTACGTTTGCATACCTGGTAATAGTTGAAATGTATACCGGATATATTCACGAGAGGATTGAGCTTGCTGTTCATTGATTTTCATAATCAAAAGATTGCATCATCTCAATGAGTTTTTGTTCCGCTTTTTGAATAGCATCGGCACTTTCATTTACAGTAATGATATAATTTGAACAAGGAAGAGTCACAAAGACATCTGCTCCAGCCGTTTCGTCAATGATTGGTTTTGCTTTTGGTTTTTCTCCGTCTTCAATCAATTTCGCCCTGATCGATCCGGCCAATGTGTTTGCATTGTCACTGATGGCAATGGCCAATGTTTCCATCAGACTGAATGTTCTGGCTTGATTTGAAGTTATTCTCCAGTTCAATAAAGCATAAGC
>JAISWO010000039.1 GCA_031271045.1 Tannerellaceae bacterium
CTTCGACGTCCCCACCTACAATGCCGGCCCCTGCCAGGCCTGGATCGAAAAAGACGACCTCATCCTGGCCTACCTCACCGGAGCCTTCTACCCCGGCAGCATCACCGAAGGGCGGAAACAGTAATCTTCCCTCCCGCTACGAGAGAAGATGATCCACCCAAACAGAAAGGGACTGCCCGGAAGGACAGCCCCTTTTTTATTGAATAATTTGTTGCCTAAAAAAGCATTTCAGCAATTCTTTACTCTAACTTCCGGACGGCGCCTTCGAAGAGGATGGCGCCGGTGCTCTTCTCTTTAATGAATAAGAGGAAGGGGCGGTTCAGGACCATTGAAATATCATGACCTGAGGCTACTTCTATTCCGATGATCGTTACTGCGGCGGCTTCGGCGCCTTCTTCATCAAGCGCCAGGGCGGTCTTCTGCTTTACGAACGAGACGTAGGTGGGAATGGAGGAAAGGCGCGTGAAGTTGGCTTCCTGATCGTCAAACATCGCTTGCATACCGAGGCTGCGTAACGTCTCTTTGAGTTGGATCTCGTACGCCAGCTTCAGGCGGGGGAGGGAGAGGAGGACACTGCTGGGAGATAGCTTCGCCAGGCTTTCGCTCCAGGCGGCAGCATCTAAGTTTTCGATGACAGAGGAGAGGCTAAGTCCTTCTTCCGGTAGCAGGAAGACCATGCTGAAGGCTTCGTTGCCGTAAGGAAGTTCGACGATCTCGAAGTGGTCGCCCTGGGCGTAGTTCAGCCTCCCGCCGCCGGACATGAGGGGAATGTTGAGCGCCAGCGTGCCGTCTTCGTTATAGAAAACTTTCTGCTGGGTTTGTTCCTTCTCAAAAGGCTCTGTCCAGGCGCCTTTGAAGTAGAGGGCATTCAGGAGGTACATGACCGACGACTCGGAGATCCCGTTCAGGATGCGGTCGATCATGCCGTTCGTATGGTCGGCGCACCAGGAATTGATGGCCGCCAGGGTAGCGGGATCGGAGAAGTCGGCGTTGCGCACCTGGGCGTCATAATACGTTTGGTTCGTTTCCCGGAACGGGGCGAGCGTCGGGAAATCGTTCCTTATCCAGATCGAGTTAGCGCTTTCCAGCGTGACCTGCGGGTCGATCTCCCGGAGGGCTTCGATCAGCTTTTGAAAGAAGTCGTTCAGGTCTTCGTCCGGGATACCGGCATAGCCCAGAGCGGTGCGGATCTCTTCGGCAGTCGTCCCGGCGGCGCCGTTGTTAAGCATCCCCAAGGCCAGCGTAGCGCTCAGGGGCGAGAGGAAGATGTTCTCCTTTTCTTCTTCGGCAGCCACAGCCTTTAGCAGTTGAAAACTGAAAGCATTGTTGCCACTCACGATGGATTCTTCCGCCTTGGTAAGGGGAATGTCCACCCGCTCTTTCGTCGGAACGGGCAGCTCCGGTTCCGGTTCCGGTTCCGGCGTTGGTTCCGGTGCATCGCCTGCCTGGCAGCCGGCCAGCCCCAGACAAAGAAGAGCCAGGACGCCGAAGCGGGCGACCGCTTGTTTGTAACTGTTCACTTGACTTTCCATATTGATACTTGTTTTGTTTTAGGTAAAACTTTTTGATTCGTATGCACTATTGCTATATATTGACGTCGTCCTTTGGCGACAATGATGAGGTTAGACATCGCTACGTTTATTCATCGACAAATGTAAATTATTTATTGTAACAAAGGTTATTTTCGGGGAAGTATTTTTGGCATTTCATGCTGAACGCTTTGCATTTGCAATATGATGAAAAGAAATAATCATAAAACATTCTTCGGGATGCGGATTATTCCATATATTTGCATCCGAATAGATGTGGAAAGATTTGTATTGCTTGCAACCACAGGAAAAAATGCTAAAATGAGTGCTTCTTCTCTCCCCTGCCCCCGCGGCAATCCCCTCCTTCCCCCGTCCGTTCACCACAACAACACACTAAATTATTTAATGTAATGAGTTATTTATTTACCTCCGAATCGGTGTCCGAAGGACACCCCGATAAAGTAGCCGATCAAATATCGGATGCTTTACTGGATGAGTTCCTTGCCTACGACAAGGACTCGAAAGTAGCTTGCGAAACCCTTGTTACAACCGGACAGGTTGTCTTGGCGGGAGAAGTTAAATCAAGCGCCTACGTCGACGTACAGGATGTAGCGCGTAACGTAATCAAACAAATTGGCTATACGAAAAGCGAGTATCAGTTCGAAGCCAATTCCTGCGGCGTCTTCTCTTCTATTCACGAACAAAGCGGCGACATCAACCGCGGCGTCGAACGCGAAGATCCCTACGAACAGGGAGCCGGCGACCAGGGCATGATGTTCGGCTATGCGACGACGGAAACAGACAACTACATGCCCCTCGCCCTCGACCTCTCGCACAGCTTGCTCCGCGAATTGGCCGCTATCCGCAAAAACGAACCGGCCCTGATGCCCTACCTCCGTCCCGATGCCAAAAGCCAGGTGACCATCGAATACGAAGACAACGGCGCCCCGCGACGCATCGACACCATCGTCATCTCAACGCAGCACGACGAGTTTGTCGTCGCCCAGGGTATCTCGCAGGAAGAAGCCGACCGGGCCATGCAGCAGAAGATCGCCTCCGACGTCAAGGGGATCCTGATACCCCGCGTAAAGGCGCAATATCCGCCCCACGTCCAGGCTTTGTTCGACGACCGGATCACGTATCATGTCAACCCGACAGGCAAATTCGTTATCGGAGGCCCTCATGGAGACACCGGACTGACCGGACGAAAGATCATCGTCGACACCTACGGCGGTAAAGGTGCGCACGGAGGAGGAGCCTTCTCCGGTAAAGACCCCTCCAAAGTCGACCGCTCGGCCGCTTACGCCGCCCGCCATATCGCCAAAAACCTGGTAGCTGCCGGCGTCGCCGACGAAGCGCTGGTGCAAGTATCCTACGCCATCGGCGTGGCCCGGCCTATGAATATCTTTGTCAACACCTACGGACGCTCGCACGTGTCGCTGAGCGACGGCGAGATTGCTGAAAAGATAAGCAGCCTGTTCGATATGCGCCCCAAAGCCATCGAAGAACGGCTCAAACTGCGCCACCCGATCTACCTCGAAACGGCCTCCTATGGTCACATGGGGCGCCAGCCGGAAACGAAAACAAAAGTCTTCCACTCGCGCTACAACCCGGCCCCCGTCGCCGTAGAAGTCGAACTCTTTACCTGGGAAAAGTTAGATTATACCGACGCTATCAAGGCTGCCTTCGGACTCTGATGAAAATCCTGCATACGGCCGACTGGCATATCGGACAAAATTTCTACGATTACGATCGGACGAAAGAACATCTGCACTTCCTGCACTGGCTGAAAAGACAAGTGCAGGAACGGCAGGTCGACGTCCTGCTGATCGCCGGAGATGTGTTCGACAACCCAAACCCCTCGGCCGGAGCGCAGAGAATCTTATACCGCTTCCTGCGGGAAGTGACCGCCTTACGGCCCGGCCTGCAAATCGTGATGATCGCCGGTAATCACGACTCAGGCGCAAGGCTCGAAGCTCCCAATCCCCTGCTGGAAGAAATGAATGTCTCCGTCAGGGGACTCGCTGCAAGAAAAACCGGCAGCGGCGAAATAGATTACGAACAACTGATTGTCCCTTTGACAAAGGACGGCAACATCGTCGCCTGGTGCTTAGCCGTTCCTTACCTGCGACAGGGCGACTACCCCGAAGCGGAAAACTATGCCCAGGGCGTGGCAGCCTTGTACCGACTGTTGTACGACCGGATAGAAGACAAAACCCAACCCGTCATCGCAATGGGACATTTGCAGGCAACCGGAGCGGAACTGTCGGAAAACGACCGCTCGGAACGAACCGTCATCGGAGGACTGGAAGCCGTCTCCCCGGAGGCCTTCGACCGGAGAATCGCTTATACGGCGCTGGGGCATCTGCACCGCGCCCAACGGGTCTCCGGACGCGAAAACGTCCGCTACGCCGGCGCACCGCTGCCGATGTCCTTTGCCGAAAAGAACAACAAACAAGGGGTCACCCTGGTAGAAATAACCGGAACCGCCGTCGCCATCGAACGCATCGGCTTCGAACCGCTCGCCCTCTTGCTGAGCATCCCGGCAAAGCCGGAACCGCCGGCCAACGTGCTGGAAGAGATCGACCGCCTTCCCGACGGAGAAATAACACCGGCCTCGCCCTACCTGGAAGTCAAAGTCCTCATCACCGAACCGGAACCTTCCCTCCGGCATCGCATCGAAGAAGCGCTGCAAAACAAATCCGTTCGCCTGGCTCGTATCTCCGCCGTCACACCCAAAAGCGAGAAGGATCTCCCCCGCATAAGTGGAGAACTACAGTCCATCGACCCGATGGAGATGGCATCCGATATATTCCGCAAGCGCTTCGGCGGAGAAGAAATGCCGGACGAAATGAAGAAGCTCCTGCAAATAGTAATCCGGGAGGCTGAACAATGAAAATATTAGCTATCAGAGGAAAGAATCTTGCGTCGCTGGAAGGGAGATTTGAAGTCGATTTTACAACCGGTCCGCTACTGCCGGCCGGTATCTTTGCCATTACGGGCAGTACGGGTTCGGGCAAAACAACATTGCTCGACGCCTTATGCCTGGCGCTGTTCGATAATACGCCACGTATGAGCCGGGCGGCAGAGAACAATATCGCCATCCTCGACGTCGGGGACAAAACAATCAATCAAAAAGACAGTCGCACGCTCCTCCGCCGCGGAACCGCCGAAGGATACGCCGAAGTGGAGTTCCTTTCCGTCGCAGGCGAAAAGTTCCGGGCAACCTGGTCGGTCAAACGCGCCAGAGGACGCGTAGACGGCTCGCTGCAAAATACCGACATACGCCTGCTTAACCTCTCGTCGGGAAACGAAGAGCAGGGACGGAAAACCGAACTGCTGGCACGGATCGTAGAACTGACCGGACTGACCTTCGAACAGTTTACGCGCACCGTATTACTTCCCCAAGGTGATTTTGCCGCCTTCCTGAAAGCCCGGCAGTCCGAAAAAGCCGAATTGCTCGAAAAGCTTACCGGAACAGGCGTCTACTCGCGCATCTCTGTCCTGATCTACGAAAAGACAAGACATGCCGAACAGGAATACCTTGCTCTCAAAGAACGCATCAAAGACGTCGAACTCCTTTCCGATGAACAGATAACAGACTATCATACCGAAAAAAACCAGGCTGAGTCGCAATCCGCGCTGCTGAAAGCGCAACGGTCCCGCAGGGACACCAAAATAAAATGGTGGGACGACCTGGATGCGCTATCCCGGAATTATGACCGAGCAAAGCAATCCCTGGCAGACATCCAAAGCCGCATCGCCGGCGCCCAACCCCGGTACGACTATATGGCCCGCATGGACAGTGTACAGGATATAAGAGATGCCTTCAACGAACACTTGTTCTCAAAAAAACAGTTGGATGAGAAGCAATTCCTCCTGAAACAAAAAACAAGCGAATGGGACGATAACGCCCGGACACTCGCACAGGTGGACAGCGCATACCTCCTCTTATTGGAAGAACAGGAAAAACTGGACAGAATCATCGCCGAAACAGAACCGGAAATCATCCGGGCACGCGAATTGGACGTACGGATAGCCGGGGCGCAAACAAATGCCGAAGAAGCAGAGAAAGAATGGATGGCCGCCCGGTCGGCAAAAGAGCGGATGGAGAAAAACATACACGCGCTCACAAAAGAGATAGAATCAGCCCAGGCAAATGCAGACAAACTCGCCGCCTGGTTCGACCAGCGCCAGATATACAGAGAGATTATTCCTCAGAACGAATGGATTCTCTCCCTGCTGGACGATGCAAAAGCCGCCTCCGCACAAAGCCGGGAAAACCGGAACAGACAAAATGAAAATGAACGCCTCCTGGAAACGGAAACAAACAAACTTGCCGCACTAAACGCCGAAGCGGAACGCCTCAACAATCTCTTGCCGGCAGAAATAGCTCTGCTCCGCGCCGGACTGAAAGAGGGCACTCCCTGCCCCGTGTGCGGAAGTCTGCACCACCCGCTATCAAACGTAAGCGGCGAACAAAGCCTCAAGGAAAAAGAACTGAACACAGCCAAACAACGTGTATGGGACGAAAGAAATGCACTAACCGAAACTATCGCGAAACGAAAAACGGAGATTGCTCGCTTACAGGCATTGGCCGGAAACTACTCCCGGCAAGCAGCCGGAACGTTGGAAAAAGCCGGAGCGACCCTGTCTCGCTTACCCTCGTGGAGAACCGCTTTCGAACAGGGCGTCCTGCAAAACCAAATCAAAGAAATCGCCCGGCAGTGGAATGTTTTCTCAGAAGAAAAAACCCGCACGGAAGGACTTAGGAACAATCATATTATACTCCTTCAAAGTGAACAAAACAACCTCGTGGAAGCAAACGCAAACGCAGAGGGAAAAGAAAAGAAAGCGAACGAAATAACCGCCTCGCGAGATGATCTGCTGGCTCGCAGAAAGAGCCTTCTCAAGGGTAAATCCGTTGATGAGCTTACGGCTTATTTCTCCGGAGAAAAGAAAAAGATGCTTGAAACAGTAAAAAAGTCGGCGGATGATAAAAACCTGCTTACTTCAAAACAGGAAATGCTCAAGGGAGCGATCGCTCAAATCACCCATGAAATCGCCCGGTTAACCCAACAATGCCATCTGCTTCAACAAACAATCGACGCATGGATTGCCGGTAAACAGGGTAGTATCAATGCAGAACAATTGGCCGGACTTTTGTCAAAAGACAAACAATGGATTCAAACCGAAAGAGCATTTCTGAACGAACTGAAAGAACAGGAAACGGCCGGCAAAGCAACGGTCGAAGAGCGGAAGAAAAATCTGGATACGCATAACCGTGCAGAAATAAAACCTTCCGGCGATAGCGAAACAAAAGAGCTCCTGTTGGAAAGACAAACCCAAGCCAACCACCTCATAGAGCAGACGACCGGACGGATTGCCGAAATAAATGCCGCTCTTACCGCCCATAACAAAGGGAAAGAACGCATCAAAGCCTTTGAAAAAGAACTCTCCGGGAAAGCGGTATCTGCTGAAAACTGGAAGAAGCTGAATGAATTATTCGGTTCGGCATCCGGTTCAAAGTTCAAAGAAATAGCGCAGGGTTATACCCTCGATCTCTTATTGACGCATGCCAACCGCCACCTGCAGGAATTGTCCCGCCGCTACGTGCTGCAACGTATCCCGGAGACATTGGCCCTCCAGGTAGCTGATTTGGATATGCTGGGTGAGATCCGGACGGTTCATTCCCTGTCGGGGGGAGAGTCCTTTTTAATCTCTTTAGCTCTGGCATTGGGGCTTTCATCCTTGATGTCAAACAGAATGAAGATTGAATCGCTGTTTATTGACGAAGGATTCGGTTCGCTCGATACAGAGACCTTGCGCATAGCAATGGACGCTTTGGAAAAGCTGCAAATGCAAGGACATAAGATCGGCGTCATCTCCCATGTTGCCGAAATGACGGAACGAATCGTTACACAGATCCGCGTCATAAAAACCGCCAATGGCCGGAGCAAAATAGAAATCACAGGAAAGCCTTGAGCCGTCAAGGGATTGATACGATTATTTTCTTTACGCCACGTATATAGTAACGTTTACTGGGCACAGCAATTTCCGACTTAAACGTACCGGTCAGGGCGAAAGCCTTGATGGTTCCGTCCTTCTCGTATAGATATTTCTCGCTGCTTTGAAAGGTAGGGACATCATGGCTGTCAAGCAGGTTATTCATTTCCTCTAAACCTTCGTTGCATAACTGATTGACCATACGGGCATCCTCTTCGGAGAACATCTGCCAGTCGGAAAAACCGCCAGCATCAAGTTTTCCTATATTCTCCTTCAGATTGTCAGGATACATCCCACTGGAACTGCTGGGAGACAATAGGGTCAGTATCGCTCTGCCTTCTGTTATTTCTTCCACATGGAGAATGTAGCAATCCTCATTATAGAAACCACCGGCTACGTAGGAAGATTCGCTGCCGGAAGATTCACTGCCTGCACTTGCCGATTCGCCTTCTCCGAAATCGAAAGCATATTCTTCCTCTCCATCCCAATCCGTACCTTTGATAACCCCGCTTAGATCGGGAGATCCGGCCTTGTAAGTGGCATTTATTTCATATTTATAGTTGGCTTTTATTTTGAATGAAGCATTATAGGAATATTTTCGTTTTTTCCCTTCTGCCTCAGTCAGCAAAATCCCAATGGTTATATTGGCCTTGCTGGGGAAAACGAAGACCGAATCTGTCGTATGCCATTCGCCGGGATTTTTTTCCGTGAGTGTAAAACAGAGCTCTTTCTTTTCCGGATCTTCATCGAACGTCCCATCAAGGAGAAGTTGGGTTTCTACCGGATTGAACGACATGACCACATTGGTAATGTTTTCCGGCAAGTCGAAAACAGAAGCATCTATCTTTGCCACGACGCGGGTGATGACAAGCTCCAGACTTCCTTTCTCTCCGTTGCTAACCACAATATCGGCGCGTGCGGTTCCTATTTCGGCATGCCCGGTCGTTTGGTCTTTCAGCTCCAATGGATAGAATGTTGAAGCCGTCGAGACATTGGGTAGCGTATACCTGTCGGCCGATACGCCGGCCAGGGCATAGAACGTATAGTTCTCCGGAGGAAGAGTGAAGAACAAGGAATCATCGGCGCTTTCCAATATTTGATGATCCACGCACTCTCCGTCGGGGTAAAAGGCATAAACTTGGATGGGAAACAGGTCGCAGGTTTCATCGGGGTTGCTACGGGTAATTACTGATACCTCCGACTTCTGGCTTTCGATAAAGGGCTGTTCACAGGAAGAAAATAAAAAACCCAGACTGAGTAAAAAGGTTGACGGAAAAGTTTTTTTCATTGATGTTTGTTTTTAATGTTATATAAATGACTTTATAGCGTCTTGATAAGATTCAAGACAGTGCAAATATAGAAAACAAACTGAAGTATTTAAGAAAATGTAACCCAAATGTTATCGAGGGGATATTCTTTTCGCAATCAAGAAGGCTATTACTAAGATCAAGATGATGAAAGCGCCGGACGGTACGTCGAGGACATAAGAAAGCGCCAATCCGGCGATGCACGCTACGAAGCCAATGACGGCGCTGCCCCAGATCAGCTTGCGAAAATCGGAGGTGAAGAGGTTAACGATCATCTGGGGCAACGTCAGCATACTCATTAGTAACATAATGCCGACCAGCCGGATGGACAAGACAATGGTTATGGCTATAAAAATCATCATCATGTGTTCGATCCATCGCACCGGGAGGCGTTGTGTGAAAGCAAATTCCGGATCGAAAGCGACATAGACGATCTCTCTGTAAAGAAAAGAAAAAACGACAGTAAGCGCAATCGCCAGCGACAACATCCAGCAGAGGTCCATAAAGGAAACCGTCAGGATGTTACCAAACAAATAGGCCGACAGATTGGGGGCATAGCCGGGCGTAAGAAAAATAAAGATGACTCCCAACGCCATTCCCAGCGACCAGATGCCGGCAATGGCCGAATCTTCGCGCACCTGCTTCGAACGGCTGACCCATTCGACCCCAAAGGCCGAGAGAATAGCAAACAGCAGAGCCGTCAGAATCGGATTCAGCCCCAGATAAAAGCCCAATCCGAGGCCGCCGAAGGACGCATGCGTGAGGCCGCCGCTGATAAAAACCAGACGGCGCGATACAATATACGTTCCTACCATGCTACATGTTATCGCGGTGAGTAAACTGCCCAGCAGGGCGTTCCGGAAAAAGGCGTATTGAAATAGTTCCAGCATATTGCGTCAATTTTGTGTCTGTTGTTCGCCTACAATCAGGTAGGCTTCGTCTTTCAGGGCGTCGGGGAGGTCGATACGGCGGAGTTGCAGGCTGCGCAACCAGCTTGCAACCTCTGGTGTGCGCAGGGTGTAGAGCACTTCGCGAAATTCTTCGACGGCGTCGGCGGCGTATGCGTCGGCGGATGTTCCGGCGAAGCGGTCTAAGTCTTCGTCGTCGTAATATTCTGCCGGCTTGCTCGCGGCGGCCAGCAGGTTGTTACGCTCGCAGACGTCGTGCTGCCCGCAGCAGGCAGGCGGGGGAAGGACGGGTGAGGGGGGGGCCTTTTTCTTGCTGCCGAAATGTCCGATAAGAGCCGTCACTATCCCCAAGGCTATGATGCTTAGCGTAAGATACCACATGGCGATTCAGATTGACACAGGGGTGACGGTACGTTTAAATCCGGCTCGTTGAAGGTCGTCCCAGAAGGCCGGATAGCTCTTGCTTACCACTTCCGGATGGGCTATGGCGAGGCCTTGCTCGCGGATGAGGGACAAGGGGGCGAAAGCCATCGCCATGCGATGGTCGTCGTAGGTCCGAATCACAGGATGCGGCTCCGGGTCGCAGCGTTCGCCGTTCCATTCCAGGGTATTATCCTGCGTACAGGACAGGGGGTAGCCCAGCTTGAGCGACTCGGCTTTCAGGGCTTCTATTCGGTCGGTTTCTTTTATCCTCAGGCTCTGCAATCCGGAGAAGTGGAAGGGGATCTCAAGGCCGAGGCAGACGGCCACAAAGGTTTGCGCCAGGTCAGGCTCGTTGATGAAGTCATACGTCAGTTGTTTGCAGCGCTCAGCGGTTGTCCGGAGGCGGACGCCGTCGCCGGTGAACGTTGTCTCTACTCCCAGGCGGGCAAACAGTCCGGCTACGGCGGCATCACCCTGCAAGCTGTTTTCAAACAGGCCGTCCAGGTGGATATCTGCCTGTCCGGAAAGCGCGGCGATCGCATACCAGTACGAGGCGGCGCTCCAGTCGGCTTCCACCGTGAAGGGGATGGATTTGTACTTGCCGGGGCGTATGCGGAGGGTTTGTCTGGCCCATCCGACGGCTGCGCCGAACTGCCTCATCAGTTGAATCGTCAGGCGGATGTAGGGTGCGGAGATGAGATTGCCTTGCAGGTGCAGCGAGAGGCCGTTTTTCATCAGGGGAGCGATCATCAGCAGGGCCGAGATGTATTGCGAACTGACTTCGCCGGAAAGTTGGACTTCTCCTCCCTGCAACTTATTGCCGGAAATATGCAGGGGAGGGTATCCTTCTTTCTCCAGGTATTCGATGCGGGCGCCCAGGGCGTTCAGGGCGTCGACTAAGTGGCGGATCGGGCGGTTTTTCATCCGTTCCGTCCCGGTGAGCGTCCAATCGCCGGGCGTTTGCGCGAAGTAGGCGGTCAGGAAGCGCATGGCGGTCCCGGCGGCTCCGATATGGATGTGGCGGTCCGGGGAATCCGGCGGCGCTTCTGTCAGCGCCTGGTACAGGCGTTGCGTATCGTCGCTGTCGGAGAGGTTGTGGATGGTTTGATGAGGGGCCGCGCTCAGCGCGTTCAGGATCAATATGCGGTTGCTGATGCTTTTGGAGGCCGGCAAGAGAAGGGATACACGTATCTTCGGATCGGCAGGAGGGGTTATCAGGTAGTTCATTGTTGGGATTATACATTCAGTTCGACAATAAAGACGACCGGTGAACCGGAAGGGGAAAGGGGCTTCACCGGGTCGCCCGATTGGCAGAAGCAGTAGGCGCGGCTGTAAACGTCCATCGCCTGCCACCCGGTAATGGGGCCGGTATGGTAGAAGTCGTCGTCGAAGCCTCCCTTCAGGAGCCAGGAGCGGTCGGTCGTGCGGTCGAAGCAGTAGAGGTAGGCCTCGCTGTCGCCGTCCGGGCCGGCAGCGGACGAGAACCAGAAGCGGCGTCCGAAGCGCAGGGGAAAGGTCTCCGGATGGACGGCGTCCGGAAAATGGGCGACGGAGGCTGGTCCGTACTTCAGCCGCAGGCTATCCTGCAACAGGCGTTCGGGATGCAGCGACGGGGTGCAGGCGTAGAGGGCGCCCGTATCTTCCATTACGGCTAAGTGCATCTCGCCGGAAAAGGGAACGACGGGCTGCTCCGGCAGACCGGCGGCGAGCAGGCGGTGGGATCCGATCTCGCGGAACGAGGCGTCGTAGCGGACTAATTGTTGCTCGACAAAGGCCTTGCGGGTCAGCGGATCGGAGACGGTGCGCTCTTCTGCTGCCCATATCTGATCTTGATAGAAGGTGACGGCCTTCATGCTCCGGAGACCGTTGCGGGCGTCGGCTTTCTGCTGTTCCAGTAATTCGCCCCCGAAGGTGTAATAGTGGATGTCGTCGGCATTGCCCAGGATGATCAGGCGACTCCTGAGCGGATCGATCAGGTAGGTTGCCACACGGATGAGCGCCGGATCGGTAATGCGGCAGAGGAACTCGCCGTCGAGGTTAAAGCGGTACAGGATGTCGTTGCTGATGAGGAAAAGGTTTGTGCCTTCGCGGCGGATGGAGCGGGGGTTTTCGATACGCTGCTCTCCGGTTTGCAGGGGGATGGCCGTTACCCGGCTGGCGATCTCGGACAGGTAGCCGTGGGGCGAACTCTCCGCAGGGGCGCCGGCTGTCCACAGGTCGTATGTTATCTTTGCATACAGGGCGACGAGGGCAAACAGGATAATTAGAAAGGTACGTTTCATGCCGGTTGATGTTTTCGGGCGAAGGTAGCTATTTTTCATCGCATGGCAAAGTGGTATGTACGTATTCCGCCGGAAAGGTTGTAGACCTCGGTAAATCCATTTTGCATCAGGATGCGCGCGGCTATGTAGCCACGTTTGCCGACGGCGCAATAGACGATGATGCGACGGTTGCGGGGGATTTCATCCAGATGCTTGCGGAGTTCGTCGATGGGGATGAGCGTTGCGCCTTCGATATGTACTTCGCTGTATTCGCTGGCGCTACGGACGTCGAGCAGATAGTCCTTCGTGAAGTCGAGCAACGGTATCTCTGTCCAGTGTACGACCTTCACGCGGCCGGTCAGGATGTTGACGGCGACGCTTCCGGCCTCGTTGACGGGGTCTGTGGCCGAGGAATAAGGCGGGGCGTAGGCGTGCTCAAGCTGTTGGAGGTCGTAAACGGTTCCCTGGCGCTGGATAACTTGCGACAGCATCTCGATGCGTTTGTCGATGCCGTCGACGCCTGCGATCTGGGCGCCCAGGAGGCGGCCGTCCTGGGGCGAAAACAGGATCTTGATCGACAGCGCAGAGGGGGTGGGGTAGTATGTCGCGTGCGAGAAACCGTGGGTGTAGGAGGCGAGGTAGGGTATGTTCAGTCGTTTCAACAGTTTGCCGGAGGCGCCGGCGGAAGCGACCGTCAGGTCGAATATTTTGGCGATTGCGACGCCGATCGTCCCGTTATAGGTGCTGAGGTTGCCTTCGATGATGTTGTCGGCGGCTATGCGGGCTTGTTTATGGGCCGGGCCGGCCAGCGGGAGGTGCATCGGAGCGGCAGCGACGGGGTGGTAGACTTCTACGGCGTCGCCAACGGCATAAACATCCGGGTGGGAGGTCTGCATGAAGGGGTTGACGACGATCCCGCCGAGCGGGCCTGTCTCTAAGCCGGCCGTCCGGGCCAAGGATATGTCGGGACGGACGCCGACGCTGAGGATCACCAGGTCGGCCAGAATCGAGCGACCGCCTTGTAGCTGCACTTCGAGGCGCCGGCCGGTGGGTTGGGCTTCGAATTGCGCCACCTCCTGGCCGAGCCACAGGTGGATGCGTCTCTGTTTCATCTGTTGGTGCGCGATACAGGCCATCGCATAGTCGAGTGGAGCTATCACCTGATCCGCCTTCTCGACAAGGTGCACTTCGAAGCCTGCCTTGTGGAGGTTCTCGGCCATTTCCAGGCCAATGAAGCCTCCGCCAACGACAACGGCCACTCCGGGCGACGGATCGCATTGGCGAATGTGCTCCCGGATAGCCTCTGCATCCATCAGGGTGCGGAGCGTAAAGACGGCGGGATGGTCGGCGCCTGCCAGGGGGGGGCGTATTGGCTCGGCGCCGGTCGACAGCAGCAGCTTGTCGAAGGTTTCGACATATACCTGTCTCGATCGACGGCGCCTGACGGTGACTGTCTTGGCCCCCAGGTCGATGGCGATCACTTCCGTATCGACGCGCACAGTCAAGGCATACCGCCGGTGCAGGCCTTGCGGGTTTTGCAGCAGCAGATCTTCGCGCTGCCTGATCTCGCCGCCGATGTAATACGGCAAGCCACAGGTGGCGGAGGAAATAAAATACCCTTTTTCATACAGGATGATATCGGCCTGTTCATCCATTCGCCTCATCCGGGCCGCCGCGGTAGCTCCCCCGGCAACGCCTCCTACGATAATGATCTTCATACGTTCATTTTTTATCTTTACATTCCATGCAAAGATGCAATATATTCCGCTACCGGCATCCATTGCCGGCTACAAAGTCTCTCCGGAGGAAAATTGGTTCCCCTTCTTTGCCACTCCCCTCCCCTACCCTGCCTTCCGAGCGTCCATCACCGACTACAAAGTCGCCCTGCAACTTGCAGGGACATCCATCACCGACTACAAACTCGTCCTGCAACTTGCAGGGACGTTCATCACATACTACAAAGTCGTCCTGCAACTTGCAGGGAGGTCCATCACATACTACAAAGTCGTCCTGCAACTTGCAGGGCCATCCATCACATACTACAAGACCTCCAAATTGTCGTTTGGAAGTTCCGCACATGCAGACAGTCTCCAAACCGGAATGGAAAAAATACCACAAACGTGGTATTTCCGGGCCTTTGCGGGAGCTTTACCTTTGCTTCCATACTTATTTCAACGTGAATGATAACTGATACATAAATTATATGGCGAAAATAGCGAAGAATATTACGGAACTGATCGGCAATACGCCCCTACTGGAGCTGGCGGGTATCGAAAAGGAATACCGGCTCCATGCACAGGTGATTGCTAAATTGGAGTGTTTCAATCCCGGACGCAGTGTGAAAGACCGGATCGGCCTGTCGCTGATCGAAGATGCCGAACGACGGGGGCTGCTGAACAAAAACAGCGTCATCATCGAACCTACAAGCGGCAATACCGGCATTGCCATTGCCCTGGTGGCGGCTTCGAAGGGCTACCGCGTCATCCTGACCATGCCCGACACCATGAGCCTCGAACGACGAGCGCTGCTCAAGGCCCTGGGCGCCCAACTGGAATTGACGCCCGGCTTCGAAGGCATGGGTGGGGCCATACGCAGGGCCGAAGAATTGCGCGACACCCTGCCTGACGCTATTATCCTGCAACAATTCAAGAACCCTGCCAATCCCGAAATACATCGCCTCACGACGGCCGAAGAGATCTGGCGCGACACAGACGGTTGGGTCGACATCGTCATCTCGGGCGTAGGAACCGGAGGTACGGTTTCGGGGGTAGGAGAGGCGCTTAAGTCGCGCAACCCCGCTGTCAAGGTCGTAGCCGTCGAACCGGCCGACTCGCCAGTCCTGTCGGGCGGCAAATCGGGGCCGCATAAGATACAGGGTATCGGAGCCGGCTTCGTGCCCGATACGTATAACGCCCGCTTCGTCGATGAGATATTCAAAGTAAAGAACGAGGAGGCGGTCGAAACAGGTCGCCGCCTGGCCCTTGCGGAAGGTTTGCTGGCGGGTATCTCGTCGGGAGCCGCCGCTTACGTCGCGATACAGATCGCCCGCCGCCCCGAGAACAAAGGGAAGCGTATCGTGGTCGTCCTGCCTGATACGGGCGAGCGCTATCTGTCTACTATCTTGTTTCATCAACCGGAATAAATATATGGAAAACAAATTGTCGATTATCAGTTTCAGCGGCGACTTCGATAAGCTGACCGCCGTCTTCACCCTGGCCACCGGCGCAGCCGCCGTAGGCTACGAAGTGAACCTCTTCTTCACCTTCTGGGGGCTGGATGCGATCAAACGCAAGCAAGGTCGCAGCTTCGTGGGAGGAACGCCCCTCACCCGGCTGTTCGGCTTCTTCATGGGAGGCCTCAAAGCCGCCCCCGTGAGCCGCCTGAACTTCCTGGGAGCCAGTCCCTCCATCTTCCGTAGCCTGATGCGACGGAACAATGTGGCGACCCCCGAAGAATTGCTCGACGCTGCCAAATCCCTGGGCGTAAATTTCTATGCCTGCGAAATGGCCATGCACATCCTCGGACTCACAAAGGAGGATTTCATCCCCGAAGTGAAAGACGTACTGGGCGTAGCCTCCTTCCTGCGGATCGCCGACGGGGGACAAACGCTCTTTATCTGACCCCGTCAACAGCATATATCATGGCGACCTATTATTTAGACATCACCAAAGAGCATTGCCCGATGACGTTCGTCAAAACGAAGATCGAACTCTCCCGGCTGAACGTCGGCGATCGCCTCGAAGTCCTCCTCTCCGAAGGCGAACCGCTCGAAAACGTCCCCCGCACCTCCGCCGAACAAGGCTACCACGTCGCCGCCATAGAACCGGCCGGCGACGGCATATACAAAGTCATTATTCAGAAATAAACACAACGAAATATAAACACTTACACACATGGCAAAGAATGATTTGCAACGCAGCGTAACGACATCGACTGCACGCCAGCTGGCAACAACAACCAAGACCCCGCCGCAGATGGGGTCGATCACTCCCCGTTTATTACTCAAATTATTGCCCTGGGTACAGGTCGATTCCGGTACCTACCGCGTCAACCGTACCAAGGTGGAACTCAAAAAAGCCGAACGTATCGACGTCGAATACTACGACGGCGTACCGGCCTTCAGCGCCGGAGCCTTCCGGCGTATCCCTCTCTTCTCCCATATCGACAAAGAGATCGTCAACCGGCTGGCAAAGAGATTCGAAATCGAAGAAATAGCCCTGGGAGGACACCTGATACGCGAAGGAGAAGACAGCCAGAAGTTCTTCATCGTCGCCCGGGGGCAAGTCGAGATTTACAGCAAAGGCTCGCACGGCGAAAACCTCCGCATCGCACTCCTTTCCGAAGGCGAATACTTCGGCGAAGCCGACATACTCTCCGACAAGCCCTCGTCAGTAACCGTCAAGGCCGTCACCCCAAGCGTCTTCTTCACCATCAGCAGCTCCGAACTGGAAAGTATCATCGAAGAAGTGCCCAACTTCCGCGAAGAGTTCCAGAAAGCCGTAGATGAACACCTCCGCCTCAGGGCCACCGTCAATACGCATGGCGAAAAGCACATCGACCTCGTATCCGGACACGAAGAAGACAACATCATCCCCGAAACGTATATCGACTACGAGGAAAACCCCCGCGAATATTCGCTCAACACCCTCCAAACCGTCGTCCGCGTCCATACCCGCGTCTCCGACCTGTATAACAATCCCTACAATCAGCTCGAACAGCAGATGCGCCTCAGCATCGAAAGCGTACGCGAACGCCAGGAATGGGAACTGATCAACAACCGGCGCTTCGGACTGCTCAGCAGCGTAGAATCCGGCTACCGCATCAGCACGCGCTACGGAGCGCCTACGCCCGACGACCTCGACGAGCTCCTCTCGCTGGTGTGGAAGAATCCCTCCTTCTTCATCGCTCACCCGCGCGCCATCGCCGCCTTCGAACGCGAATGTACCTGGCGGGGCGTACCGCCCGTGACAACCCAAATCTTCGGCTCCGCCGTCATCCTCTGGCGAGGCATACCGATCATCCCCAGCGACAAGCTCGAAATCAAAGGACAATACCTCACCAACCGCGGCGTCGGTACGACCGAAATTATCCTCGTCCGTACCGGAGAGAAAGAACAAGGCGTCGTCGGACTGCATCAGACCGGCATACCGGGCGAAATAGCCCCCAGCCTCTCGGCGCGCCTGATGGGACTGGATAAGTTTGGCGTAGCTTCCTACCTGCTCACCAAATACTTCTCGCTGGCCTCGCTGACGGACGACGCCATTGCCGTATTAGAGAATGTCGAAGTAGGATTCTACCATAATTACCAACACCGCAACACGGTAGAGAAGTAAATGGAATCATTCAATATCGACCTCGACGACATCAACCTCGACGTGGTCTATAAATCCTTCTCCTCCTTGCAGTCCGGCATCCCGTATTCGGAAGAACTGCAACGGATGAGTTTTGACGATGCCGTAACGTCGGATGTCTTCAGCCCCGAACAGATCCGCCGCGACTTCCCGATCCTTCACCAACGGATCAACGGCAAGCCGCTGATATGGTTCGATAATGCCGCAACGACGCAAAAGCCCAAGGTCGTCATTGATGCCGTCGCCCGTTTCTACGCTACGGACAACTCCAATATCCACCGCGCCGCCCACACCCTGGCCGGACGCGCGACCGACGCCTACGAAAAGGCGCGCGATACGGTGCGCAACTTCATCCATGCCGCCGCACCTGAAGAGATCGTCTTCGTGCGCGGTACGACCGAAGGTATCAACCTCATTGTCCAAACCTATGGCAGGAAATACATCGGCGAAGGCGACGAAATCATCATCTCCACCCTCGACCACCATGCCAATATCGTCCCCTGGCAGCAACTGGCGAAGGAGAAAAAGGCCCGCCTCCTGGCTATCCCTATCGACGACAATGGCGACATCATCCTCGAAGCCTACGAACGCCTGCTCGGCCCCAAAACGAAGGTCGTCTCCTTCGGGCATGTGAACAATACGTTCGGTACCGTCGCTCCTGTCCGGACGATGATAGAGATGGCCCGCCGCTACAATGCCCGGACCGTAATCGACGGGGCGCAGTCTATCGCACATACGCCCGTAGACGTGCAAAAGCTGGACTGCGACTTCTTTGTCTTCTCCGGTCACAAGATATACGCCCCCAATGGCATCGGCGCCGTCTACGGCAAGCGGGAGTTACTCGAACTCCTGCCTCCCTGGCAGGGCGGCGGCAATATGATCAAGGACGTCACAATCGAAGAAACGCAGTTCAACGTCCCGCCCGCCCGCTTCGAAGCCGGTACGCCCAATGTCGCCGGAGCCGTCGGACTGGGCGCCGCTCTCGACTACGTGAAGCGCATCGGGCTGGGAGCTATCGGGACGTACGAACACGAACTGACGGAGTATGCCCGCACCCGGCTATCCGCCATCAAAGGCCTGCACCTGCTGGGTAATCCCCGCGAGCGCGTCAGCGTCGTTTCCTTCATCCTCGATGGAGTCCCGACAATCGAAGCCGGGCAGTTGCTCGACAAGGAAGGCATCGCCCTTCGCGCCGGGCATCACTGCGCCCAGCCGGCCCTCCGCCGCTTTGGCGTAGAAGCCAGTATCCGCCCCTCTTTCTCGTTCTATAATACCAAAGAAGAAATAGACCGCCTCATAGAAGCCATTCTGAAAGTCACCCGGCAGGCCTTGTAGCCGTGCCGGGGCTTTTGCGCAAAAAATAAAGCTGAAAAAAAATACATCCGGAACTATTCTATATCATATTTATGTCTACATTTGCGCATATTAAAATCAGATAGTTCAGAATGAGAAGAACGAGCTTTCCTTTAGTAAAATCGAAAAGAAATGCAGGAACATTAAGCTTTTTTATGCTCCCTAATTTGTTTGTGCTAAGCGATTTGCTAACACACACACACACACACACACACACACACACACACACACACACACACACAATACATACCCTGCTTACCTTAACTATCTCCGCGCGTCAATATATTCTTTTTTCTCTTTCCCCCAAAGAAACTTTACAAACATAACGCATCGAGCTGAAACGTCAGTGCATCGAGCTGAAACAGTATTGCAGAACTCTAAGACTTTACTCATCATATTATCATTATTAATAAATTAAAATCATTCGTATTATGAACAAAACAGAATTTATCAGTGCTTTTGCGGCTAATGCGTCGCTGAGCAAAGTGGAAGCAAAAAGAGAAGTGAATCTAATCCTTCAAACCATTGAAGATGCAATCAAAAAAGGCGAGAAAGTGGCTTTGTTGGGGTTCGGAACCTTCGAAGTGTATGAGAGAGCAGCCCGCAAAGGCTTTAATCCCAAAACAAGAGAACCGGTCGACGTCTTGGCGCGTAAGGCGGTCAAGTTTAGAGTCGGCTCTAAACTGTTGGAGTGTGTGGAATGAGATCCAGCCGTTACGCCGCTTGTAGCGACGGATTAAGGTTCGGAAACGACGTCCCGGAAAGCTGAAAACGCTTCCGGGACGTCTTTTGTTGGTAAACACTGACCGGTGGAGCTTTTGCACAACGGCTTTGTGCAGCATTGCACAATGGCTTTGTGCAGCATTACACAACGGCTTTGTGCAGCATTGCACAATGACTTTGTGCAACCTCGCATGTGCCGTCCCTTTTATGGGAATACTTGCTTTCTTAACTGCGTGGTCGAAAGTTTGTATTACTTTTGCACAGGTATTAATCAATAAATAATATGTCAACAGCAATTAAATGTATCGGTATTTTGACTTCCGGAGGCGATGCCCCCGGAATGAACGCCGCTATCCGGGCCGTAACCCGCTCGGCGATCTACAACGGCATGAAGGTAAAGGGTATCTATAGAGGCTATAAAGGTTTGATAACAGGCGAAATTGAAGAGTTTAAAACACAAAATGTAAGTAATATCATCCAGCGGGGAGGCACGATATTGAAAACGGCCCGCTGCATGGAGTTTAAAACGCCGGAAGGCAGGAAACTGGCGTATGAAACCTTGCAGAAAGAAGAAATAGACGCCCTGGTGGCGATCGGAGGCGACGGCACCCTGACCGGTGCGCGGATCTTTGCGCAGGAGTTCAACTACCCGGTGGTAGGCCTGCCCGGTACGATCGACAACGACTTGTTCGGCACCGACGTTACGATCGGCTACGATACGGCCTTGAACACCATCATGGAATGTGTGGATAAAATACGCGATACCGCCTCTTCGCACGACCGCCTGTTCTTCATCGAAGTCATGGGGCGCGACGCCGGATTCCTGGCATTGAATGGCGCCCTGGCCTCGGGAGCAGAAGCAGCCATCATCCCTGAAATATCCAAGGAAAAAGACCAACTGTCGGATATGATAGAATTTGGACTTCGTACGTCGAAAAACAGCAGTATCGTGCTCGTGGCCGAAAGTGAAGTGACCGGAGGAGCCATTGGCGCAGCCGAACGGGTGAAAAAGGAGTATCCGAACTTTGACGTGAGAGTGACTATTCTGGGACACCTGCAACGGGGAGGCTCCCCCTCGGCGCAAGACCGCATCATGGCTACCCGGATGGGCGTTGCCGCCATTGATGCGCTGCTGGAAGACCAGCGTAACGTGATGATTGGTATCCAAAATGAGCAAATCGTGTATGTACCCTTCTCGAAAGCGATCCGGAACGAGAAACCGATTAACCGCGATTTATTGAATATTCTCCGTATATCGTCTATTTAACCGGGCATTGAAGGCTTCACTCTTTTTCCCCATCCTTATCTTTCTGCTTCTTGTGTTGTTTACGGGAAGCCTGTTGTATGGCGCGGTGGGGATTCCTCCGGAAACGACGCTGGACATCTTGTTGGGGAAAGAGCCGGGGCGAATGTCGTGGCAACATATTATATTGCAGTCGCGCCTGCCGCAAGCGGTAACCGCTATGCTGGCAGGCGCTTCGCTGGCTGTAAGCGGGTTGTTGTTGCAAACGCTTTTCCGCAATCCGCTGGCCGGCCCTTCCATCCTGGGGATAAGCGACGGAGCCAGTTTGGGCGTAGCGCTGGTGATGCTCTCTTTCGGCGGCTCGCTGGGGCGATTGGGCGATGGACCAGCCGGCGGGTACCCGGCGATTATCCTGGCTGCCTTTGCCGGAGCTTGCGTCATCCTGTGTGTGATCCTTTATTTCTCAACCAAAGTGCACAACACGGTGATGCTGCTGATTATTGGCATCATGATTGGCTATCTCGCCTCGTCGCTCATCTCTATACTGAACCTCTATGCGGCAGCCGACAAGGTACATTCGTATGTGATGTGGGGTATGGGAAGTTTCTCCGGCGTCTCCTTGGGACAATTGCCCCTCTTTACCGTCTGCTCACTGGCGGGATTGCTTCCAGCCATCCTGCTCATTAAACCACTGAACGCCCTGTTGCTGGGTGAAAGATATGCCGCCAATCTGGGCGTGCAGGTACGCCGTACGCGAATGTTTATCTTGCTGTGTACAGGCTTGTTGACTGCCATCACTACGGCCTTCTGCGGACCGGTTGCTTTTATCGGGCTGGCAGTGCCCCACATAGCCCGTTTGTTGCTCGGCTCATCCAACCACAAGATGCTTCTTCCCCTCACCCTGCTCACAGGCTCCTGTATTGCATTGTTATGCAATATACTGATGGTTGTCCCAGGGACGGACGTCATTCTCCCGCTGAACGCCGTAACGCCTCTGATCGGCGCTCCGGTTATTATCTACGTCATCCTGAACCGGAAAAATATCCAGTATTTCCATTGACTATGAAACAGCCTGTGATACAAACAAGCGAACTCTGTATCGGCTATGCGGGGAAAGGTAGAAAATCCAAAGTAGTACACGACGGCCTGAACCTTGATCTTTTCCCCGGTGAACTGACCTGCCTCTTAGGCTTGAACGGTGTGGGAAAGTCTACTCTGCTGCGCACGCTTTGTGGCTTCCAACCTCCGTTAGCAGGCTATATACAATTGCAGGATAAACCGTTGAGATCCTATTCCCAATCTGAATTGTCGCTTGCCCTGGGCATAGTGCTGACAGAGAAAACGAATGTCGGCGGCATTACGGTCTATGAACTGGTTGCTTTGGGCCGGCATCCTTATACCGGCTTTTTCGGACGCCTGCGAAAGCAAGACAGGGACATCATCGAACGCTCTCTCCAAGCGGCAGGTATTGCCCATAAGGCGCAGAGTTACGTGGCGGAGCTAAGTGACGGAGAACGTCAAAAGGCTATGATTGCCAAAACGCTGGCTCAAGAATGTCCTATCGTACTGTTGGATGAGCCTACGGCATTCTTAGACGTCGCCGCTCGTATGGAAACCCTGATGCTGCTGCGAAGGCTGGCAAAGGAACAGCACAAAGCGATTCTGCTCTCCACGCATGATATTGATCAGGCTATCCGGATGGGGGATAACCTCTGGTTGCTGGGAAAAGACCTCCCTGTGATATGCGGTACGCCGGAAGACTTGATTCTCAATCACGCCTTTGATTCTTTTTTTGGAAAAGAGGGTATGCGTTTCGACCCATCTACCGGACGACTTAATCCGGATGCTACTCTGGCCCCTGTCGGCGTGGAGGGTGACCCGTTTACTTCCCACTGGGTAGGGAATGCGTTGATACGAAACGGCTGGAAGCCTTCTCCTGTAAGCCGTCCTCCCTACATCCGTTGCATAGACAGGCATCAAATAATCCTTACCCTGCCCGGCGGTACGCAAAAAACAGTTACTTCCATACGGGATATGCTTGCCGGGATGACGGAAAACAGCGTTACCGATGATGGTATGGTTCGTTGTTGAGTAAGCTCAATGCCCGGTAGAGTTGTTCGGTAAAGAGGAGCCGGATCATCTGGTGAGAAAAGGTCATTTTGCTTAATGACAAGCTTTCCGAAGACGCCTCGTACACTTCTTTGCTGAACCCGTAAGGCCCGCCGATGACAAAGACCAGACGTTTTCGCGCTGTCTGCATTTTGTTTTCCAGAAAAGCGGCAAAGTCTTCAGAAGTGTACGATTTTCCTCTTTCGTCGAGGAGTACGCAGTAATCGCCCGCTTGCAAAGCTTTCAGGATGAGTTCTCCCTCCTTTTCTTTTTGTTGGGACTCGGACAGGTTTCGGGTATTTTTCAAGTCCGGGATAGTCGCGATCTCGAAAGGAAGATAGCGTGTTATACGTTTCCTGTAATCGTCAATGACCTGAACAAAAGCGGCATTGTCGGTTTTTCCTATCATAAGTAATGCGATCTTCATTCTATCCGTTTTCGGCAAAGCAAATACTTTTTCCTCGAACGCACAACGAATACACTCTTTTTTTAGAAGCCTTTACATGACGCATATTATAACGCCTGTTCAGAGGGGGCATTCTTTCAGGGATTGCTATTCCGGTAGAGAGATGGGGTGGTGGGGGATGGGAGGGAGGAAGGGTGGCGTTAATAGGCATTTTTGTCGCCCCGGATCATACTGACGATGGTGCGAAGTATGATGGATAGGTCTAAGGAGAAGGTCCGGTTTCGTATGTAGCAAAGATCTTTGGCTATGCGTCCTGCCATGTCTTCGGTCTGTTTTATTTCCCCTCGGAAGCCGCTGATTTGTGCCCAGCCGGTGATTCCGGGCTTAACGGCATAGCGTGACATATAGTCTTCAATCAAGGGAGCATACTGCTCGTCTGTCCATAGTGCATGCGGTCGTGGCCCTACGACCGACATCTCTCCTTTGAGGACGTTAATAAACTGGGGCAATTCGTCTAAGTTGGTACGGCGGATAAACCGCCCGATGCGCGTTGTCCGCGGGTCATTCTCGGTAGCCGGTTGCGTATCCGGATTGAGCTGCATGCTCCGGAACTTATAACAGTGAAATATCTTGCCCCCTTTCCCCGTTCGTTTCTGCACAAACAACACGGCGCCCGGCGAGGATAGTTTGATGGCAATCCCCAGCACCAGATAAAAAAGAGGAAATAAAAAGAGCAGGAACAAAAGAGAAAAAAGAATATCAAATAATCGTTTCAAAATAAGACTTCTCATCATTTTCCGTTGAGAACCATCTCATAAAATGAGATTAATTTTTTACTTTCATGTTCCCATGATAATTCATTAAAGACACGACTATAGCCAAGCTCGCCCATTCGTTTTCTTTCATCCGGACGATCCAATAACCACAGTATCTTTTCTGCAAAGTCTTTTGTGTCATAGTGGGCGTATAATGAGGCATCCTGAGCAGAAAAACGACCCTCTTTCAAGTCATACTGAACAATAGGCTTTTTCAATGCCATATATTCCATAATCTTATTCATCGTCGATAAGTTATTCATATCCGTAGGCTTGTCGGGATTAACACACACATCAGCCGTATTCAGAATATCTATGAGCATCTCATCATCCACTCGCCCATAGAAAGTCACATGATTTCCGACCCCCAGGGACAGGCACAGAAGCTTAAGTTTTTCAACCTCTGTTCCTCCTCCAACAATGGCAAACTGCACATCATCCCTGCTGTCCACAATGTATTTGATGGATTCCAACAATAAATCTATACCCTCCTGTCTACCTATAACACCAACGTATCCTATAAGGAAGTTCTTTCCTTTCTTGTATCTTCCATTACCTTTGGCAATCTTAAGTCTGTCTAATTTAGGGCCACTCCTTACTATAAAGACTTTATTCTCAGTCATCTTTCCTCTTTCTATGGCTATCTTTTTGTAGCTTTCATTGGTTGAGATACTGTAATTGGCTGTCTTAAATGTGAGTTTTTCAAAAAGCAGCATCAGGTTGTAAAAGAAACCTCTTTTGTTATACTTTGCTATATACAATTCCGGATTAATGTCGTGATGGTCAAAAACATATTTCACTCCCAATAATTTGAAAAACAGCGCTACCGTAAATATCAGATCCGGAGGATTACAACCTTGTATAACCTGAAATCTGTTTTTGAAATAGATCTTCCAGGCCAATACAAACTCCCAAAACAAAGCAATGCCGTATTCCAATAAATAACCCTTTGCGCTATTTGCTTCAACAGGTAACGGATGCCGGTAAATATGAATATCATTTAAACATTCATACGGTTTTGTATATCCTTTCATTTTGGGACAGATAATAGACACCATAGCCCCTTCCTCCTTTAACGTGTTTGCCTCTTGCCAGACTCTCCTGTCGAATGGTAACGGCAGGTTTTCAACAATAATCAGAATATGTTTACCCGAAAATCTCTTCATGATATTACCAGTTGATTCCTCTATAATCATTATCCCGTTTGAGATCGTTACGGCTGATTCTTACCATATCAATAATCGTTTTCCCGGATACATGCTGCAATTTCTCCGAAAACAACGGTTCTTTATTACTGATGATAATAACATCGCTCTCCCGGATCAATCCGTCGAGATCATCTACCAACAGGTTGGCGAGGTGAGGAATACGACTGTCTATGTATTCCTTGTTTTTCCCTGTCAGCCGGGCCATCCGGATATTATGGTCATAGATGCCAATATCAAACCCTCGACCCAGTAAAACTTCAATAAGTTCTACCGAAGGACTGTTCCGCAAATCGTCTGTTCCGGCTTTAAAACTTAATCCCAGCACGGCTATCTTTTTCCCGAAATATTTACTCAGCATACTCACCGCCCTCTGCTTTTGTCGCTCATTCGTTTGGTCTATGCTGCCGATTACAGGTATAGGGACATATAAATCGTGAGCAAGCGTTTGGAGACCTTTTAAATCTTTCGGAAGGCAAGAGCCTCCATAGGCATAGCCGGGCTTGAAATAATAGGGCGAAATATTCAATTGCCTGTCTTTACAAAACACCTCCATTACTTTATGCGAATCGACGCCCAAAGCGCTGCATATATTTCCTATTTCATTCCCGAACGAAATCTTCAGCGCATGGAACGTATTATTCACATATTTCATAATTTCCGCCACTTTAACATCCGTAATAATAATCTCCGCCGGTAAATCCCTGTACAACGAACGCATGATTTCGGATGCTTGCTGAGAATCACTACCGATAAGCGTCAAAGGAGGACAATAATAGTCTTCCACCGCACTGCCTTCCCGCAGAAATTCAGGATTGTCGACTACCGCAAAATCTTTCCGGTTCCTTTTGCCGGATTTTTCTTCTATGATGCGAACAATTTTTTCACAAGTACCCGGCATCACGGTAGAACGAATGGCAATAACATGAAAGTCACTTTTGTGTGTTAATGCCTGACCGATATTTTCCGCCACATGAAATACATAGTCCAGGTTCAGATGTCCCTTTTCCGTAGGAGGCGTTCCGACGGCAACAATAGATATTTCCGAATTTAACACAGCAAAATCGCCATCCATTGTTGCACTTATATGTCCGGCTTTATGTTGAGCGGCAATAATTCTATCTATATCCTTTTCAATAATGGTTGCCATACCGGCGTTGATCTGGCTGACTTTATCCTTACTCACATCCACACCAATAACCGTATGTCCATTTTGAGCCAAACAACCCAGACTCACACAACCTACGTAACCAAGTCCAAAAATACATATATTCATTATGAAATAATCTTTATAACAGTTTTGTATTGAAATGTATGCTGTCTCTGAAACTCCGCCAATACGCACGAGCAGGCTTCCTTTTCACCGAAATGTTCGGAGTACCAGCCGAGGATCGGGGATATGCTTCCGCGTAATAAAACATAAGGGAATTGCTTGTCCGGCATTATATCAATTATGCTCTTTCCCATTCTTATACGGATACTGTTTTCGTTGAGAACCGGGGAGACGACAGGATGCAAATGCAAGGGAATCTGAAAAAAATGACTTCCTTGTTTTGAAAATTCTATTTCATCTGTAATTTCAAAGATATTTTCTTCCTTGTCAAACAAAATGCTCCTTGTATGATTTAAACCTTTAGCGTTATATCCATTGTGTTCTGCCATCACAAAATCTTTTTTTGCATCAGAATAATATGTAAGCGTCTTTGTGTTATAATGCTTGAGCCATAAGGTTGGGCCTGCCTGTTTCGCTTGATTTTCATGATCAACACATATGGTATTATGGGCCAATGTCCCTGCAAAATACTTTCGCCACTCTTGATGTGTGTGGTAGGTATAAGTTCCGGAATCTACAATCACAGGCTTTCCGTCCACATGCAAAATAAACGATAAAGCATCGGCATGTCCATGTGCTGCAATTGATAAATAGCCCAAAGGGGCAGCATCAAAATGTAAGAGGATATTCTTGTTTCGAAATATAAAATGTCCCTCATCCGGATAAAAACCACTTTCTAATGGATATGTGCCGGTTAATTGATCAAATATGTCGGATTTATCTCCCAAGAGCAAGTTTGCTTTTTCGTCAAAGTGGCATTTGGGATGTTTGAATGTAGACTCATTGAACAACACGGCGCCAGTCGCTAATAATGAAAGGAAATTATTAGGATAATTTCCTTTCCCTATTTTCAGCAAATAACCATCATCTCCATCGCCATACATCAAAGAGTTGCCTTCCGTATCCATGATTTGCGTGATATAAGAAAAAATCCGATACAAATAATCTTTATAACCGGACGAAAAGCTATTGTTGCACTTTTGGCCAACCAAATAAGCGACAAGGAAAAAATCTGTGATAAATTGTATATACTCTGCTGTTTCCTCTCTATTTATTCCGTTTTTACTATGTTGCTTCCGGATTTCTCTTTCAAGTCCTGCTTTGGCATATTTATTCCATTTGCCGGATTCTTTAAACCTCCATTGTTGACTGGCTACAAAAAGACCGGCATATTCTGCAATCAAATGATTATTAGCAGAAGAATACAACGACGGATGTTGATATGAATATCTGCAATGCTGATAGATAGAAGGCAGCCAGGTTTGTCTCACAAACGTATCAAATGCGACATTCGCTTTCGAGAGATTTTCAACATCCAGAAGCTGCCAGCAATAATACCAGTTAATCAAACGTATATTCACCTCAATATTGCTATGCCAGTTTATGCCGCATACATAGGGATTTTCTTTTACCCACGAACTAATATGAGATTGAATAAGTAAAACGAAACGAATCTCTTTTGTTTTCGAATATTGCCAGGCTAAATCCGTCATGAACAACATCCGGTTGATTTCCCAAACATTCTTAGCGCTTCCGTAACGATTATCTCTCATATTGATAGCGTGTGCAAATACTTTAGGAAATCTCTTATTCGACGCCAAATCCTTATGCCAGTCTATGGGTTTCGATACGTCTAACTTTTCTGTAAAAACAGGGTATATAATCGGCTGCTTGTTCGGTATTACAAGATCAATTGCCGGAACCGGTTTAAGTGTTTTAAAAAATATTCTATCAATTGTATGATGGAATATTTGTCTTATTCTATATCCTATCTCAGGAATAGAAAAGGTTTTTAAACGGTTAAAGTACCAGAAAAGCATCATACATTTTGTTGTTCTGATCCGTTCATATTTGAAATGAATCTATTGTATTTCCCTCTTTTTGTCAAAACAAATTGCGAACCAACTTCTATTTCAAAATCAACTATGTTTTTCATTTTTCCGTCAATCTCTTTCTTCATCATCTCTATTTCAGAATGTTTGAATTGATTATT
>JAISWO010000057.1 GCA_031271045.1 Tannerellaceae bacterium
TGCTAAAGTCAAAGCTTTCAGATATCAGTTCAGAGGAGTAAGGGATATTCCTTTCTTTATTTTTAGACTAACGAAACTCTTCGCCTGAAATTTTTCCAACCCGGTTTTCCAGTTGACCCGTTTTTGCGTATAAGAATAATTTCCTGTATCGTTTTTGCTCTCTCCGGCTGCAGCGCAACCTTAAGTCCTTCATAGATTTCCGTGGAGGGATAGTCCCTTTTAAGACGTATAACCACCTCCTCTACCTTTTGCTCCGAGGCGCTCTTTATAGCGTTTTGTATAGCCTTTTTACCATTGTCCGTCTGAGGGTGTTTCGCGTCGGAATAGCGCAACGTCTTATAGAACGGAAAGGGAGGGCAGAATCGTATGCTGGGAGAAAAGGAAGGTGCAACGACTTCCGGATGAATTAGATTAGGAGCGGAAGTGGTTGCACCGGGAGAAAGAAAACGATGGTTCAGGAATTAGCGGAGACGATCAGCCAGACGAGGCCGAAGATGATGGATAGCGAAAAGATGATCCATCCGTTGGTGACGGCTGAGGGGGAGTATTTCGGCACCTTGCTGCCGTTCGGGAGCGTCCGCGACGAGTTGGCAAGGATGAGGCCGAGGACTACTCCTAAGAGACCGCCCATCAAGGCGAAGAGGTATCCGAAGATGAGCAGGGCGGTGGGGTTGCCGTAGGCCTGCGGCGGACGGGCGGAGGAGCCGTAATAGACCTCTTCGGTCTCGTTATTGGGAAGCAGGTTCTGTACTTTGTGCCACGGAAGGGGCTCAATGTCGGCCAGGAGGACAGAGTCGCCCGGCATGATGCGCATATCACTCTGGTGAAGCATTATGCCATTGATACGTGTGCCGTTGGAACTGCTGTCACGGTATACGTATCCCTGGCCTTGCTTGAAAATATTAGCGTGCACACGACTTACACGCGGGTTGTTGATCACGATGTCGCAGGAGTCGTCCCTGCCGATTGTTATTACTCTCATAAGATTGATGTGTATATGTTATTGGTAACTGTTCTTTGTCCGGTTGTCGATGTATCCGCTGATACGGCGGGCTGCACCGGGGACGGATTCGTCGAGCAAGCGGAGGCTGAGAGGGGTGCCGGGGAAGGCGTCTCGGAGAGAGACGCCTGTGATATGGGCGAGCGCCGTTTGGAGGAGAAGTTCGCGCGTATCGCCACGGTCGAAGAGGTCGGCGGCAGTGGATTCATCGACGTATATATCGGGCGTCAGGCCGGCGTCGGGCACGGTCTGGTGGAGGCTGTTGTAGTAGCGGAAGGTGATCGGTTGGAGCTGCCATTCGTACATGGGGCTGCGGATGGTCCAGGATCCGACGCCTTTGCCGGTAGAGGTGGCGCCGATGAGGGTGACGTCGATAAAAGGCGAGACGTTGTTGATGAGCGATTCGCTGGCGGAGGCTGTCTGGGCGGAGATGAGGAAAGTCAGGCGGTCGAGCGCTACGTTGCATCCGCCGACGACGCCGGGAGTGGGGAAGTAGAGCGTCTCTTCTTCACTGCCTGTTTCCTTCAGATACTGGGCGGCGATGTGTTTATTGAAAGAATGATAGCCGGAGACGGTTCCCAGTATTTCGTCGCGCAGCAGCAGGGCGGCGAAAAATTCGCAGATTGTGACGTGTCCTCCGCGGTTGTAGCGCAGGTCGATGACGAGGTCTGTGATTCCTTGTTCGCGGAAGCGTTCGAAGGCGGCCCGTAGCTCGGCACGATAAGGGTTGTCGAGCAAGCTCGATCCGTCGACAAACTCGTTATAGACGATATAGCCGACGGTATGGTCGCCGACGTGGTAAGTTGTATCGAGTTCGACGGATCCTCCGGCTTCGGGTTGGTCGTCGTCTTGCAGCAACCGGAGGGTTCCGGTGGGTCGGACGAGGCTGCCGGCGAGTTGTCCGGTCTCGATCGTGATGCTTTCGTTGTCTGTCAGCTTGGCCGGACGAAACCAATGTCCTCGCCGGAGGCCTGCTTTCCAGGCCGGCGAGCCGTGGCGGACGGCAACGGTGCGGTTCCAGGCTTCGCCGCCGACGGTTTCGTAGGTCAAGTAGTCGATCCCGTAGTTGTCGTAAAGCGAGGAGCCGCTGAAACTCTCGTTGAGTTCGATCCACGAAAAGCGGTCGCCATCGTAAAGCAGGCTTTCGAAGAAGCGTTTCGGGTAGTCACCAAAGGAGAGCTCGTCCTCATCGGGCAAGTAAGCTTCCCAGAGATAGTCGGAACGCATCTGTTTGTAGGTCCAGCGATTCTGTTCGATGTCCTCTTCATCGTCCTCATCGTCTACGATTGTTTTCCCGCCTTCGAGTTCCTTGTCGGGTGCATCCTTATAGCATCCGCCCAGGAGGCCGGGCAGAAGCAGAAGGAGCAGATAGAGGTACGGACGCATCATGGCAGGAGCAGCAAAAGTTTGTTACAACAAGTCGATGATGCGCAGGCTTTGCTGCGGGGCTGTGGGGTCGGGCCGTTCGTTGCGGACGTCCGGCAGGCTTTGCTGCGGGGCGCGGGTATCGGACTTGAGGCTCGTGGAGCCGGTCTGAACGTTGATCGTGAGGATCTGGTTGACGCCTCGATGAATGTTGAGGGTCGTGGAGCCGGATTTAATCAGCTTTTCGTCGGCGGTAAAGGTTCCCCAGGTGAATTCAATTTCCGAGGGGATGTAATAGCGAGATTGGTAAAGGCCCGTGTATTCTTTTTTTACTTCGTACGTATAGCTCAGGACCGTGGCTTTATCGATCTTCCCCACCTCATCGTCGATGAGGTAATAGTCGGCGTCTCTGTCCCACTCATACACGAGGCTAGCCATCGTCGAAGCGTCCAGGTCGGTAAAATAGAACGTAACGAGGGCGCCGGCCGGTTTGACGTTCATCGTAAGCGATTGCGACTTCTCGATCTCGACCACTTCCTTTGTCACACCAAGGGCCTTGTAGTAATAACCGGCGTATCCCTGTTCCACGGCGCGCAGGTCGCGCAGGTTGGAAGTATTGCTGAACTTCCAGAACTCTAAGCTGATGTCATCGCCATTGACTTCCACGAGGTCAGCCGTTGCGACCAGGGTATATTCTCCGGTGTTCATGCTTTTCTTTACTTCCAACTTTTGGTAAAAGTCGTCGACGATTTGTGATTCCTTCTCCACTAAGGAGCCTTCGTCGTCGTAAATGAACAGGTTGATGCGCACACTATAATCGTCGTCATCTAATTCCCCGTTGGGAAAGTAGTCGACGCCATAGATGTCTACCAGATCCTTCACTACATTGCGCACGTCGACCGATACGGTGAGCTGATACTGTATGTCGACGTCTTTTTTATTGCCTTCTCCGCACGAAGTAAGCATTGCAAGGGCGATAAGGATGAGGAACACGGGTATATGTATCTTTTTCATTGTTTCTTGATTTACGGGATGAGACATTCTTTAAAACAGCCAGCCCAACGAGAGGGCGACGACATTATTTTTCCATTTCAGGTTGCCTGCCATGTCGGACAGTCCGAGTTGGTAGCGTATGCCGGCAATCAGTCCTAAGCGGCTTTCGTAGCCTGCGCCGACGCCTGCGCCAAAGTCTATACCCCCTTTGAGGGAGGAGAGGTCGATCTGTGCGCCTTCGATGACGGTCGAATTGGCCGACAATTGGAGCAGGTATCCGAAGTATGGACCGGCCTCGACGTAGATGTCTTTGGTTGCATACAGCCTTGCCATGACGGGCAGGGTGATATAGTCGAACGTAATAGCCTCATCGTCGACAGCAAAGCCCTGGCGGGAGTATAGCAGTTCGGGCTGCAAGCCGAACCGTCCCGTTCCGACGGGCGACCCTTCATCTCGATAGCCGAAATGGAGGTTGGCAACGACCCCCAGGTGGAAGTCTGCCTTCATACCGGGAGAAAAATCCAGGTTTTCCTGTCCGTTGATGATGTTAGACAGGTTTACGCCAGCCTTCACGCCGAAGGTGGTCTTAACAATGGGCGGCGCCGATGGCTTTCCTTGCGCGTAGGACGCGAGGCAGAGTATGGACATCAGGCTTGTCATCAGGAGGAATCGATTTCTTTTCATGCTTTCCGTGTTTTTATTGGATTATTATTTGTTTGCTCAATCTTGCGGAGTCGGGTGTCAGAGGGGGCTGGGTGCTTTCCTGGCGTACGTTTATCCGCTTACTCTTGGATACCTGGGGCGATCCGGGTGGTTTGACCACGACGTTGACCGTCTGCATCGTCGCCGGTATGTTGAATTGCACCCTTCGCGACTCTCCTGCATCCATGCGGATGGTTCGTTTCTGGCTTCCAACCGATACATCCAAGCGGTCGACCGGTATCGAAGACAGGTTCTCAAGCCTTATGTCGAGCGGATAGGAAGCTTGTCCGGCCTGTAGGAGGACGTTGTCTGCGGGTATGTCGATCCCAATGGCTGTGACGCTCTTTAGGGGCACCTGTCTTTTGTCTTCGCCTACGGATAGTCCGTATTCGGAGATGGCCAAATGGAGCTCGCGTATCTCGACTGGGTCTTCACTGACCTTGTCGACAAGGAGTTTGTAACGGCTTTCCCCCCCTGGGGCGATGGAAGCAAGAGGCAGGGAGGGCTTTCCATTGAGTTTGACTTCAAGGTTTTCCATCTCTAAGGGCGAAGTGTTGCGGATGAGATACTCCAGCGGAGCGGGATGGCCGAAGACCGAGATGGCTGTATCCACCTCCAGAGCAAAAGCCAGGGGCGACTCCTGCCTGTGGGCTATGGCGCCGAAGCGACCGTTTGCGGCTTTGACAATGTCTAAAGCCTCGCCGTTCTTCCCGGCAGGGGGGATAAAGACGGTTCGCTCGCCCTGGGCCGTGACGAAGGCCGTTGCCCGGCTCTGCTGATCGAAGAGCAATTCGCCTTCTTTGCAAACCAGGGTCTTTTCTTTGTAACTCGCTCCGTCGGCAGGCGGCGTAATCTGGGGCAGGCGATCGCTTAATTCCCTTCCGCTGGCGTCTATATATCCCATGCTGTTCTTATACAGAAGGAGGGCCTTGCCTTCGTGGAATCCTAAGGCCCAGTAGATCTCTTTTTTCACGTTGGGCCGTACCATGGTCGCGCCGTTCGTACCGATGTAAAACCAGTATTCGTTCAATAGCACGGCGCCCAGTCCTTCGCTGAAGGGTTGTGCACTGATGTATTTGCAGTCAATGGCCATCTTGCCCGAGGCGTTGAGGTAGCCCCACTTCTTACCATTGGATACGAGCAACAGTCCATCGTTGAAGGTAGCAAAGCGGCTGTCTATTTTCAGCTTTTCCCTGACAGGTGTCAACTGCCCCTGGCGGTCGGCAATCGCAATCAGGGAATGGTCGGCGGAGGCAATCACTCCCAAGCCTTCGCTGAATGGATAGACGACGTCGTATGCGGGCGCCAGGATCTCCTTTCCCCGATCAGTGGCATAGCCCCATTTGCCGCCGGACTGAACGGCCGAGATGCCTTCGGTGAAGGCCGAAATGCCTTCGTATTTCGGTTTCACCACCCACTGCGCCTTTTGGGCGGACAGTGGGAGGGTTGTCAGCAGGATTATAGGCAGTAAACGCTTCATCTCCGTCCGGCTGCATTAGTTATTGGTCTCGTCGAGTATCTTCCGGATGTGTTTGGCCAATATGCCCTTGCCAAAGGTGCTCGAACCGGTATATCCGCTGTTGATCACACCGACTAATTGCTTACTGTCGTTGAAGACAGGCGATCCGCTGGAGCCTCCCAGCAATTCGACATTGATGTCGAAGGAATAGGTCGATATGTCCCGTTGCAGATTGCCGGACTTGATAGTAGGCTTCAGACCGTCTTCATCGGGTCGGTAATTCATGGCAGCACCTGCTGAATAGCCGATCGTGGTCAGCCGATCTCCTACCCTGAGCTTTTTATCTTCGGCTTCAGCTCTGGATACGTCGATAATCTTTTTCACGCTGGGGGGTAAGACCTTGTCGTTGATTTGCAGGATCGCCAGATCTATTTCGGGTTCGTTGCTTGTCTTGAGCACCTTGCAGGGTTCGAACTTTTCGAGCGATTCGTAGTACTTATTGTAGAAGCCAGCCCTAAGTGTAACGGTTCGTCCACGGATGCTCTTGATATTGTTGTTCCGTATCCGCCGGATGTTGGCCCGGATATAGTTGATATTCCGTTCGTCAATGATGTCGGTGTACCTCTGTACCTCTATGTCCTGTATGTTATTGAGGATATAAGCCATGTAGTTCCTTATATCGTCTTCCAGTTCCGGGGTGATGTATTCCCATGGAGTGGCAATATGTTTGTTGGTAACGATCTTTCCATCGTTTGACACAAAGAACCCTGTGCCCATACCGTCGAATGGTTCGGTACCTTCTATACCGGCCAATTGGGGTACGGGGCGTTCGCCGGCGTTCTTTCGCGGGGCCATTCCCAATTCAAACTTGCCGATGGCCTCGTCTTCATAAACGACCTCATAATAGAAGGCATGATAAATCATGGTCGTTGACGACTGATAGGCTTCCCATCCTCCGTCGGAGAAGGGCCACCATCCCGCCTTCCATCCAAATCCTCCCCATACGCCCAGCAGAACGATCAGCAGAACGGTGGCCGCCTTTGCGAAGGAGATCCGTGGCTTCCCCTTGATCAGTTTCCATTCGAGCGGTTGCGTGTTGGCGAACTTGATTTTGTTTTTCCTCTTGACGGGATAGTCTTGATTGGCCGGGATACGGATGCCGTCGACAAATGTCCCGTTGGCGCTGTGATCGTTAATATACATCTTCCCTTTCGGGTCGATCTTGAGCGTAGCATGAAAGCGGCTGACGAGATAAGAAGGGTCGTTTATCTGTATACGGTTGTTCAGATGGGATCCGATCCCATACAAGCTCCATCCCGGAGGCAGTGGGGCGACAACGGGGATCTGGTTCCAATCCAAGTCAGCGACCCCTGCAAAGGTGATTTTATCTCCCCTGTTGACGGACACTTCGGATTCCTTTGGTATCTTACGCCCTTTCAAGGTCGTTCCGTTGGTGCTGCTTTTGTCGGAGATGAAGACGGAACCGTCGTCTCCAATTCGTATTTCTGCGTGATAATCACTTACAGCGTGATTATTTATCACAATTTTATTCCCGGGATTTCTTCCAATGGTAATTAGTATCATACAATGTATCAATTAAAGTTGTTATAAGATTCATATCGCAAGGCTGCTACGCCAGGCGCATTCAAACTGTCGGCGGGAAGTGTAAGCTCCCGCTCCTGCTCAGGCGTGCACTTACTACTCAGCAGGTAAAAAAGGAAGATGCCGGCTGCTATAAGGACAATAGCAATCAAGGAACCGATCAGCAACTTGCTTCTCTGCTTAGGTACCAGCGTCCAATCCAGTTCGACGGCATTGGAGAAGGAGACGGTATCCCCTCGTTTGACGGGATAGTCGACGTTGGAGGCTATCTTCACGCCATTGACAAAGGTACCGTTGGAACTGTGATCGGCAATGAACATCTTTCCCCGGCCGTTTACTTTCAGGGTAGCATGGCGGCGACTTACCCGTTGCGTATGATCTTGCAAGTGTATCTGACATTCTTCGCCGCGTCCGATGGTGTATTGTTTTGTACTCATATCTGATGTCTTTCTTTTCAGTGCATGACAAGTCCCCAAATGTTCAGGCCGATGGAGATGATTAATAAGATGGCCAATATCCCGATGATAATCTTGTTTTTCTTGTTCATTTGCGGTGGTATTTTTGAGTTTGTGTTTAATTCAATGAGTGCAGCTGTGAGGTTATCGTGCCCTCCGCCTTTTTCAATACCGAGGTTGTCAATTGTTTCCACGAGTATCTCTGCTGTTTTTTCGACGGACCGGTCTTTGCCGATGAGTTTGAGTATGTCTTTCTCGGGAGCGGCTCCGCATATCCCGTCACTGCACAGAAGGAAGCGGTCTCCTTTCAGATATGGAAGGTCGGTATTGATCTCGACTTCCACGTCGGGCTTGGTGCCCAGGGCGCGGAGAATGACGTTCGATTCGGCCGACAACCTTGCCTGCTCTTCGCTGATCCGGCCCCGGCGGACTAATTCAAAGACCATCGAATGGTCGAATGTGCGGAACACCTTGTCGGTTCCCCTGACCTGGTAGATCCGGCTGTCGCCCACGTGTGCGGCGGTAGCCTTATCGTCGTCGACCAGCAGGGCGACCACGGTCGTGCCCATTCCCTGCAATTCAGGATAGGTGCGGCCGGCCTGATAGACGGCGCTGTTGGCCTTTATGATGGCGTCGGCCAGTATTTCGCCGGCGTCGTCGAGGGTTGTATTCGACACTTTATCCAGGATGGTCTCGACGGCGAGCTTGGAGGCGGCGCTGCCTCCTTTTGCCCCCCCCATTCCGTCGCAAACAACGACCAGATAGCCGTGTTCGGTAGGGCAACTACCGAATGAATCCTGATTCTCCGCCCTTCCGCCGGCGCGTGATAATATGCTTATTGTAAGATTATCCATCTGTTTTCAGATATTTAGAAGGATTAAAACCAAGGTGATAAGGAGTAAGGCAACGGCAATGATGCCGCCTGCCAATACCCATTGCGAATGGATCCCCTGCGAAGGTTGGATGGCCTGCAGGATGGCTTCTTTGAAGGCTTGGGCGCTTTGATAGCGGTCGGACTGCTTCTTGGCTGTGGCTTTCAGCAGGACTTTGAACAGGCGTGGAGGGATACATTTGTTGTGAGGCAGGTTCATGGTGATCTGTCTTTCCAGAATGTCCACATCGCTGCCGCCGGCAAAGGGGTTGACACCTGTCAGCAGTTCGTAGAAGGTGATACCTAAAGAGTAAAGGTCGGAGGTAGCATTGATCATATTCCGCTGGCCGGTGATCTGTTCGGGTGGAGCGTATGGATAGGTACCGAAGCCGCGACCTTCGAGCGTTCCGAAGCTAATACCGTCGGAGGTGGCGATGCCCAGATCCATTATCTTTATATTCCTTGCGTTCTCTACCATGATGTTCGATGGTTTCAGATCTCTGTGCCATACGGGGGGATTCTGTGAATGTAGGCATGCCAGGGCGTCGAGCGCCGAACAGATCATTCGCGAAACGATGTCGGCGCGCATGGACAGCTCAATGCCGGTGACAAATTTGTCGATCGTCTCTCCCCTTATCAATTCGCTGACGATGAATACCGGTCCTCGCTGCCGGTCGAACTCGCAGTATCCCAGCATGCGAATCAGGTTCGGATGATTGATGGACAGGGAAGCTTCGTATTTAGCCCTGTCGCGTATTTGAGGATTTTCGGCATGACGGTTATATACTTTCTTGATGGCGACTTTCTGCTCCGGGTAATCGGCGCACCATCCTTTGTAGACTTCTCCCATGGCTCCGCTACCGATGCAAAACTCGTCGCAATGATAGTAGCTGAAGCGTTCGCCTTGGCTGGAGACCAGGTTTATCTTTTGTGCGTTGGATAATGACGTTCTCATTGGATGTATTGCGTATAATTAAACGTTCGTACCATTTCGGCCAGCGGATAGCGGAGTTCGTCGTATATCCTTTTGCCGTTCTCCATCCGGTAGGGCAGTTGTTCTACTTTGTTCCTGGCCATTTCGAAGTAGGCTCTTGCTTCGTTGACGTTTCTTTCCACGCCGTTACCTTCGAGGTAATCCATTCCGATGTCGTACATAGCCAGATAGCTGTCGAAGTCGTAATCAAGGGCTTTTACGGTGTATTGATGGGAGAGGGCATCGTCTCCTTTGATGCGGAGTGATTGTTGGATGGCTTCGCTCAGGCTATTTTTCCGTTTCTCCTGATAGATGGCGCCCAATTGGCGGAAGGCGGGCGAGTAGTTTTTTTCAGCGGCTTTCTGCGTCCATTCGAAACCTTCCTTGTATTGTTGTTGTCCAATCAGCCATACCCCCAGGCGGTAGGCGGCTTTGGGGTATCCTTTCCCGGCGGCGAGGGTGAGCCATTCCATTGCTTTGTGGGGATTCTCTTTGTTGAGTATTTCGTACAGGGCGTATTGAGCGCGCGGGTAGCCTTGATTGGCGGCTGCTTCGTAGTACTCGACGGCGCGGGTAGCGCTTTGCGGCACTCCGTTACCGTTCATATACATATTGCCTTTTACGAACTGGAGTTCCGGGTTGTTGGCTTCGGCTCCCATGTCGATGATTTTGCCTGAGCGTTCAAAGTAACGGATGGCTTTGTCGTAGTCGGCTTCTACGTCGATCCCGTTTTGATAGATGTAACCGAGGCGGTATTCGGCCAGCTTGTTTCCCATCTGGGCGGCTTTGGTGGTATAATCGAAGCCTTTGCGGAAGTTTTTCGGCGCGCCGGTTCCTTCGTAGCTCATTTCTCCCAGGTAGTAGCAGGCGTCGGAGGAGGATCGTTCTTCGGCCAGGCGGAATAAGGAGTCGGCTATGGCATATTCGGACTGGGTGTATGCGTCGACGGCCTGGGTGAGGAGTTCGAGCATTTCGACGGTTTGGGTGATGCTGTCGGTCGGGATGAGTCGGTTGGCTTCTTTGTATGCGTCGAGGGCGTCACGATAAAGGGCGACCGACATTCTGGAGGAAGCTTCGCGGAGGGTTTCTGCGTAGCGGACTTGTTTTGTTTCTTCGTATCGCCATATTCCGAGGGCGGCGGCGAGGAGGAGGAGGGCGCCGGCGGTAGCGGCGATCCATTTCTTCAGGGGTTGTGGTATGGGCGACTTGCCTTGTTCTATTCGTTCGAGGTCGACGATGAACTCGGTGGCCGACTGATACCTGGCGGCGGGATCTTTAGCGGTTGCCTTGCGGATGACGTACTGGAGCTCTTTGGGGATGAGTTCGTTGCGGGGGATAATTTGTTCGCGGTGTCCTTTGATGATTTCGTACATGGAGCCGCTGAAGGGGAGTTTGCCGGTGAGGAGTTCGAACAGCAAGATGCCGGTGGAATAGATGTCGGAGGTGACGTTGGTCAGCCAGTGCTTGCCTTCAGCCTGTTCGGGCGAGGCGTAGTTGATCTTGCCGATGAATTTTCCTTCGATTGTCCCGGAGGTGAACTCGCCATGATAGTCGGCGACTTGCTTTGCGATGCCGAAGTCGATGAGTTTGATTTTGCCGTCGTCGCAGACCATCACGTTGGAGGGGTCTATATCGCGATGTATATAGCCTTTGCTGTGTAGCATGTAGAGGGCGGCGAGTATGCTTTTGACGATACGGATGGTTTCCGGCTGGGACAGGGCGCCGCGTTTGGCGAGTACTTTGTCGAGGGTTTCGCCCTGGAGGTATTCGCTGATGATGTGGGAGCGGGGTTTGCCGTCGCTGTCGGTTGTTTCGACGAAGCCATACATCCGGATGATGTTCTCGTGAACGATCTGGATGGAGGCTTCGCGTTTGGCCCTGGTGATGCTGTCTTCGGAGAGGTCTTTGAACAGGACTTTGATGGCGACGGGGTCGTACTTGCCTGTCTCGCTATGGACGAGTTTGCCTTTGAAGACGATGCCCATACCGCCTTTGCCCAGGATGCCGGCTTTGTTTTCGGGGTCAAATTCGTAGTAGCGGCTTAGCTTGGCATCGGCTTCGCTCTGTAGTTTTATTATTGCCACCGGGGTATTTTATATGTAGGGTTGACTAATAGCGGGTCTTATCGTTGGGATAGAGTTCGCGGTCGGTGTAATCGAAGTTGCCGGAGGGTTTGGAGGCAAAGTTTTCGGCTTTTTTCAGTCCGTATTCCCGGGCGTCGAAGAGGAAGAGGAGGAACTCGTAGTTGCCGAGGCGGATCTTGTCGAGGTTCTTGCACTGGCAGGGATTGAAGCCGATGTAGGTGTCGTTGACGAAGATGCCGTTTGAGGAGCCTCTTTCCATGATGCCGACGTTGAGGCGGTTGTTGTCGCCGGGGTTGCGATGGATGGCTAAGACGGCGTGGACTTTGCTAACGGAGAGTTCGTTGAGTACTATGTCACATTCGGGGCCTGATCCGATCAGGTTCTGTCCTTGTCGGAGGACCCAGTATTCGGCTTCTTCGGTACGGGAGACGGAGACGAGGAAGCCGACGAGGGGTTTGCCGGCGGAGGGTTCCGGCGCGGGAGCTGGGCGGCGGGGATCTTCGACGCCTTGTATCCGGGTACCGGAGTGGGCGGGGGTTGTGTCGGGGTAGGCGTGGCCTGGGGTGGGTTGGTTGACTACGGTTCCTTCATTTCCATTTTGGACGCCGGGAACGACGGTGCGATAATTTGCCATAATTCGATGTGTATTGTTGTTAATATTGATTTGATTTATTATAGTATGGAAGCAAATGTATTGAATATCAGACAACCGGGAGGCTTCGTTTTTTATTCGGAGTGTTTATTCGGATGTTCTTGTGCATAAACCGGGAAAATTGATGTTTAATCTGCATAAATTATTCAATCATTGTGTTTGAATTGCCTATATTTTATAGTATTTCCAGGAGTTCCCGTATCCGGCGGTAATAGAGGGAAGATACGCGGCAGTCGGCCTCTGTGGCGATGTGTACGTCGAAGAGGCAGTGGAGAGTCTTGTTTTCGATGCCCTGGAGGTGGGCGAGGTTGATGATGCAATATTGGTTGATCTGGACAAAGAGCGGAGACAGGGCGGTAATGCCGGCTGAAGTGACGGTGGAGCGCAGGCTATAGACCTTGTCGTCCGTGAGCCGGATCTGCCATTTGCGAACGTTTTTGTGGTATTCGAATAATATGACGTCGTCGTACCGGAGCAAGGTGATACCTGTGATGGTTTGGATGGCGAAACGGCTGTTATCCTTTCGTTCTTCCGGATAGGCGCGGGGGATGATTTCCGGCATGGTTGCTGCGGATGCGCGGGTTGCTGGGGTGTTTTGTTCTTCTTTCATATAGTAACGTTGTCGGGGTCAATCGTAACGTTGCAAAAATATGCCGCCCGGATGGCTTGTAATACCCCACAAATGGTGACGCCGGTCATAAAAACGACGGCGTCTGTTATGGAAAAACCTTGTTTGGTTATTTAAATGGGCAAGCCCGGACATCGGCCGGGCTTGGTCTAAAAAACATGAAAATACAGGTCTTATACCAGATGGAGATCGTGCAGCAGGGCGGGGAAGCCTTGCTCGAAGTTGACGCCGAAACGGATGTCGGAACCGGCCTCATAGGTGCGTTGGATGCTGCCGGCTGTATAGCGGACGGCAATGCCGGCGGATTCGTGGAGGCTGAAGCCGTTCATCAGGCCGGCCAGCAGGGCGCTGGCGTAGACGTCGCCCGTGCCGTGATAGTAGCCCGGGATGCGGGCGGCAAGGTTGTATGCCGTCTCGCCGCTTTGGGAGTCGAAGGTGGCGACGCCTAATTGTGCATCGTCGAAATAGACGCCCGTCAGGACGATTTGCCGGGGGCCCAGGAGGCTGAGCCGATGCAGGAGGCCTTGTATGTAAGGCTTCTCGTAGGGGCCCGGGTGGTAGGATTCGCCCAGCAGCAGAGTGGCCTCGGTGATGTTGGGGACGATGATGCCGGCTCGCTCGCAGAGGCTTCTCATGCCGGCAGCAAAGGCGGGGGTGAAGATCTTGTAGAGCTCGCCGTTATCGGCCATCACGGGGTCGACCAGGATAAGGTTGTCCTCCCGGCGGAAGGCGTCGAAGAATTCTCCGACGATGTCTAACTGCTCGAAGGATCCGAGGAATCCGCTGTAGATGGCGTCGAAATGGAGGCCGAGCGACTGCCAGTGGCGGGTGAAGGGGCGCATCTCGGAGGTGGTGTCGAGGTAGGTGTAGCCGTCGATGCCTCCGGTATGGGTGGAGAGGATGGCCGTCGGCAGGGCGCTGGCTTCGATTCCGGCGGCCGACAGGATCGGCAGGGCGACGGTGAGGGAACATTTGCCGAATCCCGACAGGTCGTGGATGGCGGCTACACGTTTGAGGGTTTGTTTGTTTTCCATATATTATATGTATGTCAAATATTATGTGTCAAATAAATTCTTTTACCTGGCGGTAAACATTTGCGGCCGTAAAGCCTAATTTTTCGTCGAGCACCTTGTAGGGCGCAGAGTATCCGAAGGATTCCAGGCCCCAGACGCGGCCGTTGGCTCCGGTCAGGCCCTCGAGCGTGACGGGCAGGCCGGCCGTCAGTCCGAAGACCTTCGTTCCCGGAGGAATGACCGACTCCTGGTAACGGAGGCTCTGGCTACGGAAGAGGCCTTCCGAGGGAACGGATACGATGCGCACGCTGATGCCGTCGGCGCGGAGCAGGGCGGCGCCTTCGACCAAGGTAGCTACTTCCGATCCGGAGGCGACGAGGATGACGGCGGGGTCGTCGTCGCTTTCGACAACGTAGGCTCCGCGAGCGGCTCCGAGGGCGGCGCGGTAGCGGTCGCCATCCGAAGGCAGGCCGGCAATGTTCTGCCGCGACAGGATAAGGCCCGTCGGGGTGGCGGTGTTTTCCATAGCCAGCTTCCAGGCAACGGTTGTCTCCGCCGCATCGGCCGGACGGAGCACGAGCATGGCGTTATGACCTTTGTGGTTCTTTAGCTTTTCCATCAGGCGGATCTGCGCTTCCTGCTCGACCGGCTCGTGGGTGGGCCCGTCTTCGCCTACGCGGAAGGCGTCGTGCGACCAGATGAATTTCACCGGCAGTTCCTGGAGCGCCGCCATGCGAACGGCCGGCTTCATATAGTCGGAGAAGACGAAGAACGTCCCGCATGCAGCAATCACGCCTCCGTGGAGCGCCATACCGATGCAAAGGCAGGCCATTGTCAGCTCGGATACGCCGGCTTGGAGGAAAGCGCCGCTGAAGTCGCCCCGGCGGAGGGCGTGGGTTTGCCGGAGGAAGCCGTCGGTTTTGTCGGAGTTCGACAGGTCGGCCGAAGCGCAGATCATATTTTCCACTTTGGCGGCCAGCGCGCTCAATACGGTGGCAGAGGCAACGCGTGTCGCCTGGCCCGGTTTCTGTTCGATGGCTTCCCATTGGATGTCCGGCGTCCGGCCGTCGAACCAGGATGTCATCTTGTCTGCTTGGGCGGGGTTGGCTTTCGCCCAGGCTTCTTTCTGGCGGTAACGGGCGTCGGCGATCTCCTCGAGCTCGACTTTCCGGCGGGCATAGAGTTCGGCCACGTCGGGGAATATGCGGAAGGGATCGGCGGGGTCGCCTCCCAGGTTGCAGACGGTTCCGGCAAAGGACGCTCCGGCAGCCGTCAGGGGCTGTCCGTGGGTGGATACTTTGTTTTCGTACGAGCTTCCGTCGGCTGCTACGGCTCCCTTCCCCATGAGGGTGGCGCCGATGATGAGGGTCGGCCGCCGGTCTTCGGCTTTGGCCTGGGTCAGGGCGGCGCGTATCTGGGCGGTATCGTTCCCGTCGATAGAGAGAACGTTCCAGCCCCAGGCCCGGTATTTGGCGGCGACGTCTTCGCTGCTTACTTCTTCCACGGTGGTCGACAGTTGCACGTTGTTGGAGTCATAGAACAGGACAAGGTTGTCCAACCCCAGCGTCCCGGCGATACGTCCGGCTCCCTGCGATATTTCTTCCTGGATACCACCGTCGGAGATATAGGCATAGATCGTCTGCTTCATCTGATCGCCCAGGCGGGCCCGGAGGAATTTGGCGGCGATAGCGGCCCCAACGGCATAGGTGTGCCCTTGCCCCAAAGGGCCGGATGTGTTTTCCACGCCCCGTGCGACATCTACTTCCGGGTGCCCGGGCGTCGGGCTATCCCATTGGCGGAAAGCGGCCAGTTCCTCCATGGTATATTTGCCGGTCAGCGCCAGGACGGCGTACAGCATGGGCGACATGTGTCCGGGATCGAGGAAGAAGCGATCCCTTCCCTCCCATTTCGGGTTCCGCGGGTCATAAACCAGAAACTCCGCGAATAAAACATTCACAAAATCAGCGCCCCCCATAGCGCCTCCGGGATGCCCGGAATTAGCTTTTTCCACCATCGCTGCTGCCAGGGTACGTATATTGTCGGCAGCCCGGTTCATTAAGTTCACATCGTTCATTTCAAAACAATTTTTGATTTCCGGCAAAGGTAACTAAAATTCATTCGGCAAATAACACCTCCGGTATGTCTGTATATCCCGGCTCTACATATTGGCTGCTTCCCGCAAAATAAATCTGTGAAAGATCCTCCGGCGAGTCACGCCGGAGCTTCCGCAAGTCTGCGAAACCTTCCCGACGTCGTGCCGGAGCTTTCGTAAGTTTACACAACCTTCCCGACGCTGTGCCGGAGCTTTCGTAAGTTTACACAACCTTCCCGACGTCGTGCCGAAGCTTTCGTAAGTTTACACAACCTTCCCGACGTCGTGCCGAAGCTTTCGTAAGTTTACACAACCTTCCCGACGCCGTGCCGGAGCTTTCGTAAGTCTGCGAAAGCTTCACAGCGCCTCAAGGCTTGGCGGAGGAATCTTGAAGCTTGGCGAAGAGGTGCAGATAGGGGCGGAGGCTTTCGGGGAGGAAGAAGCGGACGTCGCGGCCCTGGCGGCAGGCTTGGCGGATGAAGGAGGAGGATATTTCGATCAGGGGGGAGTCTACCTGGCGGACATCCGGGTAGATGGGTGGGATCCGGACGTCGTATCCCAGGCGGGGGTAGATGAGGACGGGGTGGTGGTTGAGAATCGTTTGATAGTCTTTCCAACGGTCGATCAGTGCCCAGTTGTCGGCGCCCATGATGAGGTGGAACGCGTGCCCGGGCCAGGCTTTGCGCATCTCCCTGAGGGTGTCGGCAGAGTAAGAGGGACGGGGCATGGAAAACTCAAAGTCGCTGGCCCGGAACCTGGGGTAACCGTCGATGGCGCGCTCCACCATTTCGTAGCGGAGACGGTCGCCGATCAGTTGGCCGCAGCTTTTGAGCGGGTTCTGGGGCGTGACTAAAAACCAAACCTCCTCCAGCCCTTCATACTCGCAGAGCCAGTTGGCCAGGGCCAGGTGCCCGATGTGCACGGGGTTGAAGGAGCCGGGGAAGAGGCCTGTCTTTTTCATTACGCAAGGTTTCAGAGGACGTTCAATACTTGTTCTTTGATTTGTTCCAGTTCGTCTTTCATTTCTATCACGATCTGTTGCATGCCTGCGTGGTTGCTTTTCGAACCCAGGGTGTTGATTTCCCGTCCGATTTCCTGGGCGATGAAACCGAGTTTCTTGCCTTGCCCTCTCCCGTTGGCCATCGTGGCGACGAAGTACTGGAGGTGGTTGGTCAGGCGGCTCTTTTCTTCGTTCACGTCCAGTTTTTCGATGTAATAGATGGTTTCCTGTTCGAAGCGGTTCTTGTCGTAGTCGGCGGAGAAGACTTTTTCCAGATTGTCGATGATGCGCGCCTTGATCTTCTCGATGCGTTCGCCTTCGTATTTCTCGATTTCGGTCAGTTTGGCGGCTATGTTTTCGATCTTTCGCGTAAAGAGCTTTTGCAGCATTTCTCCTTCCTGTGAGCGGAAGTCTTGCAGTTGTTGGATGGCCTGGTCGATGGCGCGTCCGACGGCTTCCTTTTCGGTTTCGTCTACTTCCGTTGCATCCTGTTTGATCACTTCCGGCATCCGGAGCAGCACTTGGAACCAGTCGGCCGGGAGGGCGATGTTTAACTTTGCGGCCACGTCTTTTATTTGCAGGAAATACGCCTCCAGGGCGGCTTGGTTGATCTGCGTAGGAATGTCTTTGCCGATATATTCCGTTTGGATGGAAAAGTCCACCTTTCCGCGTTCGATTGCGGCCAGGAGGCGGCTGCGTATTTGCATGTCCATTTCCTTGTAGGCGGGAGGGATGCGGGTCGTCAGATCCAGTTGTTTACTGTTTAGCGTTTTTATTTCGACCGTTACTTTTTTGTTGGGCAGTTCGGCCGTAACCTTGCCGAAGCCTGTCATTGATTGTATCATAATATGCTATGTTTTGCGCAAATATACTTTTTTATTTCTAAACGCGCAGGCTGGCGCTTAAAAATGTACTTTTGCGATTCTAATCAACGTATGCCCGTATGTCGTATTTGTTATGTATTGAAACGTCCACTGCCGTCTGTTCGGTAGCCTTGTCGGTGAAAGAGGAAGTATGTTTTGAGCGAGTCTCGTTCGACGGCCCCTCTCATGCGGCCCTGTTGGGCGTCTTTGTCGAAGAGGCGCTGGAATGGCTTAGGCGCGAAGCCTCGGCGCTTGTCGCCGTCGCCGTCAGTAGCGGTCCCGGCTCCTACACCGGCCTGCGCATCGGCGTATCCTTGGCCAAAGGCCTGTGCTTGGGTTACGGTATTCCTCTGGTCAGCGTCCCTACGCTGGAACTCCTGGCTTCCGCAGTGATCCGTCGTGCGCCGGCGCCCGGCGCTCTTTACTGCCCCATGCTCGACGCCCGCCGGATGGAGGTCTACGCTGCCGTCTTCGACTCCGCCTGCCAGCCGGTGCGCCCGGTGGCGGCCGATATTGTTACGCCCGCTACGTACGCCTCTCTCCTTGCCTCCCATACGGTCTGTTTCTTTGGCGACGGAGCGGCCAAGTGCAAGGATGTCATCACCTCGCCCCGTGCCCTGTTCGTAGACGATGTGCATCCTCTGGCCCGGGATATGGCCCCTCTGGCCGCGAAACTGTTCCGGGCCGGGAAGTTTGAAGACACCGCCTATTTTGAGCCCTTTTATTTGAAGGAATTTATGCCCACCACTGCCCGTAATAAGATTTAACGCTCGCCTTCCGCGTCCCGGATGACGGATGCAAAATCCTGCGCAAGGGCGTCCATACTGTGAAAGAGTCTATGGGCGCCCTTGTCCCGCAATAGACTGTCGGGCAGCGGGCCTGTATTGACGGCGACGGTAAAGATGCCGGCGGCAACGGCCGATTGTATGCCCAGCGGAGCGTTTTCTATCACAATAGCCTCATGAGCCTGGACGCCGGCTTTCGCCAGTCCCATTTGGTAAGGTTCGGGATGAGGCTTGCCGTAGCGGACGTCAAAGCCGGTCACCATCTTTTCCCGTTGGAAGCAGCCGGGGAAATCATTGTTCAGTTGATCAATCAGGCTTTTTTGCGCGGATCCGGTTACGACCAGCGCATCCAGTCCAAGCCTTTTTACCTGTTCGAGCGCCTTGGCGGCTCCTGCCATCACCCGGCTGGTATTGATCCGGTTGAAGCAGTTTGTTTTTTCTTGGTAGATGACGGTCTTTTCTTCTTCCGTTGCGTTGCGTCCGAAGGTTTGGTTAAACAGGATGTCGAGCGTGCTTTCGCCCGTACGTCCTTCGTAGAGGTAGAAATCTTCCGGCGCGTATTTCAGATGATATTTGTCCGATGCTTCCGACCAGGCACAAACATGAAACGGCATCGAGTCATACAGGATGCCGTCCATATCAAATAATACTGCTTTGATCATTGCAGGCGTGCTTTGATTGCTTCGGATTCTTTTTCGTATCCGGGTTTATTCAGCAGGGCAAACATATTTTTCTTGTAGGCTTCTACGCCGGGCTGATCGAAGGGATTCACTCCCAGGAGGTAGCCGCTGATGCCGCAGGCTTTTTCAAAGAAATAGAACAGTTGGCCGATGTAATAAGGAGTCACGGCGGGGATAGAGATTCTGATGTTGGGAACTCCTCCGTCTACGTGGGCGAGGCTTGTGCCCAATTCCGCCATTTTGTTTACTTCGTCCACTCGTTTGCCGGCCAGGAAGTTCAGTCCGTCGAGGTCGGCCTGATCGGTGGGAATGACGACCGTATGGTTGGGATCGCCGACCGATATGACGGTTTCAAAAATGGTTCGTTCGCCTTCCTGTATCCATTGTCCCATTGAGTGCAAGTCGGTCGTCAGGTCGACGGCGGCGGGGAATATGCCTTTGTTTTCTTTTCCTTCGCTTTCGCCGTAGAGTTGTTTCCACCATTCGGCGATATAATGAAGTTTGGGATGGAAGTTGGCCAGTATTTCCGTCTTCATTCCCTTCCGGTATAGTTCATTCCGGGTGGCGGCATAGATGGCGGCTATATTATCGGCAAAAGGAATGTCTTTTGCTGTGGCTTTTTCCATGTCTGCGGCTCCGGCGACGAGTTCGCGGATGGAGATCCCGGCTACGGCAATGGGGAGCAAGCCTACGGGAGTGAGTACGGAGAAGCGTCCGCCGACGTTGTCCGGAATGACGAAGGTGGTGTATCCTTCCTGGTCGGCCAATGTTCTGAGGGCTCCTTTCCGGGCGTCGGTAACGGCGATGATGCGTTGGCGGGCTTTGTCGGGTCCGACGGTGTCTTCCAATTGTTTCTTAAGGATGCGGAAGGCGAGGGCGGGCTCGGTTGTTGTACCCGATTTGGATATATTGATGAGTCCGAATTGTTTCCCTTTCAGAGTTTCGCTCAGTTCGTAGAGGTAGTCTTCGCCGATCTGATGTCCGGCATAGAGGATGAGCGGGTTCTTGCGTTCTTTGAGCAGGAGGTCGAAGCTGTTGTTCAGCGCTTCGAGAACGGCTTTGGATCCTAAGTAACTGCCGCCGATTCCGATAACGACTACGATCTCACATTCCGAGCGAAGGCGTCCGGCGGCTTGTTCGATGGCCGTCAGTTGTTCGTCGGTTGTGGCGGAAGGCAGATGCAGCCAGCCTAAGAAATCGTTTCCGGCGCCGCTACTGTTGTGCAGGGCGTCTATGCTTGCTTTTGCCTTTGTTTCCCAGGCGTTGATTTGTTCTTGGGTGACGAATCCCAAGGTCTTGTCGATGTTAATAGTAATACTTTTCATAATGAATTTATGCGCTATTTGAATGTTTCCGTCAATTGGTGAATAATGGCGGTGGGTGATTCTTTTTCGTAGAGGATGCTATACAGGGCGTCCAGTATGGGCATACTGACTTTATATTTTTCGTTGTTTATTTCGCGGATACATTTTGTGCCGTAGTAGCCTTCGGCTATCATTTCCATTTCCAGTTGTGCGATTTTCACGGAGTATCCTTTTCCGATCATGGTGCCGAAGATACGGTTCCGGCTGAAGCGTGAATAGGCTGTTACTAACAGGTCGCCCATATAAACGGAGTCGGATATGTCGCGTTCTACGTCGCCTACGGCATCCACGAAGCGGCGCATCTCCTGTATGGCATTGGAAAGGAATACGGCCTGGAAGTTGTCTCCGTATTTCATTCCGTGACAAATGCCGGCGACGATGGAGTAGACGTTTTTCAGTACGGAGGCGTATTCTATGCCGGTCACATCCCGGCTGAGGGTATTTTTCAGGTAGGGATTGCGGAATACGTCGGAGAGGGGTTTTATCTTTTCGATGTCGAGACAGCCGAGCGTGATGTAGGAGAGGCGTTCCAGGGCAATTTCTTCGGCATGGCAGGGGCCGCCGATGACGGCAATATTGTCGGCCGGCACTTTGTAGTATTCGGCAAAGTAATCGGTTATCAGCATATTTTCGTCGGGGACGAGGCCTTTGATTGCCGAGACGACGAGCTTGTCGTGCATCGGGGTCTTTATTTTTTTCAGGTGTTGCTTCAGGAAGGGGGATGGGGTGGCGAATATCAGCGTGTCGGAGTCTCTGATGACTTGGTTGATGTTGGAATAAAACCGGATCCGGCTGGTGTCGAACTTGACGCTTGTGATGTAGCTGGGGTTGTGCCCCAATTTCTTGAACTCGTCGATCTGGTCGGGCCGGCGCATATACCAGTGGAGTTTGTCTTGCGTCGAAAGGACGATCTTTGCCAGCGCCGTAGCCCAGCTTCCTCCTCCCATGACGGCTATTTTCCCGGGCAGTTTCATGGTTTCATTCTTTTTCGGTGTTTACGTTCCATTCCGGACGCATCTGTGGGAAGAACAATACTTCCTGTATGCTTTCCTGTCCGGTGAGGAACATCACTAAGCGGTCCATTCCGATGCCCATTCCGCTGGTGGGCGGCATTCCGTATTCCAGGGCGCGCAGGAAATCCTGGTCGATGAACATGGCTTCGTCGTCGCCTTTTTCGGTCAGTTTCAATTGCTCTTCGAAGCGCAGGCGCTGGTCGATGGGGTCGTTCAGTTCGGAATAGGCGTTGGCTATTTCTTTGCCGCAGACCATGAGTTCGAAGCGTTCGGTCAGTTCCGGGTTGTGACGGTGCTTCTTGGTAAGCGGCGACATTTCTACAGGATAGTCTGTGATGAAGGTTGGGTGGATGTAATTGGCTTCGCATTTGTCGCCAAAGATGGCGTCTATCAGTTTGCCTTTGCCCATTGTCGGGTCCTGCTCCACGCCTAATTGGCGGCATACCTGGCGCAATTCGTTTTCCTGCATGCCGCGGATGTCGATGCCGGTATTTTCGAGGATGGCGTCTATCATGGTGATGCGTTTGTAGGGGGCTTTGAAGTCTATTTCTTTGCCGGCATAGTTGACGCGTGTCGTCCCGTTCACGTCGAAGCAGATTTTTTCCAGCAGTTGTTCGGTGAAGGACATCATCCAGTTGTAGTCTTTATAGGCTACGTATATTTCCATGCAGGTAAATTCGGGGTTGTGCGTACGGTCCATTCCTTCGTTGCGGAAATTGCGGCTGAATTCATAGACGCCTTCAAATCCTCCGACGATGAGTCGTTTGAGGTAGAGTTCGTTGGCGACGCGCAGGTAGAGGTCGATGTCCAAGGCATTGTGATGGGTGATGAAGGGTCGGGCGGTGGCTCCGCCGGGGATGCTTTGCAGCACGGGGGTGTCGACTTCCAGGTAGCCCCGGTTGTTGAAGAACTCGCGCATGGAGTTGAATATTTTTGTTCGTTTGACGAAGATGCTTTTGACGTTTTCGTTCACGACGAGGTCGACGTAACGCTGGCGGTAGCGTTGTTCGGCGTCGTTGAAGCCATCATAGACGACGCCGTCTTTTGTTTTTACGATCGGGAGCGGGCGGAGCGCTTTGGCCAGCAGCGTGAGGCGTGAGGCATGAATCGATATTTCCCCCATCTGCGTGCGGAACACATAGCCTTCGATGCCGACGTAATCGCCGATGTCGAGCAGCTTTTTGAAAACCGTATTATACAGTTCTTTGTTTTCCCCGGGGCAGAGGTCGTCGCGCGAGATGTAGATTTGTATCCTTCCTTCGGTGTCTTGCAATTCCATAAACGAGGCTTTTCCCATGATACGGCGGCTCATGATACGTCCGGCGATGCTTACGCGGCGTTGTTGGGGATCTTCGTCTTTGAATGATTGTTTTATTTCTTTTGAATAGGCATTGGTTACGTATTCGGCGGCGGGATAGGGTTCTATTCCCGTTTTGCGTAACTCTTCGAGGCTGTTACGCCTGATTATTTCCTGTTCACTTAGTTCTATTGGATTCATCGTATGATCGTTTTGTATAATACTGCGCAAAGGTATAAAAACTTTTTCGATATGCCTGTCCCGGCAACGGGGATGGCAAACTTTTGCGGCGCCGCCAACCGGCTGCAAACTTCCGCTTCCCCGGAATGAGCCCCTTCGATCCCGCCGCAAAAAGTTATTTCATGAAACGTGCTCATTTGATCCCGCCGCAAAAAGTTTTTCCATGAAACGCGCTCATTTCATCCCGCAGACAAAAAGTTATTTCATGAAATGAACTCATTTGGCCCCGCCGCAAAAAGTTATTCCATGAAATGAACTCATTTGGCCCCGCAGACAAAAAGTTATTCCATGAAATGCGCTCATTTGGCCCCGCCGCAAAAGGTTATTCCGTGAAATGAACTTATTTGACCCCGCTGCAAAAAAAAATTTCAAATACATACAATAAAATAATCGACCACTCGTTTTTACAAAAGAACGAAACAAATGAATCCTTTAATAATATAAAAGTATGAAAGCAATAGACACTAAATTGAGCTTTGTTGGCAAACTGCACAACAGCGAACATTTCGAAATGCACGAAGAAATCAACCAGGGCGTAGCAGGAAAAGAAGAGAAACTGGGTGATGTCCTTCCGCGGTGGAACTCCTATGTCGCCCATTTTCATGTGGAAGACGATATCTACAAACGAGCCGCCAAATCGGTGGAGACGAAATACCTGCACGGCCTGGACCACGATCGCAGGGATGTGTTCCGCATGTTCCGAAAGCGAAACGATGCGGCATCCGTCAGCTTCGACCCCGTCGAAAAAGCCGCCGCCGAGAAGCTGACGGAAGTGATCGAAAATTATAAGAACATCGCCACCGGCTCGTTGGTCGATGTGAGCGCCCTGGCTTTCAATATGATCCAGACGCTCCGGTTGCCCCGCTACGCCGCCGCCGTCACCACCCTCGCCCTCGGCCCGGCCGTCAACAAACTGGAAGAACTCAACGAAGAATTTAAAGCCCTCTACGTCGAACGCGCCGAAAACATCAACGCCGCCACCGATCTGGGCGCCATGAAAGACATCCGCCCCAAGACGGACAAAGGCCTGGCCCTCGTCATCGAAGGCGTGAACGCCCTCTACGTCTCGGCCGTACTCGCAGGCAATACCGCCCTGGCCGCCGCCCTGGAAGAAATCATCGACCTGATCAACTCCATCATCCGCCAATACCGTCGCATCTACGCCCACCGCGCCGGTTCCGCCGGATCCCCCGACAAACCCGACGACGACACAGACGACGACACCGACATTGTCCCCTCTGTTCCTTCCTACGCCATTGCCGCCCAAGGCGTCACAGACGGATCGACAATGTACGTCACCCTCGCCGATCCCGACTCCGCCGCCGAACTTTTCGCCCAGGCCGTCGGCAGCACCCTCATTCTCCTGTTGGATCCCGAAGCCGAAGTCACCCGTTTCGACATTTTCCCCATCACAGGCCTCGAACTCTCGCAAGAAAGCGGCTCGACAGACAAACCCATCGGTCTGAAAGTCGGCCCGCAAGAAAACAGCATCTTCGACGTCCCCACCTACAACGCCGGTCCCTGCACCGCCTGGGTCGAAAAAGACGACCTCATCCTCGCCCACCTCACCGGCGCCTTCTACCCCGGAAGCATCACCAACGACTGAAAGTAACCAAACAGGAATTGCCGGATAAAGAAAAAGATCTTCGGGCCCTTTTCCTTATCCGGCAATTCCTGTCTCCCAAAACCCCGACCCCTTGCCCGTTTGAAGGAAAAAGACTTAATTTGCATCCCAAACAGAACAATAACACACAATGAAATACACAGAAACATCCATTCCCGGAGTCTGGATCATAGAACCTGAAGTATTCGGCGACTCCCGGGGATACTTTTTCGAAGCTTTCAAACAACAAGAATTTGAACATCACGTCGGCCCCGTACAATTCGTACAGGAAAATGAATCCCGGTCCACTCAAGGCGTACTTCGCGGACTCCACTACCAGGCCGACCCCTTCCCGCAAGCCAAATTAGTGCGCGTCATCCTCGGCGCCGTACTCGACGTAGCCGTCGACCTGCGCCCCGGATCGCCAACCTTCGCCCAACACATCGCCGTCGAACTCTCCGCCGACAACAAACAACAACTCTTCATCCCCCGCGGATTCGCACACGGATTTCACGTACTGAGCCCCGAAGCCGTCTTTACCTACAAAGTCGACAACCTCTACAGCCCCGCCGGCGAACGAACCCTGCGCTACGACGACCCCGCCTTCCGTATCAACTGGCAAATACCGGACGGACAATCGCCCATCCTCTCCCCAAAAGATCAGCAGGCGCCCCGTCTCGGACAAGAAAACCTCAACAAATAAAAACAATCACCCAACCCCATTCAATCCACCCACATGAAAACGTACCTCGTCACCGGAGGCGCCGGATTTATCGGAGCCAACTTCGTAAAATACCTGCTCGCCACTTACCCCGACATACAAATCCTCGTCCTCGACCTGCTCACCTATGCCGGCAACCTGAAAACAATCGAAAACGACCTCCAGCCCGGACGATGCGAATTTGTCCAGGGCGACATCGCCGACCGCGCCCTCGCACAAGCCCTCTTCCAACAGTACAACATACAATATGTCGTCAACTTCGCCGCCGAAAGCCACGTAGACCGCAGCATCGACAACCCCCAGCTCTTCCTGACAACCAACATCCTCGGGACGCAAAACCTGCTCGACGCCGCCCGCCGCGCATGGACCACCGGAAAAGACCCCGACGGATACCCCGCCTGGCGCAACAACGTACGCTTCCACCAAGTATCCACCGACGAAGTCTACGGTAGCCTCGGCAACGAAGGATATTTCACCGAAAACACTCCCCTCGACCCCCGAAGCCCTTACAGCGCCTCCAAAACAAGCGCCGACCTCTTCGTCCGCGCGTATGCCGAAACCTACAAAATGCCCGTCACCATCACCCGATGCTCCAACAACTACGGCCCCTATCACTACCCCGAAAAACTCATCCCACTCATCATACAAAATATCCTCGCAGGCAAACCCCTGCCCGTCTATGGACAAGGAACCAACGTCCGCGACTGGCTCTACGTCGAAGACCACTGCAAAGCCATTGACGCCGTACTCCACCACGGACGCAACGGCGAGATATATAATGTAGGAGGACATAACGAAAAACAAAACATCGAAATCGTCCGCCTCACCATCCGAACCATCCACCGCATCCTCACCGAACAACCCGCCCTCCGACAAGCCCTCAAACGCAAAGAATACGACAACGACGGCAACCTGCGCATCGACTGGATCAACGACGACCTCATCACCTTCGTACAAGACCGCCTCGGTCACGATCACCGCTACGCCATCGACCCCGCCAAAATAACCCAAGAACTCGGCTGGCAACCCGAAACCCGCTTCGAAGACGGCATCCAGAAAACCATCCGCTGGTATCTCGACAACCAACAATGGGTAAGCCACATTCTCGCCAAACCAATGATGTGAAACCATAAAAAATCATACCTTTGCCCCCCGTCACAATAAAAAAATAAAACAATGGCAAAAGAACTCAAAGAACTTACCTCAAGAGCAGAAAATTATTCACAATGGTACCAGGACCTGGTAATCAAAGCCGGCCTGGCAGAAAACTCCGCCGTCCGCGGATGCATGGTCATCAAACCATACGGATACGCCATCTGGGAAAAAATGCAACGCGCCTTAGACGATATGTTCAAAGAAACCGGACACGTAAACGCCTACTTCCCCCTGTTGATCCCCAAATCATTCATGAGCCGTGAAGCCGACCACATAGAAGGCTTCGCCAAAGAATGTGCCGTCGTAACCCATTACCGCCTGAAAAACTCCGCCGACGGAAAAGGCGTCGTCGTCGACCCGGCAGCTAAATTAGAAGAAGAACTCATCATCCGCCCAACATCGGAAACCATCATCTGGAACACCTACCGCAACTGGATACAATCCTATCGCGACCTCCCCATCCTCATAAACCAATGGGCCAACGTAATGCGTTGGGAAATGCGCACCCGCCTCTTCCTCCGCACAGCCGAATTCCTCTGGCAAGAAGGACACACCGCCCACGCCACCCGCTCCGAAGCCGAAGAAGAAACCCTCCGCATGCACAACGTATATGCCCGCTTCGCCGAAGAATTTATGGCCATGCCGGTCATCAAAGGAAGAAAAACAGAAAGCGAACGCTTCGCCGGAGCGCTCGAAACATACACCATCGAAGCCATGATGCAAGACGGCAAAGCCCTGCAAGCCGGCACCTCACACTTCCTGGGGCAAAACTTCGGCAAAGCGTTCGACGTCACCTTCATCGACCAGGACGGCAAAACCGATTACGCCTGGGCAACCTCCTGGGGAGCCTCTACCCGCCTGGTAGGAGCGCTCATCATGGCACATTCCGACGACAACGGCCTGGTATTACCCCCCCGCCTGGCGCCCATACAAGTCGTCATCGTCCCCATCTATCGCAACGCCGAACAACTGGCGCAAATCAGCGCCAAAGCAAACGCCATCGTCGCCAAACTAAAAACCTTAGGCATCACCGCCAAATACGACGACGCCGACAACCGGAAACCCGGATGGAAATTTGCCGAATACGAACTGAAAGGCATCCCCGTCCGCCTGGCAATCGGAGCCCGTGACCTGGAAAACAACACCATCGAAGTCATGCGCCGCGACAAACTGGAAAAAGAAACCCTCCCGTGCGACAACATTGAAACATACATCCAAAGCCTCCTCGATGACATCCAGCACAACATCTACCGCAAAGCCCACGACCATCGCGCCTCTCACATCGTCAATGCAGACACCTACGAAGAATTTAAAGAAAAGATAGAAGAAGGCCTCTTTATCATGGCACACTGGGACGGCACGCCGGAAACCGAAGAACGCATAAAGAACGAAACCAAAGCAACCATCCGTTGCATCCCCCTCGAAGGCGACAAAACCCCCGGCCGCTGTATGCTAACCGGCCAACCTTCCGCCTGCCGCGTCCTGTTTGCCAGATCGTATTAACAGCAGCGGTTTATTCCTCCGTTTTATAGCAGACTTTGTACAAGCCTCTGACAACCCCCGGAGGGGTTGTCGGTGTGCAATGTCGCGTCCATTCTTGTTGTTTTATTGCGTAAAGATTGCGTATCCTTTCAGTCGAATGTCAGGGCGAGGGTATCGCCGGCGCGCAGGGAGACTGTCAGGCTGTTGTGGATGACGGGGAGCGAAAGGGGCTTTTCGTTCAACATGATGCGCAGGTGGGCCGTGCCAGGGGGGAGTTCGATCTCGTAGCTGTGGGAGGCGGTGGCATGGAGGGTCGCTTCGGTGGGGCGGCCGTTCTGCCAGCGGGCGGATACTTCGGCGCCTCCGGGTACTTTGAGGCCATAGAAACTGCCATCCTGCCAGGCCGCCGGGATGGCGGGGAGGAGGCGCAGATGGCCGGCATGGCATTGGAGGAGCATCTCGGCCAGGCCGGCGGTGGCGCCCAGGTTGCCGTCGATCTGGAAGGGAGGATGCATGCAGAAGAGGTTCGGCGCTGTGCCTCCGCCTTCGGCCCGGTAGCGGCGTCCGTCGTAGCGGAAGGAGGGCGTCAGCAAGTCACCCAGCAGTTTGTAAGCATGTTCGCCATCGTGCAGGCGCGCCCAGAAGTTGATCTTCCAGGCCATCGACCAGCCCGTGCTTTTGTCTCCGCGGGCTTCGAGCGTACGGCGTGCGGCGGCGGCCAGGTCGGGGGTATGGTCGGGGGTTATTTCGTTGCCGGGATAGAGTCCGTAGAGATGGGAGACGTGTCGGTGCTGTGGCTCAGCCTCATCGAAGGGTTCGAGCCATTCCATGATTCGTCCGTCGCTCCCGATGGCGGTTGGCATCAGGCGGGCGCTTTTGTCGGCCAGTTCGCGGGCGAAGGCGGTGTCGACGCCCAGGATGGAGGCGGCCTCGATGGTGTTGGCAAACAGTTCGCGTACGATCTGGTTATCCATCGTCGATCCGGCGCATACGTGGACGGGGTGTCCGTTGAAGAGATAGGCGTTCTCGGGCGAGGTGGTGGGCGCCGTCACCAAGTAACGGCTGCGCGGATCCTCCACCAGCATATCGGCGAAGAAGAGGGCCGCGCCGCGGATGACGGGGTAGACGTCTTCGAGGTAATTGCGATCCTGCGCGTAGAGGTAATGATTCCAGAGGTGGGCGCATAGCCAGGCGGCCGACGTATTGGTAGCGCCCCACGAAGGATGTTCGCCCGGAGCGGTAAACTCCCAGGGATTGCCGAGGATATGAGTCACCCATCCGCGGGCGTCGTAATAGACCCGGGCCGTTTGTTCGCCGCTGGGCGCTTGCTGTTTGGTCCATTCGATCAAGGGAAGATGAAGTTCGGAGAGGTTGGTTACTTCGGCGGGCCAGAGGTTCATCTGGAGGTTGATGTTGAGGTGGTAGTCGCCGTTCCAAGGCGTCTGTATGGTGTTTGCCCAGAGGCCTTGGAGGTTGGGCGGGAGGAGTCCGGGGCGGGTGGAGGAGATGAGCAGATAGCGTCCGAACTGAAAGTAGAGGGCGATGAGCGAGGGATCGTTCCGGTCTCCGGCAAAAGCCTCGAGGCGGCGGTCGATCGGCAGGTCTTCCCTCCCGCTCTTCCCCAGATCCAGGCCGGCGCGTCCGAAGAGGCTTGCGTAGGCGTCCGTATGCTCGCGGCGGAGGGTGTGGATGTCTTTTGCGGCGGAGGCGTTGAGCAGGGCGGTTGTCCGGACGTCGGGGTCGTGTCCGAAGTAGTCGGTCGCCATACTGACGAGCAAGATAGCCTCGGAGGCATCCTGGACGGAGAGGGTCGTATCGGATGCCGACAGCCTTCCCCCTTGGGGCAGGACGAGCCGTATGCGGGCAACGTAGCGCATACCCTGCCCATCGGTACCGTTATTAAGCTGTCCGCGCATGATCAGGTCGTTGCCTGAGGTCGTCGTTTCGTAGCGCTCCGGGCGGTTCATGCCGACGGTGAAGTTCAGCGCTCCGGCTGCGTCGGCCGTCAGACGGACGACGCCCAGGTCGGCGCCGAAGGAGGTGAACGCTTCGCGGGTATAGCGCGTCGCGCCCCGGCGGAAGGAGACAGTGGTGGCGGCCTCTTCGAGGTTAAGCTCCCGGCGGTAGGCGGAGATGCTGTCGCCCGTCTGCGGGTAGGCGTAGTCCAGGGTCAGGCGTCCCAGCAGTTGGTAGCTGCCGTAGGGGACGTTCGCCCCTCCCCCTCGTCCGCTGCCTTCGCCTTTGCACACGAAGGTTTCGTACATGAGCGCCTGCGCCTCGTCGTTGCGTCCGGCAAAGAGCAGACGCCGGATATGCGGCAGGTAGTAATGAGCGTACGGATTGGCAGCATCCTGTTTGCTGCCCGACCAGAGGGATATTTCGTTCAGCACGATGGATTCCCTGTCGATGCCGCCGTCGGGCATCATGCCGATGCGTCCGTTTCCGAGTGGGAGCGTCTCTTCCCATATTCGTGCGGGGGCGTCGAAATGATAGGATAGAAACTTCCCCCGGTCTGTTTCCGGCAGGAAGGTACATCCTGTAAGGAACAGGATGAGCGTGGAGGTAAGATAGATGTTTTTCATGGTGTGTGGTATGTCTGTATATTTAATGTCTATATATTTAATGTGTAGGGTTCAGAAGCTTTGCATATCGCAGAGGCGTTTGTAGTATCCGTCGAGGGCGAAGAGTTCTTCGTGCCTTCCGCGTTCGACGATCTGTCCCTGGTGCATGACGCAGATTTCGTCGGCCCGACGGATGGTCGACAGGCGGTGTGCGATGACGATGGTGGTACGGTTCTGCATCAGGCGTTCGAGGGCTTCCTGCACCAAGCGTTCCGATTCGGTATCGAGCGCCGAGGTTGCCTCGTCGAGAATGAGGATAGGCGGGTTCTTCAGTATGGCGCGGGCGATGCTGATGCGCTGTCGCTGTCCGCCGGAGAGCTTGCTTCCGCGGTCGCCGATACCGGTCTGGTAGCCTGCTTCAGTGGCCATGATAAACTCGTGTGCGTTGGCGATACGGGCGGCATTCTCTACCTCCTCCTGCGTGGCGGTGTTCACTCCGAAGGCGATATTGTTGAAGAACGTATCGTTGAACAGGATGGCTTCCTGGTTGACGTTCCCCATCAGGGAGCGCAGATCGTAGAGGCTTGCCTGTCGGATGTCGACGCCGTCGATGGTGATGCTTCCTTTATCGACGTCGTAAAAGCGGGGCAGCAGATCGACCAGGGTGCTCTTGCCCGAGCCCGACTGTCCGACTAAGGCGAGGGTTTTTCCTTTCTGCACCTCCAGGTGAATACCTTTGAGGATCCAATCGTTCTGATAGCGGAACCATACGTCGTTGTAGACGATCCGCTCCTCCAGGTGGATGGGCTGTGGATGTTCCGGATCGTTGATGTTCGATTCGGCCATCAGGATCTTGTCGATGCGTATCATGGAGGCCAAGCCTTTCTGTACGGCATAGGTTGCCTTACTGAGGTCTTTGGCCGGATTGATGAGGCTGTAGAAAATGACTAAGTAGTAGATAAAGGTGGCGGCGTTGATCGAATTGTCGTCTTTCAGGATCAGGCTGCCTCCGTACCACAGGACGATGGCGATGGCGACGGTTCCGAGGAACTCGCTCATGGGGTGCGACATCTGCTGCCGGCGGTAGATGCGGTTGGTGGTCTGCCGGAAGGTATCGTTGCTTTTCTCGAAGCGTTCGCGGATTTTCTTTTCAGCGTTGAAAGCTTTGATGATGCGCAGGCCGCTGAGTGTTTCTTCTACCAAGCTCATCAGGTAGCCCCATTGCTCCTGCCCGACCAGCGACTTCCGTTTGAGGGTCTTTCCCACCTGCCCCATGATGTAGCCGGCAACAGGGAGGAGGATCAGGACGAACAAGGTCAGCTCCCAACTGATGATGATCATGCCGGCCAAGTAAATGGCGATCAGGATCGGGTTTTTGAACAGCATATCGAGTGAACTCATGATCGACGTCTCTATCTCGTTCACGTCGCCCGATACGCGCGCCAGGATGTCGCCCTTGCGTTCTTCGGAAAAGAAACCCAGCGGCAGTTGGGTGATCTTCCGGTTTATCCGGTTCCGTATGTCGCGCACCACGCCGGTGCGAATGGGTATCATGGTAAAGAAGGCAAGATACATGGAGGTTACTTTCAGGAAGGTCATCACCACCAGGAAGACGCCCAGGATGATCAGGGTGAACGATCCGCCCTGTGTTTCGATCAGGTCGCTCACCAGGGCAAAGAAGTTATTCTTCAGCACGTCGGGCAATTCCTTCCATGCCTCCCACGATCCGCCCGTCCAGCTTACATACGTATAGACCTCGTCGTCGGTCTTGAACAGTATATTCAGGATCGGTATGATCAGGGCAAAGGAGAAAAGATTCAGTACAGCCGATAAGACATTGAACAGGATGTTCAGGGTCAGGTATTTCTTATACGGTGGGATAAAGCGCCTTAGGATGCGAAGAAATTCTTTCATTATGATACAGGATTTTAATTTTAATTTGGCCCGCAAGTTAACTCTTTTTCCCGTATATCGTATCAGTGCGCAAACCTCATGATCATCAACACGAACGGTCTTTGTCGCTATTGTTGCTTTGACAGTGAAGCGAGGGCGTCCATTTCAGGGAAATATTCTTTCAGGAAAATCAACACCGCATTGCGGCCATCACGTTGAAAAAAGACACGATTATTCCTACATTTGGCGTCAGAGAAGCCCTGGGTAAGAAATGCGCCGGGAACGGTTCAGCAATGTTTTTCGGAGGTCTTCGACCGGGCTGCTGCTTTTCTGGCCTGACAAAAAATGTTTATGCAAAATACTTGGAGTTATGATAAAGAAAACAAACTATTTAGTAGTAGGAACAGGCGGCGTGGGAGGAAGCATCGCCGGATTCCTCGCGCTTGCGGGCAAAGATGTAACCTGTATCGCTCGCGGCGCTCATTTACAGGCTATCCGCGAATGGGGACTGAAATTGAAATCCGACTTGAAAGGTACGCATTACCTCAAAATATCCGCCTGCACTTCCGAAGAATTTACAGGCAAGGCCGATGTGATTTTTGTTTGCGTAAAAGGATATTCCCTCGAATCCATTGCCGGTTTGATTCAAAAAGCCTCGCACAAAGATACGTTGATTATACCTATCTTAAATGTTTACGGAACAGGCGATAAGATTCAAACGATGGTGAATGGCGGAACAATGGTGCTTGATGGCTGCATTTATATCGTTTCGTTTGTTTCCGCTCCGGGCGAAATCACCCAAATGGGAAAGATATTCCGGTTGGTGTACGGCGAAAGAAAAGGGACGGTTGTTCCTCCTCAAAAAATACAAGCCGTTCAGGCTGATTTGATTGAAAGTGGCATCAAAGCAGTAATTTCCGAAGATATTAATCGGGACACTTTTATCAAATGGTCATTTATTTCCGCAATGGCGCTTACAGGCGCTTACTTCAATGTGCCGATGCGGGAAATACAAAAAGCCGGTGAAGAACGTGAAATATTCATTGGACTGTCGACCGAAAGCGCCGAAGTCGGACGGAAGCTGAATATTCCTGTTCCCGACGACTTGGTCGCTTATAATCTCAGAATATTGGACAGTTTAGACCCAGACAGCACGGCTTCCTTACAGAAAGATATTGCCAAAGGGCATGAATCCGAAATAGATGATTTGCTGTTCAATATGATTCGGATGGCGGAAAAGAGTGGAATTAAAGTGCCTGTTTATCAAAAGGTTGCTGAAAAATTTGTGTGCTTAAAATAAAAGCAGTATCTTTGCGTCCGACAAAAAAGTTCTTTTACATACAGCCGCTAAGGTGTTCCGCTCTTCGCGGAATTAAAAGGGAACCGTGTGAAAATCACGGACTGTCGCGCAACTGTAAGCTCTAAAGCAGTTCTGTACAAACATGCCACTGTCAATTGATGGGAAGGCGTATGGAATAGAGTAAG
>JAISWO010000002.1 GCA_031271045.1 Tannerellaceae bacterium
TTTCAGCAACGATCCTGTCTGTAATGATAGGATGTACAGAAAAACAACGATCGACAGACGACCTCATCACGGTGGATGTTACGGCAGGCTATTCCCAAAAGGAACTCATCCTTCAGGACTTTCTGGATGTGGAATATATTCCGTTGGAAACAACTGATGAGTTCCTTTGTCAAGGTTTTGTACGAGCCATTGGTAAGGAGATTATAGTGGTAACAAACTATGTCAATGATGGGAATATTTTCATTTTCGACCGAAGCGGCAAAGGTTTGAAAAAGATAAACCGAAAAGGGCAAGGTGGTGAGGAATATACCAATATTTCAAGGGGGATTGTCTTGGATGAAGATTGCAGTGAAATGTTTGTCAATAATCGTTCCGCAAGACGTATATTAGTATATGATTTGGATGGAAATTTTAAGCGAAGTTTTAAACACAAAGAAGGTGCCGGTTATAATTATATCTACAATTTTGACCGTGAAAATCTAATTTGTTATGATGGAGCTTATAATAATGACGGGGAAGCAAACGAACAGTCGTTTATGATTATATCCAAACAAGATGGAAGTATAACCAAAGAAATCCATATTCCAATTGAAGAAAAAATACTGACAGCATTGATAGTAAAAGATGAAGCAAAGAATATGACTTATGCTTCAACCCCTTCTACCGATTATCCGATAATTCCTTACTTCGACAAGTGGATACTTGTAGAGCCTTCGTCCGACACTTTGTATAGGTATTTTTCCGACCACACGATGAGGCCTTTTATCGTGCGTACCCCACCTATTCGCTCCATGGAACCGGAAGTATTTCTTTTTCTAAGTTTTCTTACCGACCGTTATTATTTCATGGAAGCAATAAAAAAAGAATGGAATTTTGGCACGAATGACGGATATCCGAGAACTAATTTGATGTACGATAAGCAGGAAAAAGCCATATTCAAATATACCATCTACAACGACGATTATTCAAGTAAAATGCGAGTATATATGAATTCGGAACCCGGAGATGATGAAATCGTAACCTGGCAACCTCTGCAAGCCCCCGACCTTGTCGAGGCCTACGAAAAAGACCAACTGAAAGGTCGGCTGAAAGAAGTAGCCTCCATACTAAACGAGGAATCCAATCCGGTAATTATGCTACTGAAGCATAAGAAATAAAGCAACTGCAAATGGATGTTTTAAATAGTAAATTATTCTTGTCTGCAAACGATGATATATCCGATATGTTTAGTTAGTGGAAAATAAGGCTTATGTATCTACTACTATTACTTATCCCATTGGGAAGATAAAGAAGAATTTAAGCGGTAATATTTTTTTTAACATAAAAAAATGAGTAGAATATTCATAACTTTTTCAGCAACCATCCTGTTTATAATGGCAGGATGCGGAGGATGCAATCAATCCGGTAGTCAAAATGATGAATTGATTACAGTGGATGTTACGGCAAAGTATCCTAAAAAGGAACTGATTCTCCAGGATTTTTTAGATGTGGAATATATCCCGCTCGAAACGACTGATGAGTTTCTTACGATGGCCTACATACAGGCTATCGGTGAGAATAGCATAGTGGTAAGGAATTTAAACAGAGATGGGAAGATATTTTTCTTTGACAGAAAAAACGGTAAGGGTTTGAGAGTAATCAATCGTTCAGGTCAAGGCGCTGAGGAATATATAGTTCCTCAAAAGGTGAGCTTGGATGAAGATCATAATGAAATGTTTGTAAATGATAATATTTCAGAAAAAATATTCGTGTACGATCTGTTTGGTATATTTAAACGCAGTTTCAGTCATAAAGGAAACACCACCTATTCTCGGATATATCCTTTTGATCAGGATTATTTAATAGCCCAAGATAAAGCCAGAAATCATTACGATGAATCAGTAAACCAATTTATGATTATCTCCAAACAAGACGGGCGTGTTATCCGGGAAATTTCAATTCCTTATGAAAAGAAAAAAGACACACATTTGGTAATTGACAAGACGGAGCGCAGCAGTGATTCATCAGCGCCTATTAATGAAGAATTAATTCCTCACGGTAACAGTTGGTTCCTTGTAGATCCTTCATCCGACACAATATACAGCTATTCGCCCGGCCACAATATGAAACAGGTTATAGCAAGAACTCCTTCCATACAGACTATGGAACCTGAGATATTTCTTTTCCTGGGTGTTGTTACCGAGCGTTACCTCTTCATGCAAACCGTAAAGCGAGAATATAATTTTATAACACAAACAGGATGGCCGAGGATTGATTTGATATGCGACAGAGAAGAGAGAAAAATTTATGAATACGTTGTCTATAACGACGATTTTAAAGATAAAAGTATTAATCTGGGGTTCGAATTAGCCGTTTTATACGTAGTAAACAACAATGAAATCGCCTTTGCTAAAAAGTTGGACGCACCCGACCTTGTCGAAGCTTACAAAAACGGACAACTCAAAGGCCGCCTGAAAGAGATAGCCGCGACTTTGGATGAAGAATCTAATGCGGTAATCATGTTGGCAAAGTATAAGAAATGATAAAAGGTGATTTTACTATAATAAAACAACATCTGTCTCAAATGGCCGATATGCTTCTGCTGAACGGCACGCTAACGGAATGTCCGGGTTTAGTGCATGGTAAAACAGGGATAGCCGTTTTCTTTTTTCATTATGCACAATATACAAATAATATGCTGTTTGCTGATTATGCTTTTGATTTGATCGGAGAGATACAGGGTCGATACACGTCAACAGCCGGACGGATTACGAAAACAAATTTCGGCGCTACGTAAACCGCATTTCATTATAATCGAATACCCCCAACACATACCCTTCCCCTATCACCCCCGTAGGGGCGCACCTGCGTGTGCGCCCTGATATAATACGTGTGCGCCCTGATATAATCCCCTTCCTCCTCCTGTATTCCCGACAGAACACAATGCGGGCGCACACGCAGGTGCGCCCCTACATGGCTGTCTCCCCCCGGAATCCTCCAAAAGGAACCCTTCCCCACCCAATTTGTCGCAGAAAAGAAAAAAAAGATTGCGAAACGAATATATTGTGTTTTTTTATATCTTTGTAACATTAAAGGAAAATAAACAACTGCGAAAAAAGCTACCAACAATGCACAACCAGAAAAACAATAACAAAGACATATTTCTGAGTGAATATCAGTTACTATTAATCAATCTAATTATTTATTTATGATGAATTTCAGATCTTTAGTTTTAATTGCGCCAACAGTCGCCCTATGCCTCTGCCAAAGCATACAGGCGGCAGACGAAACGCCTTCCGGACACGCCACTCACGTAACGCAACAAAACAGCAGAGTGACAGGCGCCGTAGAAGACAATCTGGGGCCTATTGCGGGAGCATCCTTGCTTGTAAAAGGAACCTCCAACGGAACAATTACTGACCAGGACGGTCGCTTCACTCTGGAAGGAGTGAAACAGGGAGACATCATCCGCGTCTCCTTCATCGGATACCTTGCCCAGGAAATCACCTACACCGGACAATCTACCCTGACGATCCAATTAATCGAAGACTCACAAACCCTCGACGAAGTGGTGGTCACGGCTCTGGGAATAAAACGCGAAAAGAAAGCCCTCGGATATGCCATGCAGGAAGTGAAGGGCGAAGCTTTGACCGAAACGCGCGACGCTAACGTGGCCAATGCCCTGGCCGGAAAAGTGGCCGGCGTACAGATCCGGCAAAACGGAACCGGCGTGGGAGGATCCACCCAGATCCTGATCCGCGGTAACAACTCAATCACCGGCAACAACCAACCGCTCATCGTCGTGGACGGAGTGCCGATCGACAACTTCAGCGGCGATACAGGCGACTACTGGGGAAACAGTAAAGCCGACAAAGGATCCGGTATCTCCGACATCTCGCCCGACGACATCGAAAGCATGACCGTCCTGAAAGGCCCTGCCGCCGCCGCCCTCTACGGAAGCCGCGCCGGTAACGGCGTCGTGATGATCACCACCAAGAAAGCCACCGCCGGTAAAGGCATCGGCGTCTCGTTCAACTCCAACCTGACCATCGAGAACCCCATGCAGACGCCTTCCTTCCAGAACGAATACGGACAAGGCTCCAATGGCGTCTTCGATGCCGACATAGTCGGTAGCTGGGGCGCACGGATGGACGGACAGATCGTTGCCACAGCCCTGGGGAACGTCCCCTATTCGGCACGTGACAATAATTTGTATACCGACTTCATGCGCACCGGGAATACGTGGACAAACAGCCTCGACATCTCCAAGGCAACCGACGACATCAGTTTCCGCGCAGCCGTAACAAGATTGGACAACGAAGGCGTCGTGCCCAACAGCAGAATGAACCGCACCTCCATCACCCTGCGTTCAACCGCCAAGCTGGCCTCCTGGCTCTCGGCCGACGTGAAGATCAACTACGTCAACCAATCCGGAAAGAACCGTACCGCCGTAGCCGCCGACCCGAACAGCATCTTCTACGACGCCCTGCTCATCCCGCGCAGCATCGCCTATTCCGACTTCCTCCCCTTCAAAGACAATGACTGGAAACGTGAAGACGGACGCCCCGCCGGATATGTGTTCACCCACAACTCCATGCCGCGCAGTCCTTACTGGTCGGCCTACCGCAACCAGAACAGCGACAAACGCGACCGCTACATCGGCTTCGCCGCCCTTGACTTTACCTTCACCGACTGGCTGAGCCTGAAGCTCCGTACAGGGATCGACAACTATACTTCGAGCTATGACCGCATCCGCGCTACCGGTAACCCGTACTGGGAAACAAACGGCGACTTCCGTACCGACACCGAACAGTTCAAGGAAATGAACTCCGACTTCCTCTTTACCGCCCAAGGCAACTGGGACAAATTCGGTATCGTAGGAACAGCCGGCGGTAACATCATGGCACGGTCTTCTTCGACGCTCACCGGACGGTCGGGCAACCTCGTGATCCCGGACTTCTACGCCATCGCCAACGGTCAGGAACATGAAGCTTCTTACTGGAAAAGCCGCAAACAAATCAACTCCCTCTATGCAACGGCTTCGCTGTCGTGGGATAATTTCGTCTACCTGGATGTCACAGCCCGCAACGACTGGTCCTCCACCCTGCCGAAAGACAACAGCTCCTACTTCTACCCCTCGGTAGGCGGTAGCTGGGTGTTCTCGCAAATGCTCAGTCAGATGGGCAAAGACCTCGGCCCCCTCAGCTTCGGTAAGCTGCGCGTCTCCTGGGCGCAGGTCGGTAACGATACGGATCCTTACCAGTTGCTCGACTATTATACGATCAACTACAATATCAAAGGCGGCATCTTCACCGCAAGCAGCGCAAACTATATCGCCAACCCCAACCTCAAGAGCGAAACCATCCAATCCTGGGAAGTAGGGCTTGAACTGCGCGGCTTCGACAATCGCGTCGGCTTAGACGTAGCCTACTACAAGAAGAACGCCTTCGACCAGATCCTGAAGATCTCCGTCCCCTCCGCTACGGGCTATCAATACAAAATGGTCAACGCCGGTAATATCCAAAACCAGGGATGGGAAATCGCCCTCAATGCCACACCGGTAAAAACATCCTCCGGCTTCCAGTGGGGAACCCTGCTCAACTGGTCGAAGAATACGAATAAGATCATCGAACTGACCGAAGATACCAAGAAACAAATCCTGAGCGACGGAACCGGTATCAACGATAGAGGAATGAATATCGTAGCCGAAGAAGGCGGCACGTTCGGCGACATCTACGGATATGGCTATGAACGCGACGACAACGGACGGATCGTAGTCGGCGACGACGGACTGCCGATCACCTCCAGCGAAATGAAACTGCTGGGCAACAACCAGCCGAAGTGGATGCTGGGATGGTCGAACGACTTGTCGTATAAAAACTTCACGCTCGGCTTCCTGATCGACCTCAACTATGGCGGCGACGTCTTTATGGGTTCGATACTGACCGGCGCCAATTACGGTAACCTGGACATGACGCTCGCAGGACGCGAAGGCGGCTTAATCTTCGACGGCGTAACCAAAGACGGCGCCGTCAATACCAAATCCGTAAACGCTCAAGCCTACTGGGGCAAACTCGCCACCATATACGAAGCCTTCATGTATGATGCTACCAACGCCCGCCTGCGCGAAATAAGCTTCGGATACACCGTTCCTCGCAGCCTGCTGTCCAAAACGCCGTTCACCGTCCTGAAAGCAAGTCTGGTGGCCCGCAACCTGTTCATGATATACAGCACGACCGAAGGATTCGATCCCGAAGCCGGCTTCAGCAACAGCAGCAAAACGCAAGGCTACGAATTTGGCTCCATGCCGACAATGCGCAGTATTGGGTTTAATATAAATGTTACATTCTAAAAATAAAAACCGATATGAAATCAATAATAAAAACAGGGTTTGTTTGTTTCCTGTTCTCGCTGGCGGTAGCAGGATGCGATCTGACAGACATCAACGTGAATCCGAATCAACCGACATCTGATGTAGATTATAACTTTGACGAAGCACGATTAGCCGGCGCTTTCCGTGGCTCCGTGCCGGTCATAGATGGCGACGATGAACAGCGCGTCAAATCCCTCATCATCGACTTCTACGCACAGGTACTCGACGGAGGAGGCTATGATACGAAAAACTACCTCTCGAACGAAGACTGGAACCAACGTATGTTCCGCCGTGTACAGACTACCGTCTCGAGCCTGAACATCGTTATCCGCAACCTGGCAGACAAGGAAGACGAATATGCCAAGACCATCGCCGTAGCGAAAATCTGGCGCGTATACATACAGTCGAACGGGGTAGACTATTTCGGCCCCATCCCCTTTGCCAAATACACAGAAGCGGAAGACAACCCGCCCTATAAATCCGTAGAAGAATCCTACACCGAGTTCTTCAAGGAATTAGACGACGCCGTGGTTCTGCTGGGCAAAGGCACGAGCGACATCTTCAATTCGGTCGCCTCCGACGTTGTCTACCAAAACGACGCCGCCAAATGGCGGAAGTTCGCTTCCTCGTTGCGCTTGCGCTTAGCCTTGCGCTTGTCGGAAGCCAACGAAGCCAAATGCAGGGAAGAAGTCGCCAAAGCCCTCGCCGAAGGCCCGATGGAAAGTGCAGACGACAATGCCTATGTCCCTCCCCGCGCCGATGGAGGCTGGGGAGCCGACTATAACTACACCATGTTCCAGATCACCTGGTCCGGACCGCTGGTGATGTCTTCTTCTTTCGAGAAATTGGTCGAAGGCATCGGCGGCATTGACTGGACTGGCTCAATCGTCAACCAGCGCGCCGTATGGAGTAACAAAGCCGTCGCCGAACGCGTGGACGCAAACTACCAACACCCGGCGCAAATCGATCCCCGCGCAACCATTATGTTCGATCCTCCCTATGCCAAACCGGCAGCAGGCGCCACCTACGGCAATGCCTGGAAAGGACTGACCCCCGGCCTGGCAAGCGCCGAAAGAGGCAAAGACGAATACAACCGCAACTACTACCCCGAGCTGGGCATCCTGTTCAAAAACGGCGCGCCCTACAAGAGCCGCCCCTACGATGTCTTCCTCTACGAAGAAGTCTGTTTCCTCAAGGCTGAAGCCTTCCTGCGCGGCTTTGCGGCCGGCGATGCCAAGACAGAGTATGAAAAAGGCGTACAGGCATCGTTTGCCACCTGGGGCGCCACCGCTCATGCCGCCGACTACTTAGCCTCTACGGCCAAGAACCGGGCTGGAACCAGCGCCGCCTTCGACGATACCGAAGGCGCCGGCAATACGCGCCTCGAAAAGATTATCACGCAAAAGTACCTCGGACTCTTCCCCGATATGTCGATGGAAGCCTGGAACGACAAACGCCGGCTCAACCTGCCGCGCATGGATGTGCCCGCTTCGCGCAACGAACTGCTGTACAACAACGCTGATAAGGATATACTGAAATCGGCCAACTTCATCAAACGCATCCAGTATCCGCAGAATGAAACACAGGTGAATAAGGCGGAATACGACAAGGGTGTCCAGTTGCTGGGCGGCCCCGACGTAGTCTCTACGCCGCTCTGGTGGGATAAGAACGCTAATTATTGCACCTCGATTGAATAAACCCTTGTTTCCTCCGGGAAACCTGCTCGCAACGCAGGATATGTGGCTCACAGGCCGCATATCCTGCGTTTTTTTTACTCCTCGTCCGCTACATATTCTAAAAGGTCACTTGGTTGGCAGTATAATGCTTTACAAATGGCCTCTAAGGTGCCAAAACGAATGGCTTTCGCCTTACCTGTCTTTAAGATAGAAAGGTTAGATAATGTCAAACCAACCCTTTCGGAAAGTTCATTGCAACAAAAAAAGCGATTGACGCTGCGTATCCATACAAAATGAACTTGTCAAAGTAAATGCTAAACAAGTCTAAGAGCCTGTTTAAATTTTATTGAGCAATAATCTTATGGATGCTATTTTGACCATTTCCTCGGCCGAATCAAATGTCACTTCATAGTTTCGACACAATCTCCTGTAATTGTCAA
>JAISWO010000016.1 GCA_031271045.1 Tannerellaceae bacterium
GAAAATTTAACCAGAGAAGCATTTTGGAATGTTTATAGACCCGGATGTGATGAACATTTGGTGCTACATAATATGCGGAACGCAAATGAATTTATTAAAGAGCTTGATTATGTAGCCATTTATAATAATGAGATTATCGGTAATATTGTATATGCAAATTATTAGAAAAACTAAAAATCCCTATAGGCAATGAACTTACAGGGATTTTCTGATATTTGGTTATCGGTTGTGATTGCCTTTTATTTCACTTCCTCGTAGTCGATGTACTCGCCTTCGTCGTCCTTGAAGAGTTTCTTTTTCGAAGAGGTCTGCCGCCGGGACTGCCGGTTGTTTGTTGTTTGTTGTTTCGTATGCCGGGCATTCGACGGAGGACCGAATAAAAGATTCCGGATACTGCGTATGATGGAGAACCCGGCTAAAAAACCCAACAGAATAATAAAAAAGAAAATAAAAAAGATGAGCTTAAGCATGGTCAAAGATCTTTTTAGAAGTTAGAACAGACAATAGAACATAGAGTAAGATAGCAGCCGCTATCCCCAGGAATCCGAAAAAACTGATGAATCCTGCAGAGCTGATCATCAAAAGATAGCGCACTTCGTTTCCTTTCCAGATCAGCGACTTGATTTTCAGTGAGAACATAGGAATCTCCGACACCAACAACAATGATGTCAGTGTGACTGACAAGATCAGCAGTATGGAAAATAAAACCTCGTTCGCATGAACGAGAGGGTGCAAGGCATTTGCCAGGGAAGCCCAGAACAGCGCATGCGCCGGTACGGGCAATCCAAGGAAACAAGACGTCTGCCGGTCATCTATATTGAACTTGGCCAATCGTAATCCGGAGAATACAGCGATGATGAACGCCAGGAAAGGGACTGCGATATTCATCGCTCCCAAAGGCAAGGCCGGCGAAGCTTCGCGCAGCAAGGAAAAGATAATCAGACTGGGCGCAACCCCGAAAGCAACCATATCCGAAAGCGAGTCCAATTCCTTCCCTATGGGTGAATAAGCGTGTAGCAGACGGGCGAAGAAGCCATCCAGGAAATCAAATACCGAAGCGGCAAGTATTCCTGTTGCCGCAAGCTGAAACCGGCCTTCCAGAGCCATGACGCTGGCCACGCAGCCTGATAACAGCGAAAGGCAGGTGATGAAATTGGGAATATGTTTGTGGAACGACATATGGAAGAGACAACGATTAATTTTGTTTTGCCAAACGGGCAATAGGCGTTTGGTTTCCTGTTACTTTCTGATCCATTTCCACCAGTATTTCGCTTTCTACGGGAATATATATATCCACACGGGAGCCAAATTTGATGAAGCCCAGATGTTCGTCTACGTGGCAGGACTCAGCTTCCCGGGCATACGTAACGATCCGCCGGGCGATGGCTCCGGCAATCTGTCGCGTCAGGATGTCACAACCGCATTTGGTCCTAATGACGATTGTCGAGCGTTCGTTCTCAATGCTGCTCTTGGGCAAATAGGCTGCCATAAAACGTCCTTTCCGGTGAGATACATGTTTCACCGTCCCATTGACCGGAAACCAGTTGGCATGTACATTAAAGACCGACATGAAGATGGATATCTGAATACAGGGCCTGTGGAGCATTTCATTTTCCGTCACTTCCTCGATAGCGACAATCGTACCGTCGGCAGGCGCAATCACTAACCCTTCCGAATCAAACGGAAAGCGGCGGAAGGGACTGCGGAAAAAATTAAGCACAAGCAGGAAGAGAACAAGCGAAGCAAAAGACAGGGAATAGAACAGCGTACACTTCCCATTTGTGTGAAACAAAACGAGGTTGAGGAGGAACAGACAGGAAAATAAAGTCAGCAACAGACCCGTCCCTTCTTTATGCACTTTCATTTTTCTAATAGCCATGTCTTTTTTAATGCGTTGCAAAAGTATTTATTTTTTCCGAATAATCCGTTATACGAGATTCCCTTTCATGGACAGTTGCACGCGTTTCCTTACCCGGTCGATGCTCAGTACTTTTACTTTAACGTGCTGATGGATGGAAACCACCTGAGTGGGGTCGGAGACGAAACGGTCGGCGATCTCGGAAATGTGAACCAACCCGTTTTCTTTGATGCCGATGTCGACGAAGCAGCCAAAGTTGGTGATGTTCGTCACGATACCGGGCAGGACAAGGCCTTCTTTCAGGTCGTCGATGGTTTTTACGGCCGGGTCGAACGAGAACATCTGGATACTCTGGCGTGGGTCCCGTCCCGGCTTGTCGAGCTCTTCCATGATGTCGAGCAGGGTAGGCATGCCTACTTCCCCGGTGATGTATTTCTCTAATTTCAGCTTTTTCTTCAGGGTTTTGTTGGCGATCATTTCTTCTACGGAGCAATGCAGGTCGTTGGCCATGGCTTCTACTACCGGGTAGCTTTCGGGATGTACGGCCGAGTTGTCTAAGGGGTTCTTTCCTCCTTGTATGCGGAGGAAGCCGGCGCTTTGTTCGAAGGCTTTTTCACCCATACGGGGAACTTTCATCAGCTCTTGCCGGGTTTTGAAGGCGCCGTGTCCGGCTCGGTAGTCTACGATGTTTTGTGCCAAAGCAGGGCCCAGTCCGGATATATACGTCAGCAGGTGTTTGCTGGCAGTGTTGACATTTACGCCGACGGAGTTGACGCAGCTTTCTACCGTCTGGTCGAGGCTTTTTTTCAGCAGTCCCTGGTCTACATCGTGCTGGTATTGGCCGACGCCGATGCTTTTGGGGTCTATTTTTACTAATTCGGCCAGCGGATCCATCAGGCGGCGGGCGATGCTGACGGTGCCCCGTACGGTTATGTCGTATTCCGGAAATTCGTCGCGGGCTATCTTGGAGGCCGAGTAGATGGAGGCTCCGTTTTCACTTACGGCGAAGACCTGCACCTTACGTTCGTAGCGTATTCCGGTGATGAAAAGCTCTGTCTCGCGGCCGGCGGTGCCGTTGCCGATGGCGATGGCGTCGATGGCGTAGGTGGCGACTAAGTGGGAGACTTTGGCGGCTGCTTTGTTTTTCTCGTTCTGGGGAGGATGGGGGTAGATGGTTTCGTTATGCAAGAGGTTGCCCTGTTGGTCGAGGCAGACTAATTTGCATCCGGTGCGGTATCCGGGGTCAATGCCCAGCACTCGTTTTTGCCCCAGGGGAGGGGCCAGCAATAGCTGACGCAAGTTACCGGCAAATACACGGATGGCTTCTTCATCGGCTTTTGCCTTGCTGAGGTTGGCGTATTCTGTTTCGATGGAGGGTTTGAGCAGGCGTTTGAAGGAGTCTTCCACGGCTTCGGAGACGTGCTGCGACGATTCGTTTCGTCCTTTGACGAAGTGCCGTTGCAGGCGGTCGATGCAGCTATCGGCGTCGGGCGAGATACTTACGCGCAGGATACCTTCGGCTTCTCCTCGCCTGAGCGCCAGCAGGCGGTGCGAAGTGCAGCGGTTCAAAGCTTCGCTGAACTCGAAGTAGTCGCGGTATTTGGCTCCTTCTTCCTCTTTTCCTTTCACCACCTTGGAGGTGATCGTGGCGGTACGTTCGAAGGAGTTGCGGGTTGTATGACGGGCCTCTTCGTTTTCGTTCACCCATTCGGCGATGATGTCGCGGGCGCCTTGCAGGGCTTCTTTTTCGTCTTTCACTTCTTCATTGAGGAAAGATGGCAGGTGTTGATCCAGGTCGCCGGTTTTTTGTTGCAGGATGATATTGGCCAGTGGTTCCAGTCCTTTTTTGCGGGCAATTTCCGCCCGGGTCATCCGCTTGGGTTTATAGGGGAGGTAGATGTCTTCCAGTTCGGAGCTGTTCCACGATTCTTCGATGCGTTTTTTGAGTTCGGGGGTTAGTTTCCCTTGTTCTTCGATAGACGAGAGGATGGTTTCCTTTCGTTTGGCTATCTCATTGAGTTTATCCAACCGGTCGTTTATGTTACTGATTTGGACTTCGTCGAGTCCGCCGGTGGCTTCTTTGCGGTAGCGGCTGATGAATGGGATGGTTGCTCCCTGGCTGAGGAGTTCGATTGTTTTTTCGACTTGTCGTGCCGGTATATCCAGGCTTTTCGAAATCAAGGTATGAAAGGGCTCTATCATATGGGGTGTTTTATTTCTTTCACAAAGAACCGGTAAGGGGCTGTCCGGAACTGTTCAAAGGAATCATACTCGTTTAAGAATCTCCGTCTCGCTTTATGTTCATCGAGACGGATCCATCGCTGAGTTTGGATGATCTGTTTGGGTGTTGTTTCTTTTTTCTTTTCAATGAGTGGGAACTCTCCTTTTTCTTCGAAAGCGTCGAAGCGGTCGAAGAGATCTCTTTTGCATTTCAGGGGGCCGGCGATCACCGTCTCGCCGTTTTTCAATAAACTGCGGATCAGGATACCTCCGTATGATTTCCCTTCCTCACTGGCAAACGTAATATCGACGCCGCTTTGATGGAAGAACCAGTATCCCGGCGGAGACGTGCGGCGGTAGGTGATCACATCTTTATGCTTTCCGGTGTAATAATAAAATTCTATTTCAAGGAAATCGTAGGTATCCTTGCTTTTGCGGATATGATAGTGATGGAACAAATCGTTTGCAATTTCTTCGAACCGGCTTTCAGGCTTTTCCATTCCTTCTTCTCCTAAATCCAATAAACGCTTGAGTTGTTCCATCATTCCCGGCTAACGATTCAGTTGTACTCCGTTTGTTTTCTTCCTGTCTAAGGAGTTATAGAGGGGGATGAGCGACGGTTGTCCGGACGAGCGGAAGGAGGCGCTGCCGCTGCCTGTTATATATTCTAATGTAGCACGGAGCATATACTCCCGTTCGTCGCCCAGGTCGTAGTAGGTCTTTATCTCCTTGTATTCGTCGCATAGGAGGTCGGGCGAGAATCCGTCTTCGTAGTCCGAGAAATCGTTTTTATTGCTCAGCCGGCTGACGATGGGATGCAGTTCCCAGTCGTAGTCGTCGAAGGTAACCGAGCCGACGTTCTTTCCTTCGGTTTGTTCTCCTACGAGGATGACGGGGATATAGGCTCTGAGTCCGTTGATGACGGCTTCCGATGCGGAGGCTGTACGGCTGCTGACGATGACGTAGAGGCGCTTCAGGTCTACGTTTGCGCCGCCTGCCCCTTCTTCCATATATTTCTTGTCCAATTTGATGGTGCGGTCTTGATAGCTGTTTTCTTTTCCGTTGTATGTCAGTTTGCAGAAGATATCGCCCAGGGCTGACTGGGGGGCCAGCATGGTGGCCATCAACTGGGCGCACGAAACGAGTCCGCCCCCGTTGTAGCGCAGGTCGAGGATAAACTCGTCGGGCTGTTCGGCCTTAAACTGCCGGAAGGCGTCCCGGAGCGTATTATTAAACAATTCGTCGCCGGTTGTGTCGGTTGGCCCGGAGGTGAAGTGGTTATATACTAAGTAGGCGATGCGTTTGCCGCCGTATGTGATGATTTTGTGCAGGAAGACGGGGTTGTCTTCTACGGTTGCGGCCTGGAGGGTTTTGGAGCTTTTAACGGAGGTGCGCGGATCGTCGGTCACGCCCAGGGTGATGGTGGCTTCCGGCGAGGTCGTATCCAGGGCATTAAGCAAGGTTTGCACATTGCCGGAGACGGGTTTGCCGTTGATTTCCACAATCCAGTCCCCGCGCTTGAGTCCTTCTTTTTCTGCCGGCGAGCCGGGGAGGACGTAGAGCGCCAGCAGGGCGTATTCATAGTCTGCGTAGTTCAGGATTTGAAAATATTGGAACTCGAACCCGTAGGAATATCCTTCTCCCTGATAGGATTTGGTGGAGGAACTTTTGGCGTTGATGGACGAATAGTAATAATGCGTTTTGTTGCGGGTTTTCCCGTCTTTTTCCGTCAGCAGGGAGTAGAAGAAGGATTCGGGTTCTTCTTCCGGATCCAGTTTTTCTTTCTTCGGTATCTCGTCTTCCCACAGGTAATAGCGGCGCATGGTCTTTTCTATCCATTCGTTTTCGGGGTATTCGGAGTAATCGGAGGAGGAATCCGGTTCCGGGACTTCTTTCTCTGTGCAACTGCAAAGCAGGATGGCCCACAGGAGATACTTTATACTTTGTCTGTTTATTTTCATTCTTGCTATTATCTTTTATCTTTTCCGACTATGTATTCGAGGCAAAGGTAAGCATTTATCCGGAGACCCTTATTCCCGTTATCATTATTCCCTCGCCAAGGCGCCAAACCATTAGAAGAATTAAGCCAGGGATTAACCGTCCTGATACGTATAGACGCCCTTTTCCCTCCGTCATTTGCATCCATAAACAGCTTATTTCGGTAAATACCTCCCTCAATAAGGCAAATACATCATCCGCTGAGTTCAGCGCATCATCCGCTGAGTTCAGCGCATCATCCGCTGAGTTCAGCGCATCATCCGCTGAGTTCAGCGCATCATCCGTTGAGTTCAGCGCATCATCCGTTGAGTTCAGCGCATCTTTCGCTGAGTTCAGCGGATCTTTCGCTGAGTTCAGCGCATCTTTCGTTGAGTTCAGCGGATCTTTCGTTGAGATCAGCGGATCTTTCGCTGAGATCAGCGGATAAGTGATTGGATTATGTGGAAGGAAGACGTGAACTTGTATCGTTATTAAAAACCTGAATACAATGAGTACACACTTACGGGAAAACATCAGGAAGTCAAGCCTCTGTTCGATCTGACAGGGGAGAGATTTGAGTGGCGCATTGACGAAGTCAGGGAAGGGGTAAAAACCACCAAGCAACCTCCCGAAAAGGAAGAAGTGACGCTCAAAGGATGTTCGGATCCAACGACGAACAGGTCAAAACATATACTTGTCTTAATTCACTGAACGGCGCGCGAACGTAGGGGCGGGTTGACGGGTAAGACGCAGGGGGAGATCGCGACGCTGACGACGTTGGTGGGAACCGTGCAGGCGTTGGACGTTACAAGGCAGCGGTAGGCGGTGGTGAGCGTTGCAAGTCCGGGGTAGGTTTGCGGCAACGGGAGTATCGGAGGCTGGTATGTGACGGCTCCGGCTCCGGGAATATGGCTCCAGATGGCGCCGCCATCGGCGCTTTTTTGCCATTGGTAGGATACGTTGGGGAAGTTGGCCGTTGTTGTGACGGTGAGCGGGGCGAAAGGAGAGGCGTCACTCTCACACTGGATCTGGGCGGCCGGTGTGACGGCGCCGGCCACTGTTGTGATGGCGACGGCAGGAGTATAAGCCAGTTCGCAGTAGATCGAGCTCATGCCGCGGCGGTAGTAGAGAGTCGTTGTGCCGGCAGGTAATTGCGGCGGCTGGTAAGTGGCCGAGGTAGCGCCGGCGATGTTATTCCACGAGCTTTCGATGCCGGTGGTGCTGCTTTGCCACTGATATTGGGTATTGGAAGGCGTGACGGCGCCTGTGACGCTGAGCTGCGTGGGTGTTGCTGTGGGGGAGCAGAGGAGCTGGCCGGAGGGCGCGATGGAGCCGGCGTTTACCTTCCGCACGAAGGTGGAGGCGGTCACGATGTTAGGATCCTGATTCATTTCCAGCGTGTACAGGCCTTCCTGGGTGGCGGTGTAGGAAGTGCCGGTTCCGACAAGTTCTCCGCCGAAGAACCATTTGTAACTCATGGCGTAGCCCCCTTGCAGGATCACGCTGGAGCCACACATAAAGGTGGTATCGCCGCCGGCAAACCGGAAATCGCCGAAGGCAGAGAAGAAACCGTAGGAATCGTTGTTGACATCATTGCCGGTGATGTATCCGAAGGAGAAGGGACTTTGTTCGTTTTGTATCTTGACCACCTCGCCACCGGAGGGGGCTACGTTCAGATTGAAGCGGGCTATTTTCCACTCCGGCACGTTCGGAATATCAAGAGGAGTCAGCGACAGGGAGGTGGTGGCGAGCGATCCGTACTTGATGGTAAAGCTACTCTCCTTGCCTGTGCGAAAGATCAGGAAGCCTACCTGCACCTTCGGCGTACCTGTCACAAAGACATGATAGAAGGACAGCGACGTTTGCCCGATAGAATAGACGCTGGGCAGGAGGGCGGCCCCTTCCTCGCCGTATCCGCCCCGCTGGTAGACGTAGACCGGATGGTTGGACTCGATGTAGACGGCGTTAGAAGTCGAAGGGATGTCGTACCTCTTGGTCTCGCCGGCGGTGAGCGTGATGGTGGCGGTAGGGGTTGTTCCGCTTGCGTAGACGCTGACCGTTGTTCCGGCCTGGGATCCTACGAGGTAGACACGTTCGACGTGTATCCCGGAGTTGGACATAAAGGTTTTGGGGATGATGTAGCGTGTGCCGAGGCTGGGCAGGGGGACGATCTGGTCGCCCGACGTATCTCCGCCCACGAGGTCTTCCATCACGGTGACGGCTATGGAGTCGCTGGCGTGTATGATGGTTCCGGCCAGGGAGCCGGAGTTGATATAGCGTTCCATTATTTTGAGCGTCTGTCCTTTATTCAGCGTATAGGTCCGTTTGACGTTGGCATTGGCTGTGGAGGAGGTCCCGATCCATATAGTGGCCTTTGGGGTTACCTCCACCAAGGTGCCGTCTTTTGTGGCCACGATGTCTATCTGGTCGAAGGCGCCGGTATAGCCGCCGGTCTGCGCCAGGTTATCGTGCTGCATGGGGACGTAGAAGTCCTTGCCCAGGGCCTGTCGTCCTTTGAGGGTGAAGATGTCGCGCGTGTCGGTATGATTGGCCATATAGTAGACTGTTACGGGGACGTTCGATTCGATATGCGTTCCGAAGTGGGTCACGTTGCCGGCATTTGCACGGGGGTTCTCGACGGTTTTTATCTGCGCGGTCGTTGTGAAGTCGAGCGTGAAGAGGTTACCGGCCGGGATGTCATGTTCTTCTTCAATGATATTGGCTCCTCCTCCGTTGTAGCGTGTGATCTTGATATGCGCCGTCTGGTACGTATTGTTGGAGATGGCAAAAAAGGCAGGGAGGTCGAAATAGTTACCGGCATACATATAATCCGCCGTGTGAGGGACGACGAACCAGAAATCGGTATCCTGCGCATGGGCGGTTGCAGTGCAGCAAATCAGGAATAAGCAAAGTAGCTTGGATTTCATAAGGATGATATTCGTTGAAGTTATAAATTCTGTATCTTCGGTCATGAGTTTATTCATGTGTGCACAAATGTACTATGCCGCGATCTTTTCTCAAAGCATTTCCGCGAAAAAAATCAAAAATGGGAGAATAGTTGAAATGGCGTCAGGCGTCTATCCGTTCAGTATGATCCTGTCCACAAGTTGCAAAAAATAATCGCAGCTCCAGATGTCTATCTCCGCAGGATTCTTAAGGAATGGGCATACGTCGTTTTTCATGGCGTTCATATTTGTATTCAAAATCCGTTCTTTCAACCGGCTTTTGAAATGTTCTACGGAAAAATCATGGGGGGCAATGGCATTTAGTTGTTCCATTTTTTGCTGTAAATACTCAAAATTCAGTGCAATATTATTGCGCACATACCACTCGAAATCATACCAGTCGCGTCCTTTTACGCGATTTTCACACTCCCGGAAGAGGAAAGCGTGCATCTGTCTCGCATACGAATCGGACAATGCGTAACAGCGCACCATAAAAGAAAACGGTAACATCAGCAATTTGTATTCGGCAGTAAAACCCGCAGGCGGCTGCGTATCCACTTTGATTTTGATTTTCACGTTCCGTTCGGTCGTAAACTGCAAAATGTAAATTTCGGTAGTGTCTTTCCCCAAGGCCGGTTCCGCAAGGGTTTGTGTTTTCTTTTCCTTCCGGGCAATTGTAATGTCGAGTCCAAACGCTCGAAATTCGGTCGTTATAGCGTCAAAATAATTTTCCAGGCAGAAATATTCGTCTGCTTGCAGGAGCGAGAAATCCAGATCTTCGGAAAACTGTGGCGAGCCATGAAAAAACCGCAGGCAAGCGCCGCCGTAAAACGCCGCACGGTTGAAAAAGCCACTACGATACAGCCCAGCCAGCGCAATTTGCTGCATTACCTCATGCGTGGCATTTTGCCTTTCTTCTTTCGTTGCTACCTCATAGTGCGAGAGCATACTTTCAAAAACCGGGTTGTTCATGCTTGTTTTTTTTCTCCATTACTGTCATCCGCGTGCTAAAAAACTTCAACAGCAATCCCAACATCCCCTTATTCTTCCCCAATTCAACACATTTCCGGATTATTTCAATATCCACACGCGGCAAAACAGAAAAATCAATTCGCAAGTCTTCTTCCAGAAAGATCTGCATTTCCTTGACGGATTGCAGGTGCAGATCCGGTATTGCCGAAATCAAATCGCACAATGCTTTTTCGGGCGTGGCAAGCAGGTACGTGTATTCATTATTGACGGTATGCTGACTGATCCCGATTGAATAATAATCCTGCGGGACGGTAATGTATTCAAAATTTCCGACATCATTTTCAAACCACTTTGTCCGCTTGAATGTTGCCGAGCGCACCACAAAGCGCCTTTCGGGTATCAGGCCGTAAAACGCCAGCGCCATTTCAAACGAAACGTACGACGGGCCATACAGATGATTGGCGATCAATTCCCTCGACAGCGGTTTCCGGCTGATTGTATCGGAAACCACATACAATCCCTTTTTCAAGCGGACAATGTCGCCGTGCCTTTCCATGGAGGCAACTTTATTGCGGTGAAATTTATAATCGTGCGTGACATAGTATAAAACAGTAATATCAATCGGTATGTTGCCAAATTTTTCGAGCACATTCATTCCCATCCGAAATAAGTCTTTGCATTGTAGTAGCTGATGTTTTCTACCATTTGCCCGATGAAGGGAAGTTCGGAGGCCGGGAGAAGTCCGTTCTCTACGTCGTTGCCCAGCAGATTGCAGAGGATGCGGCGGAAATATTCGTGCCGAGGGTAGGAAAGGAAGCTGCGCGAATCGGTCAGCATACCGACAAAACGGCTCAGCAATCCTTCGGCCGACAGAGCATTGAGTTGATCTTCCATTCCTTTCATCTGATCAAGGAACCACCAGGCGGCGCCGAACTGCATCTTGCCCGGCAGGCTGCCGTCGTTGAAGTTGTATGCGTTGGCGACCAGCAGTTCGTTGTCGCGCGGGTTGAGGTTGTAGAGAATCGTTTTTGCCAACATTCCTTTGCTGTTCAGGCGATCGAAGAAGCGGTTCATCGGAAGGGCGAAGTTAGGATCGCCGATGGCGTCGAAGCCCGTATCCGGCCCCAGTCTGTCGTACATGCGCGTATTGTTGTTGCGTATGGCTCCAACGTGGAATTGCTGTACCCAGCCGGCGTGCGCATCCATCAAGGCGCCTTCGTACAGCATGGCGGAGCGGAATTTCTCGATCTCGACCGGGGCCGGGGCCTTTTTCCCGGCTCGCGTCCGGCGGAAGATGATGCGTACTTCGTCGTCGATATAGGGTGTTGCATAAAACGTTTCCAGTCCGTGATCGGAGATGCAGCAGCCTGCCGAGGCAAAGAAATCGTGCCGTTGTTGCAGGGCGTCGATCAGGTCGTCGAAGGTAAGGATGGCAAATCCGACGGCTTCTTCCAGGCGTTCGATATAAGCAATGTAATCGAGGGGATTGTCGATGGCGGCGGCTTTATCGGGTCGCCAGGTGGGGAGTACGCGGATGGGAAATTCGCTGTCGCGAATGGCAAGGTGGTGTTCGAGCGAATCAGCCGGGTCGTCGGTTGTGCAGACTGTTTCCACATTCATCCGTTGCATGATCCTGCGTACGCTAAATTCCGGGGTTCGCAGTAGGGCCGTACATTCGTCGTATATTTCGCGGGCAGAAGAAGGGTTCAGTATCTTGTCGATCCCGAAGATGCGGTTCAGTTCCAGGTGCGTCCAGTGGTAAAGCGGGTTGCGCATAGCGTAGGGCATGGTTTCGGCCCAGCGGGCGAACTTCTCGTACGGAGGTTTATTGCCGGTGATGTATTCTTCCGGCGTTCCGTTGGCTCGCATAGCCCGCCATTTGTAATGATCACCGCCGAGCCATACTTCGGCCAGGTTGTCGAACTGATAGTCGTTGGCTATCATCTGCGGATCCAGATGGCAGTGATAGTCGATGATCGGCAGGCCGGCCGCATGCTCGTGGTAGAGTTTGGCGGCCGTACCGGTTTGAAGCAGGAAATCTGCGTCTAAGAATGGTTTCATTTCTTTTGGTATTTCCTGATGAGTGCCAGGGTATTTTCACAGAGGGAACGGATGGCTTGCCAATCGCCTGCAGCGATTGCTTCTTTGGGGAAGAGTTTGGATCCCATGCCTACGCAGGCGACTCCGGCGCGGAACCAGGCCGACAGGTTGTCTTCGGTCGGTTCTACGGCTCCGGTTGCCATGATCAGCGACCAGGGCATCGGAGCCTTCAGGTTGCTAACGAAGGAAGGGCCTCCGACGCTGCCGGCCGGGAATATCTTGCACAAGTCGCATCCGGCTTCCTGAGCGAAACCGATTTCCGACACCGAGCCGCATCCGGGCGTATACGGTATCAACCGGCGGTTGCAGACTTTGGCTACTTCGGGATTGAACGACGGGCCGACCACAAAGTCAGCTCCCAGTTGCAGATATAACGCCGCCGTCGGCGCGTCGACAATGGAGCCGATTCCCAGCGCCAACCCGGGGCATGCTTCGGTGACATACTTGGACAGGGCGCCGAACACTTCCTGCGCAAAGTCGCCCCGGTTGGTAAATTCAAAAGCGCGGACGCCTCCTTCGTAGCAAGCGCTGACTACTTTTTTGGCTATTTCCGCATCTTGATGGTAGAACACAGGAACCATCCCGGTATCCAGCATTGCGCTTAATACATGTATTTTATTGAATCGTGCCATTATCTGCTTACCCTTCCGGAGGCATCTCCTTTGATTAGTTTTTCTACTTCTTCGACGCTTACTTGATTGAAATCGCCATAGATGGTATGTTTCAGGCAGGATGCTGCCACGGCGAAGTCGAGCGCCTTTTGTTCGTCGCCGGCATAGGTCAGCAAACCGTAGATAAGGCCTCCCATAAAGGAATCTCCTCCTCCTACGCGGTCGACGATATGGGTGATGTCATACCGGCGCGATTGGTACAGTTTGTCGCCGGCATAGAGTACGCCGGCCCAGGTGTTGTGATTTGCATTGACGGAACCGCGCAGGGTGATAATCACCTTCCGGGCGCGGGGGAAGCGATCGGTCAGTTGCCGGCAGACCGATTCGAACGCAGCCGCAGGGACTTCGCCTCCGGTATGCGTCGCATCAAAGCCCTGCGGCTTGATGCCGAACACTTTTTCGGCGTCTTCTTCATTGCCCAGGATGATGTCGCATCCGGCTACTAAGTCGGGCATCACTTCCGGGGCGCCCGGGCCGTATTTCCACAGGTTTTTCCGGTAGTTCAGATCGCAGGATACGGTAACACCCATCCGGTTGGCTGTTTGGATCGCTTCGAGGCAAGCCTGGGCGGCTCCTTCGGATATGGCCGGCGTAATGCCTGTCCAGTGAAACCAGGCGGCATCTTTGAGCGCCTCTTCCCAGTCGACGATGCCCGGTCGGATTTCGGATATGGCCGAATGAGCGCGGTCGTATACCACTTTGCTGGCGCGCGCTACGGCTCCGGTTTCAAGAAAGTAAATACCCAGCCGTTCGCCACCGTACACAATATGTGAAGTTCCTACGCCGTACTTGCGCAAATCCATTACGCAGGCGCGGGCCAGATCGTTTCGAGGCAAGCGGGTGATAAATTCTACGGGAATCCCATAGTTGGCAAGTGATACGGCTACATTGGCTTCTCCTCCTCCGAATGTAGCGCTGAACGAATGAGATTGATTAAAGCGGAGATAATCGGGCGTTGCCAGCCTGAGCATGATTTCTCCAAAGGTTACAACTTTGTTTTTCATAAAGCAAATATTATTTAGAGCAAAAGTATGAAATAATTTGGAATGAGGTTCTATAATACAAAAACGACGCACATCTGTTCGGATGCGCGTCGTTCCTGTTTATGGATGCTGCAAAAAACGATCTCAGAGTTTCAATGAAACCCCTACGCTCAGGTAGGCAATTCCGTAGCCCAGTTCGCCATAGGCGGCAATGGTGGGACTAAAGTAATAGCGTGCGCCTGCAAAGAAAGAAGAGGTAAATGCGCTGGCGGATGCTGTACCGTCGAAGACTCCATCTCCCTTCCATTTGGCGGAAACGATGTCATATCCCAACATTAAACCGGCATACGTGTCCAGTTTATCCACAAATTGGTAGTGGAAAGCGCCTCTTGCACCAACTACAATGTCGCTGTAACTCCATTTACCGAGTGCTCCATAGGAGTCGCTGTAAGAGTAGTAGCCCAGATAGCCTCCCAGACCAATGGCTCCGTTTTGACCGTCGATCAATCCGTCGACTATACTGTGCTCAAAAGAGGCTTCGATCGGAATATACGATCCCAATCCGATACCGAGGTTAAGCACGCTTGTTCCCTTTTGGAAAATGTCCTGCGCACTGGCAGCGACTACAAAGAAAGAAATAACACCAAGAATAACTATCTTCTTCATTAGAGTAAAAATTAAATAGGATTATTAAAGTTAAAAAACATATGTCTATTATCAGTCCGCAAATGTAATAAATATTTTTACACAAGACACAAATGTGGAAACAGATTTTTAACGGAGAATCCGACCCGTATCTTTCGCGGAAATCGCCGAACCGGAGGAAAACCGGACGGAAAACCGGACGGATTGTCGGAACACTTACAAATTGTAATTTGCAGATAGCAAAACACACAATGTTGCTTCTATATATTTGTTAAATATCCTTGTTGCGCTAACAAAATGACAGAAATATTTGTTTATGCGGAAAACAACATATTACTTTGCATCAAAATGACACTAAAATTTAAATGTGAAATTAATATGAGAACATCAGTTTTTACTAAAATGGTAGGGGGAATTATTAGTATGTTCGTATGCAGCCTGACATTGTCGGCTGTCGCCCCGAAGGATTACATGTATGACACGAAGGAAGAAAATGGTAAAATTGTTTCGAAGACCATTTTCGTGCAGAAAAACGGTCTGCTGGACAAACAATTGAAGTACGACTTCGCCTATAACGAGAGCGGAAAAGTGACAGAAAAGAAAGCTTGCCGCTGGAACAGCAGCCTGGACACCTGGGAACCTTTTTACTTGATTTCATATCAATATGCGGAAGACGGAGGAATCCAGTCGGAATATTCGATGTGGAACAAAAAAACAAAGGATTACAGTTTGAATACACAAACAATCGTTTTACCTGAAGATCGCTATGAAGAAATCTTTCAATAGATTTTTGCGAGTTTTTTGATTTCTCTGAAATGGTGCTGACCGTCTTGGTTTAGCGCCATTTTTTTTGTGTCTAATTTGAAGGCGTCGCGAATGTGCGACGCCTTCGTTCAGTTCCGGACATTACCGTCGCACAATGTGCGACGGTAATGTTTTGTCAAAATGACAGTTTCCCGCAATGCGTGAAAGCATCGTTTGGGGTTGAATGATAGTTTCTGCAATATGCGACGACAATGTTTTGCCTGCTTTTTCCCTTTCCCGCAATGCGTGACGGCTTCATTTGGAGCAAAACGATGGTTTCTCGTATTGCGAACGCCTTCTTCAAGGCTCAAACGATACTTTCACGCATTGCGGGACAGCGTCAAATAGGCCAAAACGATGCTTTTGCGCAATGCGGACGCTGTCAAAATGTCAAAATGACGGTGTCGCGCACCTTTGGAAGGCATCTGCCGGGCCTAAACGATGGTGTCGCACAATGCGGACGCCTTCTTCGTGCCCCAAACGATGGTGTCGCATAATACGGACGCCTTCTTCGTGCCCCAAACGATGGCATCACACATTGAGTGACGCCGACAGTTGCTTCGCCACATTACTTATTATAGTTGTACCTCTTTTTTTTACGTTAAAAACGAACGATGTAACGTTTGAAATTATATACCTTTGCAGGCAAACAAATATTTTCAACATATTTTTAATTCTTGATATTATGAAATACACACGACGCAGTTTTATTAAAACAGGTGCTATTGGCCTGGGTGGGGTTTTGCTAACCCACAACGCATGCTCTCAACCCCCGCAATTTCATGACCCGTATGAAATCGTAGAAATAGGAAAAACGGGAATAAAAACCACTCGTCTATGTATGGGTACCGGCATACGTGCCAGTGGAGGCGTATCCAATCTTACACGTAAGGGGCATGACGCCAGCGTACAGTTGATACGCGAGATCTACGACAAAGGCGTCCGGATGTTTGATGCGGCAGATTCCTACGGCACCCAGCCGATCGTAGGAGACGCGCTGAAAATATATCCCCGCCAGGATTTCACGGTTTTCACCAAGATCTGGTTTGCCACACGGGATGCGCAACGGCTCAATATAGAAGAAACCATTGCACGCTTCCTGAAGGAATTACAAATGGATTATATCGACGGCGTATTGCTGCATTGCCTCACGTCGGGCAATTGGGTGACGGAACTGAGCGACTATATGGAAGCCCTCGACGTGATCAAACAAAAAGGAATCATCCGTGCGCACGGCGTATCTTGCCATTCGCTCGACGCGATGAAGGTCGCCGTCCAGGAATCGTGGGTAGACACCTGTCATTGCCGCTTCAATCCCTTCGGTCCGCGCATGGACGACGTTGTCGAAAAGGTCGCCCCCGTAGTCTCGCAGTTGCATCAGGCCGGGAAAGGCGTTATCGGCATGAAAATATACGGAGAAGGCACCTTTGCCAATGATTCCGAAAAGAAAAACCAGAGTCTCACCTACGTGCTCCACACAGGCGACGTCGATATTCTGGACATTGGAATGGATAAAATAAGTGACCTGACCGACACCGAAGAGCGCATCCGCCTTGTCCCTAAGCTCAAGGGATAAAAGAACCGGAAACATTGAATGGCTGTCAAAAGAGAAGACGTCCGGAGAAAGCTCCGGACGTCTTCTTTTTTATATCGGCGACTACGATATAGCCGCCTTCTGTGGCGACGACATGCAACTCCTTGTCATTCGCAGCTTCCGTCCCGTCCGGCGTTTCCGGGTTGGGAATTGTTCCCGGATCCGGGACGGGATCAGGAAGCTCAGAATCCCCTGATGAAGAATGGGTACGATATGTAGAATGTTTTTGATTAGAAATATCCCGCTTAATTTTCTGTATTCATGTTACGAGAGTGACGGTCGTGTTTTTTATACATCCGGATGATCCGCCGCAGCGAGGCTTGAGATATTTCTTCGAGGAAGAGCTTGTGTCCGATGGCGTCGCTGATGTCGTCAAACTTGCGCAGATACACCAAGCGGGCGCCGTTGCCCTTCACTTTCCTCATCCGCTCGGGGAGGTCCAGGGTATAGCCGATCTGATAGTCCGTTTCTTTCCCCTCTTGCAGGATGTAAATCCAGCAGGGAGTTGATCCGTTTGTACAGGAGGGGGCTTCCATATCGTCAATCTCTGTTTAATGAAGCAAAGGGCCGCCACAGCCGGGACGGTACGTCCGTCTTTTCGACTGTAGCGGCCAGCAAGATGAATTAAAGTTTGAAAGTTACACCTGCACTCAGGTATGCGATGCCGTATCCCAGTTCGGCATAGACGCCCAACTTGGGTTTGAAGAAATAACGTCCGCCGACGAAGATAGAGAAGTCGAATACGCTACCGGTCGCTGAGCCGATGCTCTCTCCATCGCCCGTCCAGGATGCGGTCGCAATGTTATAGCCGAGCATGAGACCGCCGTAGGTGTCTAATTTGTCTACGAACTGATAGTGGAAAGCGCCGCGCGCGCCCAGCACATAGTGATTGTAGCTCCAGTAGTCTATGCTACTGTGATACCAGCCGCCGTAAGCGCCGATACCGATGGCGCCGTTGTTGCCGTTGATCAGGTCGTCGATGACGGACTTTTCGTACGATACTTCAATCGGTATACCGGAACCCAGCCCTATACCTGCATTGACGCGCTGTGCGCCTTTGCTGAAAATCTCCTGGCCGTTGACGGCCGCCACTGAAAGCAGGAATAAACCTGCGAGTAAAATCTTTTTCATTTTCACTTGATTTAATTGATGTGTATAAATTAGCAGTGGCAAACATATGTTGATACGCAAAAACAGACTTGTCTATTCTGAAATACAATCTGTCTATTCAGGAAAATTTACTTTTTCCAGGTTTTACGCCGACTTTTTACGATCTGGTTACGACCACAAGACGGTCTTGCTTTGAAACATCGCTTTGCAGTGCTTCAAAGAGACAGTCTCAGGCGGGGAAGGGATTACGGCTTAGTTGTTATTCTTGGTGCCAGACATTTTACGGTATTCCGAAGGGGTGATACCGTATTTCTTGGTAAAGGAGCGGAAGAAGGGCGAGTAGGAGCCGTGGCCGGAGTCGATGGCGACGGCGTCGAGCGTCATGCCGGGATGTTCGTCCAACAACTTGAGGGCATACTGAAGGCGCAGGCCGGAGATGTAGGCAGAGACGGTCTCGCCCGTCGCCCGTCGAATGGCGTCGGCGAGATAGGCTTCGTTGGTGTTGGTATGAGCAGCCAGCATTTTGCGGTTCAGGACGGGGTTGGTGAAGAGTTTTTCGTTCTGCATACATTGGCTCAGGCGGCGGAAGATCTGCATTTCGCGGCTGAGGTTTTCTTCCGGAGCTTGGAGCAGTTGTTCTTCCGCTGTTTTTTCGATGTGCGTCAGTTCCTGTATGCGGAGGTAGAGGGAGCGGTTTTTGCGCCTGACCAGGCGAGTATAATAAATCCAGACTCCCAGGGCCAGAGCCAGGATACCGCACCCAGCGAGGGCGAAGAGGAGGTAGTTACGGGTACGCTCCTTTTCGGCAATGTGGCGGTCTACTTCATACTCGATACGGAGATCGTCGAGCTGAGCGTGAAAATCCAGATTTTTAAGCGAATCTTTCCTCGCCAGAATGGTTTCAAACAACGGATACACCTCCGTATTTCCATCTTTTGCAAGTAAGACGCGACTTTTGGCCGATAAAATCTCAATGACAACGCCCCATTCTTCATAAGTAGTGAATAGCTGACAGGCGATATCCAATAATTCGATCGCTTGTGTATAATCCTTCCTCTTTTCCATAATCAAGGCCCGGAGGAATGTTGTATTTGCCAGAAGACTATTGTCCGGACTGGTTATTTCGGCTGAATCGCAATATAACTCGGCTTTGTCCAACTCTCCTTCATTTAAATAGAGTCGCACTTTGGCCGTATAAAGTTCATTCCGGGCAACAGCGTTTTCCAAATCTTCTTGTATTTCGTAGCTTTTAACCGCTTTTTCCCATTCGGCAAGCAGCTTGCCTGCTTCGGAATAGCGCTTTTGACCTTCAATTATTTCAAACAGGTAATAATAGGCTTGCGTCCATAAAGCCGTTTTCTTTTCCATACGCTCCTGTGTTTCGATACATTTCTTGAAATACTGCTCCGCTTCCTGTGTTCTTTCCGTTTTATTATACACCAAGCCCATCGTATAGAAGGCGGCAGAGATGCCATTTGCGTGGTTTTGCTCTTTGGCTTGCCGGTATAGTTCATTGGCTGCATCCAGGGTTTTTTGATACTGATTATTAAAGAAACAAGCTTCCAGCACAATGGAATATGCCTGATAGTAATACTCCCACAAGTCACTGGAAGAAAGGAATTGCAGAATTTCATCCGACTGTGCGATGGCTTTGTCGAATAATCCGCGATTGCAATAGGCCCCTAACAGGTTGACATATACCATACCTTCGTCTTTGGTATTTCCTTGTTTCCGGGCTTCTTTTATATATTCATCGTAGTATTTGCACACGGAATCCATATCCGGTTCATAATGGAACAGCCAAATCTGAAATTGCCGGTAATTTTTCAGTTTTTCATCGCCTTGTGTCTGTGCAATCACGCTGAGCAGCGAGTCTTTCTGCTGTTCAAAACCGGCATCCTGTGCCGCTGCCAGGCAGGGCGTCAGGAAAAGGAGGGATAGTAGTACTGCTTTCATATCTTTTTGAATCAGGATTATTCTCTACTTATTTCTCTTGCAGGCGGACATTTGCCGCACGCGCATGAGGCGAAAATAGATGAATACCAAAAGCAGGCGTGTCCAAAACAACAAAACTTTGCGTGGACAGTCTTCTTTTTCAAAAATTCAATTCATAGCTTGTACTTCTGCCGCCTGCCGGATTTTGTTTGAATACGCCGGTTTCGACTAAATCCTGCAAGCCACGGGGAGCGGTAGCTTTGGTTGTTTGGGTGATTGAGACGTATTTATTTGCGATAAAAGGTCAAGATAAAGTCATTGACTTTCGGAGCAAGTTTATGGAGCAGGGCAAGATTGGCCAACAAAACAATGCCGGCAATCAGTAAACCTATAAGCAGATTCATGCCGAATAGCTGGTTGTTAATAATATAATAGACAATCACTGCCGTACAAACCGGACAGGTGGCTGTTGCCGTTATGCTGCCGGGAGACCATCTTTTTACTCTGATTGCATTTGCAATGTGACCGGCTAAGTGTAGGGTATGTGCAATAAATATTCCTGCAGCCAATTCCTGAAAATGGAACAAAAACGCCAGTAATGAAAGAATGACAACCAGTAAAAATTCTTCACCAATCATCAGCGCAATCGTAGCGGTAGACGGATATGCTTTGGCGTTCTTCAACCACATATCTTTGGCAAGTTTGGGCTTGTCTGCATTGTTTTTTATCCAGATCCGCACGAAAATAAGTTCTTCAAATTCGTGTATCATAAAAAGCGAAACGGCCAGGAACACAAAAAGTTCTATGTTCATTTTCTTTCATCTCTTTTATGCCCTTTTCAGAGCGGTTGATATATGTTTATCTGAATTTTGATGTTTTCTTTTACTTTTTCAAGATCATTATCGGTCAAAAGCGGTATTAGCTGCTGAATTTCCTCTATACTTTTGTCCCACCATTTTAGTTTTAAAAGTAAATCTATCATTTCGTTATCAAATCGTTGCCTGATTGGTTTGGCAGGGTTACCCGCCACGATTGTATAAGGCGGCACATCGCTGCCTACCACGCTTTTCATTCCGATAATTGCACCGTCGCCGATATGGACGCCTGCCAAAATGGTTGCTTTTTCACCAATCCAGACATCGTTTCCGACAACGGTATCGCCTTTGAGCGGCATTTTATCGAGCGACGGTATTTCCTGGTTCCAACCACAAATATAAAAGGGGAAAGTCGTGGCGGCATTCATTTGGTGGTTTGCGCCGTTCATTACAAATTCCACGCCTGCGGCTATTTGGCAGAACTTGCCGATAATCAACTTGTCGCCGTAAAAATCGTAGTGGTGCGTAACTTGTTTTTCAAAATCCACGCCGCTGTAATAGCTGAAATCACCAACGATAATATTCGGATTTTTGAGCGTTGGCTTAATGTTGGTTACCGTATAGATATTCGGCACCGGAAAAATTGCATTGGGATTGGGTTGTGTATTCATATCTTATTATTGGTTTAATTTCGAAACCGGCATTTAAAATAAGTCCGTTTCGAGGGGCTGGATCTTGCGCCATTTTCCGGGCGTAAGATCGGTCTGTTTGAGGAATTGGCGGCCGAAATTGCTTTTGTTGGCAAAGCCTGTGTGCAACGCGATTTCGTGTATGCTCATCTCCGGATGTTGGCGTAAGAGTTTTTGGGCCTCTTCGATGCGCAGTTCGTTAATCCATTCGCGGAAGGTCTGTTTGTGGTATTTATTAATGTAGCACGACAGGTAGCTGCGGTTGGTGTATAGTTCTGCCGCCAGCTTGTCGAGCGTGATGCCCTGTTGGGTGAAGCCTTCGTTGGCGACCCATTGGGTTATTTTCGTTTCGATGGAGGCGAAGGCGGCGGGATAAACGGCGTCCGCATCTTCGCAAGGCGCCGGTTCGACGTCTTCCATGGCCGGTTCGATCACCCGGAACGAGTAGCCATACCGGAGGAAGCGGACGGCGAAATAGGCGTAGAAAGCCGCCAGGACAATCGAAAAGAGCAATGCGCCGGTATGCGACATGAACAGGGCCGAAAGCAAAGCCAGCACTCCGATGACCAGCGCGGCACAGAATGAAAAGACTACCCAGTGCAAATGCCGTTCCTGTTCGTCGGCAAAGAAATTGTGCATCCGCTGCTTGAAAAGCAGGTAGCTGCCGATGAACAGGCGGGTATAGCGTATCAACTGAACCAGGTACAAGCCGGTGAGCAAATAGAAAATGATGCGGGCAGAGTCGGCCGGAAGCGCAAAATAAACGGCGAATACCGTCGCGACGAACGCCAGCACGAGCGCCGATTCGCGGAAGAAGCGGCGGCGTTGCATCCATTGCACGTTGAGCAAAGCGATCAGCGCCCAGGTGAACAGGAAGGCTTGCGAGAAAGCAATGGCCAGCGTCGCCATCTGTGTCGCCAGGAGGGTATCGCTTCCGGGATGGCGGCACATAAACTCCAGCCCGTTGACGGCGGCAAAGAACAAATAGGCGCAAGCCATCATCATCCGCGCTTTGCGGTAGCTCCGAAGCAAGGGGTTGCCGGGGGTGGGTATAAGCAAGAAGCATCCTCCACCGATCAGGAGGAGGAGGCCCGTTAAATAGATGGAGATAATATCGTACAGTTGGTGAATCATCGCTCCGGGGCAAATGACGTCCGACAGGTCTGTGGCTTAGAAGGCTGAAATAGCGCGAACACGGATCAGGTAACGTTTGGCGTCAATGAGCGAATAGCCGCCGTCTCTGAAATTGACAATCCAGGCCAGACTGTCGTAATCTTCCATAGAAGACCAGTAATAAGGAAATTCGCTTACGTCGAGCGGTTCGCCTCCGGCGGCGACAAGGGCGGCGTTGAACCGTTCGCGCGCTTCGACGCAGGCAGGGTCGTCGAAGCCGGGCATGTGGTAGCCGTCGCCCCAGGCTTCGGTATATACTTTTCCGCTGAATCCGGAATAGAGGGCTTTTAATTCGTTTTTCGAGGGTAAGAACCAGCGGTCTCTTTGTGCATCATAATCGGTTTGTCCGTTCATGGTGGTGACGACCCAGTAGATGGCGTTGAAATTGCTCCAGGCTTTGTTGTTTGCGGCGATGAAAGCGGCAACGGTTGCCATGTTTTCTCTTCCGTCGTTGGGATTGGAGGCGGCGGTGTAGTAGTTGTCTTCATCCCAGGGGACGCCTTTTCCTTCCGTTTGGATAAGGCTTACGATATAGCCGTTTGTGCCGGAGAGTCCTCCGTCCTGACTGGCGGCGGCGTCTATTTGGTAGACGATACCGGTGGGAGCTGTTCCGGCGGCGACGACGCCGGGAGCGCTGAAGCTGACGTTGGGGTCGGGATAATAGTCGCCTATTTTGTAGACTGCGCCTTGGCCTTCGGCAGCATCTGTGCGGGCGGGGGTGGTGCTTTTATGCGTGCAAGCTGCCAGGAGGAGGATGCCCGCGATCCATAATAGATGTGTTGCTGTTTTCATATAATTTTCTTGATTTGTTCATTGAGGGTATTCAAATCTTCGATACGTTTGACAAGGTTTCCTTTTCTGTCGATCAGAAAAAGGGAGGGAAGTTGTTTCACATTGTAAAGGGCGGCTATTTGCGAGTAAACGGATTCGGGGTCGCGTACGCAGATCCAGGGCAGGGTCGAGGAGATGTTTTTCCAGTGGTGCGTATCGGCATCCAGGGAGACTTGGTAGATTTCCAATCCGCTCCGGTTGTATTGATTGTAGAGTTCTGCGAGCGTCGTATTCAATTCGGGCGACCATTCGGTTTGGTAGGCGGTAAAGTTGACCAGCACGACTTTATCTTTGGCGATGGAGGAGAGGGCTGTTTTTTCGCCCTTGATGTTGGGCAGGGAGATATCGAGGTAGCTGATTTCTTCGACATTGACAGCCGTTTCGTTGATCGTGCGTTGCTGGCGGATGATTTTTATGGATTGCAGCGCCAGGTTGTGCAGCTGTAAGGAGCGCGGGCTGGCGGGATAATAGTGGTCGAAGCTGGTGGCTACGGCTCCGTAGGCTTTGGAGTCTTCTTTGTTGTAAAGGTCGAAAAAGAGCAGTCCGTCTATTTGCTGGAACAGGGCGAAATAAGCGGCGGCCGACATGGGCGCGGTATAGATATAGCCTCGGGCGACGGTTTTATAGTCGTCCACGACCTTGTCTATCTGCGTCTGGAAAGTGGTGTCGGGGATCAGGTTTCCTTCGCGTTCTTTCCTCAGTTTACCGATGGCCTGGTTAGCGTCTAACTGTGCGAGGGTAATGATTTTGATGGCTTTGGCATTTTCGGATCCTTCCACGGTATAGGAAGTGGCGAATGTTCCGGCGTCGGCGGTGAAGTGAAGTGTTTCGGTCGAGTCGACGGCAAAGTTGATCCATTGGTTATTCAGCCTGAGGCGGTAAAAGTCGGGGTAAGGTGGGCGGGGCCTGCTGAAGGCAAATTTCCCTGCCGCCGTCAGTTTGACCGAGTCCAGCGTTTGTATGGACGATATGCCTACGTTTTCAAGATACATCACCTGGCCATCGGCGCCGGCGACAACGCCTTTTACGGTAAAATCCGGGTTACCGCATGCGGTTAACAATACAGCGAGCACGGCGCCCGGAAGGATTCGAAACAGAGTTTTTGGTCTCATTTTATTTCACTTACTATATTATGTTAATTCATTGCAAAGATACATTTATTTTATCCTTAAAGGCAGAAGATACTGTATTTCTCGAATTAAAATCCGGTATTTGCCGGCAATGTCACTTCACCCGTCCGCCGGTTATCCAGGTGCGCAGGTAGTAGGGTTCGCTTAAATTACTGATCAGCACTCCCGAAGACGTGCTTGCGTGGAGGAATTTATCGTTTTTCAGATAAATGCCCACATGGTTGGGGACTTTCCGGTTCCCGCGGTCGGTGCGGAAAAAGACCAAGTCGCCTTCGCGCAAGGCCGAGCGGCGCAGTTTCCTGCAATTCTTGTCCAGCATACCGGCGGCGGAGGCGGCCAGGGATTTGCCGTAAACCTCGCGGTAGAGGATGCCGGTCAGGCCGGAGCAATCGACTCCGCGTTTGGTTTTGCCGCCGTAGCGGTAGGGCGTACCCATCCATTGCGAGGCGAAAGTATAGAGGCGGAGGTTATCCTTGGACGTGATGCGGACACCTAAGCGGCGCGATAAGGCTTCCGGCGAAGCATTTCCGGCCTCGACCGCTCGCCGCGTTCCGCAGGAAGTGCAGAGGCAGAGGACAGTCAGCAAGGCGAGCAGAGAGATATTTCGGCGAGGGTAGTGATTCATTTCCGTTTCTTTTTAAAGGTTTTATTTTCCGCAAAAATAAGGATATTCTGTTGACAAAACCACTCCGGATCAAAGTTGTTTGTAAGTTTGCCCCCGGCAATATTGAAAAAAAAGCAGTGCGCGAATTTGTGGCGGCGTCCATAATTTAAATTTTTCGTTGGAACAAGTTGTGGCGGCATCCATAATTTAAATTTTTCATTGGAACAAATTGTGGCGGCGTCGATAATTTAGATTTTTCGTTGGCGCATTTGTGGCAGCATCCGCAATTTAGATTTTTCCTTGGCACAAGTTGTGGCAACGTCCATAATTTAGATTTTTTCGTTGGCGCATTTGTGGCGACATCCATAATTTAGATTTTTCATTGGAACAGGTTGTGGCGCCGTCTATAATTGGGGTTTTTTGCCGAGACAAATTGTGGCGGCACCGATATTTGAGATTTTTCGTTGGCACAAGTTGTGGCGGCACCGATATTTGAGAAATTCTCTCCAAATAGACGGTATGAGCATCCGAAGAAAAAAAATCAAGTAAAAAAAACAGGTGGATATGTGGATGAATTGATTTTATGTATACATTTGCATCGTGCGTAACAAAAAAACAGAACAGACCATCTAATATAAAACTATACAGCAATGATCCGGATCGTTTATACCCCATCTTTCCCGCGCAAGCTGCGCAATGCCGAGCATTACGATATGTTCAGCCACATTTGCACCAAACTTCTCACGATGCAGTTCAAAACGGCAAGCCTCGCCGCGCAGGTGAACAGTTTCCTTCAAACCTTCAGTAACGAAGAAGTCATCTACAAGCGCTATGTCCGCAAAGCCGACACCCGGCAGGTGAAAAAAACGCACTCGGCCCGCCACAAAGGGCTTATGGCCTTCAAACGCACCCTCGAAGCCGCATCGTACAGCCTCAATCCCCAACTCAAAGAAGCGGCCGACGCCATCCTTCTGATCCTCGGCAACTACGGCGATGCCTTCCGCGCACCCATGACCGAAGTAACCGCTTTGGTAAGCAATATGATCCTGGACCTGAAGCTG